>NZ_NGPY01000005.1:0-54800 GCF_002254085.1 Limosilactobacillus reuteri | reverse complement strand
GTATCACATCGTCGCAACAATATCCCACGAAAATCTCTTAATTATCGTACACCATTAGAAGTATTCTTGAGTCATGTCACAGAAGAACAACTTTCACCTTTTTTCTAATTTAAATTGACATTTCAGGGGAAAATAAAATACACAATATTAATTATTGATCATTAATTTTTCAGTAAACTTTTTACCTCCTTTTATCTCACAAAAGTTCAAATGGCCACTTGTTGTCTTATGAGCGAGGAGAATTTGAATTGCTTGTTCACACAAAATTTTTGCTGCTGAGACCTCTTCACATGTTTGAACATAGAAAGATAGTTGGCGAAGTTTTATTGCTAATTGACTTCGCGCCTTGGTTAAGGTTAGAGCTAGTAACTGTTTATAATCACTAATAAAGAACCGTGTCTTTCGTCGTTGCAAAGCATAGTTAATTGAATTACTCTTAACCCGGTGAAGGTCTTGAACGGTAAGGCCGTGTTGACGGAGGAGGTAATTAAACATTGTAATCTGCTGGTCAACTTGACGCCAATCTGTCGCAATATCGACTCGTAATTTCTTAATCTCTTTTTTTGGTAAGACGGTGAGTAACTCCTTGCTTTAATTGGTGATATAAAGTTTGCAGATCTTGATAATCGCGTTGGTGGAGCGGGAGGTCAACTCGACTAAATAAGTTACATCGCTGGTAAAGGATCGTTCCTTCGTGGTTTTTAAATCCTTGATGAACAACAACAAACTGAAATTTCTTTTGTGGAAACAGATAACCAGATTGATAAGCCAAAAGGATGCTATCCATGTACAGATTAATCTCATTAATTCCGGCCTGAATCTCTCTAGCAATCTTTTGAGGAATGCTAGCATGCTGCTAAAAATGAGAAATGCCTAGAGATAACTGACGACCACTTGTACGAGAACGTAAGATAAATTGATTTTTTAAACGCCGACCACAATCACAATAAAGATTGTCGCCAGGGTGGTCATGTTGCCGCTGATACCACGGGTCAATTACCATTCCCTGAAACTCCCAATCAGTCTGTTTAAGATAGTGATGGGTATGAACATCGCATAACAGGTAAACTCACTCAAAGCCTGAACCTGATTGGCCGTTAAATGTTGTAAAATAGTTTCTCGCTGTTGGCGGGTCAACGTAATAATTTTATCCATCCTCTCATCCCTTTCTTAAAATACTGTATTACTATATCAGAACAAATGTTTGATTTCAAATTGTCTATTTAATCCTTTTCTGGTAAAATATTTAATTACAAGGAGTGATATTATTTGGATTTAGACATACAGCCCGTGAGGTTGAGTTTAAAAGAATATAAACAAGTTAAACAATTATATATGCGCGCATTTCCGAAATATGAGCGAGAACCGTGGACGTGGTTGCTCATCAAGAGTAAGTATCAACGCGCTGACTTCATGGCCTTCTATGACCAGGAACAGTTTGTTGGGTTTGCTTATGTTATTCACAGTCACGGTATGCATTATATTTTATATCTCGCAGTTAATGATCAAATCCGTTCTCAAGGATATGGGACACGGATTATTAATGAGCTTCGTAGCCTTTACCCTGAAGATTCACTTGCCCTGGATGTTGAGCAACCCAATCCTCAGGCGGCAAATAATCAGCAACGGTTACGACGACTTAAGTTTTATCGGCGCAATGGCTTTTTCCCAACTCCAAAACTTTTCAAAGAGGAAAAAGTAACTTTCCAAGTGTTAGCAACCAATAAAAAAATCAACCAAGGCAAGATTGATAAGGCCTTTGAGTGGTTCTCATGGCCTCTTGGTTGGCTGATTCAATAAATATTTCAATTTTACTAGTTTAAGGTTGTTGAAAAACGTTTTTGTTTTTTAACAGCCTTTTTATGAAAGTAATTTTTGCTTGCCTCGGTAATATTTGCCGCTCACCAATGGCGGAAGCGATGTTCAAAAAAATAGTTGCAGAAGCTGGTGTTGCTGATCAAATTACTGTTGGCTTAGCCGGCACAAGTAACATTGCAGAAGGTCCACCTGCTGATAGTCGAACAAAAGCTATTCTTGATAAATATCACATTAAAGACGACGGAATGATTGCGCGACAGTGACTATTATGACGCCGATTATATTATCGCAATGGATCAGATGAATGTCCGAGATGCAAAAAATATGGCGCCAGCTGGGTTAGAAAATAAGGTTCACGGAATCTTTGAGGATACCCCGGGAAAAGAAAAACGTTATATCGTTGACCCTTGGATTACTCATCGATTCCAAGATACTTATAATAGCTTAAGCGAGTCCTTTCCCAATTGGCTTGTTGAAAATTAATTAGCTGTTTTAATTTTCTATGTTCATTTGATTAAGAAGAGTTGAAAGTGGTTAATATTTGATAGCAACTAAGATAATTCTCTTCCCTATTGTCTTAAAGATCGATAATATATGTTGCAATCACCCAATATAAATTTTAATTTGAGGAGGGACTTATTATGAAATTCCAAAGTACTACTAACTCACCGATTGGCAAGCGCTTTGTTATTCTTGTTGCTTCTCTGCTGTGCGGTTTATTCTTAATCAACCACCGAGTATCAGCAGCTACTCTTGAGGCGCCTGCGAATACCACAACTGTACTATTTGAGTCGAAGGTCTCTCCCGTTAAAATTATCTCTAGCAATGAACTTTTGAAACGGGAATACGCGGATCTGCGGGCAAAACGACAACTAGAGAATGAACAAGTTATAACTAATCTCAATAGTGAAGAAAATTAATTAACTAATCATCAAAAAAGCACGACTGAAAAATTTACAGCCGTGTTTTTCTTTTTATCGGTAATGAAGGTCGTCAAACTTCTTATCAGCGTTCTGTTGCGCCATATCCTTTGATTGGTAATAAACAGCATCTACCCAGTTTTCAGCGCCACCGCCAACAACTAAGACTTTAGCTTGCTTACCATCAATGGTTTCTGTCTTCACCGCATATGACTCACCATCGCCAGCACTTTGGGTCCAACCGCGAACATTTAACCAACGTTCGCCATCAATATTTAGATAGCTCACTTTTCCCCAGTTCTTGGTTGCTTTTTGAACATCTTCGTTAGTATAGTTATCTTCATCTTCACCAAATTGCGGATCCTGCTTGTAAAGCTGAGTAGTTCCGCTATCGTCATCATAACTGTATGTGTAAGAATGAGGTCCAAAAGTCATGGTTGAATCAGCATCATTATCTGCCGAATACCATGTTCCCTGCATTTCGCTCGGAACATCAATAGTACCAATGCGGCCATACTTATGATCATTGCCAGAATTACTGGTGCTTACTGAGGAATTGCTATCACTACTACGCTTATCAACTACCTGCGCCTTAGCAGCTAGGTCATTAACGAGCTTCCCTTGACCTTCTTGATTAACATAATTAGCCATTTCCGACTTTGAGATCGTAGCAAGTTTGGTACTTTTTTGATTCTCCTTGACGTTTTGGTAGATATTTACATCATCGTTATTAACAGTATAAACCAGGCCCTGTGACTTTCCACCAGCAGTTACATCGTAAGCTACTCCTTGCCCGCCATCACTTAATTGGTATTTAGAACTCGGGTAAAGATTTACCTGTAATCCCTCTCTTTGCGCTTCTTTAGCCATAGCAGCCCAATTTCCACCATAACGAAGGCCGCAATACGTACTAATCAAACTGACAGCTTCTTGGGGACTCATATTATCACTATTAACTTTCACATTACTTTTAGCCACTAATAAACTACTGCTTGATGCAGATGAAGAATTAGTCGCTTTATTGTTAGCCTGATTTCCACAACCAGCCAGCAATAGGCCCATTCCCGTGACCATTAAAAATCCTATTTTCTTATTCATATTAATACTCCCATAAAAAATGAGGCTGGAGAAAACTTTTGTTTTCTTCCAGCCTCAACTGCTTTTGTGAACAATAGAAAGATAACGTGGAAAATAACCACAAGGCTCGAGTCTAAGTACGAACGATAATCAGCCCGTGCCGTGCTAATCATCGCCCTAGCTTAGCCCACCCCCTTGTCGAGGGGGGGTATTTCCCACTTCAATTTTAATTAAGCCCGTGACTTGTAGCTACCATCAGTTGTGTTGATGATTAACTTGTCACCGTTCTTAATAAATGCAGGAACGTTAACAACTAAACCAGTTTCCATCGTAGCAGGCTTACCACCACCATCGATAGTAGCACCCTTAATCATTGGTTCAGTTTCAGCAACAGTTAATTCAACAGTGGTTGGTAATTCAACCCCAATGATGTCGCCGTTAACAAAGTTTAAGATAACCTTCATGTTTTCAACAAGGTAGTTCTTGTCGTCACCAAGCAAGTCATGGTTTAAACTGTATTGTTCGTAGCTTTCAAGGTCCATAAATACGGCTGAGTCACCTTCGTCATAAAGGTATTGAGCAGAACGCTTGTCAACATTAACTTGTTCAACCTTTTCAGATGGACGCATAGTAGTGTGGACAATTGAACCTGAACGGAGGTCTTGGATGTCCATTTGCATTAAAGTGTTACCCTTACCAGGCTTGTGGTGGTTGATTTGAAGAACCTTTAATAACTTACCGTCACGTTCAAAAACCATACCTTTTTTCAAATCAATTGTTTGGATCATAGTATAAAAACTCCTTCATATAAAACTGAACTCTTTTACCGATTAATGGTGCTTTACTTTAAGCAGGCCTTAATCTTGGGCTTCGTTCCGTGCCGTTAATCATAGATAGTTACCATCTATAATTTACATTCACTGTCTATTGTATCACATTCCCTAACCACAACAATAGCAGTTGTTAGGATGTTTTATCAATCAAAAAACTGTCTGCCTATTTTACAATTTTCAATAGACAAACAGCTTTTTCTTTGACCGGTATTTCTAAACTAACTCAAGATGTAATTGCTTTTCACCAATGAATCCAGCGCGCTTAAGGACAAGGTAAAGAGCAATTGACAAGACAGCGGGTACTACCACACCGAAAACCATGTAGGTGCTGAACTGAGACCAGCCACGTGATAAGTAAGCGATTGGTGCAATCAAGGAGTTTAGTCCCAATCCTCCTAATGTCGATGTTGAACGGAAATCAAACAGAACTGTTGCGATTGGTGCACAAACCGCTGCTGAAACAACCGTTGGGACCAAGAGATAAGGATTGATGAGGAGATTAGGAAATTGAACTTTAGGTGTAACAAGTCCTTGGGCGATATTTGCGCCAAGGTTATTTTGCCGAAATGACATCGCAGTAAAGCCAACAAATTGAGCAGTAGTCCCAATCAAAGCAGCTGCCGAAGAGATCGGATCAAGCATCAACGCAACGGCCAAGGCTGCAGAAGAGGCAGGCGTCATCAGAAATAGGGCCCACACAACGGAAATTACCATTGATCCTAAAACTGGTGAAACTTGCATCGTATGCGCAATGTAGGCAGATACAGCAAGAAGCGCCGGCGTAACAACTGCCGCAACTACTAGGCCAAAACCGATTCCCACGGCTAGCGCACCAAATGGGACAAGCACCATATCAAGCGGTGTCTTCCCCGTTAAGTACTTGCCGACGAGAACTGCAACGATCGCCGCCAAAACAGCAGAAACAGGTTGCCCAGTAGTAAAAACTGGCGCTCCGGCTGCCGCTACAGTTGCTTGCCCAGTTGCAGTCATGCCTTTAAGGGCCGTATCAGTAAAATGAACCCCATTTGAACCAACAGTGGCTGCTACCATTGATGCAAATGTAACTAAGGTATTCGTATTCATTTGTGAAGCAACCGCAACTCCAATAGCAGGCGCTAATAATGCTTGGGCTTCCCCACCAATTAAGGTAAGAACATGAATACCTGTCAAGTTACCAATTGTTTGGGTTAATAGTCCGCCTCCTAGAACGACCAAAATAGCATTAGCCACCGCCGCAAAAATTCGGTAAGCCACTTCCTTGACTTTCGATGAATTTTGATAAGTTGCATTAGCTTTAGAATTGCTAACTTGATTTTCCATCATTAACGCCTCCTTATAATTTATTTTTGATTAATGATTGTTGTTAGTTTAATCGACTCAGAATTAAAAGTCAATTATATTTCTAATGACATTTTAATGTTAATCAAATCTCTTATTTAATAAATATTTCATTCTCAATTACATTAAAAGAAAGCCTTTTCATAAAAATATATTAAAGTTTCATTAAAAAAAGAGATAACAAACATTTCTGCTTGCTATCCCTTTATGCGTCGAGTTTGTTGCTATGAATCTGTTAAGCCACTATCCATTGCATTATGTGTTAAGTCATTGCAATAAACCATCTTCAAATTAACCACAACTCTCCGCATAACTTATCTTTGACACTTCAAAGAATTATACTAATCTCCTTTGCGTCGTTTCTTTCCTGCAGCCAATAAACCAGTTAAGCCTAATGCAGCTAATCCAAGGGCAGTAGCTGAATTGTTTTCATTACCAGTTTGTGGTAACTCCTTAGCTTCTTGCTTAACAGGGGTAGCTGGCACTGCCTTTGCTGGGGCTGGCGTCTCTGCTTGTGGTGCAGCAGAAGTTTGAGGAGTTGCCGGTTCATCTGGTTGTGGTGTTACTGGCGTCTCAGGAGTTACTGGTGTTGGCGTCGTGTAAACGACTGGCGTATCAACAGTTGGGTGCGCTGGCGTTACCGTTGGAACGTTTGGTGTCATTCCAGGAACTGAAGGCACTGGTTCATTTGGTACAACCTTAGTTGGATCAGTTGGGTCATTGGTGTATGGCACAGCTGGAACATTTGGAATTGGGTTGCCGCTTGGATCAACCGGTACAATGTTTCCAACCTTAGTGTAAGTAACCGTATCTTCAATATTCCGTTGAACAGTTTCCTTAGCTGGAACATTTGCCTTATCTACAACGTAACCATTGATTACTGGAACCTTAACTTCATTATAGCTGGCTTTATCAGCAGTCCATTCTTCGTCAGGGTTAATGATTTGACCAGTTACCTTATCGATAATTAATGTCCGAGTCCAAGTTGAAGTTTGTACATCGTCATCACGCATCTTGTTCCCGTTATTGTCCACGAAGTGAACCGTTGAAGTGTATTCCTTCGTGTAAGTGTCCTTAGCAGGCCACTTTGGACCATTTGGTTCATCAGGGTTTACTGGTGTACCAGGTTCATGTGGATTGTTTGGTCCTACCGGAGCATGACCATGCTTCAAGACAACAGTAAAGACTTGGTTTTGGTCTGCATTATCATCAAAGGTTGCTCCAGCTGGGAAACCATCAGTTACAAGAACATAACCTTTTGCTTCCAATTCCTTAATTTGGTTAGCCGTACTGTAGTCAATTACAGTACCCTCCTTACCAGTCAGGTTACCGGAAGTTGCGATTTGAACGTTGTTATTATCTTGGTCAACATAGTTAACAATCGCAATTTGATCAACTGCTGGCTTGGGATTTACTGTATCTGGCGTGTACTTAACGAGTGTATCAACACCTGGATCAGTCGGTTTTACCGTTGGTACTTCCGGCTTGTAGCCTGGAATTGTTGGTACTGGTTCGTCTGGAGTAACCTTGGTTGGATCCGTTGGATCGGTTGGGTATTGTGGTGTTGGAGCATCCGGAATTGGAGTGCCATTTGGATCAACCGGAATAATCTTGCCGTTTGGTACATAAGTAACTGTAGCTTCTTGATCTTCCATCGTTACAGTTTGTCCATTTACTTGAGTTCGATCAGCATGGTATCCAGAAACAACCGGTGTTGGAACATTACTGTAATTCGTCTTATTACTTACCCATGCTGTTGAGCTGATAATCTTACCAGTCACATTGTCAACCGTAATAGAACGAGTCCATTGTGCGTTCTGCACGTTGTCAGCTGGGTTATTATTTCCCGCATCAACATAGTGGACAGTAAACTTAACATCCTTAAGGTAATCAACATCTTCATTAGTTACCTTCGGTCCGTCTGGGTAGTTAGGGTTAATTGGTTCACCCGGTGTACCTGGTTTATCCGGTTTGAAGGTCGTTGTACCATGCTTCATAACAATTACGAAGTGTTGGTCCGTGTTGGCGTCATCATCGAACTTAGTGCCACTAGTGAAGTTTGAACTTACAAATTCGTAACCGCGACCTTCAAGGGCAGCCTGAGCAGCTTCAGTACCAATGAAGACAATATTTTCATCCTTGATACCATCGGCATTGAACTTAGTAGTAACACCGTCAACAATAATTTGTTGATTGTTGCTATCTTGATCAACAATTGTCGAGTCAGCCTTTTGTACTTGGTTGTAAACAACTGGCGTATCTTCAGTTGGCTTATCTGGAGTTACTGTTGGAACACTTGGGGTGTAACCAGGAATTGTTGGTACTGGTTCATCTGGTGTTACCTTCGTTGGATCTGTCGGATCGGTTGGGTAACTTGGGGTTGGGACATTCGGAATTGGCTTACCACTCGGATCAACTGGAATAATCTTACCAGCCTTCTTGTAAACTACTTCCGTCACAACGTTTGGATTATCAGTAGTTGCTGTCAATCCACCGGCAGTTGTAACTTCAGCAACGTAGCCATCAATTACTGGAACGTTAATTGTGCCGAACTTGTGGCTAGTTTTATTCCATGAACCTTTAGTAATTACATCCCCGGTTACCGCATCAACAATATCCGCCGTCTGGATAAATTCACTGGTTTGAACATTATTTTCATGAAGCGTGTTGCCATTTTCGTCAACAAACTTAATCGTCTGGGATGCTGGAATGTTTTGCGCATTTTGCTCGACTGTTCCGTTATCTTCATAACTAACAGTAACAGTGTAACTCTCATCCCCATGGTTCAATGCCACACTCTTGACATCATTACCGTCAGCATCTCGACTAACGGAAACCACATGCATTCGAGCAATACTTGGCGATTCAACCCCCTTGACATCTTGAGCTGATGTCCAAGTTAACTCGCCAGGGCCTGTAATCTTCCCATCTTCACCTGTGACCAATTTGCCTGTAACTTTATCAACTGTCCCTTGAGCAGTAAAGTTAACCGTTTGATTAATCGGATCGGCTACTTGCGCACCAGTCTTAGCATTTACATAGTTGATTGTCCGCGTAACTTCTTTTTGTAAATCGGTCCTGTTGTAACCAGCCCCTGGATGTTCTGGATTGACTGGTTCAGTACCATGCTTCATCACAATAATAAAGTGTTGATCGTTATTACCGTCGTTATCAAAAGTCTGCTCGACATTAAAGTCTGAACTAACGTATTCATAGCCAAGACTTTCAAGCGCATTGATTGAATCACCATAGCCAGTAAAACCAATCTTGGTATTTTCAATTCCATCAGCGTTGAACTTAGTCGTGATGCCTGCAACAATAATTTGTTGGTTATTGTTATCCTGATCCACGATTGTTAAGTCCGCCTTTTGAATCTGGTTGTAAGTAACTGGAGTGTCCTTACCAGGATCAGTTGGGGTTACTGTTGGTTGACTTGGAACCCATCCTGGAATATCTGGAACTGGTTCATCTGGCGTTACTGCTGTAGGATCAGTTGGTTCAGTCGGATATTGTGGAGTTGGGACATTTGGAATTGGCTTGCCGCTTGGGTCAACCGGAATAATCTTTCCATTTGGAGCATAAGTAACAGTTGTTTCAATGTCATCTTGCGTAACAGCTGTTGCAGGAACAATTGCCCGATCAGCATGGAACCCATCGATTACTGGAGTAGCTACTTGATCATATTCCGTCTTTTGACCAGGAACAATTGACCAATCTGTATCGTATTCTCCATCCGTAACAAGTTCATGGGTAACGGTATCAATTGTAACTGTCCGACTCCACTGTGATGTTTGAACATTATCGGCTGGTGTCTTATCGCCCGCGCCAACATAATGAACAGTTGCTTTAACATCTTTAAGGTAGTTGGATGGATCAACATTTTTGTCTGGATGATCAGGGTTAACCGGTTGTTGCCCATGCTTGAAGTGCACTTCAAAGACGTTCGCACCATCAGCGTATTTAGCACCCGCGGTAAAACCATCTGATACTAATTTGTAACCTTGACCTTCAAAATTAGCAATTGAATCCTTAGTTGAGTAGTCAATTGGGTCGCCAACATATCCCTTAAGATCATCAGCTTTAAGTTGAGTATTAGTCGTATCATCGATGTACTTGACCTGCGCAGTGGCATCCTTAGCGTACTCATAAGTTACAACATAATTATATGGAGTAAATTGACCGTGATCCGCGCCATAGGTTGTCCGTAAAGTGTAACCATCAAAGGTCTTTGGCGTTGTACTCCATTCACCGGCAGAGTACCAATGCTTTGTTGCATTAATCCCATCATTAGTTTGGTCTGGATTGTTTTTATTGAAGGCAATCACTTGGTCATCAGCAAGCTTGTTCCCCTGCTCGTCAATAAATTTAACAGTCACTGGCTTGTTTGGAATTAGGTTAAGAGATGTGCTTCCCTCATTCCAGTTGTAGTAGTCAGTATTCTTGTGGTAATTAAAGGTTCCCATGTAAGTGTAACCTTGATTATGATACTTCTTAACAAGGTTATCAATCTTAGCTTCAATATCACCATTATCATGTTCATAAGTTAACCCCTTAACTCCTGAAACGTTAAATACATCAGCAGGATCAATCGTATCCCACGCTGGGCCAAAATATTCACCATATTGGGCACCTGATCCCTTTTGACTGTCCTTAGGGTTAGGATTATCCATAATCTTCTTATACTTAAAGGTATGAACTTGATAATTTAGATTTCCTTTAGATTGAACATTGTTATAAGTATCAATAAAAGTTGCCTGATCGTCTAACCGATACCCAGGAATATCGATGGCTTGAAGAAGAAACTTCGATGGACCAATATCCTTGTTATCGCCATGATTATAAGCATAACTAGCTGTAGTGGAAGCATTTGCACCAACAGATGAAGTTGAGAGCACTTCTCCTGTATCTTCATCAATATAACGAACTAGGATTGGGGAAATACGGGCATACCGAAGGGTAATATCAACATCCTTATCTTTAATCCGGGCCATATTACCATTCATCGAAAAGTTTTCATCAAGGACTTCAGGATTTAATAACTTGTAACCCGTTGGTGCCATCCCAAACGAATATAGACTAGTACCTGTCTTACCTTCTCCATTAAAAATACCATTTTTAAAATTGTAGTTAAAAATATATGATGAGGTAACTGGAGCTGCACCAGTTGTTACATCAACAGCCTTAACGGTGATTTTATAAGTCTGATTAATATTTTCATTTACCGTTGGAGTTGCAGCGACTTTTTGTGCAGTTAACCCTTGGACACCAATTGCATGTTCAGCTGATGGGGTCGTTATAGGGATAAATGTTTCAGTCTTTGGAGTTTGAGCGACTTTTGCATCACTATTGTTTTGCGGTGCACTGCTTGTATTATTTGATGCAACAGCTGCTGATTGCTGATTAGCAGCACTAGCAGAAGTGTTATTAACAATTGCAGACGTTGCACTACTCATTGCCGCAGAGGCAGCGCTATTAACAGCAGCTTCATAATCGTTAGCGACTGATGTATCAATATTACCAGCGGGATTGATAACAGCGGCAGAAGCATTTTGTGCAGCATTAGCGGCCGCTGCCTGCTTCATCGTTGCAGTGCTAGCAGAAGAAACAACAAGGTTATGATCAGTTTGTTCCGCACTAGCACTTCCGGAATTAGATGTTGAATTTGCATCAGTTGTATCAGCAGAGGCGGTACTGGCAAAAGTAACACCTAACAATACAGAAGCAACCCCAACGCTTAGCTTTTTAATCGCAAACCGTTGCTTAGTTGGTTCATTTTTCTTAATTTGTTCTTGAAGGTTTTTATGAGATAGCATTTTTCTATATCCCCCTTAATCAATGGATAAGCTAAATTATTAGGTGTCCAAACATGCATCGCAACTTATTTTCACCTTTTAAATATAAAACTTATTCTTAAAATTACAACTCAATTGCCGAAAATTAAGTTATCATCCGTTAACAATTTTAACGTTTAAATACTGATAGCTCAATAATTAACTTTAAATTATTTTATGTTAAATTAATGAAAATAAATTTAGCAAACATGAAAACCATTTCATATCTAGTGCAATATAATGGGCTTCAATCCCGGCTTTTAACTATTTTTTCTCATACCACCCAATAATTTTTTAATTTACAATAGTTCCGCAATAAGATAATTATCTTAGCTAACGATAAACTTTTTACGATTATACACAAAAAAAGCCCTACAGTTAAAACTGTAGAGCTTCTTTTATTAATGCAGCAAGTTGCTTGCGCCTCACATAGTTGTTAAGTCATAGCAATTAACTCAACTTGTTGCATCATTACTGTCTGAACATATTTTTAGTCTTCTTTGCGACGTTTCTTTCCTAATCCAACAAGACCAGTTAAACCAAGCGCAGCAAGTCCTAGAATTTCAGCACTATTAGCATCCACATTACCAGTTTGTGGCAACTTCTTAGCTTCAGCCTTGGTAGTTGCAGCCGGTTGCTGAGCATTAGTTTGCTTAGCAGCAGTTGGTTGTGGTGCTGCAGGATTTACAGAACCATTATCAACTGGGCTTTCTGGAGTTTGTGGCGTTGGTGTTACTTCATCATTACTTTCTTCACCACCGTTATCAACCGGAACTTCTGGAGTTACTGGAGTTTCATTGCTTGGCGTATCATCTCCAGGAGTTGTTGGGGTAGTAGTTGGTGTTTCTGGAGTAACAGGTGTATTTCCACGATCGTATACCACTGGCGTATCAGTACCAGGATCAACTGGCGTTACAGTCTCACGTTCTGGAGTATATCCAGGAACAGTTGGCACTGGTTCGTTTGGTACGACCTTAGTAGGATCTGTTGGGTCGGTTGGGTAAACTGGTTGGTCAGCACCTGGAATTGGTGTGCCATTCTTATCAACAGGGATAATGTGACCATTTGGTGCGTAAGTAACCGTTTCGACAACATCCTTGTCTGGATCAGCTTGCGGAGCATTAACAACTGCCTTATCTGCATGGAAGCCATCAATTACCGGGGTATTTGCACCAGTGTAACTACCATCAGTTGCCCATGGTGTTGTGCTAATTACCTTTCCACTGACACTATCTACTGTAACTTCACGATGCCATTGAATTGTCTCAACACGATCAGCAGGAGTCTTATCTCCGGCACCAACGTAATGAACAATAAAGGTTGTTGTCTTTTGAGTGGTGTAACTCTCTTCGCCACTATCATGTGGTTTTTCTGGAGTAACAATCGTTTCTGCATGCTTCAAATGAACAACGAAACTGTTTTCACCATTCGTAAAGGTTTCATTACCATCCTTAAAGTTATTAGATACTAATTCATAACCTTGACCTTCAAGTTCACTAATCTTATCTGCGGTAGTGTAAGTGATCTTATCGCCAACCTTACCACTGAAGTTATCAGTAGAGATCGTTTGACCAGTTGTATCGTCAACATATGTTACCTTACCTTGAACTGTAACTGGGGTAACTGGCGTATCAGGTGTATAAACTACCGGTGTATCTTTTCCAGGATTAGTTGGAGTTACAGTTGGTACTTCTGGAGTGAATCCAGGAATACTTGGAACTGGTTCATCTGGTGTAACCTTGGCTGGGTCGCTTGGATCAGTTGGGTATTGTGGAGTTGGGGCATCTGGAATTGGGTTTCCTAATGGATCAACTGGCACAATCTTACCGTTTGGCGTGTAGGTAACAACAACTGTGTAATCACTGTCGCCATGGTTAACTGTAACCTTAGCAACATTGTTACCATCGCCATCACGACTAACATTGGTTACATGGTATCCATCAATTACTGGGGTATTTTGACCGCTTAAGTCGCCATTTCCATTCCAAGTAATTGGGGTTACCCATTTACCAGTAACGTTATCGATAACTCCAGTACCAGTAAAGTGTGCAGTTTGTTCAACTGAGTCATGAAGTTTATTACCGTTATTGTCAACGTAAGTAATAGTCCGTGTTACGTTCTTCGTTACTTGGTCAGAACCATCTGGGTATTGTGGACCAGTTGGATCATTAGGGTTAATTGGTTGTCCTGGCTTTCCTGGGTTTTCAGGTGTAATTGGTGTCGTTGTGTGTTCAACGTAAATTACAATGTTTTGATCACCCTTCGTAATACCAGTTGGGATTGTTACATCTGGGTTAACAATCTTGTAACCCTTATTAGTAAGCGAAGTAAACGTACCAGTCTTGTCATAGCTGAATTCAGTACCGACGTTTTGACTACCACTCGTCTTACCGTATTCTGGTAAATCAGTATTATCAGTGACGTCATGAACAGTAATTGTGATTGAACCCTTGTCTTGCGTTGGTATTGGTTTGGTGTAAGGTACCTTTGTGTCGCCAGTTGGTGTATCAGGCGTTACATTTGGTACATTAGTTGTCCAGCCAGGAACAGTTGGCGTAGGTTCATTTGGCGTTACCTTCGTAGGATCAGTTGGGTCATTGTGATAACTAGGTGTTGGAGCATCTGGAATTGGGTTTCCTGATGGGTCAACTGGAATAATCTTACCAATCTTGTGGTAAACAATGGTAATTTCCTTATCAGCATCTCCTGGAGTCGCCGTTTGACCTTCATAAGTCTTTTGTTCCGCAACGTAACCATCAATTACTGGGGCATTAGCATTTGCGTACTTATGACTATCAGCATTCCAAGTACCAGTTTCACCAGACTTAGTAAATACAAACGTGTCATTAGTATTGTCATCTAATAACTTAGCATTATTGTTATCACCATCAACATAGTGCACAATTTGCTTACCAACAACTGTTTGATCAGCTGGTGTAGGAGTTGGTGTTACTGGGTTCTTAGCGTAGTTAATGGTAATTACAATGTTGCCATTAGTATGGTTGATTGTCTTACCAGCAACTGTACCTGTACTACTATTAATGTCACTCAAGTCTTCGTTTGAAGCAGCGATGTTAGTAATGTGGTAACCCTCAGTCTGAGGTCCTGCTACTTCATCAAAGGAACCTTCATCAGCGTCCCCATCCTTAACTGTCCAAGTCATACCATTAGCATTGCCAGTGATCTTGCCGTCCTTATCAACAGTTACCCATTGACCAGTAACCTTATCAAGTACTCCATTAGCTACAAAAGTAAGGCTCTTTTCAACTGATGGAATATTGAGGCCGTCACCAACGTAATTAATCGTCCGGGTAATGGTCTTAGTTAATTGTTCTGGTTGGGTACCATCTGGATACTTAGGACCATCTGGGTTATCTGGATTAATTGGTGTATTAGGTGTCTTTGGACCTGGTTGATCTGGATTTACCGGAACAGTTCCGTGAACAAGGTCAACTTCGTAAGTAACTGTACCATTCGTGTAAGTTACCGTCCCTGTTGGATAACCATCATGTTCAAGTTCGTAACCTTGGTTAGTGTACTTAGTAATCGTATCCTTCGTGCTGTAATCTACATTTGAACCTTCATTACCAGTTGAAGTTGCCATTTCAAGGGTCTTGCCCGTTGTCTTATCAACATAGTTAACAATTACGGTACCCTTTTGAACTGGCGTAGGTGTTACTGGCTTCTTAGCTAATGTAATTACTACTGAGCTATTTTGACTAGTTGGCGTAATCGTTTCACCAGCTACAATCCCATTATTCATATCAACATTAGCAGTGGTGTTGTTTTCACCCACTTTAACAATGTTGTATTGAGTTGTATCAATAGCTTTAGTTGCATCAAAGTCATGGTTTTCAGCGTTCCAAGTAATATGACCCGCACCAGTAATCTTACCATTTTCAACTGTTACTAATTGACCAGTTACAAGGTCGACCACACCGTTACCAGTAAAGGTAAATGTTTGATGAACCGGTGCCTCTGCTTGACTACCATCTTCGTAAACGTATGTTACATCACGCGTTACAGTGTTAGTCAATGTTTGTGGAACAAAGTTAGCCGGGATCTTGTGTGGATGTTCTGGATCATTTGGATTTGGAACTTCTTGCCCTGGCTTTCCTGGGTTTTCAGGAGTAATTGGCGTAGTTGCGTGAACAAGGTGAACTTCAAAGACGTTGCCATCCTTTGCGAAGGTTTCGTTACCATCATTAAAGTTGTTTGATACTAAGTTGTAACCTTGACTTACGTAATTAGCAATCTTATCAGCTGTAGTGTAGTTAATCTTTTGACCAACATTACCATTAAATGTTGCTGAGGCTAGAACGTTACCAGTTGTGTCATCGATGTAAGTAATTGAACCATTAGCGGGTACTGGAACTTCTGGGGTCTTAGTCAAAGTAATAACAATCGTACTATTTTGACTAGTTGGAGTTACTGTTTCACTAGCAACTGCCGTACCATCAACCTTAGCAGCAGTTCCATTTTCGCTAACGTTTGATACATAGTAACCATCATGGTTAATTGCAGCTACATTAGCAAAGTCTTGTGAGTCATGATTCCAAGTGATCTTACCACGTTGGTTAAGAATGTTACCATCTTTATCAACTGTGACAAGGTTACCAGTTACTAAGTCAATTGTTCCTTCACCAGTAAAGTTTACGGTTTGAACAACATCAGCATGTGCCTTTGTTCCGTCAGCGTATTGGTACTGAACAGTCCGTGTAATCGTCTTTTCAAGATCAGTCTTAGATAAGTTTGGATTACTTGGAGTTGGCGTTTGTGGATGTTGTGGATCAACAGGATCAGTTGGGTTAGCAGGATTTTCTGGCGTTACAGGACGCGTAACATGCTTAACATTAATTACTACCCGTTGATTGCCATCAGTGTATTCAGTTGGAATAGTTGGCAATTCACCATCAAGGACATAACCCTTGTTTTCAAGAGCTGGCAAGTCCTTAGCATTTGGATTGTAGCTAAAGGCTGTTCCTTGATCTTCCTTTGTTTGAGGTTGACCATAACCTGGAATATCAACGTTATCTGTTGTGTCATGGTAGATAACCTCAATCGTCCCTTGCTTTACAGGTGTTGGCGGCGTTACCTTCTTAGCCAATGTAATTACTACTGAGCTGTTTTGACTAGTTGGCGTAATTGTTACGCTTGCTACTACACCATTAGTATTGTCAACGTTCGCAGTAGTATTTGTCTTACTGATACCAACAATTCGGTAATTAGTAGTATCAATTGACTTAGTTGCATCGAAGTTATGATCGTTAGTATCCCAACTTGTCTTTTCAGCACCAGTTACACGGTCAGTTACCGTCTTACCGTTGAAAGTAAAGCTTTGGTTAACCGGCGTATCTGCTTGACTACCATCTTCGTAAACGTATGTTACATCACGCGTTACGGTCTTAGTAACATCCTTAGTAGTCATATCGTGAGTTAAGTGAACTTCAAACTTGTTTTCACCATTCGTAAATGATTCATTACCATCCTTGAAGTTATTGGATACTAGCTTGTAGCCTCGGCCTTCATAATTAGCAATTCGATCAGCCGTAGTGTAATTAATCTTTTGACCAACATTACCACCAAACGTTGCATTTTCAAGTTGGTTACCAGTTGTATCATCAATGTAAATAATCGAACCATTAGCAGGTACTGGAACTTCTGGTGTCTTAGCGTAAACAACTTTAATCGTTGAGCTTGCAGTATTGTGATTTACAGTTTGTGCAGTAACCGCACCATTGGCATCAACAGTAAATTCTGAAATACCATTGCCGCTCACAGAAATTACGTGGTAACCATCAGCGGTCTTCGCAGCAATTGCAGCAAAGTTGGCATCCGTATCTGGAGTCCAAGTTAATCCATCGGCGAGACCAGTAATCTTACCATTTTCAACATTTACCCACTTACCAGTTACATTATCTAAGTAACCAGAACCTTGGAACTTAGCTTCTTGGTGTTCAGGAGTTAAGCCTGGCATTTCATTACCTTGTTCGTCAACATAAGTTACATCACGTGTAATTGTGCGATCAAGGTATTCCTTAGTGTAACCATTCTTGTCATCTGGATGATCTGGGTTTACCGGAGTTACACCATGGACTAAGTTGATTACCCACTTTTGGCTGATGCCATTCTTATCATCAGCGTTGTCGTAGTTACCAAAGTTAATTCCAGCATAGTTAGTAGCATCTAGGTTAGTACCGTTGTATGAAGCACCATCCCAAACGTAACCCTTGTTCAATAAGTTTTGAACAAATTCTTGAGCATTGCCAAAGCTAATTGCATCGCCTTCAAGACCAGGTTGAGTGTAGCTACCTAAGTCTTGTTCTTGACCAGGAGTTACATCGCGAATAGTCAATTGAGCATTTTGTTGCGTCTTAGCTGGAGTCACTGGAGTATAGGTTACAGTTACGTTTACGTTTGCACTGTTTTGATCAATTCCAGTGATTTCCTTAACGTTCTTGTTACCGTCATCATAACCATCTTGAACACTTGCAATATAACCATCAAGATATGGAGTTACAACAGTACTGAACTTATTACCATCTTGAGCAGTCCAAGTAATGTTTTGAGTTTGATCACTTAATTCCTTGCCATCCGCGTCAGTCCACTTCTTAGTTACTGAATCGTAATATGCTGTACCGTTAAAGTGAAGTGTTGCTGTTTTATCAGCTGGAGCTTGTGCATTTCCACCATTAACTACATAATGAACAGTTTCAGTTACAGTCTTTTGGAGATCATCTTGGTTCAAACCATTACCTGGCTTGTCTGGCGTTACAGGAACTACAGTATGGTCAACGTAAATTACAAAACTTTGATCACCTTTAGAAATCTGAGTTGGAATTGTAATATCTGGGTTAAGTACCTTGTAACCTTCATTAGTTAACTTAGTAATGTTGCCTTGAGTGTCGTAAGTAAATGGAGTGCCAACATTTTCAGTACCACTATTTGCTTCGTAGCCAGGAACATCTTGACCAGCCTTAACATCGTAAACAGTTACCTTAATTGAACCTTGTTCTACAACTGGGTTTGCCTTGTAGTAAACAGTAGCTTCTACATTACCATGATCGTAAGCAACATTTTGGATTTCCTTAATGTCATTACCGTCAGCTAATTCACTTGGGGTAGTCTTAGCAGCATCAATTGTGTATCCCGCAATGGTTGGAGATACAACCTTAGCTAATGTTGTTGGATTTGACCAAGCAAAATCACTTAACTTAGCACTACTAATGTCAATTTGGTTAGCAACGTCATAGTCATAAGTGATTACACCATTTTCAATGCTCTTGATCTTAAGCATCTTGCCAGTTACCTTGTCAACGCGACCTTGGCCTTTGAAGGTAAGAGTATTGGTGTAGTCTGTGGCAACAGGCTTGTTAGTATCTTCATCAACATAATGGACTGTTTCAGTAACAGTTTGTGTCAAGTCAGTTCGACCATAAGCATTTTCTGGATTAATTGGAGCGTAATCATGTTCAAGATATACGTAGAATGATTGATCTACACCAGGCTTGTCATCAAATGTCCATTGGCCTGCTGCATTTGCATAATCAGTACCGTATTTAGTTGGGTTATTTGGATCACTGGTTGCTTGAACAATGCTATTAACCTTGTAACCAGCTTTAATTAAGCTATCGATAGTAACTTGGGCACCGTTGAAGTTAATTGCAGTGTTGTCGTCACCGGAAGTCTTGAAGTTAGCAAGTTCTTTTTGGTTATCACTAAGATCAATGATGTGCAAGTTGGCATTTTCAGCTTGCTTTACCGCATCCTTAGCGTAAACAACATTAACTGTGTAATCAGAACCAGTGTGAGCAATAGTAGTTGAAGCTACATCATTGCCATTTGCATCCCGATCAACACTTACAACATGGTAACCCGGAATCTTAGGTGTAGTTACGCCATTAAATGTTTGATCTGCTGACCAAGTTAATGGAGTAATCCATTGACCAGTTACCTTGTCAAGGACACCCTTTGCCGTGAAGCGTACTGGTTGTTGAACATCATTTGGTGTGTATTCACCAGCGCCTTCGTAATGAACAGTCCGTGTAATGTCCTTAGCAAGGTCAGTTTCGCTAGTACCATTTGGATACTTAGGTTGTTCATTTTGTGGACGTGGGTCGTTAGGGTTGATTGGTTGATCTGGCGTACCTGGATTTTCTGGAGTTACTGGAACAGTATCGTGTACCAAGTGAACTTCAAAGTTGTTCTTAGAAGCATCTTTATTAAAGACTTCTTTACCATCAGTGAAGTTGTTAGATACTAACCTGTAACCCATGTTGATGTAACTGTTGATCTTATCTTGAGTAGTGTAATCAATATTAGCATCAACATTACCGCTAAACGAATCAGTCTTCAAAGTACTTCCTGTAGTGTCGTCAATGTAAGTTACCTTACCAGCTGTAGTATCTGGCGTTGGTGCAGCATCTTTAGCATACTTAACTGTTACAGTGTAGTCTGCACCAGTGTGGCTAATCTTAGCACTATCAACGTTTTGGTTGTCGGTTGTATCCTTATCAACACTTACAACGTGGTAACCCGGAATCTTAGGAGTGGTTACCCCATTAAATGTTTGATCTGCTGACCAAGTTAATGGAGCAGTCCATTCACCAGTTACCTTATCAAGTTCACCCTTTGCCGTGAAGTGTACTGGTTGTTGAACATCATTTGGTGTGTATTGATCTGCACCTTCATAATGAACAGTCCGCGTAATGGTCTTATCAATTGAAGCCTTGTCCGTTCCTGATGGGTACTTAGGACCATCTGGATCGTTAGGATTAATTGGTTGATCTGGCGTACCTGGGTTATCTGGTGTTACTGGAACAGTACCATGCTTGACGTGGATAGTTACAGTAGTTGTTCCCTTAACAATTGATGAAGGAATATTACCGTCAGTTGATACATAAACGTAACCCTTGTTTTCAAGGTTAGTTAAATCAGTACTTGGGTTGTAAGTTACTTGAGTACCAACATCTTGAGTACCAGTATCAGTACCTACACCAGTCAAGTCCTTGTTATCAGTATCATCATGGAACTTAACGATTAAGTTACCTTGTTCAGCAACAACTGGGTTGTATCGAACAACGACATTAATATTGTCACTCGCATGAGTAATGCCAGTGTAACTCTTAACGTTTCCGTTGCCATCATCAGCACCGTCAGTTACAACTTGGGAAGTGTAACCATCGATGTGCTTAGTTGGAACTAAGTTAAAGCTACCTTCATCCTTAGTACCATCAGTAATTGTCCAAGTAATACCCTTAGCTTGGTCTGCTAATTCATTACCATTAGCATCAGTCCACTTACCAGTTACCTTATCCAAGTAACCTGTTCCTTGGAAATGAAGCGTATCGGTTACAGGATTTGGTGTTTGATCACCTGCGCCTTCGTAAGTAACAGTCCGTGTTACATCCTTAGTTAAGCTGGTTTGATCAGTGCCAGCTGGATACTTAGGACCATCTGGATTGTCAGGATTAATTGGTTGGTCTGGTGTACCTGGGGTTGTTGGCGTTACTGGTTGAATGCCATGCTTAAATGTTACATAGAAGGTTTGAGTATTGCCGTTTACATTGTCAAAGCTTGGCTTAGTACCATTTGCATCAAAGCCATTCGATACTAATACATAACCTTGTTTTTCATATTCAGCAATCTTGTCGGCAGTACTGTAGTTAATTGCATCTCCCGCTTGACCAGTTAATTGATCACTTTGTCCTAAATCAACAGGATGAGCTGGGTCATTTACGTCTTGGTAAACAACTAATGCATTTTGTTGTTCAGGAGTTGGAGCATCCTTCGTGTAAACAACATTTACTACTTGGTTAACACCGCGTTCTGGAGTAGCAAATTTCACAGTCTTAGTCCCTGGAGTGTAACCTGCTACTGCTGGTGAATCAACATCAGTAAAGGCACCTTTATCGGAAGACCAAGTACCTTCATTTACAATTGCACCAGTTACTTGGTCAACAGTATTCGTCCGCGTCCAGTTAATAGTTTGAGTTGCACTATCGTCTGGAGCCTTTGTACCGTCTGCCATGATGTAGTGAACATGGGCAGTAGTTGTTGCTGTTTCAGTCTTGTTCCTAGTTGCGTGTTTCAAGTAAATCTTGAAGCTTTGGTTAGATTGAGAATCGTTATCAAAGCTTGGGTAAGTGAAGCCATTTTGGGCATCCCCACTCATACCTTGACCTTCAGATTTTTCAAATGTGTAACCATTGTTCAAGTAGTTTTGTAGTTGCGCGTTTGAACCGTCAAAACTAATTTGCTTACCTGATTCGCCACCAGCGGAGTAAGTAGCTAATACTCGTTGGTTTTGTGGATCATTATCATCAATAATTTGTAAGTCTGCAGCTTGAGCAGAACGGTTGTAAACAACAGTTACGCGTTGATTTACATTACGTTCTGGAGCGTTAAACTGAACATTTTCAAGACTTGGGGTGTAACCATCCTTTGAAAGATCTGGGGATGTTACATCAGTAAATGCGTTCTTGTCAGCTTGCCAAGTACCTTCCTTTACAGTAGCACCAGTTACTTTATCAATGGTATTGGTGCGAGTGTAAGTAACAGTTTGAAGATCACTATCTTTAGGAGCCTGTACCCCATTATCCGCAACAACATAGTGAACTTGAGCAGTTGCTGTAGCAGTTTCAGTCTTGTCTTCAGTATCGTGAACTAAGTAAATCTTGAAGTCTTGGGCAGTGTTACCGTACGTTGGGTAAGTGTAACCACTTTGAGCATCCCCACTAAGGTTACCAGCAGTCTTTTGAACCTTGTAACCTTGACTCAAGTAACTTTGAAGGATCTCATTTGAGTTAGCGAAGTTAATTTGATCTTCACTCTTACCTTCGTTACTAAATGAAGCTAATTGCTTAGGTGAGTTAGCATCGTTGTTATCAATAATTTCAAGGGTTGCCTTTTGAGTAACTTCAGGTGTCTTGTTCTTAGTGTAAGTGACAGTTACATCGTTAACCTTTTGACCTGGGTAAACAGTTACGCCCCCAACAGTTGAAATGTCAACCTTGTCATAGCCTACTTCACTAGGAGTCTTAGAAGCTACAGAATCCATGTTTTGGGTTGTTGGCGTCCAAGCACGATCCTTATCAGTAGTCGTTACATTAGGAGTGCCATCAGTACTGTAGCCTAAGATTCGACCAGTTACCTTATCAATCACGGCATTACGTTCAAAGGAAACGGTTTGAGTGTAAGTACTCTTGCCATCTGGAGCCCCATTTACTGGAGTTGTAGTACCATCTTCATTTACACCAACATAGTTAATATGACGAGCTACTTCAGTAGTTAAAGCTTCTTTCGTCAAACCATCTGGGTAAACGGATGGGGTATTCCGTGGATCATTAGGGTTAATGTTGCCACCAGGATTATGTGGGTTATTTGACGTAATCACTTCAGTTTGGTGACCGTAGTAAACATTAACCACCGCGTCCTTAGTAGCAGAATTTACTTTTACATGATCAGCCTGTGCTAAATCAGGAGTAGTGTAACCTGCATTTGAAAGATCTGGTGAAGTTACTTGCGCCCAGTCACCAGTGTTCCAACCATCAGCAGTAGTGGCCTTAGTAAAGGTCTTACCGTCAGCACTAACAGTCCCATAACCCATGTCTTGACCAGTTGATGATACAACGTGTGTCCGTGATAATGTCACGTTTTGGGTTGTTGGATTATCAGCAATCAAGTTAGCTGGAATCTTTTCACCAGTTACCCGGTCATAGTAGTTAATCGTCCGCGTTACAGTCTTAGTCTCAGTAGTACCAGTGTAAGTTGGTGCATCTGGAGTCTTAGGATTGTAAGTAACGACAGTTGTTGGGTTTTGGTTTGGATCTGGAGTTGGGGCTGGAACATTAGTCTTGTCTGGAGTGTATCCATCAAGGTTTGGTGTAGGCACATCAGTGTAGTTATCTGGAGTAGTCCAGTTACCAGTTGGCGTAGTTACACCTGTGACCTTATCCTTAGTTCCTGGCCGAGTCCACGTAATTGTTTGCGTGTTATCGGATGGTGGGTTAGTCTTACCATCTGAAACAACATAGTGAACAGTTGAAGTAGTAGTCTTCTTGTCCGTTACGTTTTCAGTATCGTGAACTAAGTACAACTTAAAGTGTTGGTCACTAGTACTGTTGTTATCAAAGTTACTGAAATTGATTTGACCATATGAAGTTGGGTTAGAAGTTTGGTTTTGATCATTTACAAAGCTGTCAATCTTGTAACCCTTAGCAATTAAGTCCGCAACGTAATTTGCAGAACCACTGAATGAAATTTGGGTACCAGTCTTACCACTATTATTGAAGCTGTTAAGTTGCTTGTTGTTATCAGTCTTGTCGTAAATAACTAAGTCAGCTTTTTGAGCAACTTCTGGGTTTGGATTGTAGACAACAGTTACTACTTGATCACGATTTGGTTGTGGCGTAGTAAAGTTAGCAACCGCTTGATCTGGAGTGTAGTTCGTAAGCGTAGGCGAAGTTACACTAGTAAAGCCGTTCTTGTCTGGAGTCCAAGTTCCTTCAGTAGTTGCACCAGTAACCTTGTCAGTAGTGTTAGTACGAGTCCAATTAATTGTTTGAACTGGACTATCAGCTGGGGCAGCTGGCTTATTAGCTTCATTACCGGCAACAACATAGTGAACGTGAGCATTAGTTGTTGCACTTTCAGTCTTAGTATCAGTTCCGTGAACTAAGTAAATGTTAAAGCTTTGAACATTGCCATCAACACTATCAAAGTTTCCAAAGGTAATGTTTGAAGCAGTACCAATTGAATTACCATTGGCATCAGTTGCACTATTAAATACGTAGCCTGAATTTAAGTAAGCTTGAAGGGTTTGTGGTTCACCGTCAAAGCTGATTGCACTGCCCTTTGTACCATTGTTATTTTCAAAAGCAGATAATTGCTTATTGTTTTCAGTCTTATCGTAAATAGTAACCTTAGCTTTTTGTGGAGTATCCGGAGTCTTAGCATCTGGAGTGTAAACAATCGTTACATCAATATCGCCAGAAGCTGGGTTTACTGTAACGGCATTCGCACTACCATCAGCGTTAGCATTTACGTTACCAGTAATGTGGTAGCCAGCTACTTGTTGACCATCAACTTGCGCTAAAGTACCAGTTGATGGAGTCCAAACAGTATCACCAGTCTTGCCAGTTACCAAGTCCTTAGTAGCAGTTCCAGTAAAGGTTACTTTTTGGTCTGCTTGAGGAGTCAAGTGGCTTTCTGGCGTAGTGCCATCAGTAAAGATGTAGTGGAAACGACGGGTTACATCTTGGTTAGTTGTAACTTGTTGCGTTTGGTGACCGTAGTAAACATTGTATTCAAGATTTTGAGTATCTGGTGTTACTTCATGAGCTGCTACAACATTTGCACTAGTTCCGTCTTGGAATTCAGGAGCAGTGTAGTTGAATGCTGAAAGGTCCGCAGACTTCTTAGCAGCAAATTCATCAGTAGTCAAGCCTTCAGCAGTATGCCAATCTTGAGTTCTAAAGGACTTACCATCACTGCTAACAGTACCATAACCGACAACCTCACCATTTTGATCCAATACTTGAGTACGAGTGAAAATTACTGAATCTTTAACTGGGTTAGTAGCGATTAAATCACTTGGAATCTTAGCGCCAGTTACCTTATCGTAATAGTTAATTGTCCGATTAACGGTCACTGACTCTTCCTTGCCTTGATGGTAAGTAGGCATATCTGGCGTCTTATTCTTAAAGTGAATAACAAAGCTTTGCGTTGTATCATTATCAGAATCATAAACTGGGAAAGTGACATTCGTAAAGCTTCCCGAAGCTGCGCCATTGACTACTCCATTACCAGTAGTGCCGTTGTAAGTATAAGTCTTTTCAAGGTCAGCTACAGTGTATGCGGCATTAGGGAAAGTGATAGTTTCTCCGCTTTTACCTGTAGCTGTTTGTACAGCACTAATAGCAACTCCCGTATCATCATTAATAAAAGTAACATTAGCCTTCTGCTCTTGGGCCTTTGGAGTACGATATAAGAACACAACGTCTTGATTTCCCGGAACCCGATTATTAAAAACCGCGGATCTAGCTCCTTGTGCTGTCGCTGCTGCAGCATCTTGAGTTTCATCACCTGTATTAGCAGTATATACCGATGGCAACCTTTTTGCGGAAATATTACCTGCATCAACAAAAGTAGCTGCCATAGCTCCCGGTGTTGAATCGCTAGGCTGAATATCATAGGTATTAAGTGAAATTGTTCCTCCATCGTCTAATTGTTAAGAAACATAAATTCTGCTTGGTCCATAGTCAGTAGTCCCAACGGTAATGTTTCCTTTTCTAGAACTACCTATTTTTCCTTCAAGCGGTGTATTAATAACATCCCTAACAGTAATTTTTTCTCCATTATTGTTAGTTAAGACCGCATTTAAGACTTGTTCATTTAATTCAGAAGAGTCGTACTTTCCATCTGTTCGATTTATCAAATCATAAACTTGACCCTTATATTCTACTTTTGCAGGGCTTGCTGCTGACACATCATAATGCTGACCAGCTACTAAAAGGTCAGATGATTTATGAGCCATGACTTCACCAGTATCAGCATTAACATACCATATGGTTTGTTGAACTTTACCAGGTATGCGTTCTCCCCCACTATTCCATCGTTGCTGAGCAACTGGTGATTTAGCGATCGGATCACCATCTCCCCATAAAATCATCAAATTCGATCCACTAGTGGTAAAAGCACCTGTACTTGGTACATCAACCGGACTCATACCATTACCATTCTCTAAATTTATTCGAGTATACTTGTATCCTCCAAATGTGACTATTTTTCTAGAATATTTATACGTTCCACCGGAATATACATTGCCATTAGTTTGCGTTATAGTTAATGGTCCATTCCAGGGCTTTGTCCACTCATCTTTTCCAATTGTAGTAGCTAATTTACTATTAACATAGAAATAAATGTTATTACCCGGATTATCTTTATCAGTAGCAAGGGTCAAAACATTATTATTAGTTATATCTCGATACTGTGAAAATCCCATTTGAGTTTGTGGAAGGTTTCCAAAGTATGTTGAATATTCTTTCCCATTAGTAATATTAAAGTTCGGATTATAAGTACTTAAGTCAACTGGCGTAGTATTAGTAGTGCCCTCACTTGCTGGTACCGCTGCTAATGAAGTTCTAAATAATTGAGCAAGCATGGCTGAATTATCTAAATCAGTTGCATTGTTTGAAACATTAAAAGACTGGGTAGCAAATGATTGCGTATCAGCAGTTGTTTCCTTTGATAATCTATTATCCTGGTTCGCCGCAGCCGGCTGAGCAGTATTTTGAACACTAGCATTTGCACTATCATTTGTATTTGCTAATGTACTTTGGGCAATTGCTTGAGAAGCTGCACTAGCAACAGTCTGTTCAAACTGATCAGCCACTGGAGTTTTAAGATCACCAGCAGGGTTCTGTGAGACTGGCATAGCACCGCTAGCTTGGTTAGCAGTAGTTGCTTCTTTTAACGTTTGATTATTAGCAGAATTTAAAACTAAATTGTGGTCGGTTTGTTCTGAACCATCACCATTATTAGTATTGGTATCTGCATTAGCATCAGTTGTATCAGCTGATACACCATTTGCAAAAGAAATCCCCAAAAGAACTGAGGCCACACCAACAGATAACTTCTTAATGGTGAACCGTTGTTTTTTAGGTTCATACTTCTTAAATTGTTCCTGATGATTATTCCGTGATAACATCAAATTTCCCCCTTAATATTTTTTATAGCGCCAGCAATAAATATATTAAATAACTGTAATAATTGTTTGCTTACTTTTTCTATATTACTTGTTTTGATTTAAAACACAACTATTCTTTTGTCGATTTTCAAAAACTAAAAACAGCGTTTTAGCTTATCAATCGATAGAATCTTTATATAACGGCATTTTTAAATATTTTCAAAGCCAGAAAAAATGTTTAAGTTTTTTTAAACAAATGATAATTTTGTCATTTGTTAATCGTTAAGCATTTCACTTTTAATATATCACTAGATAAAGAAAGAAATTCTTGATCTAATCATCAAAATCAAGCTTTATTATATTAATAAATTATTTAGATTCTTCGTTATTTTATCGATATATAAACAAGCTCCCCACTATTTAGAGAATAATGAGGAGCTTGTTTAGCTTTATTTATTTTTAATTACTTTTCTCGTTTTTTCTTCTTCATACCAGTTAAACCAAAGATACCTGCAAGGGCAACGAATGCAAATCCTAATACAGAATTATTACTTTGATCATTACCAGTCTGAGGAAGGGCATTAGCTTTTGACTTTCCTTCTACTGGGGCCTGAGCTAATTGATGTGAGACAAAATGTTGATTTGAAACCTGTTGCTTTTCTTGTTCAATCGGTTTAGTTGGCAACTGATCATCAGGCACTAACTTGTCACCATCATTTGTTGGGACTGATGGTTCGGTCGGTTGTGCCGGTTGAGTTGGTGTTACTGGTTGATCAGGTTCTACTGGTTGATTATTCTTAGTGTATTCAATCTCGATACTCTGATTTTCATCACTAGGAATAACCATTTCAGCGAAAACAGCAGTCTGACTAGCGGTATAGCCATTAATTGCTGGTGCCGTATATGCTGGCCATTCATTACTGCCATCAACTTGCCAAGCGCTATAAGTTGCCTTACCAGTAACCGCGTCAAATGTTGCTGCCCGGGTAAATTTAACAGCCTGTGTAATTATCTGGCGTTGTCCATCCGGCAGCTTAACAGTAATGGTTCGTGTTACCTCTTTGGTTAGGGATTCCATCTTCTCGTAAGTTGTTGATGGATTACCAGGAACTTTTCCGGTTGGGGCTTCTTCTCCTGGCTTTACAATGATCGTTTGATGTTTGATCAAAACGACAACATCTGGAATTCCATCAGGAGTAGCCGTGACTGTTGCTGGAATTGATTGACCGGAGACAAGTTGCCAACCAGCTGGCACAGTTAAGTTGACCGCCACTTTCGCACCTGTTTTACCTTTGAGAGCAGTTTGACTAATATCACTACCATTTTCGTCGCGGTAAATAATCATCCCCGTCTGCTCATTAGGAATGTAGTTAATTTCGACAGTACTGTCACCACTGGCTGCTGTGACATCTATCTCAGGAACAATCCGCATATTTGTCGTGTACCCTGGTACGGTTGCAGGAGTAAAGGCCGCAAATTTGCCACGATTCCATTTAACGTCAGTAACTTCACCAGTGACCAAGTTCTTTGTCCCAGTTCCGGTTAAGCCGACTGTTTGCACGGTTTGTTTGTCACCACTTGGCAGGTGCTCAACGATTGTCCGCGTTACCGTCCTATGCTCTTGAACTGGCACAGTAACTGGCTCAATCACAATCACAGTTGTCCCACTAGTAATCTTCACAGACTGCGGAAGTTCGCCAGTTGGTTGCCAATTAGTCGGAACTTCTGGCTTGAAGGAAACATCACTGTCTTCTTCACCAGTAACAGTTTGTGTATGGATTACTTGACCATTGGCATCTTGGTAACTAATAATCTCTTGGCCTTCTTGTGGTTCCGGAATCTTATCGTACGTGATGTCAACCGTTTCATTTGGCGTCTCAGGATTTACCGTCATTGCTGGCACAATCTTTTGACTAGGCACATAGTTCGTAACAGTCGTCGGTTGATAACTAGCCCATTGCGCAGTGCCTTGGGGAAGCCATTCAGTGTATTTAATTTCACCTGTTACTTCATCAAAGACCGCTGTCCGGGTAAATGTAACTTTTTGTGGAATCGATTGTTCTTCACCGCTTGGGTATTTAATATTGATTATCCGCGTTGGGGTAACCGTTAGTTTTTCCATTGTTGAGTAATTCTTGGATGGATCACCTGGAACTTTACCAGTCGGAATGTCAGTCGCAGGAGTTGCTGGAGTAACAACAACCGTCTTATGCTCAACTTTAACTATTACCGTTGGAATTCTGTCTGCTGTAGCAGTGACAGTCTTTGGAATTCCTTGGCCCGGAACTAATTGCCAACCAGCTGGAACTTCTGGAGTAATAGTTATAGTTTCGCCTGTCTTACCAGTAATTGTTGTAGAACCAATTTCCTTGCCATCTGCATCTTGGTATGAAATCTTACCACTTTGCTCATTAGCGGTGTAAGTGATATTGACAGTCTCATCTTGTTGACCGTTCTTCACTTCAACAGCTGGCACGATGCTTTCACTTACCGTGTAACCAGGAATATTTTCTGGAGTATATGCATCCCATTTAGCCGTTGACCATTCCCCATAAGTTACTTTACCAGTAACATCATCGTAAGTAGCATCACGGTAAATCTTAGCTTCTTGAGGGATCGTCTGCTTTGTTCTATCTGGGTTAGTTATAACAATCGTTCTAGTAATCGTCTGGTTTAAGTCACTTTCATGTGCGCCATCAATTACTTCACCGGTTACAGTCTTCTCACCGTCAGGAACCGGATTATTATGATCAACGTTAGTTACTCCATGCTTAATCTTAATTACAGTAATTCCATTATTAATGGTGATTTCAGTTGGCACTTCACTTGGATCACTTGCTACCCAACCAGCAGGGAATTGAGGAGTAAATTCAACTTGATTTCCTTTAAGCTTTCCACCAACTGAGGATGCACTAATTACCTTACCATCAGCATCCACATAGTTAATAGTTTGACTACTATTTTCCAAAATAAATGTGGCTATTGAACTGAAGTCAATATTGTAATTTGGATTTTCTTGACGAATCTTATTGATTGCATCCCCACTAAGCTCAACGTCATAAGTTCCTGCTTCAGTTAATTGAGCTGGATGACCATCTTTACTGAAGATAAAATCATTTGCTGTTAATCCAGTAATAGTTTGTCGTTGCTCGTTTAGCGCTACAACAACTGAGTAGTTATGAGGATCAAGTTCTAAGTCTTGAGTAGTTTGAGAACCACTTATTGTTGCACTAGCCTTGGCGGGAACAATTACTAGTACTCCCTGACTGTCATCGTAACTGTAGTTATAGTTACTATCAGTTGCTTTGATTGCATCAATTCCAGCTTGGCTTAACTTAACTTGGTAAGTACCAACATTTATTGGATTACCGATAACTTGAATATCTTTGTCAGTCAATTGGTAAGTTTGACCGTTAGAAAGTTTAACTTCAAATTTATCAGGCTCTAATGCTACTACACTGCCTGTATAAGGAGTTTCTTGAGTACCATTAAAGCCAATGGTTGCATTTGCCTTGCTAATCGTGACACTAGCTAAACCATTGAATTTCCAAATGTAATTACTATTATTAGCAATCTTACTTTGACTAGAATTCTTGAGCTTCAAGTAGTAAGTACCAACATTTACTGGGTCAGCAATTACTTTTCCATCTTCATCAACCCACTCATAATCGTCAGCAGATAAAGTTGGGGCGGTAAGATCTACACCATTGTTAGTAGCAATAGCGTTAGTAATCTTAGCAACATTAATTTCAGGAATTTGGCCGTTGTAAAGCACATCATATGCTCCTGAAGTAGTTACATCAGCACTAGCTTTATTAATAGTATAAGTGCCGGCAATTGGATTACTCCAGTCATAATTTGGATACTCTTCTTTAATCTTATTAAGAGCTGCTTGCGTTAAGGTAACTTCATAGCTTCCAACATTTACTGGCTTTGAAGCAGTACTAAAGACTAAATCACCTGCCACAAGTGGAATACTAATTGTTTTCCCATTGTTAGTGGTGATTTCTAACTTGTAATCCTCAGCATCCAAGTTAGCTACTTCACCGTTATAAATCATACTATCAGAACCATTGGCAACTATTTTAATTCCAGCTAAAGCTTTCTTAACGATAAAGCTACCATTATCTGTCGAAGTATAAGTGTAGTTCTTTGTCCCAAAGTGTTTTTCAATATTCTGTAATCCTTGGTTAGAAAGAATAACTTCAAAAGTACCAATGCTAGTTGGGGTACCATCTTTAAATTGGAGGTCACCGGCAACTGGAGTATAGGCTAAAGTTTGGCCATCAGCGGTTTTGACACTAATAGTATAGTCGGCTGGGTTTAAAGTAGTATCCTCACCATAAATAATCGTTGGTACATTAGTCTTATCGCCTACAGTAATCGTTACTGGCATTTGAGTTACATCAAATGGTGCTGTATACGCATTATCTGAGAGTAACCAATTATAATCCACACTATTTAATTTTCTAATGTTTTCCAGAGCTTGATTAGTTAACTTAACTTGATAATTACCTACTTCATTGGGCGTCGTTATTCCTACAAATTCAAGGTCACCATCTTGCAAAGTATAGCTGTACTTATCGCCATTAACTAAACCAACGATTGAAACAGAATACTCACTATAATCAATTGCTTGATCCTTACCCGTGTAACGAACATTTTCACTACCATTCAAAGAAATATAAGCATCAACTGGTGTAATTATGTAGTTAGCGCCTTTTGTATGTTGCTTATCAGTATCTGTATTGTCGGAATCAGACGTAATATCTGAATTTTCGTTACTCATAGTACCGTTAGTTGCAGTAAATTCTTCTGATTTACTATCACCAAAGTCATAATCTGGATAGTATTCTTTTAAAGCATTATAAAGTTTTTGAGTTGGCACTAACTCATAATTACCTACTTGCGTTGGTAAATTATTATCAAAATATTGGGTATCCTTAAATTGTAAATCACCTACTGATAATGGTGTTGGATAAAGAATATCTTTCCCATTCATAGTATCAGTTAAAGTAATTGTAAATTTAGTTGGATCAATTACCACTTGACGACCATATGGCGTAGTTTGAGTTCCACTTAAGGTAATGCGTCCTTTACGCGCATAAATAACGTATTGAGCCAAATCTTTAGTTGATTGGGTAATATTATAATTTGGATTTTCTTGGTTCAAGCGCTGAATGGCCGCTGCACTTAATGTAATAGCATATTGACCAGCTTGAATTGCATCAGCTCCATAGTTAATTACTAAATCTGATGGTTGAAGAGTAAACTTCACTCCCTCAGGTGCATCATCGTAGCCGTCCCAATGAAGCTTTAGGTTCTGCATTTGATCTTGGCTGGTAATTTTAACTGGATTGCCATCATATACACTTGAAGCAGTTCCAATAAGGCCAATTGTTAATTCAGCTGGAGCAATATTCAGTAGAGCTGGTGTATTCACAAACGTCCAATTATAGTTACTATTAATATCTTCTAAGTTTTGTTTTCCTTGTGCTGACAAGTAAACATCATAGGGACCCGCATTAGTTGGATCTGCAACGGTTGTCATTAAGTCGCCGGGCTGCAAGTTATAATTCAAGGTTTGACCATTGTTAGTAATAATTAGAACTCGGAATTTACCATTATTTAAGGTTACTGCCTTACCAGTATAGTCGCTATTTTGATTACCAAGTAAACCAACTTTAGCTGTAGCTTTTTTAATCGTAAAGTCTACTGCATCATTATTATAAGTATAGTTATAGTGATTACTTTCAAGACTTCGAATCTGACCTAAGGCTACCGCAGTTAATCTTACCTTATACTTACCGGCATTAGTTGGTGCAGGAATTTGCTTACCCTGGTCGTCTACAAACTCAAGATCTTCCGGCTTTAAGACATAAGTTTGACCATTCGATAATTTCACGCTAATACCATTAACGACTCCATCAGTAGCTGGAATTACTACTGCACTACCTGTATAAATTGTTGAACCTGAACCGGCAAGAGCAATGGTTGCGGTTGCCTTTTCGATATGATAATTACCTTCACCTTGGTAATTCCAAATGTAGTTGGCATTTCCAGCAATCGCATTTTGAACTTTTTGCCAGCCAGCTTGGGTTAAGCGAACTTGATAAGTGCCAATTTCACTTGGTGCAGAAATTACTTGTCCATTTTGTAAGAATTCATAATCACTGGCAGTTAATTGCAAAGTGCTTGGCAAAGCGATGGTCTTTTCATTTGGATTATCGGTAGTAATCTCTGGAATAAAGCTAGCTGGATTAATCGTTGCTGGCTTACCATTCCAAGTAATAGTCTGAGTACTAGTATCTGGCAAAGTGATCGTAGCATTAGCTTGATTAATCTTATAAGTATACTCACCACTAATTGCGCCAGTAGCAAAACTATAGTTAGGGTTAGCAGCCTGAATCTTGGCAATTGAGCTATCCTTAAGCTTCAAGTAGTAAGTGCCAACATTAGTTGGTAAGCCAGTCACTTCAGTGTAAGTACCGTCTGCATTCTTGGTGTACCAAGCGTAGTCATCAGCGATTAAATTAGAAAGATCTAAACTTTGACCATCAACTAAGTCACTTGGCGTCCAAGTAATTGAATTAAAGACATCACTAACTGAAATTTCTTGACCGTTGTAGACCTTATTGCCATTTCCACCTAAAGTATCAGTAGCTGCTTTTTGATTAATCGTGTACTTAATCGTACCGCTGGCAGTATTAAAGCTGTAGTTAGAGTTGTCAGCTTGTAATGTTTGGAGAACAGAGGATTTCAAACGAGCTTCATAAACTCCAGCATTAGTTGGAACCACATCAAGCTTATTCCCGTCCGTATCATACCAATCAAAGTCGCTAGCAGTAATATCCTTCATTGATAATGGGTTATCAGTCACAAGATCATTAGCGTTAATCGTTAAGTCTTTTACATCTAAACTAGCGGCCTGACCATCATAAGTCTTTTCTTGATCCTTGCCAGAGATAGTTACATCAGTAATTGACTTGGGAACGATTTCAAAAGTAGCTGAACCAGTTAAGCTATTCTCATTAATTTTTGCATTTCCTGAACCAGCATATTGATCAATTGCAGCTTGCAAATGAGCCAAACCAGCTTGGGTCAACTTAATAGTGTAAGTACCTACATTAGTTGGTGCCTCACCATTAGTCCAAATGTAATCACCATCTTGCAAGTGGTAAATACTATTTTCAGTGCTACCAGGGAAGGTCAAGTTAACAATAATGTCACCACCATTGTTAATTTCAGCGGTAGTAACTGCTGAGCCATTAAATATCATTTGGTTAGAACCTGACAAGCTTGCACCAGCATCAGTAGCTGTATTAATCGTGTAAGTTGCCTTGGTATTAAATGTCCACTTGTAGTTATCGCCATTGTTGCCAGTTAAACTCTTCAACTTAGCTTGACCAACTGGTGATAATTCAACCGTATAACTACCAGCATTAACAGGATCACCATTAGCAAACTGCAAATTAGCACTAGTTAACTTAATTGTTTGTGCAGTACCGTCTGGAGCATAAACCGTGGCTGAATAAGTCAAATTATACTTACCAGTGTTCAAATCAGCTGGAGTAGTAGCTTTCCCGTCATAGGTCTTACTATCGCTACCATCTAAGCCAATCGTTACTTCGCCTTGGTTCACCTTAAAGGTGCCATAAGTAGTTACATCGCTCGCATCCTGTGGATAAGTATAGTTAGTACCCAATGCACTCTTGATATTATCCAGGCCCTGAGATGATAAGACAACTTGGTAACTACCAACATTGCCTGGTGTTTGACTAAAAATCAAGTCGCCATCTTTAGCTTGGTAGTTTAAAGTATCACCGTTTTCAGTTATTACAGTTAGAGTGTAGCCTTGAGGGTTCTTCTTAATAGCACTTAACCAATCGTTGGAACCATAAGTTACGTTTTGCTCATTTCCACTGACAGCAATTGTCACCGGCATTTGATCAACAAAGAAGTTAGCCCGTGCTTCAGGAGCTTGCGTCCAATTATAGTTAGTTGAGCCAGTTAAAGCTTGAAGCTTCTTCAACCCTTGAGCAGATAATTTCACTTGATAAGTGCCAACATTGCCCGGAGTAGTTACAAACTCTAAATCGCCTGCTTCAAGCTTCAAATCTGTATAAATTGGCTCATGTTCATTGTTAGTTGTCGCATTCTTGACCGGTGCAGTAATGGTAATAGTGTAGCCATTATCGTCACCATATTGAATCGTCGCATTTTCACCATATTTAATATGTTCTGCGCCATTAATCGTAACGGTAGTATCAGCAGGTGTAACGACATAAGTAGCTGGTTCATGCTTGCCATCAACAGAATGCAAATCAGATGAACCACTTCTAGCAGGACTATCAGTCCCATTAACAACGTCCCAATCATAATCTGGAAAAGCTGCCTGTAGTCTTTGTAACAATTGATCAGCAATCTTAACTTGATAAGTGCCGACATTGACTGGCATTTGACCATTAGCAAAGCCATTAATATAGACATCCCCAGACTTCAACCCACCAATTGCTTGAATAATTTCAGCATCAGTTGGCACAGGAACACTGCTATTCCAATTAGTTAGTTCAATGTGGTAAGCACTTGGATCAAAGGCTAAATCAGCCCCGTAAGTGGTCGTTTGATTACCGCTTAAAGTAACTTGAGCCTTGCGAGCATAGATTAAGAAATTACCAGTCGTTCCACCTAAACTAATATCATAATTACTTGCACCTGTTAGATTCTTAATCTTATTAAGTGCAGTACTTGTTAAACGAACATAATAAGCTGGATTACCTGTTTTATCGTTTTCTTGGGCGTTAGCATGGCTGACTGGATTACCAGCACTATCAACCACTTCTAAATCTTCTGGAGCTAAAGTGAAGCTTCCCAATCCACTTGGCTCATCATTTGAGTTACCCCACACTAGTTTAATATCACCATTATCAAGCTGCGTCTGGCTAATGGCTGCATTTTGACCATTATAAACTTGTGATGCAGTTCCACTTACGCCGATAATCAAACTTGCTGGATAAATGTGGTAAGTAATGTGGCCTGAAATGGTACTATTTCCGTCCTTAACAAATGTGTAGTTAGGGTTAGCATTCGCAAAGGCGGACTTACCTTTTTCATTTAATTGTAAGTAGTAGTAACCAGCATCAGTTGGAGCAGTAATCTGCTTGCCATCTTGATCGACCCATTCAAAGTCATCAGCAGTTAAATCTGGAATAGTCAAACCTTGAACATTATTGAAGCCAAAGTTCTTCTTGATTTCTTCATTAGTTGGATCAAAACTTATTGCGTGACCATTATATTCACTCTTTTCATTACCATCTAACTGAACATCTGGTGAGATAGCTTGCTCAATTTGGAAAGTTGCACTGCCAGTATTGTCCTTAGACAAGATAACATTGCCTTTACCAACGGCTTCATCAATTGCAGCTTGAATTTTATCAAGACCTACACTAGAAAGAGTCAGAGTATAATTACCAGCATTAACAGGTGTTTTACCATCTTGAGTATTCCAAGCGTAGTCTCCATCTGCAAGAGTAAAACTAGTTGGTAAGTTAACAACATTATTACCATTAATGGCTACCTTGATGGTTGAACCATCAGTATACAAATCAGCTGTCGTTACTGAATTGCCATTGTAAACCATCGAATTGTGACCGCTAAGTTCAGTATTAGCGCTCGCAGGAGTAATGGTGTAAGTACCAGTTCCACTAGATGCTGTGGCAGCCCAAGTTACATTATCACTATTAATTTCTTTGATATGATCCCAACCGGCTTGCGATAAACGAACTTCATATTTTCCAACATTAATTGGGACAGTAGTAGTCCAAGTCCCATCAACATTAAATTCAATATCGCCAGCAACTAAGTTATAAGTTGGATTATTTGGTTCATTCAGCTTAATTGAGAAGCCGTTTAAGTAATCTCTATTAGGACTACCAGTGTAAGCGTATGAAGGGTTGCCACTAAATTCTGCAGATGCTTGGGCCTTGTTAATGACTAAAGTACCGAAACTCGTACCTTGGCTAATCTTGTAGTTATCACCAACTGCCTTTTGAATCTTCGCAACACCGGCATCAGTTAAGACAATATGGTAAACACCACCAGCATTCGTTGCAGTGATAGGCTTACCGCTGACATCAACAATTTGGAAGTCACCAGAATCTAATTGAACATTGCTCAAGCTAGCTGTTGCGCCGTCTTTAGCACTAATACTTACTTGAACGCTGTTAGTGCCATTCGCATTATAATCAACGCTAATTGATTGGCCCGTGTAAGTTTTGGTTTGTGTCCCATCGACACTTACAGTATTTTCAGCAGCTGTAATAGTGTAAGTAGCTAAGCCACTACCATTAGTCAAAGTAAAGTTAGGATTATCCTTCTGTAGAGTAGAGAGCGCAGCGTCCTTAAGTTTTATGTGGTAAGTTCCAACATTTTCAGGATTACTGATCGGATTACCCTGAGCATCTACCCACTCATAACTATCACTAGTAAGGTCAGTCGTATCTAAAACTACTTTGGCATTGTTAAAGTTAGCAGTAATTGTTAATTTTGAAGGATCAATACTAGTCGTAGGTTGACCATCATAGATCTTGGTGTAATTTCCAGATGTCTGGTTGCTTAAAGTGAAAGTAGCTGGTGCTGGATTAATAATATAGGTGGCAGTACTGGTAAAGGTTGAATTACCCTGAGCATCTACCCATTTAATACTGTTATTACCAAATTCTTTTATAACATCCTGCTTACCTCGTTCTGACCAACGTAACTCATAGGTACCTGCATTAGTTGGCATTTCAGTCGTCCAAGTTTGACCGTTATCAGATGAAAATTCAACATCTCCAGCCTGTAAAGTATAAGGTGCTCCAGTTGGCCCTGTAACTCCAACATAGATTGGATTATCACCATCCCCATCATTAAGGTCATTAAGAGTGATTGGACTGCCAGTATAAGTTGACTCATTAGTACCTGCCAAAAATGCTGTTGCAGTTGCCGTGTAGGTTATATTAATTACAGTCGGAAGTGTATCGATAGTGACAGTTTGAGCTGGAATAGGTCTCCAGTTTGGAATATTTAATGTTGTTTCAGTCGTTGTCCCATCAGGATGCGTAACTATTTGTTTAATGACTTTCGTATAATTATTAGGAACCGGTATATTGTTGTAGCGTCCCCACTCACCTGTAGTCCAGCCACTCCCATCAAAGCCATCAAATGTTACTCCGCTATCATCAGCATTTACTTTAACAGGTCTAGTAATCGTGGCTGATTGAGTGGTGATAGATGGTTTGACCACGGCAGACCCGTTTATAGATTTATCGATCCCAATCATGTTAATTACACGGTTAATAGTTTTTTGCGTCAATGATTTAGGTACATAGTAAGTCGCCAATTCGTTACGAACATACCATTGAGGAGCATTATTAGTAGTAAATACTGTATTGGAATTATAATTTGGATTAGCAAAATTTACAGTAGTATATGTGCCTGTAGAATTGAGGTTTACTACTACATAGTCATTGCCAGCATCAGGAGGAGTAACAGTAAATTGTCCATCTTGTGCTATATCCCATTTCCCAGAAATTACATGGAAACCTAAGTGGTCCTCATCACCAACCGTCTTATCCCAAGTCCAATCTCCATAAACCACTTTATTGATTGAAGCATTAATAGTCCCAGCTTGTTTGAAGAAAACTTGAATCTGCGCATCGGGTGCAACTGATTGACCATTCTTATCACCACCTGCATACACAAATTTAGCAGTTATTGTTCTAGCTTCAGTTTTATTTGGAACATAGAAAATGGTATGAACAGGTTGAGCTTCATAAAGAGGTGCAGCCGTAGTATATGCAGTTGAGCCTTTAGAAATATCGCTGGTATCGCCATCACCACCATTCCAAGTAGGGAAAACAAATTGATTAGCTGGAACTTTATTAGTATTTGTAGCAGGACCACCAGTGTAAGCTGTATATCCATCTAAGGTTGGCACATCGGCAGTTACTGTAGCCCACTCTTGCGGTAAATTAGTCCAAGTCCCGGATACTACATGGTAACCAGGTGTATTACTATCACCTTTTTTAGTATTCCATTGCCATGGACCATACGTAACAGTTCCAGTTACCAAATCTTTTGTAGCTTGCCGAGTATAGTAAACATCTAAAACTGCGGAAGTAAAGGCATTACCATCCTCAGTGTAAGTACCGTCTTCATTAACTTTTGTCTTAACGTAATTTACGGTAACAGTGCGTGTTTCTTGTGCAGCTGGATCAGTATTAGTTACGTCTTGAGTTTTATGAACTAAGTGAACAACAACATTTGCACCATAGAATGAAGGAGCAGCCTCAGTCGTCCATTTATAATTTGGTATTGTCCAATTACAACTTGGATCTGTAAATGATCTCCAGTAATCTCCAGCAACTGTTGCTCCTGCAGGTACTCCAGAGACACTAACAGATTGATACTTATCTGAATTTACGCCATCTGGAAATGTAAGTCGACTATATCCACCATTGTCAGCATTTTGAATATCAAATTGAACAATCTCTTTATTTTCCGTATCATCCCAGTAAGTGATGGTAAATTGCATTTGATCAGTCACAGTTACCTTAGCAGTAGCTGGAGCAGTTATGGCAGTATATTGCTGACCATTCACAGAAACTGGATAAGTTGCAATAACTTTAACATTATATGTTCCTAATTGATTCCAATTTGGTTCACTATTATTAATAAATTCAAATGTAGTGCCTGCTGGAAAATCTGCACTATTAGCAACTAAATCTTTAGCAGTTAAACTATTACCTTTATAGACAGTCTTGTCTTGAATCTGAATTTCTTTCTTTTGGTCTGCCGGGATAGTAACAACTTGGTATGTAGCATTCGCATAGTTAACTAGATGATTATTGTGACCTGTTACATCATCAACAGGGGCAGTTGAAACTCTCTTTAGTACATAGTTATGTTCAGTAACATAATCCTCAAGCTTTTGATCAACCATGTCTTTGTAACTATTAATGGCATCCGTCATGTTACTTGCGCCAGCTGCATCATAAACAACAGGGAACGAAATAGTTGTACTTTGCCCACTATCTGCATTATTAATAGTAATATTATGTGTATTATTGTTTTTATTGGATAAAAGAGTGTAGAGATTACCACTAGCTAAAATGATTGGCTGAGTAAAGCTACCATTGGCAATACCCAAAGTGTTTAACTTATCAGCAGTAAGGGTGGAGTTATTGCCGAGATAAATGACTGACTGAGTATTATTTATGACATTCGATGCACTGGTTACCTTACTAAAGTCCCAGTTAGAAAGATCAACATATTGAGCCGATGAACCAGCAAACAAAACTGACATATTGGTAACATTGCTCGTGTTCCAGTTAGCAATCGCACTTGCATCAACCAATGATCCTTCATTAGCAAAAATTGCAGTAAGATTAGTTACCTTACTGGTATTCCAGTTTTCTAGACCATGCAGGCTAGTTAATGCTTGGTTAACATTAAATACCCGGTTCATATCCGTCACACTGCTAGTATCCCAATTAGCTAAGGCACTAATGTCAGTCAAATTAGCATCACTCATAAAAATGACACCCATGTCAGTTACATGACTTACATTCCAATTTTCTAGACCTTGTAAGTTTGTAAAACTATTATTAGCAAATGCAGTGTTGAGGTTTTGTAAACTATCAGTCTTCCAATTGCTTAAAGGAGAAAGATCTGTAACTTTGTTAACATTGTTGAAAATCCGAGTCATATTCGTAACTTTTTGAACATCCCAGTTTTCCAAACCAGTTAAGCTAGTCAAGCCCGTCGCATTTTGGAATAAAAGGGACATATTAGTTACATTGGAAACATCCCAATCACTAATTCCAGTTAAAGAAGAGAGTTTAGTAGCACCGCTAAAAGTATTTTGCATCGAAGTAACGCTACTTGTATCTAAACTATTAGCATCTAAACTAGTCAAATTCACATCATTTTGGAATGTCTTATCTAAGTTAGTACTTGCAAGCTTAATCTTCTTATCTTTAGTCTTACTAAAAGCAATCGTAGTAGCATTTTTCCAGCTTTTAATTAAATCATTAGAAATCGACACTTGAAGACCATCAGTTGATTTATTAGTGGCCGCAAAGTCAGCCTCATTAGGCACAATAATGTGAGTTTGATCGCCAGTGTAGCCAGTTAATTGGTAATAATTGTTTCCATCAAAAGTGGTCGTCTGCCCTGTCCACTTAGAGGTATCTAATGTCCCCCACGTAGCAGAATCATATCCGCCATTAGTAGTAGCTGCAGTTGCAACAGTTTTATTTTCTTGAAGTGCTTCATTGGCAGGATTCTCAGCAGTATTTACATTGAGAGCAAGAAAAGCATTTTTATTTTCTTCTTCACTATTAGTTCTATTTGTATAAGAAGCGGAACTTGAGTTTTCAGTATCCTGAGCAGTTGTAATCTTTTGTTCACTGGTTTTAGAAGTGTCAGTAGTATTAGCTACAACATTTTTCTTCGTTTCATCAGATTGTTGAGCACTCTCAGTCACGGAACTTTGCGGTTGTGCCGATTCCGCTGCAGTTACAGTACTACCACTTGCTTGCGTTGTTGCTGGGGTAGTCGTATCTGCTTGGACACTAGCATTTACTACTGCCGTTGCCCCAAAAGCCAGCATAAAAGTAGCACAGGCAGTAATCCACTGTTTCTTTGCTTTGTATAATTTGTAATTCTTATTTTTGGGAGTCATGCTCCGTAAAGGATTATTTTTACTCATAAGATATCCCCCGTCTCTTAGTCATTTATCTTCTTATAATTATAGCCTAATCTAATTCCTTTTAAATTAACTTTTTTATCATCTTATTAATTTAAAGGCCAACAGAATTTATACTTGGCATTGTTAAGAGCAAAATTAATAAAAAAACGAATGGTCGCTTTACGCTTAATCCCATCCGCTACCACAATACACTAGTCATTGCTTTTCGTTGTTTCTTTCGGTTGCTTCTTTGCAAATAAGTGATACACGAGTCGGGCAACCAGTGCTTGTAAAACAATCGTTACTACGCTTTGTGCAAGTTTTCTTTCCCATCTCATAATTTTAGCTCCCTTACTTAAATCATGCCTTGTAGTTAAACCTAAGCTTCTATCACTTTAATTATACTCGCTTCTTATTAATTTGTTTAATAGAATCCTTTGTCCTAATATTGAATAAAATTATTAATTTTCATAATAATCTTCAATTCATCAATATAAACGTGTAAAAAGCCCCTTTCATTCGATAGTTACGAATAAAAGGGGCTTTAAATTACTACAATGTCATCTTTTAGCTAATTATAATTTTATTATTAATTTTCAAGATAATTTAATGGCTTATCAACATTAACCTTTGTTCCTTGATACTTTTTAGCAATCCATTGTTGAATTTGCTTATTATGGTAAAGCTTGACTAACTTCTTATATTCTTTATTATCACGGTTCTTCTTAGCAGTTGCTAAAACATTAATGTTATCCTTCGTGCTTTGATCAACCTTTTCATGATAAATAGAATCTTTCAACACATTTAAATGACCAGTTAACGCAATCGTATTACCGATTAATACTAAATCAGTTGACTTTAATACCCGTGGTCCGGTGGTATCATCAATTTCTTTAAATTGAAGGTTCTTTGGATTAGCCGCAATCTCATTGGTTCCACTTGTTGCCCCAAAGCCCGGCTTCAATTTTATCAATCCTGCACTTTGTAAGAGCAAAAGGCCACGAGCCGTGTTTGCTGGGTTATTAGCGATCGCAACTGTGGCACCATCTGGAATATCTTTAACACTCTTATACTTATCTGAATATAAGCCCATTGGTTCTAAATAGGTAGTTCCAATCGCCGCTAATTGTGCTTTCTTATTTTCCTTATTATAGGCTTGGAGATATGACCATGATTGGAAAGCATTTACGTCAATTTCACCACTAGCAGTCGCCCGGTTTAAGGCTACGGGATCAGTAAAGCTCTTGACCTTAATCTTCAAACCTTCACTTTTGGCCTGCTTACTGTTTGCAATGTGTTGCCAAACTTGGACATCTGGGCCAATCGTTCCAACAGTAATCTCATCGTTGCGGGCAAACCCACCATTAGCGCCCACACTAAGTCCAGCCGCAACTAAAATCACTACTACAATACCAACAATCCACCAACCGGTATGCTTTTTCTTTCTCATCATAACTACCCCTTTACTTTTGTTTTCGCTATTCGTCATAACTAGTCGCAATAGCCAACGGGATCCGACATGTCGTTATTCTCGAGAAATCCTTAGTCAGCGTTTACCAAAATTATTATTAGTCAACCACGTGCCGTTCAAATGGCTTATCTGAAATCCCTTCATCAAGAATCTTCTTTGACCATTCCTTAGCAGAGAACAATGAATGATCACGGTAGTTACCACAAGATTCAATCGTTGTTCCCTGAACATCTTCCCACTTAGTCTTGTAGGCAATTTCTTCAAGTGAAGACTTCAAGGCCTTGGCAACTTCAGTAGTTGAGTGTTCACCCCACGTAATTAAGTGGAAACCAGTCCGGCAGCCAAATGGGGAACAATCAATCACGCCATCCAAACGGTCACGAAGTAAGCCAGCAAGCAAATGTTCAATCGTATGCAAACCAGCAGTTGGAATTGCATTTTCATTTGGTTGGACTAACCGTAAATCATAGTTGCTAATCTTATCTCCCTTTGCCCCTTCTTCAACAGTAATTAAACGAACGTAAGGTGCCTTAACCTTTGTGTGATCTAGTGTAAAACTTTCAACTTTAGCCATAATAAATCTCTCCTTTTCTGCCTGATGAGAATGAATCTTGGAACTAAAAAATCCCTAGGAACGGCAATCTAACCAATTCCTAGGGACGTTTAATACTAATTAACGTGATACCACCCTAATTCGACCTTACCTCACAGTAAGCTCCGCATGAAGTACTCGCTTGAATACTCCAGCACGATAACGGGTGCTAAGCGCTTGCTGCTAACGTTAACCGCTCACAGCATCAGTCTGCTCCAAGACCATCTTCATCATTATCCGCAATGCCGGTTCTCATCAATATCAGCTCTCTGTAAAAGCATTAAATGATTACTCATCTTTTCTAAGCATTTTCTAATTTAATTGTCATTATAATATCGTTATCCTTACAAAATGTCAACACCTATTTCAAAATTATTCATGATATAACATTCTTAACGTTTTAGCATCATTTTTAGTTATTCCGTTTTTGATATTTCGTGGGATCATCACACTATGCTCATATTCTGGAGCGTGAGCCAATCCAAGGGCATGTCCCAGTTCATGTTGGGCAACCTCACTTCGAAATTCTTTATTAGTATAATCTAACTGATTAGGGTCCAAAGTTGAAGTTGCCTTATGCAAGGTATTCGTAGTGGGGTCATATTCCGTCCGAGTTGAGCCGAGTTCAGATGTTGTATAGCCAACACCATTGTTTCCCGTATTATTTCGTGCTAGGTCACCATCAGCCGCAATAATATTGGCCTTATCTTCGTTCTTAGTCCAGCGGATATGAACTGCTTTCGTCTTATTCCACTTTTTGACTGCATCACGAAAAGCCCATTTTAATTTTGGATCAGCCGTTTCCATATAAATAGTAATATTCTTTTTCTTCCACTTAAAACCTTCAAGCGGTGTCGGTGTGTTTTCTGGAATTCTTAGCCGGTCTGCATTTGGTCGTTGGCCGCCATTAGAAAACTGAAAATCATTACTATCAGAAGAATCCTGGCTAAAAAATGATGACTGGAAGGGTTGGGAAGGCGCATCTGCATCAGCTAGGACATGATAATCGCCAATTCCGATCATGCCAGCGACTAAGAGTGCTACTAAAAATCGGCGCATTTAATCATCCCCATTCCATAAAGTTAGAAATGACAACACGGTTCGAGGCGTTCCTGCCAGAAACTGACAATCCAGTTCTGAGAGAAAAAGCCGATCACCGTTCCAATATTAAAAGCAAAGATTGCATGATTTTTAAGAGAACATAATAAGATAATGATAACGGGCAAGATAATATTAAAGTATTTCGTGAATTTAAGACTGGCACGGCGTTTTAGGTAGACTGTCAATTTATCATGCGGGTGAAAACAACAATCACACTGCTGGTAAAGAGCATACCCGGCAAAAGCAATTACTAAGCCGAGCAGGTCAAACCCGAAGCACAGGAAAATGTTCATCGTATCAATTCCCCAAAATCGCCATAAGTTCGCAAAGAGTTGCATTAAAATACTGTACGGAACTAAAAACGTTAACTCCCAGCCAAATTCTTTAGGAACAAATTCGCCAACCAAAAGAATATTAAGGCCAATGACAAATAATCCTTCTATAAAAATCGTCTCTGTCATGTTCCAGCCCATCATATGCATAATATTAACGATCGAGGCTGGCCAGAGCATACTCCCTAAGTTTGTTACAATCGTCATTGAATGACCGATTGAGTTTAAGACAATCGCCAGCGCTAAAAATACATACCGACGCATTTTTATCATCCCGTTTACGCTTATTCTCTATCACAGTATTTTAGCACGCTTATTGATTTTATGCGTTTATCTTGTCCTGAATTTTTGTAAGTATGCAAAAGAGAGTGGGAAATAACCTCCTCGACAAGGCAGTTGGCTAAGCTAGGACGATGATTAGCACGGCACGGGCTGATTATCGTTCGTACTTAGACTCGAGCCTTGTGGCGACGCGAAGCTAGTTCCACGTTATCTTTCTATTGTTCATAAAAGTAGTTGAGGCTGAGAGAAAACAAAAATTTTCACCCGGCCCCTATTGTTTCAATCAGTTTTAAACATTAGTCGCGTTCAAAGCCATCCATAATAATGTAAGACTTGATTGCTTCACGCTTATCCATTGCTTCATAGGCTTCTTGAATTTGGTCAAGGTCAAAACTTTTAGTAAAGACCTTACCAGGGTTAATGTCACCATCAAGAACAGCCTTCAACAATACGTCCTTGTCGTAAGTAGTTACTGATGCTGGACCACCGCCGACAATAGTGTTGTTGTAGAATGGCACCGTCATGTCCATCTTTGGCGTATGAGGTAAACCAACCCGACCAACGATGGTGCCAGGACGACCAACCTTCATGGCAGTATCAGTTGATTGTTCAGTACCAACACATTCAAGGACAGCATCAGTACCGGCACCATTCGTGAGTTCCATGATCTTTTGAACTGCGTCGTCACCACGTTCAGCAACATTGTCAGTAGCACCAAATTCCTTAGCAAGAACTTGACGGTCAGCGTGACGACTAGTAGAAATAATCTTCTTAGCGCCCCGCATCTTAGCAGCAATAATGGCGCAAAGACCAACCGCACCGTCGCCCATTACAACAACTGTATTGCCAGCACTAACATTAGCAACTCGAGCAGCATGGTAACCAGTGGCCATTACATCAGCAAGGGTCAATAATGACTTAAGCATCCCCTCACTATAATCACTTGGTTTACCAGGAACTTTTACAAGTGCCCATTGCCCGTGTTGGAAACGAATATATTGCGCTTGAACACCAGAGCTAAAGTTATCACGGTGGCTTTGACAAGAACCATCGAAGCCCTCGCGACAAGCAGCACAGTACCCACAACCATGAGTAAATGGAGCAATCACAAAGTCACCCGGTTTGACAGTAGTGATATCTTCACCGACTTCTTCAACAATTCCAATTGCTTCATGACCAGAATTTTCAGAATCTTTTTCGACGGGATTGATTCCACGGAAGTTCCATAGGTCAGAACCACAAACACAAGTCCGCACTACCTTAATAATCACGTCATCAGGCTTTTCAATTGTTGGGCGGTCAACATCAACAATCTTCATCTGACCCGCTTTTTTAAAAATTGCTTTTTTCATTGAAATTGCCTCCTTTATTCTAAAACTAGTCTAGAACGATCTGATTTCAAAATTCAATATTTAAATTTTATCCTTTTCCATTCAGTTTTTGAATATTTATTTCTATCCATTTTTATTATTTTTACACTATAAAATATTTTATAACGTGTTAATATAGAGGTGATAAATAAAGTTATTAGTACGGTTTTAGCTTTACTTATCACTTTCTTAAGGGAGTGGAGTCACGGGCTGACGATTTGAATTCATCGTTGAGCGTACAGTAATAATCTTTGCCGTTGCTTGATGACGCCATTTCTTTCAAAAAAGGATTCGTTGTTTCCTAGATAGAATATTCATTAATACACAGTTACAAAACAATCTCTATTTAGAGACAGCTTTTCCAATAACAATCCCACCATGACATCAGATGGTGGGATTGTTTCTTTTATTATTGATTTGCAATTCGTTCAAAATTACTTTCCAGGTCCGTATTAGTCGTTGGATGACAATCTGGATCACCATTATTGGATTGGTCAACTAATACAACCGGTTTGCCATTATGAAAGGCAAAGAAGTACGTAATCCGGTTTGGTAATGGCGGTTCTGTCCCGTCATGATTATAGATAGCGACAACATTATATTCATAATCACCCTTGCCTGATGGTGCCCAGCCAATCAAGCCAGACTGACCTTCTACTAATTCTTTGCTTAAACCATCGGGATATGTTATTCCTGTTGAAACCTTCAATTCATTTTGACCATCATATTGTTCATAGGATTGGTGCATTGTTGGTCCCCATTTTTGCATAAACGATGCCAACTGCTCATTCTTTTGGTTATTCCATAATGAACTATCGTGGTGCGGCTCACTACTACTGCTTGTATTATTAGTAGTGGCAGTACTTTGACTGCTGCTAGCTTCTGAATTAGTCTTTGCAGTATTGCTACTGCTTTGCGTGCTTTGGTTTCCACAACCAGTTAAGGCAACGCCCAGGCTAGCAATCGCAAGAACTTCCATTAATTTTTTCAATTTTATCCTCCCCAAACGTAAATAAAGACCAGAAAGAATGCTTCCCTCTTCTTTCCAGTCTACCTATTAATCTTCAACTTTTTTAGCGTCGTTCATTGCCTTCATGATAGAAGGATTCTTTGAATGACAATCCTTGATCATTTGGATATCTTCTTCACTTAATTCAACAGTGTATTTAGCCATGATCTTCCCTCGCTTTACTTAAAAAATTACACCCTTACTATATCACATCACAGGAGCAGTGTCTGGCTTAATCAGTAAATTAAGATCATTAATTGACATTCAACTGAGATTTGCTAAGATTAACATTGAATTGCATAAACGGGGAGCTTGCAGACAGGCTGAGAGGGGACTATGCGTCTCGACCCAATGAACCTGATTTGGATAATGCCAACGTAGGAAGGATTAATAAAGAACGACCAGGATCAAAGTGATTACTGGTCGCTTTTTACTTTGCACTATCTTAATCAAATTAAACATAAGGATGGTGGAATTATGCAACGACAGACAACAATTACCGAAAACAGCATGATTTGGTGTGGCGCCGGAATTTCAATTGCCGAAATCCTAACCGGAACTTACTTGGCTCCCCTTGGTTTTACAAAAAGGATCGCCATAATTATCATTGGTCACCTTATCGGCTGTTTCTTGCTCTTTTTAGCTGGAATTATCGGCGGTCAGCAATGTCTTAGTTTAATGAACGCCGCAAAAATTAGTTTTGGCCAAAATGGCAGTAAGTTTTTTGCCCTATTGAATGTTCTCCAATTGATCGGTTGGACCGGCATCATGATTTATGATGGTGCATTAGCAGCCAATGGGGTCTGGCACCTTAATCAGGCATTATGGGTCATTTTAATCGGCGCTCTGATTATTGGCTGGCTGCTCGTCGGGGTTCGGCACCTTTATTACCTTAACCTTGCGACCATCTCAACATTATTAATTCTAAGCGGTCTCCTATATGCCGCCATTTTTACCCACCATTCTACCAGTTCACCAACTGGTACATTGTCATGGGCTCAGGGGATGGAGCTAGTTATCGCCATGCCATTATCGTGGTTGCCACTTATTAGTGATTACACCAGTGTTGCTCAACGACCCGTGCCAACTAGCGGGGTTAGTGCAGTTGTCTATGGCCTGACTAGTTGTTGGATGGTCTTCATCGGTTTAGGAGCTGCTATCCTTACTCATGACATTAACATCACCACGATTATTTTACGGGCCGGCTTGGGAATTGCCGGTTTATTTATCATTATTTTTTCCACAATCACAACGACATTTATGGACGCTTATTCTGCTGGTGTTTCTTCAAAAACGATTTTCAATAAATGGTCGGGAACAATGGCCGCAATTGGTGCAACTATTCTAGGAACAATTAGTGCATTAATTTTCCCCATGGATAACTTCAGTAATTTTCTTTAACTTATTGGTTCGGTTTTTGCACCAATGATTGCGATTCAAATTACAGATTACTTCATTTTGAAAGTAGATTATCGTCAACAAAATTGCCAATGGATTAACCTAATTCTCTGGTTGATTGGTTTTATCATTTACCGAATTCTGCTAAATTATTCATCTCCGCTCGGCAGTACCGTTACTACCATCATTGTCATCATCGCAATGACATGGGGCACCTGTCGCGTTATGAAATTAGTTAAAGCAAAATAGTTAAGCTAAATAATTACAGGAAAAGAATATTAAGTTCATTTGTCCTAATAACCGTTTAGGGCAGGTGGATTTTTATTTTAAATTCAGTTCAAACCCCATATGTTTATTGTCAATTTTGTCATCAATATAAATCGTTCCGCGTTTTATAAAGCCAATCTCCTGGCCTATTTTTTGGACGGGAATATTTTTATAATGCGTATCATAGCGGAAATTCCTTACTCCCTGCAAATAACCAACCGTAAGTAAGTTAGAAAAGATGTATTTTCCAAAGCCTTGACCATTTTTAGAAGGAAGAACTGCTAGTCGATGAATGATCGCATATGGCTCATTCGGCTTTAACCATGATCCATCTTTAATCTCTTCATACGTTTGTTCCGGGGTTAGTTGTAAAGTAGCCGTCCCAACAATTTTTTGGTTATCAATTAACACCCAATTATAACCAGCTTTAATATCATTTTTCATCGTTTTCCGGAAAGGATGCCCATCTTGCCATTGAGGATTACCCTTCTCTTTTAGTTGCGCTCGAGCTTGCTCAATAATTTCCATAACCCTTTGAAGATCATCCTGGTTTGCCCGTCGTAAGTAAATTGCCATTATCTTTTCTCCTTAATCATCTCTCATTCCTAAACAACAAAATCTTAATATATTAATGTATGGTTATTTTATCATGATTAATTATTGAACTGGTGAGGCTTTAGATAAGTTTAAATCATTTATCATAGCGTTTTCATCTTAAGGCACTCTTTACTTTTTATCCATATATTTTTCGCTTAATTTTGGTTTAATATAATTAAGGTAATATCGCACTAACTTGATGAGGTACTTTTTATGCTTAATAAATATTCAATCTCTACTAGTGGGCCGCAAAAAACAACCATCGCCCTTAAGCAAGCTGATTTAATTATTCTAACTCGGCCTACTGACGAAGAAATTCAACAACTTTGTCAAACATTTAACTTAAACAAATTTTCTTTTCGCTATCGCTCTTCACCTGAAGAAGTATCACGCTTTCACCGAACTACTAGTGATGTGTTAGATAACCCCTTTTTTCTTGTAGTTTATGATTATATTTCTTCTTTCAAACATATTGAAAAACAACTTGTACCATCACTCATTATTTTTGATTCTGATCACCTTATTATTTGCACTGATAGTGAAGATAGCTGTAAAAATATTACTAATAGCAACTACTCTAATTTAAGTGAAATTCTTTTTAACTATATTTCGCAATGCCAATATAAAATTATGGATGTTCTTGTAAGCTATAAAAAACAAATTGATGACTTAGATAGTGCTGCAAGACGTGGCTTTAATAATACACGATTAAGAGAATTGACAACTCTTACCAGAAAACTAGTCTTTCTTGAGCATACAATGGTTGATCAAACGTCAACAATTGAAGCTTTAGTTAAGTCAGATTTTTGTCAGAATGTCCCACAAGACATCTGTCAAAATTTAACAGTTGAACAACAGCGTTTAACAAAAGCTATTCATATTTTTCGCGATTTATTAGACTCTATCAGTAGTCTTTTTACCGCAATGATGGATAGTAATCTTAACAACTTAATGAAATTCCTTGACTCAGCTGGACTGGTAATTGCAGTAGCAGCATTAGTTACCGGTTTTATGGGAATGAACGTTGGCGGTCTTCCTTGGAAAGATGATTTGTATGGATTCTGGATAACGCTTGGGATCGCTTCTATCTTGTCATTGCTAATTGCCTACCTGCTTCATCGTAAACAATATCTTAAATAAAAAGGTCTCCGAAGTGGGAGACCTTTTTATTTAACTTTATATCATCGAATTTGTTCAAACTTAGTTGCTTTATGATCAATTCCTTGACCAGCATTGGCAATCTGATAAGTAAAGTTACCAGACCGCATCTTTTTGCCTAATGCTAACATATGATTATATTGCCACATCGAAACCTTCCCATTCTGGAGTTTCGAAAGGGTCAAGCGATTTCCTTGTGCCTTATAATTCCACTTACCATCCTTAGCGTTATCTTGGTAGGCTTGTTGAAAATCACTAGCACTATTACTTGCTTTAATTGCTGTATCTTTATCCGGAGTAACAACAACCTGATCTCCGCTTGTGGCAAAGGTCATATAGGCATTCTGATTACCCGACACTGATGTATACTCATAAACGTGACCAGGAAGGCGTTTAGCCACTGTCCGACTGGCATAGAGGTAAAAGCCACCAATGACAACCATTACTACTACTAAAACAGAAATAATAATTTTTGTCTTTTTTTGCATTTCTTATCCCCTATTACTCATCGTCAGAAGTGTCGGTGTCTTGATCGCTAGTAGTAGCTTGACTGTGGCTATCTTCATCGTCACTGCTGCTTTGACTGCTGTCATCGCTGCTTTCACTTTCGCTGCTACTGCTACTATCGCTATCTTCATCATCCTTAGTGCTACTACTATTACTGCTATCATCATCGTTGACACTAGCATAGACATGGATTTCGCTGCCATCTTTTTCAATGTAAATTGTCGTATCCTTCTTGGCTTTTGATCCTAGGGCACTTTCAATTTCACTAAGGATCGCATCATAGTCATTCTTCTTAGCATCTTTTAAGATCGCTGCTGAATCAACATTAAGTTCATCAGCATCACTACCGCCATCCCCTTCATCAAAGGATAACTTGTCATTATCATTAGTATCGTTCAAGCCACTTACAATGTCAGAAGCATCGATTGATGAAGATTGATGTTTTTTATGCTTAGGGGACTTAGTTGAGCTAGATTGACTAGCACTTTGTTCATTATCATTATCATTGTCATTGTTATTGTTATTAAATGAATTTACTGCGCCTGCCTTGTAAATTGTTGTCGAATGATCAGAATTGTCGGAATTATCGTAATTTTTAACAACTGATTGAGGTTGAACGGCGATATTTACTGTAGTTGGTCCGTTATTGATTGTAATTTTAGTCTGGGCCACAACATTTGGATTTACATTGGGATCATAGCCAGCAGGAACGCTTCCTTCACGGTTTAAGATAAGAACATCCCCGGCAAAAATTAAGTTAGCATTTTGAATGTTATTATCGTAGCAAAGTTTAACCACAGAAATCCCGGTTGCAGCTGAGATCCCTGATAAAGTGTCACCCCACTGAATAATATAACGAGTGCCATTAAGGTTATTGGTATTAATGTGTTGCATCGCCATGTTATTAGAAATTTGTTCAGGGGTATTAGCAATCCAATTAGTAATATCAGCTTGCTCTTCTGGTGATCCACTGGCATTATCAGCCTCAACAGTTGCCACAGAGCCAATCATTACTGACCCTGCCAAAACAGCAGTCATCAAGGTTGCTGCTAGTTGTTTCTTACTTAACTTCATAGAATTATCCTCCCTAATAGTATCAAACCTATTAATACAGAAATAATTTTACTGCTATTAGAATAATTCTTCAAATGCAGGTATGGCCCTTTCTATTTGGCGCTGGTTTTAATAAGATAGAACGAACCAAAAACGGCAACCAATGCATAGATTGCCCCAACATACCCAATCTGGTTAATTTGAACAAAATTGATACTGATCGATGCTGTCAAGGAACCAATCGATACCCCCACGTTCGTACAAACTGGATTTAATGAAGACGCCAGATTCATTGCTTCTGGATATTCTCGATCAGCAACATTAAGAAACATTACTTGCAGAATTGAACCGGGCATCCCCAGAACAAAACAAATAACACATAATAAAAGGATTCCTAACCATGCAACATGGAACATTGCATTCATCAGTAATAAACAAACAAGGACAGTACCACTAATAATAGTAAGTTTAGTGATTCCAAAACGATTTGCGATTACGCCGGCGCATATATTACCAAGAATAAACGTAACTCCTATTAGTCCTAAAAGCCATGTTAAGTTAGTCGTACTAAAACCAAGAACAGTAGTAATAATTGGGCGAACATAAGTATAGAAGGTATATTCGGCAGACATCAAAGTTACCATTACGATAACCCCAAGAACTATCCGCCGATCCCTAAACAGTTGAACTTGGTTACCTAACGAAGCATTTTCTTGACGACTGTTTCGTGGTACTAGCCAGTATAAAAAGCCACAAATAATTACGGTTAAAACTGAGATTAAGGCAAAACTATCCCGCCAAGAAAAGGCATTACTAATTGCCGTGCCAACTGGGACCCCCACAATCGTCGCAATACTAAAGCCTGCAAACGTTGAAGCAACCAGCATTGCTCGCTTTTCAATTGGTGCAATCATACTTACAAAGACAAGAATCAATGAAATGATTGTCCCCGCGACCGCAGCTGTTACAATCCGCGAAACAAATAGCCAAAATAGGTTCGGTGCAACAGCGGTTAAAGTATTACCGATTAAAAAGATTACCATCAGCACCATTAAAACCTTGAAGCGATCAAACTTACCTGTCAAAGTGGTAATTAAAGGCGTGCAGATAGCATAGATAATTGCAAAACTAGTAACTAAAAAACCAACTGTTGATAATGAAGCCTGATAACTCTTGGCAATATCAGAAATAACACCCACAACCATAAATTCATTGCAGCCTAATAAAAATGCGGTTAAGACAAAGACAACGGACTGCAAGCGAAATTTAGACATATTCTTAGCTCCTTTCGTATAAATAAAAATCGAGTAGGAGATAATTGATTATTTCAATTATCGACCTCTCACACCACCGTACGTACGGTTCCGTATACGGCGGTTCGACAACTTAATCACATTGAATTGACTGGAGCGTCTTGGACATATTCA
>NZ_NGPY01000058.1:0-686 GCF_002254085.1 Limosilactobacillus reuteri | reverse complement strand
ATTATATAAAAAAGGCCTCTTTTGCCTTAAGATGTAGGTGTTCAAGCCAAAGTCAATAAGGGAAAAGAGGTTATATAAATATGGCTAATAAATTAAATAGCTTAGCCCATACGAAGTGGTTATGTAAGTATCACATCGTATTCATACCAAAGTATAGACGTAAAGCGATCTTCAATCAATACCGAAGAGACCCGAGAGATTATATTCGTTTGTTGTGCAAATATAAGGGAGTAGAAATAATTGAAGGTCATATGGTGCCAGATCATGTGCACTTGTTAGTAAGTATTCCGCCGAAGCTAAGTGTATCGCAGTTTATGGGATACTTAAAAGGGAAAAGTGCATTAATGATGTTTGATCGACATGCAAACTTAAAATACAAATATGGGAACCGACATTTTTGGGCTGAAGGCTACTATGTAAGTACAGTTGGATTGAATGAATCCACGATAAAGAAGTATATCCGAGATCAAGAGAAACATGATATAGCAATGGATAAGCTAACAAGTGTGGAATATTCAGACCCTTTTAAGGGTAAGTGAGGTAGTACAAACACCGCTTAAAGCGGTGGCAAAGTAGTCAGAGCATTTTGGCTTGAGCAAAGCGAAAGCCAGCGCCTTGAGACGCCGGCTTTTATTATCGGCTTATAGCCGATGTGCAAACCACCCGTTTGACGGGTGGTTATGATT
>NZ_NGPY01000057.1:0-707 GCF_002254085.1 Limosilactobacillus reuteri | reverse complement strand
TGAATGCGCTTATGATTAGGTGTCTTTTTACCAATTAAGCGATAGTAGTCTCGAATTTGAGTGCTTAAACGGCGTACGCCGTATTCAGCTTGGTAGTAGTTAAAGAGGCCTTTAATAACGGCTTTAAGTTCTTCTTCATCCTCGTCCGGATGTTCAAACCGATTTTGCCAATACTGATAGGTTGACATGGAAATGGGAAGTGCATCGATCAAATCCTTTAATAAGTATTTAGCCTTGAGGTCATAAATTACTTGTGCGAGTTCTTTTTTGGATGCTTTCTCAAGGCTGTCAATTTTTTTGAGGCATCGAGTTGTATCTTTAACAATAAGTTTTCTCTTTGTAAGGCTTGGTTCTGTTTTTGGAGCTGAAGAAGCTTGTCTTGATTCTCGTCGTGTCGTTTGACCATTTTTAGGTTTCCTTCCCCGACGCAATCTCAGTAAAGCCTGTGGCCCTTGCTTGTTATAGAGACATTCCCACTGATACACTGAACCTGGGGAACGATATCCAAAGTGAATACAAGTTTCTGAGATTGACGCCAAATTTTCTTGTTTCCACTTTACCAGATTTAACCGAAAATCCCCAGTTACTTTGGGTGGATTGAGTAATGGTCCTTTACCAAATCTTGCATAAATTCCCACCCAAATTTGGAAATCATATTCAGCAATCCCGTATTTATGCCTAACTGATGCTAAAGTAACATTACCGTT
>NZ_NGPY01000056.1:0-710 GCF_002254085.1 Limosilactobacillus reuteri | reverse complement strand
TGGTCATCACTTTGTGCGCTATGCGGATGATTGTAACATCTATGTTAAAAGTCAACGAGCCGGAGAACGAGTAATGCGAAGCATTACCCAGTTTCTAGAAAAGCGCTTGAAAGTTAAAGTGAACCCAGATAAAACCAAAGTCGGTAGCCCGTTACGATTGAAGTTTCTTGGCTTTTCGTTGGGCGTAGACCACAATGGGGCCTACGCCCGTCCAGCTAAGCAATCGCAACAACGAGTAAGGAAAGCATTGAAGTTATTAACTAAACGTAATCGTGGAATATCTCTGACAAGAATGTTTGAAGAAGTTCACCGAAAAATGCGTGGGTGGCTTCAGTACTACTCAATTGGAAAACTAACTGACTTTATTCAACGCCTTGACAAGTGGTTGAGAGCCCGAATAAGGCAGTATATCTGGAAGCAATGGAAGAAGTTTAAAACTAAGGTAACTAACTTACAGAAGTTGGGGCTGTCCCAGCGTGATGCATATGTCTTCGCTAGTACCCGAAAGGGCTACTGGCGAACTGCACATAGTAAGACCTTGAGCTATTCTCTAACTAATAGAAAACTGGAACAACTTGGACTTATGAATATGTCCAAGACGCTCCAGTCAATTCAATGTGATTAAGTTGTCGAACCGCCGTATACGGAACCGTACGTACGGTGGTGTGAGAGGTCGATAATTGAAATAATCAATTATCTCCTACTCGATT
>NZ_NGPY01000055.1:0-110035 GCF_002254085.1 Limosilactobacillus reuteri | reverse complement strand
GAATTGAATACTTTACAAATACATTTATTTCAGCTAAAAGAAATGACCTTACTGCAACGGAATTTCGTTACGGCAAAGCCAATTAATTTTTATTATTTAGTGTGTAAACTTGACAGGGTACAGTACCGGTGAAGATCTTCAGCTTTTTTATGGAATAGCTTCCAATGTGACTTCATAATTTTATATTCTCGGCTCTGTTTATCGAGTTGTTTTAGGATAGAAATACGACAATTGTCTAAAGCGCGACCAGCTAATTGCACAAGATGGAAGCGATCAATAATAATGTTGGCATTAGGAAAAAGGCGATAGATAAAGCTTTGATATTGAGCATTTAAATCAATTACAACTGATTGAACGCATTCGCGTTCGGCTTTTGAATAACGACTTTCAAAATAATCAATAATTGTAGGTGATAGACGATCCTGTAACTTTGTGACAATTTGGTGGGTTTCAGCATCACAACAGATAAAGGACATCACAGACTTAGTTGAACGAAACTCGTCAAAACATAGATGCTTAGGCAACTTAGCCACACGATAGTGTGGTTCCATGCGCTCTAAAATTGTTCGACGAACACTGCTAGGAGAGCAGTGACACATTTCAGCAATTAGCTGACCTGATAGTCCTTTACGAGCTAAAAGCATGATTTGATTTTTGAGATCATTGGATAGGGTTTGATTTTCTTTGGTTAAATTAGTAATAGCACCAAAAGTAGTATGGCATGATTTACATTTATAGCGTTGTTTACGAAGCTCTAGTTCATATCTTCTCCCGTTTAAACTAGCCAGTCGTACATGAGTTTTGCGAAAGCCATCCTTATTAACTGTAGGAAAGCCACAGTTACGACAACGATTAATCGGATAGGAAAGAGTAGCTGTTATTAGTGTTATATACTCTTTAACAGAATCATCGTTGTGTTCATCTTCTTCAACAGAAATAATTTTAATATTTTTATCTTTAATTCCAAGAATATTTAGGATAGAATCATTATGGGACATTTGTTTAACCTTCTTTCATGATTTTTGTGGTGAATTGATTGTATAACGAGGGGACAGCAAATGTCTCTTTTTTTATACAAAAAAATCTGGCATGGAATCTCCATCCATACCAGAAAGTGTATACCCATTTTAATGAGTTTCGTCAAAACGAATAAATTACTTTTTAATACATCAGAAAAATTAATGGTATTTTAGTATCGCTAATTTTTAACTAACTTAGGAAGAAAATTTTACAAAAATATTTCAATTGAAAATATTCTAAAATTTCCCTTGATCTAATTACGTTTCTTTAGTATTATGGATAGGTGCTTGAGCTTTGGAGGTAGATTTGCCTTACCCCCTATTAAGTGAAAGCTGCGAAGCGTTGATGCGGAAGGTTGCGACACACCCGGCCGCTTTGCCACAGGATGTGGCGGTAATTTCCGCGGAGCTAGTCAAATTTCAAATCTGACGAAGGAGGGAACATAATGGCAAAACAAAAGATTCGTATTCGGTTAAAGGCTTATGAACACCGTATTTTAGATCAATCTGCTGATAAGATTGTTGAAACCGCTAAGCGGACAGGTGCTCAAATTTCAGGTCCTATTCCGTTACCAACTGAACGGACTATCTACACTGTTATCCGTTCACCACACAAGTTTAAGAAGTCACGGGAGCAATTCGAAATGCGCACACACAAGCGTTTAATCGATATTGTTGACCCAACACCTAAGACCGTTGATTCATTAATGAAGCTCGATCTTCCTAGTGGTGTTGATATTGAAATTAAGCTTTAATTGTTAGAATAAGAATAATACATAAAACATAAAATTGGAGGTGTACTCATGACCAAAGGAATCTTAGGTAAAAAGGTTGGAATGACTCAAGTATTCACTGACAATGGTGAATTAGTTCCAGTTACTGTTATCGATGTTACACCAAACGTTGTAATGCAAATTAAGACCGTTGAAAACGATGGTTACAGTGCTGTACAACTTGGTTTTGATGACAAGCGAGAAGTTTTGAGCAACAAACCTGAACAAGGTCATGCAGCAAAAGCAAACACGACCCCTAAGCGCTTCATCGGTGAAATCCGCGACGCTGAATTAGGGGACATTAAAGTCGGAGACGAAGTTAAGGCTGACGTTTTCGCAGAGGGTGAAACTGTCGACGTTACGGGTACTACCAAGGGTCATGGTTACCAAGGTAACATCCATAAGGATAACCAATCTCGTGGACCTATGGCACACGGTTCTCGTTACCACCGTCGTCCTGGTTCATTGGGTGCCATTATCAACCGGGTTTTCAAGGGTATGAAGCTCCCTGGTCGTATGGGTGGCAAGACTGTTACCATGCAACACTTACAAGTTGTTAAGGTTGATCTTGACAACAACGTATTACTCATCAAGGGTAATGTTCCTGGTGCAAACAAGTCTTACGTAACTATTAAGAACTCAGTTAAGGCTAATACTAAGAAGAGTCTTAGCAAACAACACAATAAATAATAAGAAAGGAGGAAGTAAATAATGACTAGCGTTAATTTGTATAAACAAGATGGTAGCCAAAACGGTACTGTTGAATTAAACGATGCAGTATTTGGTGTTGAACCAAATGAAAATGTTGTATTTGATGCAATTTTGCGTCAACGTGCTTCATTACGTCAAGGTACACATGCTGTAAAGAATCGTTCTGCAGTTAGCGGTGGTGGTAAGAAGCCATGGCGTCAAAAGGGTACTGGTCGTGCTCGTCAAGGTTCTATCCGTTCTCCACAATTCCGTGGTGGTGGTATTGTTTTTGGACCTACTCCACGTTCATATAAGTACAGCCTTCCTCGTAAGGTTCGTCAACTTGCAATCAAGTCTGCCCTTTCTCAAAAGGTTCTTGATAACAGCTTTGTAGTAGTTGATGCATTAAACTTTGATGCACCAAAGACAAAGGAATTCGCTGATGTTATGGGTAACTTAAACGTTGCTGAAAAGACATTAGTTGTTGTTACTGATGACGACAAGAATGCTGCTTTATCAGCACGTAACTTAGCTAATGCTACAGTTGTTACTCCAGCAGGTGTTAACATCTTGAACGTTGTTGATAACCAAAAGATTGTTATCACTAAGTCAGCTCTTTCTCAAGTAGAGGAGGTGCTCGCATAATGGAAGCACGCGACATTATTTTACGTCCAGTAGTTACTGAAGCTTCAATGGCTGGTATGGACAACAAGCGTTACACTTTTGATGTTGATTTACGAGCAACTAAGACACAAGTTAAAAATGCTGTTGAAGAAATTTTTGGCGTTAAAGTTGTAAAAGTTAACATTATGAATGTAAAAGGTAAGTTAAAGCGCCAAGGTCGTTACGAAGGATACACTAAGCGTCGTCGTAAGGCTATTGTTACTTTATCTGCCGACTCAAATGAAATTAAGTTGTTTAACGACAACAACGAAAACTAATCATTAAAAAAGGAGGAAAAAACAGTGGGAATTCGTAAATATAAAGCAACCACTAACGGTCGCCGTAATATGAACGGTTACGACTTCGCTGAAATCACGAAGACAACACCTGAAAAGTCATTATTGGCTCCGTTAAAGCACACTGCTGGTCGTAACAGCTATGGTCACATTACTGTTCGTCACCGTGGTGGTGGTACAAAGCGTCAATACCGTATTATTGACTTTAAGCGAATTAAAGATGATGTTCCAGCAACTGTTAAGGCAATTGAATACGATCCAAATCGTACTGCAAATATTGCTTTACTTGTTTACGCTGATGGTACTAAATCATACATCATCGCACCTAAGGGCTTGAAGGTTGGCATGACCGTTCAATCTGGTCCTGATGCTGATATCAAGGTTGGTAATGCTCTTCCTTTAAAGAACATTCCAGTTGGTACTGTTATTCACAATATTGAATTAAAACCAGGTAAGGGTGGTCAACTTGCTCGTTCAGCTGGTGCCTCAGCTCAATTACTTGGTAAGGAAGAAAAATACGTATTAGTACGTCTTTCTTCTGGTGAAGTTCGTATGGTCCTTGCTACCTGCCGTGCTACTATCGGTACTGTTGGTAATGATGAACACGCCTTGATTATTAAAGGTAAGGCTGGTCGTACTCGTTATGCTGGTCAACGTCCACACGTTCGTGGTTCTGTTATGAACCCTAACGATCACCCACATGGTGGTGGTGAAGGTAAGCAACCAGTTGGTTTACCATCTCCTCTTTCTCCATGGGGTAAGAAGACTGTTGGTAAGAAGACCCGTTCACACAAAGCTCGTTCAAACAAGTTCATTGTTCGTGGTCGGAAGCGCGGTCCACATACTCGTTAAAATTTATATACGTTCTAATACCCGAGAGGAGGTACACTAAATGGGTCGTAGTTTGAAAAAAGGACCTTTCGCTGATGCTTCATTACTGAAGAAGGTTAAGGAGCAAGAAGGTTCTGAAAAGAAGACTGTCATCAAGACATGGTCACGTCGTTCTACCATTTTCCCAAGTTTTATTGGTTACACATTTGCAGTATATGATGGTCGGAAGCACGTGCCAGTTTACGTACAAGAAGACATGGTTGGTCACAAGTTAGGTGAATTTGTTCCTACTCGGACTTTCCATGGTCATGCTTCTGATGACAAGAAGACAGGTAAGTAAGGAGGGTGAAATAACATATGGCTGAAAACATTACGTCAGCTAAGGCTACTGCCAAGATGGTACGGGTGTCTGCTCGTAAGGTTCGTCTTGTATTAGATGCCATTCGTGGCAAGAGTGTTGCCGAAGCATTTGCTATTTTGAAGTTCACCCCTCGTGGTGCCGCTTCAGATGTTGAAAAAGTATTAAAATCTGCTGTTGCAAACGCTGAAAACAATTTCGACTTAGATCGTGCTTCATTGGTTGTAAGTGAAGCCTTTGCTAACGAAGGACCAACTCTTAAACGGTTCCGTCCTCGTGCTAAGGGTTCTGCTTCTCCAATTAACAAGCGGACTAGTCATATTACAGTGGTTGTTACAGAACGATAGGAGGAATGAATAGTGGGTCAAAAGATCAATCCTAATGGTTTTCGTGTTGGGGTCATTCGTGATTGGACTGCAAAGTGGTACGCTGATAAGGACTTTGCTGATTACCTTAACGAAGACCTTCGAATCCGTAAGTATATTGAAAAGCGACTTGCTGATGCCTCTGTATCAACCGTTGAAATTGAACGTGCAGCTAACCGCGTAAACGTATCAATTCATACTGCCAAGCCAGGAATGGTTATTGGTAAAGGTGGTTCAGAAGTTGAAGCACTTCGTAAAGAACTTAATAAATTAACTGGTAAACGTGTTCACATTAACATTGTGGAAATTAAGAAGCCAGATTTAGATGCTCACCTTGTTGGTGAGAGTATTGCACGGCAATTAGAAGCTCGTATTGCTTTCCGTCGTGCTATGCGTGGAGCTATGCAACGTGCTATGCGTGCTGGAGCTAAGGGTATTAAGACTCAAGTTGCTGGTCGTTTGAACGGTGCAGATATGTCACGGATCGAATCATACTCAGATGGTACTGTTCCATTGCATACACTCCGTGCTGATATCGATTATTCTTGGGACGAAGCTAACACTACATACGGTGTTCTTGGTGTAAAGACTTGGATTTACCGTGGTGAAGTACTTCCTACTAAGAAGAACTCAAACAATGATGAACAAGGAGGGAAGTAACACATGTTAGTACCAAAACGTGTAAAGCACCGTAAGGTTCAACGTGGTCATATGCGCGGTGAAGCTAAGGGTGGTAAAACTGTTACTTTTGGTGAATTTGGTTTACAAGCTCTTGATTCACATTGGATTAGCAACCGTCAAATTGAAGCTGCTCGTATCGCTATGACGCGTTACATGAAGCGTGGTGGGAAAGTTTGGATTAAAATCTTCCCACAACTCTCATACACAAGTAAAGGTGTTGGGGTCCGGATGGGTAACGGTAAAGGTGCTCCTGAAGGATGGGTTGCTCCAGTAAAACGTGGCAAGGTAATGTTTGAAGTAGGGGGCGTTTCTGAAGAAGTCGCTCGTGAAGCTTTACGTCTTGCCGGTCACAAGTTGCCAGTTCGCACTAAGATCGTACAACGTGAGGAAGTAGGTGGACAATCTAATGAAAAGTAAAGATTATGTACAAGAACTGAATGGATTAACCACTGATAAGCTACTTGACCGTGAAAAGGAACTGAAGGAACAATTGTTTAACTTACGTTTCCAATTAGCAACCGGCCAGTTGGAAAATACTGCAAGTCTTAAGCAAGTACGCAAAGATATTGCACGGGTTAAGACAGTTCTTCGTCAACAAGAATTAAACAAATAAGAATACGAAAAGGAGGATTAGCGCATGAGTGAAGAACGTAATGCACGTAAGGTTTACCAAGGCCACGTTGTTTCTGATAAAATGGATAAGACTATCACTGTTGTAATTGATACTTACAAGAGTGCACCTATCTATGGTAAGCGTGTTAAGTACTCAAAGAAGTACTATGCTCACGATGAAAACAACGAAGCTAAGACCGGCGACACTGTACAAATTATGGAAACTCGGCCATTATCAGCTAAGAAGCGTTTCCGTCTTGTAAAGATTGTCGAAAAAGCTGCTACCCTTTAATTTAGCAGATAACTCTAAAAATTATTCGTATTCTAATTCTTATTTGTAAATGGAAGGAGGACATTAACCGTGATTCAACAAGAAAGTCGGTTGAAGGTCGCTGATAACTCCGGTGCTCGTGAAATCTTAGTTATTAAGATTTTAGGTGGTTCCCGAGTTAAAACAGGTAATATTGGTGACATCATTGTTGCTACTGTAAAGCAGGCAACACCAGGTGGCGTTGTCAAAAAGGGTGACGTTGTTAAGGCCGTTGTTGTACGGACTAAACATGGTATTCACCGTAAGGATGGTTCATACATTAAGTTTGATGAAAATGCCGCTGTTTTAATTAACAACGACAAGAGCCCTAAGGGTACCCGTATTTTTGGCCCAATCGCTCGTGAGCTTCGTGGAGACGACTTCATGAAGATCGTTTCATTAGCTCCAGAAGTTCTCTAAAGATTTTACCGAAAATAAGGAGGTGCACAATCAACATGTTCATTAAAACAGGTGATAAGGTTCGCGTAATCGCTGGTAAGGATAAGGGCAAAGAAGGTACTATTAAAAAGGTACTTGCTTCTCAAAACCGCGTTATCGTTGAAGGTGTAAATATCGTTAAGAAACACCAAAAACCAAGCAACTCAAATCCTAATGGTGGCGTTATTGATACAGAAGCTGCAATTGATGCTTCAAACGTAATGCTGATTGATCCTTCAACAAATGAACCAACTCGTGTAGGTTACAAGTTCGTTGATGGTAAGAAGGTTCGTGTTGCGAAGAAGTCAGGTAAGACACTTGACTAATTTTTAAGGAAGGGAGGAATAACTTCTAATGGAAAACCGTTTGAAAGCTAAATACGAAAATGAAATTCGTCCAGCATTGATTGAAAAGTTTGACTACTCTTCAGTTATGCAAGCACCAAAGATTGACAAAATCGTTTTAAACATGGGTGTTGGTGATGCAACTACTAACTCCAAGAATCTTGACGAAGCTGTTGAAGAACTCGGCTTGATTTCTGGTCAAAAACCTTTAATTACTAAGGCAAAGAAATCAATCGCTGGTTTCCGTCTTCGTGAAGGTATGTCAATTGGTGCTAAGGTAACCTTACGTGGTGAACGTATGTATGATTTCTTAGATAAATTAGTTAATGTGGCATTGCCACGGGTTCGTGATTTCCATGGTGTAAGTAACAAGGCATTTGATGGTCGTGGTAACTACACTCTTGGTATCCATGAACAATTAATTTTCCCAGAAATTGATTATGATAAAGTTAACCGAGTTCGTGGTTTAGATGTTGTTATTGTAACAACTGCACAAACTGACGAAGAATCCCGTGAATTACTTGCTCAACTCGGTATGCCGTTTGCTAAATAAAGGAGGTTCCACAAATTGGCTAAAAAATCAATGATTGCTAAGTGCAACCGTCCAGCTAAGTTCTCAAGTCGTGAATACACGCGTTGTGCACGTTGTGGACGTCCGCACTCTGTTTACCGTAAATTCCACCTATGCCGGATTTGCTTACGAGAACTTGCCCACAAAGGACAAATTCCTGGTTTGAAGAAGGCTAGCTGGTAAACAAAAAAACCGACAAAAGGAGGAAAACATCGATGTCTATGAGTGATCCAATTGCAGATTTCTTAACTCGTATTCGTAATGCTAACATGGCTCAACACGAATCAGTAGAAGCACCTGCATCAAAGATGAAGAAGGACATCGCTGAAATCTTAAAAAACGAAGGTTTCATTCGCGATGTTGAATACGTTGATGATAACAAGCAAGGCATCATCCGTGTGTTCTTAAAGTACGGTAATGACGGTCAACGTGTTATTTCTGGCTTAAAGCGTATTTCTAAGCCTGGTTTACGTACATACGTTAAGTCAGATGCTGTGCCTAAAGTTCTTAACGGATTAGGTATTGCTATCATTTCAACATCTGAAGGTGTTGTTACTGATAAAGTTGCTCGTGCCAAGAAAATTGGTGGCGAAGTTATCGCTTACGTTTGGTAAAAAACGAATATTAGATAGGAGGTGCAAAGATGAGTCGTATTGGTTACAAAGAAATTGATTTGCCAAGTGGTGTTGAAATTTCTCAAGATGGTAATGTAGTTACTGTTAAAGGTCCTAAGGGTACTTTGTCTCGTGAAATTTCACCATTAATCAAAATGACTATTGATGGTAACGTTGTAAAGTTTGATCGTGATGCTGATACTAATAAGTTAAAGATGTTACATGGAACTACTCGTGCTAATGTTAACAACATGGTTGAAGGTGTTGTTGATGGTTACAAGAAGGTTCTTAAGCTTGTTGGTGTTGGTTACCGTGCTCAACTCAAAGGTAACAAGTTGATTTTAACTGTTGGTTACTCAAACCCAGTTGAAATGGATAAGCCAGAAGATGTTGAAATTAACGTACCTGACAATACTACTATCGAATTAAGCTCAATTAACAAGGAACACCTTGGAAATTTTGCTGCTGAAGTTCGTGCTGTACGTTCACCTGAACCATACAAAGGTAAGGGTATTCGTTACGAAAACGAACACATTATCCGTAAGGAAGGTAAGACTGGTAAGTAATCTGAAAAGATTATTTAACATTCTTTTATTTAATAGAATTAATATAATAAGAGGTGACTGTTGTGATTTCTAAACCAGACAAGAACAAGATCCGTCAACGTCGTCATTTACGCGTTCGCGGTAAGATTTCTGGTACTGCGGAGCGCCCACGCTTAAGTGTTTATCGTTCAAACAAAAACATTTACGCTCAATTAATTGATGACGTAAAGGGTGTGACGCTCGCAAGTGCCTCCACAAATGATAGTGAAGTAAGTGGAAAGACTAAGACTGAACAAGCTAGTGGTGTAGGAGCATTAATTGCTAAACGCGCTAACGAAAAGAACATTACTGAAGTTGTGTTTGATCGTGGTGGATACCTTTACCATGGACGTGTTCAAGCTTTGGCTGAAGCTGCTCGCGAAAACGGACTTAAATTCTAAAAAAAGGAGGAATAACCTGCAATGGCATCATCAGAATTCATTGATCCAGCAAAGTTGGATTTAGACGATCAAGTTGTAGCCATCAACCGGATTACTAAGGTTGTAAAGGGTGGACGTCGTATGCGTTTCGCTGCTTTAGTAATTGTTGGTGACCGTAAAGGTCATGTTGGTTTTGGTACTGGTAAGGCTCAAGAAGTTCCAGAAGCTATTCGTAAAGCTCAAGCAGCTGCTGAAAAGAACTTGATTACTGTTCCTATCGTTGGAACTACTATTCCACACGAAGTTATTGGTGTATACGGCGGTGGAAAAATCATGTTAAAGCCAGCTGTTGAAGGTTCTGGAGTTGCTGCCGGTGGTGCGGTTCGTAATGTTATGGACCTTGCCGGTGTTGCGGACGTTACTTCTAAACGTCTTGGCTCTAACACACCTGTTAACGTTGTTCGTGCAACGTTTGAAGGTTTGAAGCAATTAAAGAACGCTGAAGAAGTTGCAAAGTTACGTGGTGTTTCAGTAGACCACTTAGCAGAATAAGGAGGGCACTAAATTATGGCTCAAGTAAAAGTTACCTTAATTCACAGTGTTGCCCACCGACAACCTACTCAACGTCGTACTGTTAAGGCATTGGGATTAGGTAAGATCAATAGCTCAGTTATCTTACCAGATAATGCGGCAACACGCGGTCAAATTTTTAAGATCGCTCACTTGGTTTCTGTTGAAGAAGTTAAGTAATTAAAATTAAATAATAAGGAGGTGCCTACTAATGAAGTTAAACGAATTGAAGCCAGCTGCTGGTTCTCGTTCTAAGCGTCTTCGTAAGGGTCGTGGACTTTCATCAGGACACGGTTTTACATCTGGACGTGGTACTAAGGGGCAAAAGGCTCATGGAAAGACCCGTTTAGGATTTGAAGGGGGTCAAATGCCACTTTACCGGCAAATTCCAAAGCGTGGATTTACCAACATTAACCGGAAAGAATACGCAATTGTTAACTTGGCATCATTAAACAAGTTTGATGATGGTACAGAAGTTACTCCACAATTATTGATGGAAAGTGGTTTAGTTAAGAACTTGAAGAGCGGTATCAAGATTCTTGGTAGCGGTAAGCTTGAAAAGAAATTAACTGTTAAGGCTAATAAGTTTTCTGCTTCTGCAGTTTCTGCAATTGAAGCTGCCGGTGGTAAAACTGAGGTGATGTAGTTTGTTCACAGCCGTCAAAAATGCATTCAAGGTAAAAGATATCCGTAAAAAGATTTTCTTTACATTGTTTGTATTGATTGTCTATCGGATTGGGGCAGCGATTACCGTTCCTGGAGTTAACGCTGCTGCTTTGCAGGAAATCTCCTCAACCGGTTTAGCATCAATCCTCAATACCTTTAGTGGTGGTGGATTGGAGAATTACTCTTTATTTGCAATGGGAGTGTCTCCATATATTACTGCGCAAATTGTTGTTCAACTATTACAAATGGATATTGTTCCGCGTTTTGTTGAATGGAGTAAACAAGGAGAAGTAGGACGGCGAAAACTTAATCAAGCAACCCGATGGTTAACGATTGTACTTGGATTTATTCAATCAATCGGTATTACCGCCGGGTTTAATGCATTGAGTACTATTCGTTTGGTTAATCACCCTGGTGTTCAAACGTATTTAACAATCGGTTTAATTTTAACTGCAGGTACAATGTTTGCTACTTGGATGGGAGACATGATTACTGAACGTGGATTGGGTAATGGTGTTTCCATGTTAATTTTTGCTGGTATTGTTGCGCAAATGCCAGGTGGAATTCGTCAGTTATGGGATGACCAAATTGCTGGTGAATCTGGTTCTGCTTTGTGGATGGGAATTGGATTTGTTGCTCTTGTTATTGTTGCAATTTTAATTATTGTAGCATTTGTTACATGGGTACAGCAGGCGGAAAGACGTCTACCAATTCAATACACAAGACGAACCACTACTTCACCATCCAGTAGTTATCTTCCTTTGAAGATTAACGTATCAGGTGTTATTCCTGTTATTTTTGCTGGTTCTTTTATCTCAACCCCGCAAACTATTCTTATGGCTTTCCAGCAAAACCATGGTGGGGATAGTTGGTATCAAATCATGACGACCATTTTTAACATGCAATCTGGTCCTGGGATCGCACTGTATGTATTTTTGATTGTTGTATTTACCTTTTTCTATGCCTTTGTTCAGGTTAACCCAGAAAAACTTGCTGAGAATTTGCAAAAGCAAGGAAGTTATATTTCTGGGGTACGTCCTGGAAAGGGTACACAAGACTATATTTCTTCATTGTTAATGCGATTGAGTACAGTAGGTTCATTATTCTTAGGATTAATCTCCTTAATTCCGTTAATTGCAAGTAACGTATGGAACCTAAGTCAGTCAATTGGTTTAGGTGGTACAAGCTTACTGATTATCGTACAAATTGCTTTAGATGTTGTTCGACAGTTAAACGGACTAACAATGAAGCGCGAATATATTGGATTTATTCGAGAACCTAAAGGAGGAAATGACTAATGAGTATGAATCTTGTATTAATGGGACTTCCAGGTGCCGGTAAAGGTACTCAAGCTCAAAAGATCGTTGAAGATTTTCCAATTCCTCATATCTCAACTGGAGATATTTTTCGGGCAGCCATGAAGAATGAAACTCCCATGGGAATTGAAGCTAAGAAATATATTGATAAAGGTGAACTTGTTCCGGACGAAGTTACTAACGGTATCGTTAAGGAACGGTTAGCTCAAGATGATACTAAAGATGGCTTTATGCTGGATGGATTTCCTCGTAATCTTAACCAAGCAGCAGCTTTGGATAAGATGTTAGCAGAGAGTAATCGGCATCTTGATGCTGTGATCAATATTCACGTTGAACCGGATGTATTGGTAGAACGTTTAAGTGGACGTTTTATTTGTCGTAACTGTGGAGCAACATATCATAAACTTTATAATGCTCCTAAAGTTGAAGGCACATGTGACGTTTGTGGTCATCATGAATTTTATCAGCGTGATGATGATAAGCCTGAAACGGTTAAGAATCGTCTAGATGTTAATATTAAGTTGAACACACCACTGGTAGACTATTACCAAAAGAAAGGTGTTTTGCACGAAATTAATGGTGAACAAGATATCGATAAAGTTTACGAAGATATCAAGAAAGTATTAACAAACCTAAACTAGATAATAGTTATCTCTTGCGAAGTTTGTAAACATATGCTAAACTATGCAAGGTTTATCTATCTGATTAGTGGGAAGTTTTATACTTTCCACCATTTTTACGTAATATCTAGAATAGGTAAGGAGGTACTATTTCGTGGCCAAAGCCGATGTAATTGAAGTAGAAGGTAAAGTAACTGAAACTTTGCCTAATGCAATGTTTAAAGTTGAATTGGAAAATGGAGCAGAAATTTTAGCACATGTTTCTGGCAAAATTCGGATGCACTACATTAAAATTTTACCAGGAGACCGTGTTAAAGTAGAAATGTCTCCATATGACCTTACAAAGGGTCGGATTACTTTCCGGTTCAAGTAGTTATTGATCATTTACTCTCAATAGGAGGATTTTAGAATGAAAGTAAGACCATCTGTTAAAAAGATGTGTGAGCACTGCAAGATCGTTAAGCGTAATGGTCGTGTTATGGTTATTTGCTCTGCTAACCCAAAGCATAAGCAACGTCAAGGTAAGTAATTTATTTTATAGAGAAATGGAGGTGTAGCTCATGGCTCGTATTGCAGGTGTCGATTTACCTCGTGACAAGCGAATCGTAATCGGCTTAACATATATTTTTGGTATTGGTAATTCTACTGCTAAGAAGATTCTTGAAAATGCTGGTGTATCAGAAGATATCCGTGTTCGTGATTTGACTCCAGATCAAGAAGAAAAGATTCGTGCACAAGTAGATCAAATTCAAGTTGAAGGTGATTTACGGCGTGAAGTTTCAATGAATATCAAGCGTCTTCAAGAAATTGGATCATACCGTGGTATGCGTCACCGTCGTGGCCTACCTGTTCGTGGTCAACATACTAAGAACAATGCTCGTACTCGTAAGGGTAAGGCTGTAGCTATCGCTAATAAGAAGAAGTAATTTAACTTTATAAAAAAAGGAGGTTAGTACTAGATATGGCAACCAAAAAAGGTACGCGTAAGCGTCGTGCAAAAAAGAATGTTGAAACTGGTGTTGCACACATTCACTCAACATTTAATAACACTTTGATCATGATTACTGACGTTCAAGGTAACGCTGTAGCATGGTCCTCAGCTGGTGTTTTAGGCTTTAAGGGAAGTCGGAAGTCCACTCCATTTGCTGCTCAAATGGCTTCAGAAGCTGCTGCTAAGCAAGCTATGGAACATGGTATGAAGACTGTTGAAGTTGAAGTTAAGGGTCCAGGTTCAGGTCGTGAAGCTGCTATCCGTGCACTTCAAGCAACTGGATTGGAAGTTACTGCTATTCGTGATGTAACACCTGTTCCTCACAATGGTTCTCGTCCTCCAAAGCGTCGTCGTGTTTAATTGACATTGCTGGAGACAATTATTTCCATCAATTGCCTTTTTGTCTCAAATACGAACCACGTTTTGAAAGGGGTACAAGGATAGAATGATCGAATTTGAAAAGCCAAATATTCACAAAGTTGAAGAAACAGATAACTACGGTAAATTTGTCGTAGAACCACTTGAGCGCGGTTATGGAACCACTCTCGGTAACTCGTTAAGACGTGTATTAATTGCATCTTTGCCAGGTGCAGCGATTACGAGTATGCAAATTGATGGTGTTTTACATGAATTTAGCACTGTTGAAGGTGTAACTGAGGATGTTACGCAGATTATCCTAAATCTTAAGAAAGTTTCTTTGAAACTTGATTCTGAGGATCAAAAGAATCTTGAATTAGATGTTAAAGGACCTGCTGAAGTAACTGCAAGTGATATCCAGGGTGATAATGAAGTTACAATCTTAAATCCTGATCTGCATATTGCAACTGTTGCTGATGGCGCAGAATTACACATCAAGTTAACTGCTGATAAGGGTCGCGGTTACCTTTCTGCTAACGATAATAAGGCCCGGATGGATGATTTAGCAATTGGTGTTTTACCGATTGATTCCATCTATACCCCAATTGAACGTGTAAATTACACTGTTGAAAATGCACGGGTTGGTCAGCGTAACGATTATGATAAGTTGACGCTGGATGTTTGGACTGATGGTTCATTAACACCAACTGAAGCAGTTAGTCTAGGTGCGAAGATTTTGACTGAACACTTAGCTATGTTTGTTGATTTAACAGAAACAGCTCAAAATGCTCAAGTGATGGTTGAAAAAGAAGAAACACACAAAGAGAAAATGCTTGAAATGACGATTGAAGAGCTTGATCTCTCTGTACGTTCTTACAATTGTTTGAAGCGAGCTGGTATCAATACTGTTAAGGAATTAACTGATCGAACAGTGTCTGATATGATGAAGGTTCGGAACTTAGGACAAAAGTCGTTAGAAGAAATTAAACTTAAGTTAAATGATCTTGGTGTTTCATTTCGCCAAGACGACTAATTAGTATACCAATTGCAAAGGAGGGAACCACTTTATGAGTTACCGTAAATTAGGACGTACAAGTTCACAACGTAAGGCTTTATTGCGTGATTTAACTACAGATTTAATCGTTAATGGTCGTATTACCACTACTGAAGCACGTGCTAAGGAAGTTCGTAAGACCGCTGATAAGATGATTACACTTGCTAAGCATGGTGATTTAGCTTCTCGTCGTAAGGCTGCCGCTTTTGTACGTAATGTTGTTGCTGATGTTAAGGAAGATGGCGATGATATTCGTGTACAATCTGCTCTTCAAAACCTTTTTGAAGAACTTGCTCCAAAGTATGCAGATCGTAACGGTGGTTACACACGCATCTTGAAGACTATGCCTCGTCGTGGTGACGGTGCACCAATGGTTATTCTTGAATTAGTGGACTAATTGATTTGTTCACATAAACTAAATACGTAATAAAGAATCACTATCATTGATAGTATAGAGCGTTACGATGGTGGGGAAACCCTAGTCTAGCTTGAATGCGGGAAACCCTCGCGCACTTCAATGGTAAGTGATTTTTTATTTTAAATTTAATTTTGATAGATAATTCTGTGGACTTTGCTAAAATATACTTATTAACTAAAATTGAAAAGAGGAAATACTGTGACTGGAATAAAAATTCGAAAGCTTGTATTTACATATCCAGACAGTAAATACCCCGTTTTAAAAAATATCAATCTAGATTTTGAACCATTTTCTTGGACAGCGATTATTGGCCATAATGGTAGCGGAAAGAGTACATTAGCCCGATTACTTGATGGGTTACTCAGTCCTACTGCGGGATCAATTGAAGTTGACGGGATTCAAGTTAACGAAAGTTCTTTAGGTCAGATTCACCAGCAAATAGGATTCGTTTTTCAAAACCCTGAAAATCAATTTGTAGGAGCAACAGTTGCTGACGATGTTGCATTCGGACTTGAAAACCGACAAGTAGCTCGAAATGAAATGGAGGAAAAGATTGATAAAGCTTTAAAGATGGTGGGAATGAGTGATTATAAAAACACAGCTCCTATTAATCTCTCAGGAGGACAAAAGCAACGGGTAGCACTTGCAGGAATCCTTGCATTAATGCCTAAGATAATAATCCTTGATGAGGCCACTAGTATGCTTGATCCTTTAGCACGACAAGAAATTTTGTCTTTATTGCGAAGATTAAAAAATGAATATAACCTTTCAATTATTTCGATTACGCATGATCTTAAAGAAATTGAGCTAGCGGATAAAATAGTTGTATTAAATGATTCGCAAGTTGTAAAGCAAGGTACTCCAGCCGAAATTCTTAAAGATAAAGAATTATTACTTGAAATTGGAGTAGGAGTTCCTGCGAGTCAGCAACTGCAGAAATTATTGGTTGAACGAGGAATTGATATTCCAAATAGATATTTAAATTTAGAGGAGCTAAAAAATTGGCTAAAGCAGCAATTACAGTAAAAAAACTCCACTATACATATCCCAATTCTACTAATGAAGCCTTACATAATATTTCATTAACAATTCATGAGCAGGAATTTGTTGCCATTATTGGACAAACCGGAAGTGGAAAATCAACATTGGTTTCATTAATTGATGGATTAATAAAACCTAGTAGTGGAGAACTTAATGTAGCAGGTTTAGAAATTAATGCAACGACAAAAGCTGAATATTTAAGTAAAATCCACCATCAAGTCGGTTTTGTATTCCAATTTCCTGAACAGCAACTATTTGCAGAAACAGTTGCGGAGGATATTGCTTTTGGGCCTCATAATTTAGGGTGGTCTGCAAAAAGAATTGAAAAAGCAGTTGACGAAGCATTAAAAATGGTGGATTTGCCGTTAGAATTAAAGTCACACTCCCCTTTTGCGCTTTCTGGAGGACAGATGAGGCGAGTAGCGATTGCTGGCGTTTTAGCAATGGATCCCAAAATTTTAATTCTTGATGAACCAACAGCGGGACTGGATACTCAAGCAACTAATGATTTGCTTAAACTTATTAAAGAACTTAATATGAAGGGAACAACGATTATAATGGTTACTCACCAAATGGAACAGGTAGCCTACTATGCTAATCACGTAATTGCAATGAGTAATGGGCAGGTTGTTGCGGATACGACTCCTCAGCAATTATTTAATGATGCTCAACGATTAAAAAAACTATCATTGACGTTGCCTGTTTCCGTCGAAGTTGCGCAATTCCTTAGTAAAGATGGGATAACTTTAAAAAATACAGAACCGCTTACGCTTGATGCATTAGCAGATGAAATAGCAGAAGCGATGAGGAGAAAAGAAAATGAATAGTAAAATCGTATTTGGTAGTTATGTACCAGTAAAATCGATCCTTCATCGTCTTGATCCACGAATAAAACTAATTATGTGTATTATTTACGTTATTTTAATTTTCTTCGTGAATAATTTTTTAGCTGCTATATGGCTTTTATTAGCGCTCCTTGCGGCAATTAAGTTAAGTAATGTTGGGTTAAGACAGTATTGGCAAGGAATTAAGCCGTTATTTTTAATTATTTTGATAACAGTAGCGTTTCAAATTTTATTTAGTAGTGGCGGAAAGATGTATTGGCATTGGGGAATTATGGCAATAACTCGTGACGGTCTTATTAACTCATTGATTATTTTCTATCGTTTTATTGTAATTATCACTGCCTCAACAGTTTTAACTGCCACCACTCAAACTTTTCAGATTGCAGACGCCTTGGCATGGTTAATGAAACCATTACAAATAATTAAGGTCCCTGTCAATCAGATTACGTTAATGCTTTCCATTGCGTTGCGCTTTGTTCCAACTATTATGGATGAAACTAATAAAATTATGAAAGCTCAGCGGGCCCGCGGGATTAATTTTAACGCTGGAAATCTTTTGACACGGATTAAACATTTAGTTCCGATTCTTATCCCATTGTTTGTCAACTCGTTTAAGCGGGCAGAAGAATTAGCAACGGCAATGGAAGCACGAGGGTATGATCCTAATGCACCACGGACTCATTATCGTCAATTAGTTTGGCATAAAAATGATGCGTGGGCTAGCTTGGCGCTATTGATTGTGACAGTTGGTCTAGTTTGTATTCGAATATTTTTCTAAATTAATAAGGAAGTAAACAATGTATCGTTATAAAATAACCTTTGCTTATGATGGAACCAATTTTTCCGGTTTCCAAATTCAACCAAATAAGCGGACAGTTGAACAAACATTAAAGAATGCAGTAAATAAAATTGCTAAGCACCCAACTCCTGCTATTCCCGTTATCGGCTCAGGAAGAACAGATGCAGGAGTTCATGCTCTGAATCAGGTTGCGCACTTTGATATTCCCTATCATTTAAGTAATGAATCGATGAGAAAGGCCCTCAACAGCATTTTGCCACTGGATATTTTAATTAAGAAGGCCGAATTAGTGGATAATGATTTCCATGCGCGATACAGTGCTCATCGTAAGACTTATCGTTATCGGGTTGATCAGGGGGAATTTGTGAACCCATTTAAACGCAACTATACTTCTCATTTTAAATATCCTCTTAACTTAGAAAAGATGAGAAAAGCAGCTAATGATTTAGTTGGAACTCATGACTTTACAAGTTTTGTTGCGTCGGGGAGTCAAGCAAAAAGCAATGTACGGACGATTGAGAATATTACAATTAGACGAGACGAATTAAGAAATGAAGTCGTCTTTGATTTTACTGGTAATGGTTTTCTTTATAACCAAGTCCGAATAATGGTCGCTTTTCTCTTAGAAATCGGAAGCAATCAGCGGCCAGTAGATGACGTGTCTCGAGTCCTTACAGCAAAGGATCGGACATTGGCACGGATGACAGCTCCAGCGAGTGGTTTATATTTAGTTAATGTAGATTATGGAACAAATGATGAAAAGGATTGACGAAAGTACTAGAAGAAGGTATACTAGCCATTGGTATTTCTTTTCCATCTAATAACTCGGTACACTATTATATGTAAAAGAAAAACAAAATTGGAGGACTTAATCGTGAGAACGACATACATCGCAAAACCTGGTGAAGTTGAACGCAAATGGTACGTTGTCGATGCTAAGAATGTCCCAATGGGTCGTTTAGCATCTGCAGTAGCATCAATTTTGCGCGGTAAGAACAAGCCAACATTTACTCCACACGTTGATACTGGTGATTACGTTATCGTTATCAACGCTGCGCAAGTTAAGTTAACTGGTAAGAAAGCATCTCAAAAGATGTACTACCGTCACTCAAACTACCCTGGTGGTTTGAAGCAACGGACTGCTGGTGACTTCCTTGCAAAGGAACCAGAGAAGTTATTGGAAACTGCTATCAAGGGTATGCTTCCACATAACTCTCTTGGTCACAAGCAAGGTTTGAAGTTACATGTTTATGCTGGTGAAGACCACAAACATGCTGCACAAAACCCAGAAGTTTTAGACATTACTAACTTAATCTAAGGAGGGAATGGAATTGGCTCAACAAGTACAATACAGTGGTACTGGTCGGCGTAAGGATGCAACCGCACGCGTTCGCTTAGTACCAGGTTCAGGTAAGATTACGATGAACGGCAAGGCAATTGAAGACTACATTCCATTTGCCAACTTACGTGCTATCGTTAACCAACCATTTGCTGTTACTAAAACAGAAGGTCAATACGACGTTTTAGCTAACGTTAATGGTGGTGGATTCTCTGGTCAAGCAGGTGCAGTACGTCACGGTATCGCCCGTGCACTTCTCGCTGTTGATCCAGACTTCCGTGACGCTTTAAAGAAGGCTGGTCTCTTAACTCGTGACCCTCGTATGAAGGAACGTCGTAAGCCAGGTCTTAAGAAAGCTCGTAAGGCTGCTCAATTCAGTAAGCGTTAATATTTCGATTATCGCTTCCAGAGACATCAGTGTTTTGCTGGTGTCTTTTTTATATTTAAACGGAATTTAATATACGGTATAATAAATGATAACTAATATAAAGGAGGGATTACTAATGACTAAAAAGGTAGCATTAGTAACTGGAGCAAGCCAAGGAATTGGTAAGGCAATTGTAGAAAGATTGATTAAGGATGGCTTTGCAGTTGCTCTTGTAGCATTAAACGAGGCAAAGCTCCAACAAGTTGCTGATGAAATTAATAATAATGGTGGAGAATCACTCCCACTTGTAGCTGATGTAGCAAATAGGGAAGAAGTATTTGCAGCTGTTGAGAAAACAGTCGAACATTTTGGAGATCTTAATGTAATCGTTAATAATGCTGGATTAGGTCCTACGACTCCAATCGATTCAATTACACCAGAACAGTTTGAAAAAGTATATGGCGTAAACGTTGCCGGCGTTTTATGGGGAATTCAAGCTGCCCACAAGGCATTTAAGGAGCTTGGCCATGGTGGTAAAATTATCAATGCTACATCTCAAGCTGGTGTTGTTGGTAATCCTAACCTTGCACTTTATTCTGGAACAAAATTTGCTATTCGAGGCATTACGCAGGTAGTAGCTCAAGATTTGGCAACTGAAGATATTACGGTAAATGCTTTTGCACCAGGAATCGTTAAGACACCGATGATGTATGATATTGCACATCAAGTTGGTCAAAACGCTGGTAAGAGTGATGAATGGGGAATGGAAACTTTTGCGAAGAACATTGCAATGAAGCGTCTTTCTGAACCAGAAGATGTTGCTAATGTGGTAAGTTTCTTAGCTGGTCCTGATTCAAATTACGTTACTGGACAGACAATTATTGTTGATGGTGGAATGCAATTCCATTAATATTTAATGCTAGTAGCAGCAAGCGCAACTGGAAAAGAATTTTTCAGCTGCGCTTTTTTAACTTCTTCTAAAAATATTACGATAAATTAACCCAAACGAGATGGATTTTGCTACAATTAGTAACTAGTAGAAATGAGGAGGCTAGGCTTGTGGCAAAACGGAAGCGGAGAAGCAAAAACCGCCATACGGGTAGAAATTGGATTATTAGCATTCTTGCTGTTATTGTTATTTTTTTGGGTGTTTACGTTGGACACCATTTTTACCGAATCTGGAATCAGCAACGAATTGAACAAGAGGCACGTGAAAAGGATCGCCGAGCGAAGCAATTATTTATTCAGCAAGTTGCTCCTGAAGCCCAGGCAATGCAAAATACTTATCATGTCTATGCATCAATTACGATTGCCCAAGCGATTCTTGAATCTCAATGGGGAACGAGTCAGTTAGCATCGCAATACCATAATTTATTTGGAATTAAGGGAACGGGAACAAATTCACGAGTAATGACAACTAAAGAATACATTAATGGTAAGTGGATCGTTACTAAGGGACGGTTCCGCGTTTATGATAGTTGGAGCGACTCTATTAAGGATCATACGCGATTGATGTTAAATGGGACAGACACCAATCAACAAAATTATGATCGAGTTGTTCATGCGACTAATTATCAAGAAGCAGCTCGTGGATTACAAGAAGCAGGGTATGCGACTGATCCTGATTATGCACAAAAATTAATTTCTGTGATTAAGGCATATAAATTATATAATTATGATAAGTAATATAGAGGGGTACGAAAATGAAAGAGCTAGAAGAAAAAATTAAGGAATATGGGACTGTTTTACCGGGTAATGTTTTAAAAGTGGATGCCTTTTTGAACCATCAAGTTGATCCTCAATTAATGTTGCATATCGGTCAAAAATTTGCCAAACTTTTCGCTAATGAAGGTATTACTAAAATTTGGACAGTTGAATCATCAGGAATTGCGCCAGCTGTAATGACCGGGTTGGAAATGAACCTCCCAGTTATTTTTGCTCGTAAGCATAAGAGTCTTACTCTTAACCAAAATATGTATACTGCTGATGTATATTCATATACCAAGAAAACAACCAATCGGATTTCAATTTCTAAAAAGTATGTAGATGCTGACGATAAAATTTTAATGATTGATGATTTCTTGGCTAATGGTCAGGCAGTAGAAGGTTTATTAGAAATTGCCGATCAAGCAGGGGTTCAAGTAGCTGGTGCAGGAATAGTTATTGAAAAAAGTTTTCAACCTGGAGCTGGTGAACTAAAAGAACGTGGAATTCGTGTCGAATCGTTGGCACGAATTCAATCATTGAGTGATAATAAAGTTGAATTCGTAAAAGACTAATAAGGGAAGTGATAAAATGGGCAGAGATGCTATTTACCCAGGTAGTACTTTAGGAATTATTGGAATTAACCGTAATGGGGCTACACTTATTGCGGCAGCGAAAAAGGCAGGCTTTAATGTTGGGGTGTATGTGGATCGCTCTCAGCCATCAGTAACTAAAATGGCTGACTTTACAATTGTAGGGGCAATGAACGATCGGACAAAACTAACTCAGTTTGGGGAAGCGTGTGATGCAGTTATTTATCAAACCCCTAATGTCGATTCTCGCGTCCTGCACTTTTTGAATCAATATGCAGTGATTCCACAGGGGATTAATGCTCTTGAAATTGTTCAAGACCGGTTAATGGAACGGGCTTTCTTAGATCAAGTAAATATTAACATTGCTCCATATGTGACGGTGGTTAGTTTAGATGATGTTTACCAATCAATTGATTCCATTGGCTATCCTGCACTATTAAAACCCATTCAACGAGGAATTGGGGAAAATTCAATGCTGATTGAGCGCCAATCAGATATTACTCGCGCCGCTGATTTTATTGATACTGGTACATATTTACTAGAATCGTGGATTGAACATACAAATGAATATACGATGACAGCGGCAACTGATGGAAAAGATACAGAGATTTTTCCCCTTGCTCAGCTTCATTACAATGACAAGCGCCAGTTGATTTCTGTTGCGACACCAGCAAATATTCACGATGATATGTTAAAAGAGATGCAGCGGATTGTAAAAAGTGTTGCGGCATCTCTTGAATATCGGGGTGTATTTTCCGTTAACTTTTATGTTACTTCTACTGGTACTCTTTATGTAAAGAATATTGAACCAGGGTTAACATCGATTGCTAATATTTATGATGTCACGACAAATGTTGACCAGTATGAAGAACAATTAAGAAGCGCTGTTGGAATGCCCCTGCATGTTATTACACCATTACAAATTGGTTTGTTGATGGTAGTTCGCAATTATCAATCACGGGCAATTCAGCGGCAATGGTTGTTGAAGAATAACTGGCAATTTAGGTTCTTTAATGATGTTGGGGACGATGATCAAGCAATTCTAGGCTTTGTCTGGGTAACCGGCGGCGATAACTTGGCAGCCTTAAAGAATCAGGTTGACGATACTGAAGTTTGGAACGACCAGGCTTGATCATGAAATTACAAATTAAGCGTACAAGATTACGAGGGACTGGGGATGAAATCGCAGTCTCTTTATTTTTCCTAACGTATGTTCGATTTTAGCACCAAATGAGATCCTAATTTGGTATAATATTAGCCGATGAAAATTTAGAGAGGATGGAACAAGCGTGAATAACGGTCAAGCATTATTAGAAGGAATGAACGATAAACAATCCGAAGCAGTATTAACGACAGAGGGACCATTATTAGTAATGGCCGGTGCTGGATCAGGAAAGACACGGGTTCTTACACACCGGGTTGCTTACTTAATTGAAGAAAATGGTGTATTACCATGGAACATTTTAGCAATTACTTTTACTAACAAGGCTGCGCGCGAAATGAAAGAGCGGGTTGGTAAATTACTTGGTGAAAGTGCTAATGAGATTTGGGTATCGACTTTTCACGCATTATGTGTTCGAATCCTCCGTCGTGACATTGAAAAAATTGGCTACAATCGCGCCTTTACGATTGCGGATACAAGTGAGCAACGGACGTTAATGAAGCGGATTTGCGCAGAATTAAATATTGATACCAAAAAATTCGATCCCCGCAGTATCTTAAGTACGATTTCTAATGCTAAAAATGCTTTGTTGACGCCAGATGACTATAGTAAAGAAGCTAATAGTATGTTTGAAAACATGGTTGCACGTGCTTATAAGCTTTACCAACAAGAGCTAGAAGCTAATCAGGCATTAGATTTTGATGACCTGATTATGAAGACCATTGAGTTATTGGAAAGTGATCAAGAGACACTTGAATTTTATCAAGATAAGTTCCACTACATCCATGTTGATGAGTACCAGGATACAAACGATGCCCAATACCGGTTAGTTAATTTATTAGCGCAAAAGTACCAAAATTTGTGTGTGGTAGGGGATGCAGATCAGAGTATTTATGGTTGGCGTGGAGCTAATATGAACAATATTTTGAATTTTGAGCATGATTATCCTCAAGCCAAGACAGTAATGCTTGAGCAAAACTATCGGTCAACGCAAACAATTTTAAATGCAGCGAATGAAGTTATTGCTAATAACCTTTATCGAAAAAAGAAGAATTTGTGGACAGAAAATGGTCAAGGGGACAAAATTTCGTATTACCGCGCGCAAAATGAACACGATGAAGCGCAGTTTATTGTTTCGAAGATTAAAGAAGAACAAGAAAAGCATGGTTATCACTTTAATGACTTTGCGATCCTTTATCGGACTAATGCGCAATCACGGATGGTTGAAGAAACTTTCTTGAAGAGTAGTATTCCCTATACGATGGTCGGTGGTCATAAATTCTATGACCGGCGTGAAATTCGTGATATTTTAGCATATTTGACTTTAATCGTTAACCCTGCCGATTCAATGAGCTTTGAACGAGTTGTTAATACGCCCAAACGAGGAATTGGTTTAACTAGTGTGGAACATCTTCGCAATTTTGCTAATGAAAATGGCTGGACATTATTAAAGGCAGCTCAAAATGTTGATACTGCTAGTGAAATTACTGCACGAACACGAAACAAAATTGATGAATTTGGTCAATTAATGGCTAACTTGACTAAACAAGCAGAATATCTAACGTTAACTGATTTAACTGAACAGATTTTAGAGTTAAGTGGCTACAATAAGATGCTGAGTGATGATCGAAGTCTTGAAGCACAAGCTCGTCGTGAAAACCTTGATGAATTTAAGTCGGTTACGCAAGAATATGATGAACAGCATAAAGACGATGATGATCCTAATTTGCAAAAAATTATTAACTTTTTAGCTGATTTGGCCCTTGTTTCAGATCAAGATGATGTTGACGAACAAGCACCTGCTGTAACTTTAATGACATTACATGCAGCTAAGGGACTTGAATTTCCAGTTGTTTTTCTTGTGGGAATGGAAGAAGGTATTTTCCCATTATCGAGAGCTTTAATGGAAGATGATGAATTGGAAGAAGAACGTCGCTTAGCCTATGTTGGAATTACGCGGGCAAAGAAGAAGCTTTATCTTACTAATGCCTTTTCACGCTTACTTTATGGTCGTATCCAACGTAACCAACCATCACGATTTGTAGAAGAAATTGATTCTGAGTTGCTACAGTTTGAAAATAGCCTATCAGGTAATAGTATTAAAGATAGTAAACTGCCATTTGATCGTGCTGCTGCGACCGCTACTACCTACCGTGACCAACAAAAGCGGACATATCGCAGTGCTGGTAAGCGGGTTAAACCAATTACTAACACCGGAACTGGGGCCGATAAAGTTGGCTGGAAAACTGGCGATAAAGTTGAACATAAAAAGTGGGGCCAAGGAACAGTGGTCAAAGTTAACGGTAGTGGTAATGATATGGAATTAGATATTGCCTTTCCAGGTCAGGGTGTAAAGCGGTTATTGGCAAGTTTTGCCCCAATTACGAAAGTACAAAAATAATGAAATGAGGCGGATGAGATGAGCGAAAAACAGACGCCAGTAAAAGAATTAACCCTTCAAGAAGCTCAAGATGAGATTAAGCCATTACGAGCAAAATTGACTAAGTGGGGAAAAGAATATTATGAACAAGACAATCCAAGTGTAGAGGACCATGTATATGATCGTGCTTATCAGCGATTAGTACAACTAGAAGAACAATTTCCCCAATTAGTCTCTGCCGATTCACCAACCCAACGAGTAGGAGGAGCAACAGAAAGCCAATTAACAAAAGTTCGGCACGAAATTCCGATGTTATCGATGGGGGATGTCTTTTCGATTGAAGAATTGATGGACTTTAACCAACGACAACAGGAAAATCGGGATGTCGAAGTTGAGCCCGAATATAATCTCGAACTAAAAATCGATGGTCTTTCTCTTTCACTTGTTTACGAGAATGGAAAGTTAGTTCAAGGTTCTACGCGTGGCAATGGAACGATTGGTGAAGATGTTACTGCTAATGTCCGAACTATCAAGTCAGTTCCCGCCGAATTGTCAGAGCCATTGTCAATCGAGGTTCGGGGCGAATGTTATATGCCCAAAGCAGCTTTTGCGAAGTTAAATGCTAAACGCGAAGCAGAAGGGTTGCCAGTTTTTGCTAATCCCCGGAATGCGGCAGCCGGAAGTTTGCGGCAACTAGATCCAAAAGTAACGGCGCAACGTGAACTAGATACATTTATGTACTATGTTCCTGAATATCAAAAGCTGGGCGTTAAGACCCAAGCAGAAGCACTTGATCGTATGCGAGAATTAGGCTTTAATGTTAATCCTAATAATCGAGTTGTCCATAACCGTGAAGAGATTGAGGAGTATATTGAAGAATATACAGCTCAACGAGATAAGCTCACTTACGGGATAGATGGAATTGTTGAAAAAGTAAATGATCTTGATACGGAAGTTGCCCTTGGGAATACAGTTAAGGTGCCGCGCTGGGAAATTGCTTATAAATTCCCTCCCGAAGAACAAGCAACGATTGTCCGTGATATTGTCTGGACTGTCGGACGGACCGGCAATGTAACACCAACAGCAGTTATGGACCCGGTTCAATTAGCGGGTACAACGGTTAGTCGAGCTTCTTTGCATAATCCTGATTACTTACGAGAGAAAGATATTCGGATTGGTGATACTGTTTACCTGCATAAAGCGGGTGACATTATTCCTGAAATTTCAAAAGTAGAACTAACTAAGCGTCCTGCAGATTCTGTTGAATATGAGATTCCAACGAAGTGTCCGGTCTGTGGCTCAGAATTAGTTCATCTTGATGGTGAAGTTGCGTTACGCTGTATTAATCCAATGTGTCCAGCACAGATTAAAGAAGGCTTAGCACATTTCGCTTCTCGGAATGCCATGAATATTGATGGGCTTGGTCCTAGAATTATTGAACAGCTATGGGATAAAGAATTAATTCATGATGTTGCCGGTTTGTATCGGCTTAATCATGACCAATTATTAACTTTAGATAAATTTGGTGAGAAATCGACCGCTAATCTATTGACATCGATCGATAATAGTCGTAATAATTCTGTCGAGCGCTTATTATTTGGTCTTGGAATTCGGCATGTTGGTGCGAAAGCTGCTCGAATTATCATGGAACATTTCGGTGACCTTGATAGCTTAATGAAGGCTGATGCCGATGAAATTTCTGCCATTAGTGGAATTGGGCCAACAATTGGCGAAAGTATCGTAACTTATTTTGCTAATCAACAAGTTGTTAAATTAATTGACGAATTACGAGAAGTTGGGGTAAACTTTGCTTATCTTGGCTCACGGTCAAATGCTAATCCTGATAGCGAATGGAATGGTCGGCGAGTAGTACTGACTGGTAAGCTAACTGAAATGACTCGTGGGGAAGCAAAGTCATGGCTTGAAAACCACGGGGCTAAGGTAACCGGAAGCGTCTCAAAGAAAACAGATATTGTCATTGCGGGTGCTGATGCTGGTAGTAAGCTAACAAAAGCTCAAGACCTGGGCATTGATGTATGGAATGAACAGCAATTCAGCCAAGCAATGAAGGAGGAACAGTAAATCGTGAAGCGAAAGGCAAAAAAAATAGCCGTTAGTGCTGCCGTTTTGATGTGTACTGTCTTGCTTGCATCATGTGGTTTTGGAGGAAAGTCGTCATCGAAAAACTATTCAACGACTGGTTCAAGTAATGGTACTTATCAAGGTGTGATTAAAAATGGTCGTTACCGAACAAGTAAAGCTCGAGGTATAAATGTCTCACAAAATGATAATCAATATAACCTTAAAAGTTTTGAAAGTGGTTTGACTCAGGTTTCAAAACGGGTCTTTTCAACAAAAAGCTATATTTTCCAAGAAGGTCAATACCTTAGTAGTGGCACGATTGAAAACTGGCTTGGTCGAAAAACAAAGAGTAATCCTGAAGGGCTAAACCCTGCTCAAGGAAAGAAGAGTAACCCTAACCCAGTCTATATTCAACAAATTGAAGAACAAGATTATATGCAAGAAAGTGGTAATTCCATGAAATTGCGGGGGATTACGATTGGGATTGGAATAAATTCCGAATACAACTACCAAACTAAGACAGGAGGACCAACTTTAACTAAGAAGATTAGTGATAGTGAGGTTCGTCGTCAAGGTGAAATCGCGGCACAAAAGGTTCTTCAACGAGTGCGGAAAAAGTCAGGCGTTGGAAATGTTCCAATCGTGATTGCACTATACAAACAAGCACCAGATGATAGTTTAGTTGGTGGTACATTCTTTGCTTATAGCAAGAATAGTGGTAATACGATTAGTAGCTGGCGGAAGTTAAATTACAAGAATGTAGTCCTTCCAAAGGCTAGTGCATCAACAACTAATAGTTCTGATCAAACTGATGACGATAGTTTCTCAAACTTTAAGAGTCAGATTCAAAGTTTCTTCCCTAACTTGAGCGGAGTTACAGCACAAGCACAATATGAAAATGGAACTTTGTCGGGGATGCACATTACCGTTACTACTCAGTTCTATAGTCAAAGTGAAATTACTAGTTTTACCCAATATATTACCCGGGCAGCAAAGAAGTACCTGCCTAATGGGATTCCGATTGATATTAAGATTCAATCTGATTCCGAAATTCAAGCGGTTGTTTATCGGAATGCTGGTTCTGATAACTTCCAGTCGCATATTTTTGATTCTTATTAAAGGTGAAAAAGGAGAATATCGATTCGTTACTAGAAAATGCGAATCGATAACTCCTTTTTTATTTCTACATGGATGAAATAGGAGCCTATTCTGTGCTAAAATTGTTAAATGTATATGTAGATTTTAAATTACTGGAAAAGAGGTAGAGAGAATGGCCAGTAAAATCACTGAGCAACAAGTAGAACACGTTGCTGAACTTGCTAAGCTTGAGTTCCCTAAGGATGAACTTGGTAAGTTTACCACTCAACTAGGAAACATTATTGATATGTTTGAAGACCTCGAAGCGGTTGATACCGATGGCGTTGAACCAATGACATCAGCAACCGATCGGGTAAATGTAATGCGTGAAGATAAGGCAATTAAGAGTTCCAAAGAAGAACAAGAAGCCTTGCTTAACAATGCTCCTGAAACTGATGGTGGCTACATCAAGGTTCCGGCAATTCTTGACGAAAGTGAGGACGGCGAATAATGGATTTTTACCAAACAAGCTTGAGTCAATTGCACGATGACTTGGTAAATAAGAAAATCAGTGCAACTGAATTAACAAAGGAAACTTTTGCCCACATTAAGGGTAACGAAGACCAAGTTAAAGCCTTCATCAGCTTAAATGAAGAACAAGCACTGAAGCGGGCAGCTGAGATTGATGCAAAGGGCATTAGTGCTGATCAATTAACTGCAGGGGTTCCGCTTGCAGTTAAGGATAATATCTTAACTAAGGACCTCACAACTACAGCTGCTTCTAAGATGCTTGAAAACTTTAACCCTGTATATGACGCGACAGTGGTTGAAAAGTTAAATGCTGCTGATTATATCAACGTTGGTAAGACTAACCTTGATGAATTTGCCATGGGATCATCTACTGAAAATTCAGCATTCTTTACAACTCATAACCCATGGGATCTTACACGGGTTCCTGGTGGTTCTTCCGGTGGTTCTGCTGCTGCTGTTGCGGCCGGGGATGTTTTAGGTGCGCTTGGTACTGATACTGGTGGTTCTATTCGGATGCCTGCTTCCTTTAACGGTGTCGTTGGGATGAAGCCTACATACGGTCGTGTATCGCGGTGGGGAATCATTGCCTTTGGTTCAAGTTTTGACCAAGTCGGCTGGTTGACCCAAAATGTTAAGGATAATGCCTTGTTGACCGCCCTCATCAGTGGAAATGATGAACGGGATATGACATCTTCCCTTAAAGAAGTTCCAGACTGGGCAGCCCAATTAAACGAAAATACGAATGTTAAAGGCTTACGGATTGCTGTGCCAAAGGAATACTTTGATGGCTTAGACGAAGATGTTCAAGAAGTAATCAAGGCTGCTTTGGACCACTTAGAATCCCTCGGCGCAATTGTTGATGAAGTAAGTTTGCCACACACCAAGTATGGGGTTCCTGCTTACTACATTTTAGCCTCATCTGAAGCATCTTCTAACCTTCAACGTTACGATGGTATCCGTTATGGCTTCCGAGCTGCTGATGTTAAGAACTTGGAAGATGTTTATGTTCGTTCTCGTTCGGAAGGTTTTGGTGAAGAAGTTAAACGGCGGATTATGTTAGGGACATTCTCTCTCTCTGCTGGTTTCTATGATGCTTACTTTAATAAGGCCGCTAAAGTTCGCCGTCTTATTGCCCAAGATTTTGAAGACGTATTTAAGGATCATGATGTAATCGTTGGTGCTACTGGTGCTTCAACGGCATTTAAGATTGGTGCGGAGATTGATGATCCACAAACTATGTACATGAACGACGTATTGACTGTTCCCGTTAATATGGCCGGCCTTCCTGCAATGTCCATTCCTGCTGGCTTCTCTGCTAAAAATGGCATGCCAGTTGGTCTGCAAATCATCGGAAAAGCATTTGACGAACAAACAGTTTATAACACTGGATATGTCTTTGAACAGACAACTGATTTCCATAAGAAGACACCACAGTTAGGAGGTCAAAACTAAGATGAACTTTCAAACAACAATCGGTCTAGAAGTCCACGTTGAATTAAAGACTAATTCAAAAATTTACAGTCCATCCCCCGTTGAATACGGTGACCAGCCTAATGCAAACACTAATGTCATCGACTGGGGTTACCCTGGTGTATTGCCAAGTTTAAATAAGGGTGTCGTTCGTGACGGAATCATGGCTGGACTTGCTCTTCATGCTCAAATTGCCCACCACATGCACTTTGATCGGAAGAACTACTTCTATCCTGATAACCCGAAAGCCTACCAGATTACTCAATCAGATACGCCAATCGCTCATGACGGTTGGATTGAAATTGAAGTAAATGGTAAGAAGAAAAAGATCGGTATCAAAGAAATGCATATTGAAGAAGATGCTGGTAAGAACACTCACACCAGTAAGTATTCATATGTTGACTTGAACCGGCAAGGAACTCCTTTGATCGAAATTGTTTCTAAGCCAGATATCGCCTCACCTGAAGAAGCGGTAGCCTACTTGGAAGCATTGCGTCAACGGATCCAATTTACGGGGATCTCTGATGTGAAGATGGAAGAAGGATCCATGCGGGTTGATACCAACATCTCAATTCGGCCAATCGGTTCTGACAAGTTTGGGACCAAGACAGAAATGAAGAACATCAACTCCTTTAATTATGTTCGGAAGGCCCTCGCATTTGAAGAAAAACGGCATCAAAAAGTATTGATGGCTGGTGGACACATTGGTCAGGAAACACGTCGTTATGATGAAGCGACTGGTGAGACTATTTTGATGCGGACAAAGGAAGGTTCTGATGATTACCGTTACTTCCCAGAACCAGACTTGCCACCAGTAAACGTTAGCGATGAATGGATTAGTGAAATTGAAAGCGAAATGCCAGAAATGCCTGGTGAGCGTCGTGAGCACTATGTTAAGGACCTTGGCTTAACTGATTACGATGCCATGGTTCTTACCCAGACTAAGGAAATGTCTGATTTCTTTGAAGAGGCTGTTAAGGACGGTGGCGATCCTAAGCGGGTAGCCAACTACTTAATGAACGATGTAAACTCATACTTGAACGATAAGCAAGTTGACTTACAAGACACCAAGCTTACTCCAGCTAACCTTGCCGGCATGGTGAAGTTGATTGAAGATGGGACAATTTCTTCTAAGATGGCTAAGAAGGTCTTCAAGGGTATCTTAGATGGTGAGGAGCCAAATGCTTACGCAAAGGAACACGGTCTTGTTCAATTATCTGATCCTGCACAACTGCAGCCAATCGTTGATGAAGTTCTTGATAACAATGAACAATCAATTGAAGACTTTAAGAATGGTAAAGACCGGGCTGTCGGCTACTTAATGGGTCAAATCATGAAGCAAACGCGTGGTAAAGCAAATCCACAAGTTGTTACTCAATTATTGATGAAGTCTTTAAAGGCTAAATAGTTAGGGGGGATGACCGTGCGAAAACGTGCTCGGATAATTTATAATCCTACTTCGGGGCGTGAGACTTTTCGTAGCGACCTCGTAGATATCCTATCGATTTATGAAAAAGCAGGTTATGAGACCAGTGCTTTTGCGACTACTCCTGCTCCTAACTCAGCCAAAAATGAAGCTACCCGTGCTGCTAAGGATGGTTTTGATTTAATCGTTGCAGCTGGTGGTGATGGGACACTTAATGAAGTGGTTAATGGAATCGCGGGCTTAGAACACCGGCCGACATTAGCCATTATCCCTGCCGGAACAACGAATGATTATGCACGAGCATTACGAATCCCACGAGATGATCCGATTGCGGCGGCTAAGTTAATCTTGAAAAAAAATAAGAAGTTTAAGATTGATATTGGTCGTGCGGGGGATAATTACTTCATGAATATTGCAGCTGGTGGGACAATGACAGAAGTAACCTACGAAGTTCCATCCCAAATGAAATCATTATTTGGCTATGCTGCTTATTTTGCCAAGGGTGCAGAATTAATCCCACGAATTAAACCGATTGAAATGTTGATTAAGTATGATGGGCAAGAATATCGTGGTAATGCAACAATGTTTATGATTGCCCTTACTAACTCAGTAGGTGGTTTTGAACAGATTGTCCCTGATGCTTCTCTTGATGATGGTAAGTTTACAATGATCATCATTAAGAAGAGTAATGTCATTGATATGCTAAGTTTAATGGCAAAGGCGCTTCAAGGTAAGCATCTTGATGATCCACGAATTATTTATGCTAAGGCGACTGACATTGAAGTTATTCCCTTAAATAAGGAAGACCGCTTAATGATTAACCTTGATGGTGAATATGGTGGTGACGCGCCGATGCACTTCCATAACTTAAAACAGCACTTAGAAGTGATTGCTAATTTGGATGAAATTCCTGAGGACGCAATTACAACTTCTGCTGATTTTAAGCGGGTCGAAAAAGACTTTATGGATGGCATTGACGATTATAAAGATCGCGAAAAGAAATAGAATAAATAAACGGTCAGCTTCACAAAGAGGAAGTTGGCCGTTTGTTTTGTTATAATAGGAGAAGTTTGTAACGTTGAAATTAATGGAGGAATAACTTTGAAACTAAACATTCCAGTACATAAAAATGAAGAGTACCCTGCGAAAGTAGTTGACCTAACTTATGAGGGTAACGGGGTTGTGAAGATTGATGATTTTCCCGTCTTCGTTCCCAATGCTTTACCAGGGGAAGAGATCACAGTAAGGATTACTAAAGTTGCCAGTCATTTTGCCTGGGGCCGGGTGATGGCATGGCAAAAGAAGAGTCCTGACCGGGTTGATGTTAAGGATAAAAAGTATATCCAGACAGGAATTGCGCCGCTTGGTCATTTGAAATATGAAGCCCAATTGAAGTTTAAACAGCACCAAATCGCTGAGTTGCTGGCAAAGGCGCATTTAGATGAGATTGAAGTATTGCCAACGACGGGGATGAAAAAACCTTATCATTACCGCAATAAGGCCCAAGTACCAGTAAAAATGGTCCGCGGTCAATTAGAAACCGGTTTTTATAAGCGGGGAAGTCACAACTTAGTCCCGATTGAAGATTTCTATATCCAAGATCCAGAAATTGATAAGGCCATTGTGGTTGTCCGTGACTTATTACGGCAATACCACATTACACCATATGATGAACAAACTGGTAAAGGCGTGATTCGCACAGTAATGGTTCGACGGGGATATTACAGTCATGAGGTAATGGTTGTTTTGGTTACCAACACCAAACGCTTACCGATGGAAAAGCAAATTGTTGATGGGATTGTTGCTGAGGTTCCAGAAGTAAAGAGCATCGTTCAAAACATCAATGATAAGCGAACGAACCGCTTGCTCGGCGATAAGAATAAAACATTATGGGGTGCTGATGAAATTCATGATCAGCTCCTCGAGATTGATTTTGCAATTTCCCCATTATCCTTCTATCAAGTTAATCCGCAGCAAACTGAACGCCTTTACCAAACAGCCATTGATAATGCTGGGCTAAATGGCAGTCAAACAGTTATTGATGCCTACTGTGGAATCGGGACGATCTCATTGGCAGTTGCTAAGCACGCTAAGCAAGTTTACGGGGTCGAAATTGTCCCAGCCGCGATTGAAGACGCCAAACATAACGCTAAACGGAATGGTATTAAGAATGCTAAGTTTGTTGTTGGTAAGGCGGAAGATCAATTTGCTAAGTGGCAAGCAGAAGGGCTCAAACCGGATGTTGTCATCGTTGATCCACCGCGGAAGGGCTTAGCTGAAAGTCTGATCGAAGCTACCGGTAAGATGGGACCAAAGAAAGTGATTTATGTTTCCTGTAATCCTGCTACTTTGGTTCGTGATATCAAGCGGTTTGCTGATCAGGGCTACCATGTAACGAAGCCAATTCAGCCGGTGGACCAGTTTCCACAGACGACACATGTGGAGAGCGTAACGGTGTTGGAATGTAGCTAATGGGAACGTGAATTTAACTAATTTAACTGCTCCTTGTAATAGACGTCTGTAAAAATAAATTATAAGGCAAAAATTGAACTGGTAACAATTAACTGATTCTTATTGAGAATAGGGAGTAAATAATAGAGTACCGATGCCATGAAAAGTTGTAAATGTTTATTACAGGATTAAATTCTTCAAATATTACAATTACCTAAGAATAATTGACCAATAATGAATAATAATTCTTTCTTTATGGGGTAGTTCTATTAAAAAATTAAAGTTTTGTATTGTTAATTAGACATTTAATAACTTTTTTCAATATTTCAGGAATTGGCACTCCAATTTTACTGATTATTTTTAACAAAGTAATTAATTCTTTTGAAATATAAAATATGATTGTGTAGTTTCTAATTTTTGTACCACTTTTTAATAAATGAACATCTAGAATATGTGTAGTACTAACTAGAATTAAAATTGCGATTTTACACAGTAGAACATGAAATAATGCTTTAATTGAAAAATTATGTTTATCAATAGCAAATAAGATATGTGTTAAATAATTAACTACTATAAAAATTAATAGACAGTAGAGAAGATCATCAATTCCACCGAGATAATATTCGAAAATAATTTTAATCATTATATTATTCCTCCTTAAATACATCCTTTGAGTTTGATTTGCTAATACTCTGACGTTGATCTGAATTTGGCATCAGGGTTGGTTTACCTGCAGGTTTAACAATTTCTTGACTGAACAGTTCGGTGAATTTCTTCTTATTGATTGGTCGGTATAACCTTCGGCACTCTTCTTTGCTAACATTTTGCGGATGATTACTTTATCTTCAATTGAGTCACGTTTTGGTTGCCCATCATCGCTTGAAGCTTCATTTTCGTTGCTTGATAACAATTGATGAATGGACCGAATGGTTTTCTGGGTCTGATCAAGCTGGTTCTCAGCCTCCTTGAGTTTCAACTCAAGGTCATTCATTATGCTCATAGGAATCCTCCTTTACTTCGTTAATCTCTAGCTGTTGAACATCTTTACCGGGTGCAATCACCATCAGATGGTGTGGTTGACCAAGTAGTAAACGCAGCAGTCGTTCACGGATTGTGATTTGACGCATGATGCCAACACCATCTTGTTGGGGATGTTTGGTAACACTGATTGATACTTTATTAGCCATTCTTGCTAGCTCCTTTCATTAAGTTACGTGAGCCATTTCTCACACCTGTTTGCCAGGAGCAGAAAAAAAGTGAACCATATCTGGCTCACTTTTACGAAAATTATTCTTTTTTATTATAAAAACTGCGCAATTTTACTAATCCAGCTCTAACATGTCTTCCTGCCATGGTTGGGCTAATACTCATTTTCTCAGCAATTTCTTTCTTCTTGAGTCCTTTGCAGTAATAACCGAGGACAGCATTTCGTTGTTTATTAGTTAAAGTTGTCAGGGCAGCTGGTAATTGTGCAATCAATTGCTGGTGGTGCCGCTGGTCTTCCTTTTCAATTAATGAATCCAATAAGTTATCCTTGCTGTAAACAGATGTAATTTCCATGGAACTACGGTCCGCTATTGTATCGATTGCATTAATAGCTGGATCTTCCTGTGAATTAGCGAAGAATTTATCCTGATGCCGTTCGTTTCGATGATCTGAATTATATTGCTTATGATCAAAGTCAAAGACAACGTTACCTTGTTCTTTGGTGATAGTGATTACTTGGTTTCCTATCTGCTTGACTCTAACGACTAGCTTGCCATTTTCTTCACCGATTAATTCATACTCACTGTTATTTGTCTTCATTAATAAAAGCCTCCGTTCCGGTCTCTCGAAACGAAGGCAAAGAACAAAAAGAGCCACTGGTAGTGTGCTAAACAGTCCAAAACTCATTCGTTTCGGGACTGCAGCAAACCTTCCAGTGGCTGGTTGCAGTAAAAGTATTTGATTTTGTGATGACCTGGAAGAGCCATTAGCTGTATGGCGACCATCGAGTAGAAAGAAAAGTCAACTAAAACTTTTTGTGAAATGTTAAAATATAATGTGATAGTTAAACATGTAACTTTCTACACCATCTATGCTAGAGATTTTCTGAATTTGGTGACTCCCAATAATTACCCATTTCTCGTAAATTTCTCGGAACTATCTTGGGGGAGGTGAAAGCATGGTGCGATTGGACTTGGCTACCTACATCGCCACGTTGAAAAAATATATGAGGCAAAAAAATACAGCTACTTTAGTGGATACTCTTTTTGGCTCGATTGCCGGACCATTAGAACTTAAGATATCAAGGGGACCGCATAAAGGCGAAGAATATGCGATATCTTCTGGAAGAGCTAGTGAACTTCTAAATAGGAAGAGAAATCCTGATACGCAAATTTCTGCCGGGGCTGATAATCCTAAAGTTTTAGCAACAATTGGTGATTATTTTGATTCCACTGTGCTCGAACTTCTGATGATGGGTGATAGTTTAGATGCGCTGAACGATGAATTGATAGGTGAAATTAACAGTGATGTTCATATGCAAAGGGGCATAAAAAAAGAGCTTTTAGAAAAATCTAAAAGCTCAAATATTAGTTCATTGTTAGCAGCAATCTTTTTGTATGTCGTTAAGGTAGATAACACTGGTAAACCAGAACGTACTCTAGAATCTATTAAAGATGTTCCATTAAGTAGTGTCTCATTTGATTCTCAGGATAATAAACTTCATATTAGTTCTCTTACTATTCCACTGCCCGAAAGCATTGCCCCTAGAAATATTAGAAATGATGAATTTAAATATTTGAATGCATTATGTCAGGCATACTCAGACAAGCTTGGTATGACAATCAGCATAGATAATATTGATTCTTGCCCTAAAAAAAGATTTCGTAATGATTTCAATGATGAACGAAATTATTATAATAGTGTACAAAGTAGAATTAGAGGGGTAAGAGAAATATTCTCTGATGTTGATGAACAATATGACGTGCTTAAGAAAGAAGCTTATGAAGGAATAAAGGAAACATATCTAGATGATTATCCGGATGGATTTAAACGTTTAATGGAGGTCTTAAAGAAAATTACTAGTACTTCATTAAATAGGTCTCAACTGGTTAAACTGGATATTATCGGTAATGCTGAAAGAAAGGGCTTATGTCATGTTTTAGTAAATGACGGGTACATCAATTCGTGGGTGGACATTGATGAATGATAAGAATATTTTTAACAGTTCTGTAGAGCTAACATTACGAACACTATTGGTGTTAAGTCATTTTAGTGATTTAAACGTTGATCAGATTGCGATAATAGATTTTAAGACTACCTATGGTAAGTATTTTGGAAATTCAGAATACAATTTACATGGTGATAATGAGTTTGGCTTGCAAGAGTACGGATTACGTAGACAGAAAATAAGTAAGTCTATTAAGGAAGGTGTTTTACAAGGAATAATTACTTATCGTGAATTTGCTAAAAAAGGTTTTCTCTACTCTTTAAGTACTGATGGGAAATCAGTTGTTAATAATTTTCCTAAAGAAGATTTATATTTTAAGGAATATAACGCAGCCTTAAAAAACATTGAAGTGCCCAACATATATGAAATAAAAAATTTTCAGGATAAGTTAAGCCAAAAAATGTGGGGAGGTGTAAATAATGAATAATAAGTTTCATATAAGTTCTGTTAAAGTAACAGGGCCAGGAGTGCGGGATTCTGAAGTCCAATTTCGAGAGGGGCTTAATATTGTTGAAGGTGGATCAGACACAGGGAAAACTAGTATTGTGCATTGCATCTTATATGTTTTTAACAAATCCTGGGGCAATAAAAACGATAGTAAACGACACAAAAAATTCCCATTTTTAGATGAATATGGTTACACACAAGTTGTGGTAACATTCAAAAATAAGAAAGGTTATATTACCATCTCAAGGGAAAAAGACGCTCAAAAAGTTCAAGTAGATAGTTCCTTTTCAGGAATTTCGTCAGGCTATTATTCGGTTAATAATACTAAAAGAAAAAATTTAAATGATATTTTATTAGAAATGTTAGGAATGCAAGAGCGACACCAAATTCCCAAAAATATTAACTATCAAACTCAAAATTTTTCGTGGAAAGGTATTTCACCCTTATGGTATGTAGATGAAAATGACGTAATTCAGGCAAATCCCATAATGCTACCCTTGTATAACACACAAACGACAGCTTTCTTGTCTTCTTTAATTTTTATGATTACTGGAAGTGAAATAGAAATTCCTGAAGGTATTAGAGACCCTAAAACTAAAAAGGCAAAGGATGAAGCAACTAAAGGGCAACTTGCCAAGCAGTTACAGGAGTCTAGTAGCAAAATAGAAGAGATTCATTCCCAACTTGCAGAGAAAAAATATGATAATGTAGAAGACCAGCTTCAGGTTATCGTTGACAAAATTGATAAGTTAAATGAACAAATATATGAACGTGTCAATAATATCCACAGTATTCAGCAAGAGCTAACTGGAATTAGCCAACAGATAGAAGAAATGACAGTATATGTGGCTAAATTTAAAAACCTACGTTCAGAATATATAGGCGATGTTAAACGTCTAAGTTTTATTGTGAATGGGGAACAACAATTAAAACATATCCAAGGCAAACGAAAATGTCCATTTTGCAATCAAACTATTAATCCGAAAGATAACCATAATCATACTAAAGCTGCTCAGGCGGAACTTAGTCGTATTATAGGACAATTAGAAAGCTTAGAACAATCTACAAATGATGTGAAAAATAAGAAGCATAATCTTGAGCAAGAGCAGCATGACAAAGAAGAACATCTTAATCAATTGAGTCAGAAGCTACAGAAAGAAATGAAGCCAGAGCTAAAAAGCTTAAGGAAACAGCAAGAGAATTATCAGAATTATTTGTTGTTAAAGAATAAAGAAGAGATATACAAAGGATTAATTTCAGAATGGTCTGATGAAATCAATAAAATTGATAATGAAAAAGAAAAACATCCTGAGTATCATCCTCTAGAACATCTTCCTGAAAATTTTGCTAAAAAAATTTCTGATATCGTTCGTACTATTTTAATAGAATGTGATTACGCGGGTTTAGAAAATGTTAGGTTTGATATCAAAAATTTTGAAATTGAAATTAATGGTATTCAGAAATCAGATAATCACGGCAAAGGATATAGAGCATTTTTAAACACTGTTGTTAATTTGGCTTTCAGAGAATATATGTATGAAAATGCAATGTATTCTTCATGGCTTGATATTATAGATACGCCATTTCTCGGGTTGGAAGAAGCTGGCGATTCTCATATACCTGAGCACCTAAAGACTGGCTTGTTAGATTATCTAATCTCTCATCAAAAAGAGGGCCAAGTAATCTTAATTGAAAATAATAAAGACCTGCCACAAAAATCTTTGAGCAAAGAAAAGGTAAATGTAATTGAATTTGAAAGTGATAGTAAACGGACGGGATTTTTGTTAGATATTAGCAAATAGAGTTTAAAAACGGCTGGTACTGATATAACTTTAGTACCAGCTTTCATTTGTTCTAAAGTTATGAGAACGCATAATTAAATGCCTATTTAAAGAATAAACACTGTATAATTGAATTATGAGAGTTATCTATGTGAGGGGAAAATATGTATTTTAGTTACAATAAATTATGGAAATTATTAATTGATCGTGGTTGGAAAAAGAAAGACTTGCGTGAAAAGAGTGGAATTAGCTCTGCATCAATTGCCAAATTGGGAAACAATGGCAATGTTACAACAGAAGTACTGCTTAAGATTTGTAAAGCATTAGATTGCGATATAAGTGACATTATGAAAATCGTAAGATCCTAGATTTGGGGTAAAAATATGGTAAAGACATATAACGAATTAACCCGAGTTCAACTTCCTGCTGTACTGCATTTAGTAAAACTGGGTTACAAATATTTTTCGTATAAACAAAATAAACAAGATATTGATACTGAAACTAATATTTTTGTTCCAGAATGCAAAAGGCAATTTTTAAAGTTAAATCCAGAAGCAACAGATTCTGATTTTGAAAAAGAATTTAAAGATATCAAGCTGGAGCTAGGCTATAACGATCTAGGACGCAGTTTCTTTAACAGAATACAAGGGACGAGTAATTCTAATTATAAATTTATTGATTGGGAAAATTTTAATAATAACTCATTCAAAATAGCTATTGAAGTTCCTTGCATAAATAGTGAAGAAGAATTTAGACCTGACATTACAGTATTTATTAATGGCCTTCCACTTAGCTATATTGAAGTAAAACAACCTAATGCAATTAGGGATAAGACGACAGGCATGAAATCCGAGTTTAATAGGATGACTGTTAGATTTAAGAATCAAAAATTTAGAAAGTTTCACAACATTACCCAGTTAATCTGTTTTTCGGATAATATGCCTTATGCTGACGATGAAGGGCAACAAATGCAAGGTTCATATTATGCTACTACAAGTCTTGGTAAAGCTATCTTTAATTCTATGCATGAGGAACGGTATGGAGAATTAGTGGATAGAATTGGAACTATTTCAGATCAGCAAATAAATGAAGTACTTAAAGATGCAAATAAGATTGTCTTAAAAAATAGTCCTGAATTTAAGACAAATTGCAAAAATGAAACCCCAATGAATATGTTCTTAACCTCAATGTATGACAGGCAACGGTTGCAATTTTTCTTGCGCTTTGGGATGACCTATGTTGATACAAAGGATAAAAATGGTAATGAAGTGTTGCAAAAGCATATTATGCGATACCCCCAATTCTTTGCCACTCGAGCAGTTGCTGACAAAATTAATGAAGGTGTAAAGAAGGGAGTTATTTGGCATACACAAGGTTCAGGTAAAACGGCACTAGCGTTCTTTAATATCCGATATTTGCGATATCTTTTTCAGAAGAAAAACATTATTCCAAGATTTTATTTTGTTGTAGATAGATTAGATTTAGCAACTCAAGCAAGTAAAGCTTTTAAGGAACGTGGGCTGAAAGTTAAATTGATTTCTAACAAAAGACAATTGAACAAGCCCTTTTCCGAGGATATATCCGTAGTTAATATTCAGAAAGTTAATGAAGATACTGATTTAACAAATAAATCTGGGTATGATTTGAATACTCAAAATATTTATTTTATTGATGAAGCTCATCGCTCGTACAATGAAAAGGGATCGTATTTGCCTAACTTATATAATGCCGATAAAAAGTCCATAAAAATTGCATTAACTGGAACACCATTAATTAATATTGATCACAAGGGCAAGAAAACTAGCAGAGCTACAACTAAAGAAATATTTGGAGACTATATTCATAAGTACTATTACAACCAATCTATCCAGGATGGTTATACTCTACGCTTGATGCGAGAAGAAATTGAAACCAGCTATAAGCATAAATTAAAGGACATTTTAAATGGCTTATCAGGGAATGTTGAAAAGGGAAGCCTGAATAAAAGGCTCCTTTACTCCAATCCTAAATTTGTTTCTCCAATGTTGGATTATATACTTGATGATTTTGTTAAATCGAGGGATATATTTGGTGACCAGACCATCGGTGGAATGATTGTTGCACAGTCTAGTGAGCAAGCTAGGGAAATGTATAAGGAATTCCAAGAAAGACAACGGTCTGGCAAAACAAAGTTAACTGCATCTCTCATTCTCTCTGATAAAGACGATAAAGAAACCAGAGGAGAAGAGGTGGAAGATTTCAAAAAAGGAAAAACTGATTTACTCATTGTTTACAATATGTTGCTAACAGGGTTTAATGCTCCAAGACTAAAAAAATTGTATCTTGGACGAATGATCAAAGCACATAACCTATTGCAAGCTTTGACCCGTGTTAACCGACCATATAAAGATTTCCGTATGGGCTATATTGTTGATTTTGCTAATATTTCAAAAGAGTTTGATAAGACTAACCATGCATATTTTGAAGAATTAAATAGCGAGTACAACTCTAATTTAACAGATGAAAAAGCTGAAAACATATATGGTTCCCTCTTCGTACCTGCACACGAAATCGAAGATAGCTTGAATCAGGCAACAATTATTCTGTCACAGTATGATACTGGTAATTTAGAGAACTTTAGTCAGCAAGTAAGTGAAACACCAGAAAAGAAAGATTTATTAGAGCTTAAAAATACTCTTGAAAAACTTAAAGAATACTACAACATTAGTCGACTGATGTCGTACACTGATTTAACAGAAAAAATCAAAGCAGTTGAAGTTCCTAAACTGTTGAAAATTGTATCTGATAGGCTCATGACCTTAAATCTTATTTCTAATGCCAAAGATGACTCTAGTGATCAGCTTCTGAAAATGGCTATGAATAAAATGGACTTTAGCTTTAAGAAGGTTGGTGAGGTTGAACTTCAGTTGGCGGCAAATGATTTTGTTGAAAAGCAGAGACAAGCTGCATCAGCTTTGGGTCATAATTGGGATCAAAAAGACCCAGAATGGATTAGCCTTTATGAAGAATTTACTCGTGTCCTTGAAAAACAGCATATTGGTGAAATGACAACGGCAGATACTAAATTGAATACAACAGCTCTTGATCGAATAATAAAGCGAATTAACAATTTAAATGCTAAGAATAGACGTTTAGCAACTGCATTTAATGGCGATAAAAAATTTGCTAGAACATATAAGTATGTCATATATAAGAAAAAGGGTATAGCACCTAGTTCAGTAGCTGAAGAACCTGTTTTATATAAGGTTATGAAAAAAGCAAAAGATAAAATTGATAATGAGGTGTCTAAAAACCAAAATATGGTTGTAAACAAGGCATATTTTAATAACGAAGCTATTCAATCTATTCGCCAAAGTAGTCGAGAAGAGAATACAAAAATACCTGTACCAGAAGTTAAAGAAGTTTCTAGTCTTTTGACTGAGGAATATGACAAGGAATATCAAGGAGTTGATTAAAACAAATGAATAATACTGAATATAGTAATAAGGTAAAGCAATTGGTAGATGACTTGAAAGGTGTTTTTACCAGTGCTGGACTTGGTGGAGAAGCTGGCGAATACAAGCTACTTACTCAATCTTTCTTATATAAATTTATTAACGATAAATTCTTGTACGAAGCACGAAAATTTGATCCTAAGAATGATTATCAGACTCTCATGAAAATGAGTGATGATGATTATGAGGGATTACAAATGGACTTAGGTAATGAATCCGCTGTGATTAAACGTGAAGATCTTATTGAAACTCTATTTAATCGTCAAAATGAAGATGATTTTAGTACTTTATTTGATGCCACGTTGAATGACATTGCCATTGATAATAATGATATCTACTCGGTCGAGACAGCTGGGAATACTCAAGTGCGGCTATTTGATAGTGACCTTATTCAAGATAATGTTATTGATGGATCGCAACGAAATATTGTTGCTCGAGCTATTATTAACAAACTGTCAGAAACTAAGTTTGATGAGCATATCTTTGATGCTGGTTTCGATTTTTTCTCAACTATCTTTGAATATATGATCAAGGACTACAACAAAGATGGTGGTGGAAAATATGCCGAATATTACACACCACATTCTGTTGCTAAAATCATTGCTAACATTTTAGTTGGATATGACAAACCAGAAAATGTTCGAGTTTATGACCCTGCTGCAGGTTCAGGAACTTTGTTGATGACTCTTGCAAGTAAAATTGGTACAGATAGAGCAACTGTTTATAGTCAAGATATTTCGCAGAAATCAACTAACTTGCTTCGTATGAATTTGATTTTAAATGGCTTGAGTCATTCAATTCATAATATTGTACAAGGCAATACAATTCTTCATAATAAACACACAGAAAAAATGGACTATATTGTCTCAAATCCTCCATTTAATTTGGACTTTTCCCAATGGAGAGACGAGATCTTGACTTTACCTGATAAGAATTTAAGATTCTTTGCTGGTGTGCCTAATGTTCCTAAAAAGAAGAAAAGTAGCATGTCTATTTATTTACTTTTTATACAACACATTTTGTGTTCAATGAGTGATGACGGGCATGCTGCAATAGTTGTACCTAGTGGTTTTTTAACAGATACAGGTTCCATAGAATCAGAACTTCGTAAAAGAATAATTGAGAATAAATCTTTATTTGCGGTTGTCCAAATGCCTACAAATGTTTTTGCAACTACTAATACAAGCGTTTCAGTGATATTTATTGATAAAAGTAAAGAGCACAGTAATGTTATGTTTGTGGATGCCTCAAAGTTAGGAAGTTTAGTAAAGGCAAAAGATAATACTAGAGTTGTTCTGTCTGATCAAGATCAACAAAGAATAGTTGATGCAATAACTGACAATAAAGAAGTACAAGAATTCTCTACCTTTGTTTCTACTAATACGATTACTGACAATGACTATATGCTAAAGCCAGGACTTTATTTTGAGATGCAGTATTCTGTTTTGGCAAACTATCTAGTAAATTTAAGTAGTGAAGTCGAGAAAGCAAAGCAAAGAAAAAGAGGATTGTTATGGAATATAAGAAATGAACTAGAACGCAATAAAATAATTGAGTGGTTTGTAAAATTTAATGCCGATACTGATGTATTTTCTGGAGAGAAAAAATCTTCATTGTATGGAGAAATACCTGTTGAAATTGAGCTCACTTCTTTAGAACAACTATTAGATCAAACGATTGGAGGAGAATGGGGCAAAGCTAGTGAGCAGGGTAATTACAAAAACAGAATAAAATGTATTAGGGGGACAGATATTCCTAATGTTTCAAGGGCGTATTATGATAATGTACCTACTAGATATGTTTTGGACAAACATATTAAGGAAAAAAGAGTACGTATTAATGACATAATAATTGAAATTTCAGGAGGTAGTCCAATTCAATCAACTGGGAGAATTTGTTTAATAACAGAAGAGCTGTTAAAAGAAATGAAAGTACCTGTGCTATGTACCAACTTTTGTAGGATTTTAAGATTAAAATCTCCTGAATTAGCGTTATATGTATATAACTATCTTGTCCTTTTATATGACCGTGGATACTTCTTTAACTTAGAGAATAACACTACAGGAATAAAGAACTTAATTTTTAATTCATTTGAAAAAAACGTTAAAGTGCCAATCCCAAATGCAGAAGTCATGACAAAGTTTAATAAGAGTTTAGAGAAGGACTTCCAGAAAATAATAATTTAATTAAAACCTCATCTTTGAATTGAAGTTTGTTCTACTCGCTCTCTAGTGAAAAGATGAGGTAGTTTTTCCAGATGTTCATAAACAAATCTAATATTTTATGGACACCGGGTATATAGCTTTGCACCAATCTGAATTATTTATCTTATCGCTACTAACTACAGCTTTGGCTTTGATAAGAACTTGAAAGATTCTCTAATTGAAACGCACTTTAAACAAATTGATACTGCTAAGTATGCTCAAGAGGGGATGTAGTGCAACGCACATTTAGGGAGGAAGGAGGACGAAAATAGTGTCTAATGAATTTTTAAACAATCTACAGAAAAATAATGAATTTCCAATTATATTTATAGGGTCGGGGATAACACAGCGCTATTTCAAAAATGCACCTACATGGGATAGCCTACTAAGGCAGATTTGGGATGAATCCAAAACTGACCAATCCTATTTTTCTAGGTATAACCAGTTGTCAAAAAAATATCAGAATGCTTTTCAGACATATACTCATCTAGCTGATGAATTAGAACAAAAATATGATCAAGCTTTTTTTGATGAAGAACTCAAGATTGATGGTTTAACTCCTGAAGAAGCACACTATAATGGCGTTTCTCCTTTTAGAAAAAGAATAGCATCCATATTCTCTAATTTAGAGCCTAGAGACGGGGTTCATGCAGAAGTTACATTATTATTTGATATGTTAAAGAAAGCTCGATTGGTTGTAACGACAAATTACGATCCCTTTATTGAAAAGAATCTGAAAAATACCAACATAAAGGTTGGTAACAAAGGGCTTTTCGAGCCATCGGATTCCCTAAATGAACTGTATAAAATTCATGGATCGGTAGAAGATGCTAATTCAATAATAATTACTAGTAAGGATTATGAAAAACTTCAAAGAACGTCTGCAATTGTAAATGCAAAAATACTAAGTCAATTAACAATTTCTCCAATAATTTTCCTTGGGTATTCGCTAACAGATCAAAATATACAAACGCTTTTAAAAGATTTAGCAAGCAATATGCCTTTTTCTATTGAGAAAGCTGCCAAAAGAATAGGGGTAGTGGACTATCAAAAAGGGAATAAAAATATAGAGGAGACCATGGCAGATACTCCATATGGAGTGCATTATACGAAACTATCAACTGATAATTTTGAACAAATATATAAAGGCGTTTCCAAAATTAATCAGGGAATTTCACCTTTAGAAATTAGTAAGTATCAAAGTGCTTTTAGAAAGATAATCGATACGAAAGGTAAGCAAGGAAAATTAAAACAGGTATTGACATCGTTTGTTGACTTAAATAAGTTGCCTGATGAATTAAAAAGCAAAAATCTAGTAGTTGCTTTAGGGGACAGTAGGTTTTTGTACAAATATCCTACTTATGTTGATTATGTAAAAGACTATTTTCTAGGAAAAGAGGAAATGCCTTTAGAAATCGCGTTAAGATTTATTGTAAAAACTGCTCCTAAATCTACCTTACCCGTTTCAAAGTACATTCTTAAAGTAAAAAATGGTGAGTTAACATTAAAGGATAAAGATAAAGCTAAATTAAATGACAGATTAAGTAGTTTCCCGTCTCTCGAATCTTTACATTTGCCTAATACGCCTAAGAAACATCGAAATTCATTACGGAATATGGACTTTAATAATGTGCAAAAAATATTATCTAGGAATGATAATATAAAGAATTATACGAAGTTAAATTATTTTAGCTCCCATATAAAAGATTATTCTAAGGAAACAGCACTTAATCTTATAAAGTTTATTTTAGAGAATGAAATAGATAGTTTTATTGGTGATACTGCATGTCGGAAACTTTTTATGGCTTATAGTCTTGGTTATGAACCTATAGTCCAAAAAATATAAGTAAACAAAAAAGAGCCTCAATCATAGAAACTCTATGTGAGACTCTTTTTTGCAAGCCCAAAAACAGCATTACAAATGGCATAATGGTTTTTGTCTATATTATGGTACCAGTAGTTTTAAAATCAGTCAAGTTTGTGAATCACTGCAGTTGTTATTGATTCATAATTACTTGGCAGTTTTTAGGAAGCAGTATACATTCCCACAAACTAATAAAATCTTATCTCTATAATTCATTCCAAACTTCCACTAAAAGTCGGAATTATAGTCTTGAGTCAACAACTATGCTAGATTGATGTAGACAATAAAAGTTGCCTAGCGTAGTGATTATGTCCACACCGGTTATAAAATGTTGGAAAACACCGATTTAAATTGTCGGTTTTCCAACATTTTTTTATACTTGTTTCATATTAAATCTGGAGGAATTTATATGAGACAAGATATTCGACAGGAGTTGAGAAAATATCAAATGGATAAAATTAAACCAAATTTTACTGAATTAGGTCGTCAATTAGGCTGCGATCCAAGGACAGCTAGAAAATATTATTATTTGAAAGACGATGGTTATGAAAACAAAAGAAAATGACGTAAAAGTAAATTAGATCCCTATCGAAATATTATTGATGAGAAGGTTAAGAATTCTTGTTCAGCTACTTCAATTTTTTATTTCATTAAGGAGATGGGTTATACCGGCGGTATAAGTATATTGCGTGATTATTGCCATCAAATTAAAGTAAAAAAACAAACAACTCCAGTTGTAAGAATTCAGACTGCGCCAGGTCAATCTGCACAAGTTGATTGGAAAGAGGATTTTGTTCTACATACCCGAAAAGGTACTCCTATTAAGTTCTCAATTTTTCTTTATGTTCTTGGATATTCCAGGAAAAAGTATCTTAATTTTGTCTTTGATCGGAAACAAGATACCTTATTCTCGAGTCTTGTTGGAGCTTTTGAATTTATGAATGGAGTTCCTAAAGAAATTGTCTTCGACAATATGAAAACAGCTGTTGATCATGCTAGAAGTTCCTTTACTAAGGTTGTATGGAATGAGAAGTTACTGGAGTTTGCACGCACTGCTGGTTTCACACCTAAATCATGTAAACCATTCAGACCACAAACCAAAGGTAAAGTCGAATCACTAGCTAGAACCATTGAACGATTAAGAGTCTATAATTATGAATTTGATAATGTAAATGACTTAGCACAGCTAATTCACAAGTTAAATGTGCAGCTTAATAATGAATTGAGTCAAGCAACTGGGGAGAAGCCAAACACTTTATGGACAAAAGAAAAAGAATATTTATCACCTTTTGACAAGAATTTGCTTCTGTCAGTAATTGATCGGGATCAAACTCGCAAAGTTTCCAATGAATCCATGATCACTTACAAGGGTAATAAATATTCTGTACCAGTTAAGTATATCGGAAAAGAAGTTACAGTCAATATAACCGATTCTCTACTTCTTGTATCATTTGATGGTCGCCTTCTTCGAAAGCATTTGCTTTCGGATCAGAAAATAAATTATCACCATGACGATCTACAAGAAGTACTCAGTAACGGTGTATATCACGATCTTGCCGAAGAAGAATTAGAGAAAAAGGTTCAACGTAATCTTACTATGTTTGATAATTTAAGAGGATAAATCAATGACAGCTTATACAGAACTAGAAAATAACTTAGAAGCACTGAAACTAATGCTATTAGAGAATATTTACCAAATTACCTCGAAGGAGACAAACAACTTTCGCTAGCTGAAATTCTTAAACAATTAACTGATAAAGAATTAAATTACCGTAAGCAGCGCTCAGCTCGTATGTCAATTCACACAGCACACTTTCCTTACCAAAAGGAAATTAAGAATTTTGATTTTAATTTTCAACCTTCTGTTGATAAAGAAAAAATAACCAATTTAATGTCAATGGAATTTGTTGAGAATGCACGTAATGTTTTATTTATTGGCAGTTCCGGGGTGGGTAAAACTCATTTAGCTACTGGACTAGGAGTTGAAGCATGTAAAAACCATTTGAGTACTTATTTTGTTAATTGTCATGAACTAATTGAAAGGTTGAAATTAGCTTATCAAGAGAATCGTCTTGAGCCTATGCTCAAGAACTATCTTCGTTATAAGCTTTTAATAATCGACGAAATTGGCTATTTACCAATTGATAATTTAGGGTCCAACCTATTTTTTCAGCTAATTTCAAGGAGATATGAAAAAAAGTTAATCATTGTTACTACTAATATTCCGCTATCTAAATGGGGACAAACTTTTTCTAATCCTACTATTGCCAATGCAATTCTAGATCGATTAGTTCATCATTCAGAAATATTTAAAATTTCTGGTAAATCATATCGCATGAAAGATTACACGGAACAACATACAAAACAGCATTTAAACCGGTGAAAAAGTACATTTTTAAACCGGTGATTTCTGACAATTTTAAATCGGTGTTGACAGTGATTAATCAAAAATGTGTAATTGACCAACTAAGCTCGTGGCATGTTGAGAGTGTTACTGTCCTTGAGCGCACGGATAGATAGCCTGTAAACGCCGGTATGCCAGTATTTTTGATAGATGAAAAGTGTACTAATTCCTCTTTTGGTGATTGAAATTAGTACACTTTTTGCTTGTTGAGCTAGAGGGTTGAGTAGACAACGTGCTGGATTTTTAGGTTGTGTAGATAAGTGTCCGTTTTGGGGAGTTGAGTTGGTTAAGTTGATGAGAGAAGCAGTAATGGTTGACATGACGATAAGATAATGGATGTTAATTATTAAAGATATTTATAATCAAAGATTTAATTTATTGATTCTAATCAATTTTTGTAAAATGCTTTTATGCTAGATTTATATCGCAATAATCAAATGGAAGGATGAGAAATATAGTTGACTATATTGCAAAAATTAAACCAATAAATGCGGATAAAGTTGAAACACAGGCGCATGGAATAGCAACATTCAGTGAAAATGGTAATAGCCTTCATATTCATGTGGAAATGTTTGATACGCCTGCCAATATTGAACATTGGGAACATTTCCATGGATTTCCAGATGGGAAACAAGCTCATGTTCCGACGCTAATGCAGGACGTGAATCATGATGGCTTTATTGATTTACCTGAAACAGAGGCAGTATCTGGGACAACGATGGTTCCTTTTGATGATGCACCACAAGAAATGAACATTCCCCATGATGGCTACCCGGTTGCAGATAAATACGGTCATTATGAATATGATAAGGATGTCCCATTAAAAGATTTACAAGCAAAATTTAAGCAAGCATTTGGTAGTGACGATCTTCAATTAGACAAACGAGTAGTTTATGTTCACGGCGTACCAGCGGATCTTAAATTGTTATCTAGCGTTGCCGGTAATGTTATGAGTTATGATGCACATACAACTTTGCCAATTGCTGCTGGAGAGATTAAATTGGCACATTAATTTTTATAGAACTGAAATTTGAAAGCCAGAGTCTATGCTTTTTGCATGGTTTCTAGTCTTTTTTGTATATTCTCTCTTTTATTAAACGAAATTTACATGATAAAACTGTGATTTTTTGCTTAAAAGATAAATATAAAAAGACACTAGTATCTTGATAACAGTCAAGTCACCTAAATTGTTTTTTACCTATAATGTGTAGTGTCAAGAAAGGGAGAGGTGAAAAATGATTAAGTTACAACAATTTTTTATGAGGTATAAAAAGCAGCTTTTGCTTGTTAATACTATTCTGCTGTTGCTTGCTGAAGGATCTAAATGGCTATTGCACATGAATTTACCATACCAGGCTTTAATGCTTATCGTGGGGATTGTCGGAGTGCTTCCAATTGCTTTGACGGCTATTTCATCTTTAAGGGTTAAATTAATTTCTATTGATGTTTTAGTATCATTGGCGGTAATCGGTGCCTTCATTATTGGTAAATTTAATGAAGCAGCCATTGTTACTTGGCTATTCATGTTAGGAGATGTACTGGAAGAATTAACCCTAAAGAAAACGCGGTCAGCCGTTGCTGATTTAACCAAAATGGCACCACAGACTGCGTTAGTTGTTCAAGATGATGGCTCAACTGAGAAAGAAGACGTCGATTTCATTGATCCTGGTGAGAAGATTTTAGTTAAAACTGGTGACCAGGTTCCAGTCGATGGCAAGGTTATTTCAGGTTCTGGTTATCTTAATGAAGCCAGTGTTAACGGTGAATCTAAATTAGTTAATAAAAAAGCCGGTAATGAAGTATATGCAGGAACTGTCCTTGAAAACGGTACATTGACTGTCGAAACTACCGCAGTCGGTGAAGATACGACTTTCGGTAAAATTATTGAAATGGTTGAAGAAGCACAAGATACAAAGTCACATACAGAAAAGTTAATTAACCGGTTTTCCAAATATTACACTCCTGCCGTACTTGTAATTGCGATTGCTGTGGGCCTAATTACTAAAGATCTTAAGTTAGCTATTACGGTTATGGTGCTGGGCTGCCCAGGTGCTCTAGTTATTGGTGTACCAGTATCTACAGTTGCTGGTATCGGTAATGGTGCTAAAAGCGGCATTATGTTTAAAGGGTCGCAAGTAATGGATCAAACTCACCGGATTGATGAAATTGCTTTTGATAAAACCGGCACTTTGACTGTTGGACATCCAGAAGTTAGTGCAATTGAGGTATTAAATGGGCCCAAAGATGAAATTATTAAATTAGCTGCTCAAATTGAGCGTCAAAGTAACCACCCCTTAGCTCAGGCAATTGCCAAATTAAATAAACAAAAGCCAGCTTCAATTAAAGTGGAAACTGTTAAGGGTAAGGGAATCATCGCCACTTTAAATAATCAAAAATATTATTTGGGTAACCAAGACTTAATCGTTGAAAATACCCGTACCAATGCAAAATTGGATAAGACAATTAATCATTTGAGTCAATTAGGTAATTCAATTGTCGCTTTTGCTAATGAAGACCAAAGTCAATTAGCTGTTTTTGGCATTAAAGATCAATTGCGCCCAGAAGCTAATGATGCTTTAACCCGCTTAAAAGAATTAGGGGTTAAAAAGTTAGTTATGCTTTCTGGAGACAATCAAGAAATTGCTGAACGAATTGCGGCGAAGTTGTCAATCGATGAAGTTCATGGTCAAATGTTGCCACAAGACAAGGCTGCTTTTGTTAAAAAAGAAAGAGCTAAGGGACACCATATTGCTTTTATTGGTGATGGGATCAATGATAGTCCGGCCTTAGCTAATGCTAATGTTGCAATTGCCGTTGGTAGTGGAACGGATGTTGCCATTGAAGTTTCAGACATAGTTTTAGTTAAAAATGACTTGCGGAAGATCGCTTATGCCCTTGGCTTATCCAAGAAGACAATTTTGAACATGAATGAAAATATCGTGATGGCTTTACTGACAGTCTTATTGTTGTTCATCGGTTTGTTTGCGGGTTATGTTGAAATGGCAAGTGGGATGTTTATTCATGAATTTAGTATCTTAATTGTTATCTTGAACGGGATGAGATTAATCAAATTTCAACAAAAAATTGACGATCATCAAGTTTATAATCAACAAAACAAAGTAGCATTAGATATGTAAATTAATAAGGAAGGGAGAATTTAATCATGGAAAAAGTAATGATGAAATTATCTGGCATGACCTGTCCTTCATGCTTAAGCAAAATTGAAAGGGCGGTTGGTAGTTTGGATGGAACCGACCAAATAAAAGTTTTATTCAATGCAGGAAAGCTAAAATTTACGCTGGATACTGATAAGACTAAAACTGTTGACGTCAAGACAGCTATTGAAAAAATGGGTTATGAAGTACAAGGAATTAAGGAAAGGAGCTTAACTGATGAATGCAGAAGAAAAATACCAGGCGGAATTGAAGCAAAGCGACCTTGATCACCATCAGCCAACTGCAGCTGCCATGACTGGTCACATTATTTCTAACTTGTTAATCCATTCTTTAAAGATTAACCAAGCTAACTTATTTGCTAAAGGATCTGCTAGTCTCTTTTTAGCCGAAAAAGCTGCTGGTTGGATTGCTTATGAACGTCAGGAATTTGACCAATTGAATCACTTATTGGTTAATAATGGTGAAAGTATTCCAACAATTACAGCTCAATTTAAGGAGTATACTATGCTAGAAGAAGATGGCAGTAGTAAATATTTAGCATGTGATAAGCAACTATTTGCCTTGGTAAAAGATTTTGATACGCAAACGCTCTTCATTACTAAGGCAATTGCTTTAGCTAACAATGAAAGTTGGCTAGAATTGTCTGCTAATTTAACTAATTTAATGGCTTGGATTAAGGAGCAAATTCGGGTAACTCAAGACTTCTTAGGTCATGAACTAAAAGAAGGATTGTATGTCGAAGACGACGATGATGACTTTTAATTAAAGGACGATGAATTTAATGGCTGATTTATGTGTTAACTTAGTACCACTATTTAATGCTTTACCTCAGGATGAGAAGATGCAAATCGAAAAATTAGTTCAGCATAAAAACTATCAAAAGGGTGAAGTGATAATTGATCCAACGATAAATGATAATTTAGTAATTGTCGCTGATGGTAACGCTAAGCAGTACACCTTAGATGAAGACGGCTATGAGAATGTTTTGCAAACCTTGCATACAGGTGATTATATTGGTGAGGATTGGATTTTTGGTCAAAAAAATATCAATAATTACGTCGAGGCTACGGAACACAGTGAAATTTGTTTATTAAAACGGCAGGATCTACTGAAGCTGATGCATAAACAGCCAAAATTAAGTATTCGATTATTGGAACTAAATATTGTTAAAGTTTCGGAAATGCAAAAACAAATTCACTTGTTGGCTTTGCCGAAGGTTGAAGACCGGTTATTAAAGTATTTACAAACATATGCAGATGAAATTGGTAAAAATAATTTTACCTTACCCTTAAAAATGAAGGACTTAGCCTTATACCTTGGAACAACACCTGAGACCCTGTCTCGTAAATTTGCTTTATTAGAAAAGCAAGGTCAACTGAAACGTCAATTACGTCGAATTGAATTATTCGAAAATTAGTTTAATTAGGCAATTATTGCTTAGTTGATAATATACACGTTATATCAGTTTAGAAAATAAGAGAAAGGCGGGTCATATTATATGCAAAGTGAATTTCAAAAAATTTTTCAAGAAATTCAAGCAGATCCTGATAATGAATCTTTTACAAAGCAAGGGATCAAGCCACTTTACTATGCTTCTTCATCTGCCAGAATAAATATCATTGGTCAAGCACCAGGACGAATTGCCCAAGAAAAAATGAAATTCTGGGATGATCCTAGTGGTGATCGTCTTCGGACCTGGTTAGGGGTTTCGAGAGACGTTTTCTATAATTCTGGAATGATTGCAATTTTACCAATGGATTTTTATTATCCCGGGAAAGGCAAGTCTGGTGATCTCCCACCGCGTAAAGGATTTGCTCAAAATTGGCATCCACAGCTATTGAAATTAATGCCTGATATTCAGTTAACCATTTTAGTGGGCGCTTATGCGACGAGAAGCTACCTTCACCTAGGATATAAAGATCGGTTGACTGATATTGTCAGGAATTATCAGCAATACCTGCCAGACTATTTTCCAATCGTTCATCCGTCACCACGAAATAAAATTTGGGAGGCAAAAAATCCATGGTTCGAGGAGCAGGTAATTCCAGACCTGCAAAGAAGAATTCAAATAATTCTAAATAATTAGGGGATGATCCAGATGCAGAAACTAGGCATTATCGGTGGTATAGGCCCAGAAGCAACAATGAATTATTATTCGGCAATCATTAAGCGGTATCAGGAGCGGATCGGGACTGATAAAGAGCTGCCTCGTATCACTATTGAATCCATTAATATGTATCACATGTTTCGTCTGCTTGATGCTCAACAGTATGATAAAGTCGCCGGTTATGTAGGAGCTGCGGCCAATAATTTATTGAAAGCCGGGTGTGACTCTGGATTGATGTGTGGCAATACGCCCCCATCTATTATTTGATCAGATTCAAGCGCGCACTGATTTGCCATTATTAAGCATTGTCGAGACAGCGGTAGCGGCTGCCCAGCAGTTGCACCTTCAACGATTGGCTTTACTAGGCACCAAATTTACAATGCAAAATGACTTTTTCATCAAGCCATTTCGAGAGGCCGGAATTGAAGTTTGCCGTCCCAGTGAAAATAATCAATCCATAATTCATCAAAAAATTGTAGACGAACTCGAAAACGGGATTGTTAAGAAAGAGACTAAGCAGCAGTTAATGACAATTATCAATAAGATGGTTCAAAAAGATCACCTTGATGGTGCAGTCTTGGGATGTACCGAATTGCCGTTAATCTTAGGGCAGGAAGATTTCAAGAACATTCAAGTGTTTGATATTGCTCAGGTTCAAATCAAGGCTGCTGTGGATCAACTTCTAAAAAAGTTAAAATAACTGAGTGCCGCAGATCCTGAATATTTACATCTTAACTTTAACCACTTCACTATCTTTGAACGTGAACTCCATGTAACGTTGAAAGATGGTGATTTTTTCGGATATCTGTCAACTGGTATGGTTGACTAAAAATACTTCCTACGAAAATGTAGGGGGTATTTTTTACGAAAAAATACAATCGATTCTTAAAAAGAAAAATTTTTGATTGGCAAAACCATAACAAGTTCGTTTTAGAGTTTTGATTTTGCGATTGATGCCCTCTAAAGGTCCGTTAGAGTAGTCAAACTTTGCGCTATTTAAGACATATTTCATATTATGACGTAAGGTTTAAATAGCTGTATCCATTTCTGTATTTGTTTTTTGATAGTCTAAAATGGTGGACGCTAGTAATTCACTATTGCGCTCGTTTAGGGCTTTCGTGATATCTTGGTAAGTTTGGTATACTTCAGCGAACTTAGAAAATTTGCTAGTAATGAGATCAACAGCATTTTGGCGAGTCATATATTGCTTAACGTCGCGCAGAAAAACTACTTTTTCTGGCTGAAGATCTTCAGCTTTTTTATGAAATAGTTTCCAATGTGATTTCATAATTTTATATTCTCGACTATGTTTATCGAGGTTTTTAAGAATGGAAACACGATAATTATCTAAAGCTCGGCCCGCTAATTGCACAAGGTGAAAGCGATCAATAATAATGTTGGCATTAGGAAAAAGGCGATAGATAAAGCTTTGATATTGAGCATTTAAATCAATTACAACTGATTGAACGCATTCGCGTTCAGCCTTTGAATAACGATTTTCAAAATAATCAACAATGGTGGGGGATAGACGGTCCTGTAACTTTGTGACAATTTGGTGAGTTTCAGCATCGCAACAAATAAAGGACATCACAGACTTAGTTGAACGAAATTCGTCAAAACATAGATGCTTAGGCAACTTAGCCACACGGTAGTGTGGTTCCATGCGCTCTAAAATTGTACGACGAACACTGCTAGGAGAGCAGTGACACATTTCAGCAATCAGCTGACCAGTAAGCCCTTTACGAGCTAAAAGCATGATTTGATTTTTGAGATCACTAGATAGGGTTTGATTTTCTTTGGTTAAATTAGTAACAGCTCCAAAAGTAGTGTGACATGATTTGCATTTATAGCGTTGTTTATGAAGTTCTAGTTCATATCTTCTCCCGTTTAAACTAGCAAGTCGTACATGAGTTTTGCGAAAGCAATCCTTATTAACGGTGAGAAAACCACAGTTACGACAACGACTAATCGGATAGGAAAGCGTAGCTTTTATTAGGGTTATATACTCGTTAACAGAATTATTGTTGTGTTCGACCTCTTCAGCAGAAATAACTTTAATATTTTTATCTTTAATTCCAAGAATATTTAGGATAGAATCATTATGGGACATTTGTTTAACCTTCTTTCATGATTTTTGTGGTGAATTGATTGTATAACGAGGGGACAGCAAATGCCTCTTTTTTATACAAAAAATCGGGCATGGAATCTTCATCCATACCAGAAAGTGTATACCCCTAATTCCTGCTTTATTGATTGGAATTAGTACACTTTTTGTTTATTGAGTCCGAGGGTCGAGTGTTCTATGTCCTTTTTTGTAGGTTGAGTGTGTAAATGTCCGTTTCGGAGGGTTGAGTAGACTGAAATGCTGAAAGCAGTGATAGAGGTTGATATGATAGCGTTGAGAATGGTTGTAAAAATAGCTGATTTTGAGCTTAACAATTGAGTGGATTAAGCTACTGGCATAAAATCGAGTTTTGCTTTATTAGACTACTTTTATTAAGGAGAATTGTACACTCGACTACTTTCGGGTAAAAAGAAAAGCATGATCGTAAAAATAACGACCATGCATGGATATTAATGACCACGATGTTTCTTACGATGCTTAGCTACTCGTTTTTGATAACGAAGTTCTTGCGTTAATCGTTTTTCAGTAGTGTGTTGCGCTTTTCGTAATTTTTTCTTTTCCTCAAATTGTTTTTTCAAAGTGATCTGCGCTTTGGTACTGATACCTTGTGACTTCATTGCTTTGTTGGCCAACCGCTGAGCATGCTTTGGGTTGATACGTTTCGTAACTATACGTGTTCTACTCGGTTCATGATGAAAGTGGAATCGTTGATAATCCTGATTTATCAATTTCAGGATTAGTGACATTTTTGGTTCTGAACTTCCAAGGGTAACTGATGCTACAGAATAATCTTTATCGTCATGACATTCCAAAATGGCCTTATAGAAACTACCATCAAAAACAATTGTTAGACAGGATTGGATAACCATCATGTCCCCTCCTTTGATTTTTTTAATCGAAAGCGGGACATCCCGGAGAGGAAGGATACTGATCAGCTTGTGCCGATGTTCGGACTACCAACCGAACTGTGTTTTTACTTTCTAAGGTATAGTATCATAACACTGTATAATATTAGATTTAAAATCATCACAAATTTTTAGAGGGGAGACTTACTTTGAAAATTCCTCATACTCTTTCTGAATTTACACAAACCTATTACTATAAAACAGAATTAATAAAGCTATGTCGACAATGGAATTTACCCACATCTGGGACAAAAGCAGAACTCAATTCGTACATTGAAAAGTATTTAAAGGGAATGTCTGCGAACAAAATTAAACCGTGTCGAAGTAATAAAATACATCGTTTATTAACGTATAATGAGATTAATTTGGACACAAAGTTAATTAACTCTGGCTTCTGCTTTAACAAAGTTGCTCGTCAGTGGTTTGCTGATTATTTTGGTGTCGAGAAATTCTCCTTCAGCAAGAAGATGGCCGTTATTAAAAGAAAAGCGGAGGTAGAACGTGATGAACAAGCGACTGTTGGCGACTTAATTCAACAGATGCAGAATTGGGACAAAAATAAAAATGCATCACCTGCAGAAGAAAATACTTATCAATGGAATAACTTTGTTCGCGACTTTTTTAAGGATCCAGCTACTAAGCAGTTTAATCAGCGGTTAAAAGTTGCTTCGCTTTTATGGAAAAAAGTACGCATTTCACGGGGAAATAAGGTTTATTATCATAATATGTTAGAGAAGTATAATAAAGAAATTGAAATACATAAGAAAGGATAATGTATTAGGCTTTTCTTGAACGCGTTTTTCCTACTAATCGATCCATACATCTATTAAAATCCTTCAGATAACCTTCTCATTTGCATAATGAGCAAAATAAATGAAGTTTGCGCCATGAGATATAAGCTTTTTCCAACTATGGCTTAGAACTTTATTATTATATAAGGGTACCTGTTCTTGTGGATATAAATCACCAACAAACGCCTCTCCGCTATCTAGAACAAGAGATATAGAATCTGCACTATGACCAGGTGAACTCAAAATTATGCCTGAGATTCCACAGTCACTGAGAAAATGACGACTATCAACTAAATTTAACTTGTGGATATGTTTATAATTAATTGGCTGAAAATCAGGGTTATGTTCTTTTTGGAAGATATAATCACTTTGATGAATATAGGCCATTTGACAATCAAGCACCACTAAGGAGATTCCAAGATTCATCAAATCAGTTGCTAATCCCATATGGTCGGGGTGGTAGTGGGTAATTAATAGATAATCAATATCTTGGACCTTTAACTTTTTTCTTCCTAGCTCTTGGAAAAATTTAGGAAGAGTACCTGCCCAGTCTGCATCAATTAACAGATTTTTCTTTGTTCCTTTTAAGAGATAACATTTAGTATTGCCGTATTTTAATTGAATAATTTTAGTCATGAGAAGCTCCGATTTTTATAATTTTGGCATTAATATTTTGATTCATTGTCTTAAGTTTTAGAAATTGAACTAGATTGTTTCTTTATTACCTTTCACCACCTTTCAATGTTACATAGAGTTCGCGTTGAAAGGTGGTGCTTTTTGATTTGGTGTAATCAAGCTACAAATATTAGTTATTCTTATTGTATAATTAAACAACCAAAAGTAAAGGAGAGATAGTCGATGACTCAACTCGAACAAAAAAGGCTTGATCTAGCTGTTAAGCAAAAAAGAGGATTGCATTTTATCGCTGCTTCTGTTTTGATTTGGCTTGCAATTGCATTTATTTATTCATCTGCTGTGCCGATTTTGACTAAGAATTTATTTGTTTTTATTTGTACAGGCATCTTATTACCGCTGGCATGGGGAATCTCAAAAATACTAAAAGTTAACTTCAGTGATAATAAAAATCCTTTGTCAAATTTGGGCATCTTATTTTCAGTGAATCAATTATTATATTTGCTGATTGCCATGTGGATTTATCCGATTATCCCAGATAAAATGCCGATGGTTATTGCAATAATTTTTGGTGCGCACCTAATGCCCTTTAGCTGGTTATATAAATCCAAAGTGTATTTACTGTTCTCGATAGTTATTCCGTTTTTGGCGCTATTCATTGGCTTATTATTTAGTCCAACTATTTTAGCTGTTGGAATGACAGTTGTAGAAACTATTTTTTGCGGTGCATTAATTATTGAAAATAAAAATTGAAATTTATGGAATATGATCAGCAATATAAACTTAATCCGGTTAAATAAAGCCGTTATAGTATAAGGCCTCGTTAAGGTGTAAAATAACCTTAGAGTAGAGACTATCCAATCGAGGTGAAACCACATGCGTAAATATCTCAAAGCGCTAATCATGATTATCTTAATTCTAGTGCTAATGGTTGTTGGTCAAATTGCACCACTAGCAGTAGCTGACCACTTAAATTTCTCAGAAAATGCAGCAGTTATTTTAATGACAGTTACTTATCCAATAATTGTCATCGGTGGTGGATGGCTGCTAAACCATTTCTTGTTTCATCAATCGCTGCCGTTAGTATCCAAATGGCGTTTTCAATGGTGACCAATTTTATATGCAATCTTGGCGGATGTCTTAATCTACCTATTTTCTTGGATTGCTCAGACTAGCTTTCGTTCATCGGTCACGACAATGAATAATTGGTGGTTGCAATTCACGATGACGGTTGTGAGTGCCCCATTAGTTGAAGAATACGTCTTTCGTGGATATGTATTTGGTGCACTGGATAGCACAATCGCTCTGCAACGATTTGGCTAACAGCATTTGTTTTTGGCTTAATTCACCTATCGTCACTCGGTAAAGCAGCGTGGTATAATGCAATCTTCCTCGTAATCGCCTATACTGCAATGGGGATGTTCTTCACGCTAATTGCTGTGGCGGCGAAAAGTTTGTGGGCTAGTTTTACCGCGCATGTTGTGAATAATTTATTGATCTATATTATTGGAATTTGGGCAGCGGTTTCCACTTCATCAAGTATGATGTGGCGAAGTCTAACCGGAACTTTGCTTGGCATGGGGATCGTTGCTGGATTGGTTTATTGGCGTTTTTTAAAGAATAGAAAAAGTTGATGTCTATCTCATATTTAACTAGATAATCGAATCAATGTTAATAGAACAATATGTGTAGGGCAAATTAAATTCATCATCAAACCCTAATAACAAAATAAGTAACCATATAGCCTGTAATAGCAACAATAAATGTTGTTACTACAGGCTATTTTTTGCTTAGCTCAAAACGTAGGGACGAGTAGAAACCAATGATAATAAAAATATTGTACTTTTTAGATAACAGTGTTATTTTTAAACTGTTGAATAACACTGTTATCTAGGAGTGCAATAATGAAAACTACGAAAGAAAAGATAATTCAGACTGCAATAGAGTGGATAATAACAGATGATTATACTAATTTATCAATGCGAAAATTAGCTAATAAATTTGGAATGACAACTGGAGTATTATATAAACATTTTAAGAATAAAGATGAATTATTTTATCAAGTATCAATTAGATTATCTCAACAAGTGGCTAAACAATTAGTAATTGATTCTGAGATTTCAGCAAAAGATAAGCTACTTTCAATTGCTAATGGATTATGTATGCTAAGTCAAAAACAACCAAAGCTGATAAACTTTTTATTTTTTAATCCTAGTTTGGACAAATTTTATCAGAGTAGGAATCACGATTTTCAATTCTATAATCAAGTAATGTTACTAATCCACCAGGTTAATCAAGGAAGCGTTACTGATGAACAATTTTTTACTCAGATCTGGGCTTTTATTCAGGGATACTTACTACTCATTTTAAAGGGAGTTACTAATTATGACCCACATTTGGTTGAGAGAACTTTAGATGAAATGATTCGAGGTAGTGAAAATTGATTTTAATAGTTTACTGTCATCCTTACAATCAGAGTTTTAACCAAGCCGAGTTAGATGCCGTTAAGAAAAACCTGCATAGAAGAAGCGTGAAATATGAAGTGATTGATTTATATAAAGATGGCTTTAACCCAGTCTACTCAACAGAAGAGTTGAAGCTTTATCATCAAGGTGGTACTACTGATCCATTAGTTTCTAAATACTTATCATTATGTCAGCAAGCAACCACGATTATTTTTATTACGCCAATTTGGTGGAACAGTATTCCCGGAATATTAAAAGGTTTTATTGATAAGGTGATGAAAGAAGGGGTAGGACTATCACATACGGTTCATAAAACAGGAGTAAAGGGTGAATTAACTAATGTTCATCATTGTTATGTGTTAACTACCTCAAGTTCGCCAACGCTTTATATTCGGTATTTGAATGGTAATGCAATAAAACGGATATTTATTAGACAAACGCTTAAACAATTAGGATTTAAACATTGCTATTGGCAAAACTTTGGCTTGATAACAAACACATCTGTTAATCGGCGGATTCGGTACCTGACAAAATTACGGCAACAAAATTTTAAGTAAAATAGCACCTAGCAATTACTACCAGGTGCCGTAAAAATAACTTATTGCCTAAGCTTCCTATTAATTTATTTCAAATCCTGCTTTACCGCGTAAAAATTAATAAACCACATAATAAGATAAATCATTACAAAAATGCCAGTAAAAACTAACCAGTTAATTAGGTTTAATGGGAACCAGCCGGCTAGAATTGCTAGGGGAGTAAATCCACAATAATAGATGATAAAATTAACGATTGTTCGTTTTAAAATTGACCAATCCTCAATATTAAAAATTAATGCACCAAAGTTAAATACAAGCCCCATCATCCCCCAGAGAATTACGGAAACTAACACTGCATTCAACGGTCGACTAAAATGATTGGTAAAAGTTGGTGCAGATGGTACGTAATCTTTAAGGTTGTAGAGGTAACTAAAGAATAATGAAAAGACTAAGCCGAATAACTCGCCGACACTTACCCCACTGATGGCATAAAGAAAATATTTTTTCATAAACCTAACCTCGCTTTCAAATTTTTGATTTTGCGTCGACTAATTGGGATTCGCTGGTGATTTTTTAGGATTACATCAATTGCGCCATTATCCATTAATTCTAAGTGATCGATATGCTTAAAATTGAAGATTGCAATCTTAAAGGCTTCAACAAAATCATTAGTTAATTGCGCTTTTAATACCGAAATTGTTTTCCGATACTGATAGCGTTTATTAGCGGTTGCCACTTCTAAGCCGTGATCAGCTGTTTGAATGGAGAAAATATCACGATAGTGGACAGGAACTAATTCATTATCATAGTTACACTATAGTACCTGCTCATTGTTATTTAAATATTCCAAAAGATCAGCGAGTTTAGGAGTCATTTTCCGCACCCAAATTTCAGCATGTTCATCCTTGATTGAACTATCGACATGACAGTTGATTTTCAAAGTGTTACACCTCCTCAATTGATGTATCAATTTTAACAAAAGATAACGATACTAACTGCAAATAATAATGAATGGTGAGAAAATACGAATAAGAGGTATGATTTAGGAAACAAATTGGTAAGTTTGCAAATAAATTATCAGAGTCTAGTTATATTTTAAGTTAATTCTTGACATGCGACTTTAGCGTTCTGTTAAACTTAAATCAAGAGGGGGATGATGGGATGCGGACAGTACAAGAAATCTTAAAGAATATGGATGAAGAAAAGTTAATTAATGCTTATTTATATCGCTTTCCAATCAATGTTCAAGATTGCAACGGTAATGAGGCGAAAATCGGTGAGGTCAAAGCAACTATCCATAAAGGAATGCATAAGTATTTAGAGCGATTGAGGAATTTACCAATTATGAAAGATAACGATCAAGGAATCTTTTTCGTTCATCGTTGCATAGAAGATGATATGAATGGCCAAACATTTCAATTAATATTCCTCAATGAGTTAAAAGAAAACCGTGAAGCTACAGAATCATATGGTTGCGATTTTATAGAACAAGCAAAGATCATGGGCTATTGGGTTGCCGAGACGCCATTAACTAAGTATTACCTTGAAGATTTAATTGTTGATATTTTATATGAAGCATCATTCTTTGGCCCTAGTCAGGAGCATTTACAAGAAGAAAAAGATAAACTTAATCAAATGATCGCTGATGATGATTCAGAAACTATTTCTGCGGAAGACTTTTTTGCCGAATTGGAAGAGAAACAAGGCTATAAATTTGATCACCAGTCACCTGATGAGCGAGAATTAGAAATAAAAGTTATTAAAATGGCCGGAGAATATTGGGAACATTCACGCAAAAAAGAATTACGTAATGTAATGAAACTTTTGGGAATTTGAATGGGAAAATAAAGTCTCGGATTGCCAAGGATTCTAAGGATGATGGGAAGTAGTTAATAATGAGTAAGTATAATCAGTTATGGCAGTATATCGCAAACAATGAGAACGGAGCCTTTGAGCTGACATTTGAACAAATTGGCGTGATCGCTGGTGTGCCATTAGATCATTCTTTCTTAAGGTATAAGAAAGAGTTACTAAATTATGGCTTCAAGGTAGAAAAAATTTCAATGAAAAATCAGTTAGTTGAATTTACCAAACTTAAAACAGAAAACGAGTAGTAATGATTTAAAGAAGGCAGTTAAAATGCGACAAATACCGATTAATCAGGCTAGGTCTATCTTAAAGCAGCTTTTGAAAGCAAGAAATCATCAGAAAGTTCGTTTACTAACAAATAAGAAAGACCGTTCATTAACGGTTATTGTAAATAATGGTGAAGTAACCGTGATTGAACAAGGATACGTTAATGATGCCAATATATATTCCGCTGAAAGCTCAGCTAAACACAGACTTACAAAGGCTTTTAAGCGCGAATTTCCCCGTAGTCACCAGCTTTATGTTAGCTATGAGAAAACGAGCTAGATTATTCACAGATAATAGTTAGCAATATCTAGGCTACTGTAATAAATGAATTTAAGCAGATTACTTTTCATTTTTCTATTTATGAGTAAACTTAGGGCTAAAACTAGCTTTTAGAGGTGGAGTTCTATGAAGACGTTATTTGTTACAGATGAAGCTAAGAAACGGATTGCAAAATATATTAGTCCGGATAAACGAATTGTCCTTGATTTTGATGATGGTGTTGGACCATTTTCTGCAGTTGGAAATTGTAATCTTGATGCAAACTATAAACTAATCTTTGTTAATAAAGACATCGAATTAACTGATTTTGATGAAAGGGTCAGTTCTAATATTGGCGACATTTATATTAAAAGCGAGTGGTATGCTAGTGCTCAATTTGAAGATCAAATGGAACTTCGCTTTGATCCTAAGCATATTGCACTACCATTAGTTAGCCCGACTAAGATCTTAACAGGGAATGTAGAGGTGCTTAATATTAGTAAACCGATAAAGGTAGAATATACGAAGACACATGATTGTTAAAATGTATTAATAACGACTACTTTAAAAGATTTAGGCGATTTTAGCGGGGAGTTAAAAGAGGCGATTAATCAAATTAGACAGCAAAACTAAATTATTACATCGCATATTTCCCAGGAAATATTAATCTCATAGGTCACTAGTTATGGTGAAATTCCAGGCTAGTGGCTTTTATCATTAAATCATCATTGTACTTTTACCCCCCCTTTTTATAATTGGGGTGTAAAACGGTTACAAAATTAGGGGTGATGAGAATGTTACAGGTTAAAAACCTCAATATCTATTACGGGCGCCATAGAGTTATTATTAATGCATCATTTAAAATTCAACCTGGTGAAATTATTGGCCTAATTGGACCTAATGGAGCTGGTAAGTCTACAATAATGAAAACAATTCTAGGATTAACTAAGTTTACTGGAACGATTATTTTTAATGGACAAAAGATTACGCTGACTAAACATACAGCGCTTCAACATGTTGGTGCTTTAATTGAAAACCTAGCCTTATAGCCTTTTTTGACGGGCCGTGAGAATTTATCACTTTATGCCAATGACCAGGCAGAGCTAGCGAAAATAGTTTCAATACTTGAAATTGATCAATATATTGATCGACGAGCAGGCGATTATTCAATTGGAATGAAGCAAAAGTTAGGAATTGCATTAGCGTTTTTAAATCATCCCCAATTAGTTATCCTTGATGAGCCAATGAATGAGCTAGACATTGAAGCAACCATTTTAGTTTGCAAAGTTATTCATCGTTATGCGACCGCGGGAACAGCTTTTCTTATTTCAAGTCATGTTTTGAGCGAACTTCAAAAGGTGATGACCTCAATAATTATCCTTAACCATCATGAAATTATTATGGATGTTCCAATTGATCAATTTAAGAATACTCCCGTAAGCAAAGTTAAGTTAAAAGCTACGGACAATTCCGCTGCAAAAGTAATTTAGACTAACAACGGGCTTGATGTTCATCAGAATGATAACTATTTAATTATTAATATTACTGACGTTGATCAAGTACAAAATTTACTTTACCAGCATCAGATCATGTTACGCGAACTAACTCCGGTTCACCAAAATTTTGAACAAGTAGTTGTTAATGTTCTTAAAAAGAATCGGAGGGATACACAATGAAAACTAATCTTTCCCACGAATTCTATAAGATGATCCGCTAGCGGTCTTCTTGGGTAGCGGTGATTGTCTTTTTCGGCTTAATGCTATGTTCAGCAACGCCGACTGCTTATATTACTAAAAATCTCATTTCTCAAGGCTTCGGCACTGGTCAGTGGGTGATTATTATCATGATTACGTTAAGTGCTAACTTTATTGCAATGGAGTTAAAGAATAATACGATGACCACGTTGCTATACAAGAGTCCCAATCGTTGGGGAGTTTTTGTCGCAAAATTGATTGTCCTAATCGTATATAGCATTATTCTTTTAATTGCCGGATTTATTTTTACTTTAATCATTAAAGCCGTATTGGTTAACAGTCATTTTGCCCAGCAATTTGTAACTAAGTTTGCAATTAATAATGAAGTATTAGTTTTTGATCAGATCCTACAAATTGCACAACAGTTTTGCAAAAAATTTCAAAAACAGCCACAAGTAATGGATTTTCTGTTCTTTAATCCAACAATTATTCAGGTTTACCAAGCGGACAAGGATGACTTTAGTTTTTTACAGACGATTCAACGGTTGGCCCAACAAGTGAATCCAGGAATTCTGAATGATCAGCAATTTTTTGAACAGTTATGGTCTTTCATCCAGGGATATTCGCTGTTAATCAAAAATGGTGTCACCACTTATGATCCCCAAGTCGTTAAAGTAACCCTCAGTCAAATAGTAGGAGGAAAATAATGGATACATTAATCATTTATTGTCATCCTTATGCGCAAAGTTTTAACCATGCAGTATTAGAAAGGGGGCAAAGTAATTTGAATAGCCAAGGTATTAATTATCAATTAATTGACCTTTATGCGGAACATTTTGATCCTACTTATTCTGCGGAAGAACTTTCATTGTATCATCAAGGAGGGACAGTTGATCCCTTGGTGCGCAAATATTTAGCACTTTTAAAATCGTGTCAGACAGTGATTTTTATAACTCCTTGTTGGTGGAATAGTATTCCTGGAATGTTAAAGGGATTTATTGATAAGGTGATGAAAGAGGGATCCAATCTCTCCCATACGGTAACCAGGACCGGAATTAAAGGACTACTGACGAACGTCCAGCATTGCTATGTATTAACTACTTCAACTTCGCCAACTTGGTACTTGCGATTTTTTTGTGGGAATGCTATTCAGCGGGTATTTGTTAATACGACCCTGAAACAACTTGGCTTTGAGCATCGGAAATGGCTTAACTTTGGCGAGATTTCCTGGTCATCCCCGCAACGCCGCCAACGTTATTTGCAAAAAATCGCCCAATATCGGTTTAAGTAAAATGGTTAATACTATCAAAAATTTGCTAAAATTGTGGATTAATGTTCAGGGATCATCACTTGCTTGGACATTCTTACAACTGTAAACTATAAATGATATTCCTTTCGCTTTCTTTTATAGCCAGCGAGTAAAATTCATGTCTCACACATTCAAAAATAAAGGAGTAGTAATCATGGCGCAGTTATTTTATAGTCCTGACCTGGCTGATCGACTACCTCATAATACTGGTAAAATTAGCCAAAAACCTTTACGACGGTGGCAGCTTAGTCCGGTAAAGATTGATAATAAAACATACTACCTATATGTAGAAGAGGAAACTGGTTTGCCAGTCTTTACTGACAAATTAGGCGAGGGTAAGTTTAGTCAAGTTGCCATTAACTTTCTAAATGAAATGCCCTTTTTGGTTGATCCGCAACGTACTTGGTTAATGCAAAATGTTTTTTCATTTAATTTATACCGGCCAATCCCATCTGATGAAAACGAAAAACTTAAAAATTATTTGCAGATAATTGCTAGCCACCAAGCAGAATTTAAGGAAACCCTTAACGATAATGATGATTTTTCATCAACTGAGGATTTCAATGATCTTGTCTACTTGTTATTAGCTTTATCTGGAAATGATCAGGAGGTTTTAATGCAATTTTGCCAATTGGTTAATGAAGAACATCCGGTGAAGGTGAAAGCTCCACGACCGGGGGCCAAATATTGTACTATTAAGCCACAATTTAAAGACCCCCGTATTTGGGTGGATGACGAAGGAAAAGCTTCAGCAGATAATTCAGCAACAGTTCAGGCGATTAGCCAAAACAACCAGCAAATGATTGACCAGTTTATCGCCAGTGCTGATGGTCAGTTAATGGGAGATGATAAGACTGCTCGTCGTATCTTGGACCAATTTTTGAACCACTTCATGTTAAAAGATAAAATTTGTACGGTTACAACCAACCTAGCTGCGCCAAACATCTTTTTCGCTGGAACGTTAGATCAAATTGATGAGGATCTTCTTTCTGCTACGTTATCCAATTTTTATGTTTTTCTAAGTCACACAGGAATCGTGAGCCAATCAGCTGCTAGGGATGTTGCAGACTATCTAGATACAAGCTACGATATTATCTATGGAGAACCGGAATTAGCTGCACCAGAAGATGACTATCAAGATTCTCTTATTCAGCAGTTGCTTGATGAACTAGCTCCAGTACAAGCAGATACGTCAGCGAATGTTGGCAACCGTCAATTGATTAATCCGCAAAACTATGACCAAGCGTATGTAATTACTGCTAAATTAGCTGATTTTAAACCGCTAGCAAGCCGTACGTTCGTGATTAAAGGTAGTAGTACAATTGAGGAACTCGCTGAAACAGTGATTTTGATGTTTCATGGTGACTTGGCACACTTGTATGATGCAATTAATGAACAGACTGAGGAATTTTATACTCAGTCAGCGGATTTTGTGCCAGGCGGGATGACAAAAGTTAAGCTTGATCTAGCAACGGTCTCATTATTAAATGAAAAAGATAAATTAACTATTCATTATGACTATGGGGACGGCTGGGAGTTTAAACTTCATGTCCAAAAAATTCAACCAGTTACTAATGAGGAGCTACCACATGTTCAAAAAGCTCGTGGTTACGGTATTATTGAAGATATTGGTGGTATCGGTGGTTTAGAGCAGTATTATGATGATTACCAAAAAGGGCAAGTCGAGCCTGACCTTTTAGACTGGTTAGGTGGAGAACCAATTGACCTCAATACTGTAGACATCAACGAATTAAACCAGTTAATTAAATAATTCGCCTCACTATTTTTGTAAGAGGTGTAAGGTAACGGATATACGGAAATCTTTGTCAGCTTTCAATGAGATAATAATGGCGATCATTGCATTGAAAACTCAACCTTAAATAGTTAAATTAACCACTTCACCATCTTTGAACGTGAACTTTATGTAACGTTGAAAGATGGTGATTCTTTCTATTTTGAACTAACTAGTCGAGTATTCTATGTTCTATTTCGATAGTCAAGTAGGCGTTTGTAGGGTAATCGTGTATTTAACGTTTTATATAAAAGAAACGTGTTAAGGGAGGCAGCAAAATGACAGATCGACAAGCAAATGTGAAACTAAGAAGTTATCAAACATCTGATTGTATGGACATTAACCTATACAAAAATCATCACCTCATTTTAGTAACGAAGCGATGATTGCGATACAAAATTTATTTTTGCCTGTTTCTAATTTGCTTATTAATTCGATTAATATGTTGCTCTTCTAACAAACGAATAAAAAGCCAAATAGCGATATAGACGATAATGAAAATTATAATGGTTTGCCAATTAAGAGGCCAGTGATTGATTAGCATCATTACAGAATATAGAATAAAGGTCCCAATTAGGTGAATAACGAGAGCAATCGAATATGGTAGTTCTGTTTGAAAGACAAAACTTAATTCCCCGATCAATCCACTAATAATGAACACTGTAATGACACTAGTAGTAGAAACAGTCATATTAGGTGTGAGAAATGCAATAATTGCGAGATAAGTAATAGATCCATAACCCATCCCGCGAATAAAGTAACGGATACCCCTTTTTAAATTTATCATTTTATAGTCCCAATCTTCTTTCTAACTCTGGTAGATATTTCCGTGAAACATCGGCACGTTGATCAAAATTTAATTTAGCAATCATGTTACCAGTAAATCCAGCTTCTAAGGAAAGTAAATGATTTAAATTAATAATGCCGTGTTTTGATACTTGAACAAAATTTTCGTTAAGCCTTGTTAATACCTGATATAGTCGTCCGTTTGTTTGAATTACATCACTTTTTGTATAAAAAGAGAGAATGTTTTTGGTTACCTCTACCTTGATAAGCTCTGTTTGCTTTATAGTTAAAATCCTGTCTTCTGTTTTTATTGGGATTAAAGAGCTACTTTTCTGATTATACTTATCTAAATAATTAAGCAGGTTAATAACTTTATCGTTTTTAGTAACAGCGTTCACAGTAATATTAAGATCGTCAGGACCTAGTAATGGATCTGCCTGAAAATGAATTTGCACAATTAACTCTTCCTCTGATATCGATTTGCCAAAACAGCTCCAAGACCTATTAAAACTATAGACATTCCCACAATCATTAATGCATTACTATAATTATTTAACTGATAACCATGAATCTTGAAGTGGATACCCAGATATTCAATCATTTGGTACCGACTAGATGGCGGTAAAAATTTTTTGCTTAGTTTGTTTAGTAGAAGGCTTCGCAAGCTAGCAGCCTCATAACTACTTGGAAATAATTTTACTACAAATTGTGCTGATTTGGATAATGTTCCATAGGGCATATAAGTAGCGATCATAAATCCGGAAGCTGCGCCAATTATGGCAGAAAGGCGGCTAAAAGTCGTAGAAGAATGGATTAGGTCAACAATAATTAAATTAACAGCACTTGCGCCAATTGCACCTAAAACAATAAAAACTAATCCGGGAAGCAATGCAGTAGTTGGAATAGTAATATTATCTACTAAAATAAAGTAAACTGCCATGATGAAGAATGTAATGATCTGCATTAGTGTGCTAATAAATATTGTTGCAGTTAAATAGCTACAATTAATTTGGAACGGTGTCAAATCAGTTAGACTTAAATCATCCCATGTTCGACTTTCTCGATCTTTGACTAATTGACCAAGAGCTTGAAATGAAGTGGTAATGCCGGCGATGGCAACAATTCCACTAATCATCCATAAATCTAACATTTCTTTTGCATGAGGCAATGATTGCCATGAAGATATCAGGTTTTGTTGCAAAAAACCAATATAAATAAAGAATGAAATTAAAGCACCAAGGCAAGACATCAAGACACCAATCTTATTAGCAAAGTAAATCTTTAAGTTTCTTTTAATTAACGCAATCATATTATTGAAGCTCCTTTCCGGTAATTTTGACAAAAGCATCGTTAATTGAACCGGGGGTATATGAGAAGTTAATGATATACTCTTGATTGCTATGTAGTAATGTAATAACTTCTGAACAATTAAGACCATCAAAAGAAAATTTTTGAGGTGTTAATTGTTTCTCAGGGTAGTTAGTTTGTAGCTTATGTCCATTTGTTGTAACCACTAATTTAGTTGGTGCATAACGTTGTTTAATATCGGTTGCTGAGCCAGAAACTAAAATTTTGCCGTTTTCTAAGATATACATTTGATCGGCATTTTCGGCTTCTTCTAAGTAATGAGTTGTTAGAAAAATAGTTAGACCATGTTCCTTTTGTAGCCTTTGAAGGAGGTTCCAAATAACAAGTCGCGTTTGTAAATCCAATCCAGTTGTCGGTTCATCAAGGAAAAGAATATCTGGGTCGGTAATCAAGGCACGAGTGATATCAACCCTGCGTCGCTGTCCACCAGATAATGTTCCATAGCGCTGATTTAGAAAATGGGTGAGGCCCATTAGGCTAATTAACTGGTGAACCCATTCAGTATGGTCTTCATGATATAAGTTTGATCTAAAGTTAAGATTATCTTTAACTGAAAGCTCTTTATCGAGAATGCTATCTTGGAAGACAACGCCAATTTTTATTCCTTGACGGCGTGCGATCATCCCAGAGGTTGGCGTCATTAAACCAGTAAGAAGATTGATAGTAGTTGATTTTCCTGCACCATTAGTACCTAGGTAAGCAATTAATTGACCACGATCGATCTGTAAATTTACGTTATCTAGAGCTAATTTTGTTCCGTATCTTTTAGTAAGATTATTTGCCTTAATTAACATGATTAGAATGCCTCCTGATATATTTGATAGTGTGAATATATCAGTAAAAACAATATTTGTGATTGATAGAAAGATAAGTGGTTAATATATGATTATGAAATGCAATTATGGTTAACTAAAAATAGCACCCAAATTCGAAGAGCTGAGTGCTATGTAAACTTTAATACCATCTTTGAATGTGGATCCATATTGGGGTGGGAGTAGGCTTTGGTGTTAGTATAAGGCACAAAAGAAGTTGAATTTCATAAAGCAATTTATCGTATAATTAAAGTAAAAACGAGGTAAGGGGAAATGAATAATATTTCTAAAAGTGACTGGCAATTATTCAACAAGTTGCTTCCAGAATGGCAAGAAAGATATATGAATCGACTTAACCAAGAATACAAAAGAATATTAAATGGTGATGGTTCGCCATCAAATAAATTTTGGAAGTTGGAAAAACGAATAAAAGCAGATCGAAAATCGCCGGGGGTTATTGTTGAGGTATCGAAAAACTCCATGTTTCAAACTTTACTGCAGTTAATATCAGAGAAGGTAATTACAGATGAAGATTTAAATGGTTTTAGTGAAGAATTAAGAGACGGGATTAATGATGTTGTTAAACGATTTGGCTAATCTAAAGTTTCGAAAGTAATAACAATAGCTAGCCAAAATGAAGTTAAACTACATGGAAATAGGTAAAGAACAGAGACCAATCTCCCCGCAATGGAATAAATTTTAATAGAAAGCCAAGTAATTACTAAGTTCTTTAGAGAAGGTGGCTGTTGCTTGGCTTTTTAAATTATGAATATCCTATAACTAATCTTCTAAAAATTAATTAACCGCATTAATCTTTTGTAAATGCAGTATCTTGTCCGTATGTAGATTTTATATAATAAAAGCAGAAAATAATTGATACAAATATAAAGTCCAGATATAAGGGAGGTTAGTTATGAACAGGAAGCAACATCAGAAACCATTTTACCGCCGTCCATGGCTATGGATAGTAGTTGCACTATTACTAGTTGGTGGGGGATGGTTTATTAGTAACCATAATCAGGCACAGAAAACTCAAAGAGATTCAGTCGTTAAAACAACTACAGAATCAGATAAGAAGAAAAAGTCGACAAAAGAATCTAAGAATAAAGGGAAAGATAGTTCTGCTACTAAATCTTCCAGTAATAGTAATAATCAATCAGCGAACTCGATAAGCGCGCAACAGTCTCAGCAACCGAATAATGAGAAGAGTTATCCAAATAATAATAGTCAGACAGCCTCTTCAACAATTCAGCAGCCTAATAATGGAACGATAACCCCACCAAAGGAACCAGAGCCATGGGTTGATCCCGGTAATTATGAACCAAATTCAATTATTGGTGATAGTTCTACAATGTATTGTTACTTGCCAGGACAATATCCTGATCCTGGAATTGCTCCTGAAAATGTGGTTTATTTCGATTCATTAGCTGATGCCCAGGCAGTTGGGTATCGGACACATCAATAAAATAAGAGTGCTATACAAAAAGTTCATTTGTACGCACTCTTTTTATTATTCGAGAAATTTATCATATGCATTATCAGTTAAATTATATTTTTCCATAACTTTGTGTTTAACGATCTCTGGTTTAATATTGAGTTCATAAAGAGAGTCAATTAGCTTTTTTATGTCTTCCTCGCGAACTTCCATTTTAGCGTCCATCAAGTTCAATTCGTACTTCATAAAGCCATCTCTCCTTTCTGGATCTTGTTTGACTTTATCAATTTCGCCTTGAATTTGTGCAATAAATCTATTCTTATTGTCGCCTTGATTACGCATTAAAGCAAGGAAGTTCTTAATCGGTTCATCATTTTTATCAAATTTTTTAGCAAGGGCATTGAAAATAACGACAGTCCGATTATCACCAAATTTCAGGTTATGGTCTCGAGTACACGTAAGATTAAATTCATATCGTGCCCATCCCTGCTTAAAATAATCAAAATTACAAAACATAATAATATAAGTAGGGTAATTATTGAGTACTGAGTAATTATCTCCAGGTCTTAATAGCTCATGATCAACCTGTTCTTGGTAATAACGTAACCGTGCTGGTATGTTATTTTGATTATTAACTTGCATCTCAATGACAATGATATTATTTTTATCATCACGAACATAAACGTCAAAGCGAACACGATGGGCACTAACGATATTAATATTTTTTTGGGTGTCTAACTGGATAATCTGTTTTGCTTTAATATTTGGCAGGGCTCTATTAATTAACTCTAAACAGATTTCTTTATTTTGCATTACTAGTCCAAACATTGGATCACTAGTAATTGTCATCTTTTGCCATTTATCATAGATTAAGGCAATTTGTTCTTCTCGTGATAGATTATTCATAAATTTACTCCTTATGTATTTTTGCTTCTAAAGGAATATATACGTAAATAATCTAATTTTGCAGCAAAAATTTAAGTTCACTTACTTTGAATCGCCGCCAGTTTTTCATTATCAATCGAAACCGGTAAAACAATTGAGAGCAGTTTTATTAAGATAATATCCATCACACTGATAAAAATAATTATCAATAAGGTAACGAAGATCTGAACAAGCAAGAGGTGCAAATTGCCACCAAATAAAAGCTCATTAGGTACTTGATGACTGATCTGATGGCTAGCGAAAATGAAAGAGAATAGCCTATTGTAATCCAGAGAATCACGACTAAGCCACACATCTGAGTTTTGATTAATATTTTTATACGACGAAACAAAACGTTTGTACTCTTTTCACTACTTAAGTTACACTTGATTCAATAATGTAAGAATCTGGAGGGATGAATATGAAAAAGTATGATGATATTCTGATTGGATCAGGACCAGCAGCCTACAAAATGGCTAATCTTTTGGCTAAAACTGACCATAAAGTATTGGTAATCGAGGGCTTCGAATATGGGGGTACTTGTCCTAATTATGGATGCGAGCCAAAAATTTTTCTAGAAGGAGCTGCCCGGACTGTCCTCCAATCTCAGCAACTTCTCGGTCGAGGCATTGGTCAACCAGCAAAATTAGATTGGGAAGCATTAATGCAGACTAAGCTTAAGCGGTTCGATCCATGGCCAGATGAAACTCGCAATATTATTAAGAAAAATCATGATATTGAAGACGGCTACGCAAGTTTTGTTGATAACCATACTATTACTGTAAACGGTCACCAATACCAAGCCAATCATATTATCATTGCGACGGGGCAAACGCCAAATATTCTGGATATTCCTGGTAAAGAATATCTTCATACCAGCTATGACCTCCTCTCGTTAAAAGAACTTCCACAACGGATTATGATAATCGGTGCTGGCTTTGTTGGCTTAGAGTTAGCAACCCTTGTAGCAGCTGCTGGCGCTGAAGTAACAATCGTTGTTCATTCTGACCGCGTCCTTCGTGAATTTACAAAGACGGAAGATGAAGCGCTAGTTAATGCGATGCAGCAACGGGGAATAAAATTTAGCTTTAATACTGATACGCAAAAAGTAAGCCAAGGTAAAGACGGCTTGCTCGTTACGACCGATCATGGCGAAATACGGACTGACTATGTACTTGATGCAACTGGTCGTCATCCCAATATCGAAAAATTAGCGCTTGAAAATACTGATATTGAATATGATCGTCATGGTATTAATGTCGATGGTCACTTGATGACAACAGTTGACGGTGTATACGCAATTGGGGATGTTGTTAATCGGAAACAACCTAAATTAACACCGGTCGCCGAATTTGAAGGCCAATATCTTTTTGACTACTTAACAGGTAAAACGAATCAAGATATTGTTTACCCGACAATTGGTCAAGCTGCTTTTACTTTTCCTGAAGTAGCTCGCGCTGGTGTTAATCCCGATGATGTTGTGAATGATTCCAATTATCAGATTAAGAAAGTTTCACTAAAATATGGTAGCCTTTACGCGGGTCAAAACGATCAAATCAGTACCCTTACTTTAATCTTTAAAGATCAGCAATTGGTAGGGGCAAGTGAAATTGGCGATTACGCGACTGATGATATTAATAACTTCTTGCCAATTATTGGTTTAAAAATAAATGGGAAGGAGTATCGCCAAAAAGTAATGGCGATTTATCCAACATTAGGTGATAAGGTTGCTGGATTGTTACCTTAAGTAATAAAAATCTCTTCTGTGAATTCGGAAGAGATTTTTTTCCTCTTTGTCATATAGTACAATACAAATACAAACTTAAAAGCTAGGGTATTATCAATGACTATATTTGTAATTCTATTAATTTATAAATTTATTAAGGGAACCTTTGAATATGAAAAGGTAACGCGGTTTGAATTGGTAATTCTTCCTATTTATTCCGCAATTATGATGGTCTTGAGTTTAGAAAACGTTAGATCTTTAACAGCATTTGGCCTTACAATTATTCTTTTAATCCTCGGAGGTTCAATTGGTTTTCTTCAAGCTAGTCAGACGCAAATCAAGGATACCAACAAACTAGATTCCCATCAGCGACCGATTTTGAAGGTTAAGAGAAATTGACCGTATCTTGTGGGCTGGCTTGTTTCATTTGCAATTGGGATTAGTGTTGAAGTATTTTATGGTGCGCATATTGACACGACGGAAGTATCACATGAACTGTTTGAAGAGGTTCTAAAAGACTTATCCGCAATCGCCTTTTTCCGCAGTCACAACGCTTGGTTCATATGGGTGTTAAATGTGGCAACTAGTTTTACCTATGGAGCCTGCTTAATGGTTCGTTATCCCAAGATTAGGGAAGCAGTGCGGCGAAAGAAATAAAGTGACCAATACAAGACTTTATTAAAGTAAACCTAAATATGCTAAACTTTAGTAAGAGTATGTAATTTAGGAGGAATCACCTAATGGATTTACAAGATGCAATTAATCAACGCCATTCAATTCGTCAATTTACGGACAAACCAGTTGAAAAGAAGATGATTACTAAAATTGTTGAATTAGCTCAACGTGCTCCATCATGGGTAAACTCTCAACCTTGGCAAGTATATTGTGCGATGGGCGATACATTACAAGCAATTAAGAATGCTTATAGTGACCAAGATATTGCAGGTAATCAAGGGGATTCAGATTTGCCAGTGATGAGCCGTGAAGATTGGGCACTGCAAACTCAAGCTAACATGAAGCAGTGGCGTCATGGGATTGTTCATCACTTTGCTAATTTTGATGTAGCTCATGAAAACATGACAAATGCTAGTAATACTTTATATGATTCGCCAGTAATTCTTTATATTACTATTCCTAAAGCTTCACCAGATTGGTCGATTTTTGATGCGGGCTTGTTTGCTGAAAACATTATGTTAGCCGCAACTGCTTATGGCTTGGGAACGATTCCAACCTATAACAGTGTTCGTTTCCCGGCTATTCTTCACCAAACTTTAGATGTGCCAGCCGATGAACGGTTTATTGTTGGTATCTCGCTTGGGTATTCGGCTCATACAACAATTAATAGCTACCATTCAGAGCGTTGTCCTGTAAATGAAATTTTGCATTTTAACTAAATAGGAAGGGCATAATGTTGCAAGATTTAATTACTCTTCGCCTTTAGGAAAGATTAGGCTTCAAGCAGGGGAATATGGAATCACTGAAGTAAAATTTCTTGATCGGTCTGAAAAGAATAATCTTAATCCTAATTATCTTTTAATTAAAAATGCCGTTAGATGATTATTTCCTGGGAAATGTTCCTTCAACATATTTCCAGTTCTATTTGAACGGTACAGACTTTCAACTGAGAATATTAAGCCCTAATAATAAAAAGACGCGGGTGAGGAAAAGTTTTTCTCATCGGCGTCTATCTTTTTATTCTTTCCATTTAATTGAAAAGTCATTCTATTTACTTTTGTCCTTGAAATATTTTTTGACTTTTGGTACAACTTCTTTTCCGTAAATTTCGATTGCTTTTAATACATCTTTATGGGGCATTGAGGCAATTGGTAAGTGGAGGTAGAAACGCTTCAAACCAAGTAATTCCATCATTTTAATAATCTTGTCAGCAACCGTATCGGCATCTCCGACAAAAATAACACCATTTTCGCCAATACTTTCAAGGTATTGTTCATATGTCATGCCAATCCATTTCGGCCGCTCTAATGGTTGAGTTAGGATTGTTACCAGTAGCTAGTGATATTTTCAATGGCTTCTTTGGTCGGGGATAATTACAATGTAGTCAACTTTTGGTCAATCAAGAATTTCGTTCCGGTTAATTTCAACTAGTATATCTAATTTTTCATTAAATAGTTCATCATAATTATCAAGATCATAACCAAATAAGTCAAAAGCTTCAGTAAATGATCCACGACCAGCCATAATTTTAATTCTTTCAGGAGCCATTGCATGCGGTGTGTTCACCGATAGCGTATGCATCAATTCCTAATTAATCGGCCAATTCTATTTTTTTCAATAAGATTTCTAATCCGGTTAATTGTCTTACCTGTTTTTTCGAGTGGAGGTTTTTAACTTGTAAATAATTAGTTTTTCCTACAAAATTCAAGTTTATTCGTTACAATAACTAGTATGGCAAAGAGAAGGAAAAAACAAAATTTAATACATTTATCACTTATTTTAATCGTAGCAACAATAATCGGCGGAAGTTTCTTTTATTCTCATCATATGAGAAAGGTCAGTAATTCATATGCTGTTAGTGAAACAGCGATGTTAAACATTGGCGCAAAAGTATATAATTCACTTTCAGCAATTCAACGGGTTAGTCTTCCAGAACAAGTGACAGTTAAAGTTAATCGTTATTATTTGACTTCAGCTAATAAAAATAAAGAAACATTTGCACGAATCAACTACAACGGTAAAAACTATTTCGTTAGAACAACAGATATAGAATTGAAAATGGATAATACTATAAATAATTATCTTAACCAATCAGGCTTACCTCATGCTAAAATCACGAAACAAATATCCAGTATATTTGAACAACGAGGTTATAGTACTTCTTCCGGTGTTCCTCGTGGGGTCGTAATTCACGATACTGGAAATGAAAATACAACAACTAATAGCGAAGTTTCTTATATGAAGCAGAATTATAGCTCAACGCAGGTTTTTGTTCATACATTTATTGATAATCAACAAATTTTGAATATCGCTGATACAAAATATATGGCAGAAGGTGCAGGACCAAATGCTAATCCATACTTTGTCCAGTTTGAAATGCCACATGAATATACCGCAGCTTCTTTTGCAAAACAGCTTGGCAATGCTGCTTACTATACAGCCTATATCTTAAAACAGAATAATTTGCCCGTGACGAAGGGAACCAAAGATGGTGGCGGAACTGTTTGGACACACGCAATGGTTTCAAGTTATCTTGGTGGAACTGATCACCAAGACCCAGTTTCTTATTGGTCGACATCGGCTCGTAAGTTATTTGATACAAGCTATATAATTAATGATTTTGTTGAACTAGTGCAGGCTTACTATAATGAAATGTAAGTAAAAACTATTTTTTGAGTTGCTGATTAATTGAGCGGATCTCTTTTTTTATTGAGTACCAATTAAGGCTCCAAATTATGGCATAAATTATAATAAAAATAAGCGTGAAAATAGCAAAATTAATCCAAGTCAGCGGGAACCAACCACATAGGATTGCTAATGGCGCAAAGCCAGCATAGTAAGCACAGAAATTAATGATCGTTTTCTTTAGCAGTGACCAATTTTTAAGTTCAAAAATTAAACTTCCAAATCCAAAAACACAGCCGATTAGCATCCATAAAACAACGGAAACAGTTACGCTGTTAAGGGGATGAGCGAATTGGTTAACAAAATTAGGGGATGATGGGTAGTAGATGGTACTGCCATTAAGATAGTTGAAGACTAAAGAGATTGCTAGACCAATTAGAACTCCGATTCCTGAGAAACCAATCGTATATTTGATATATTTTTTCATAGTCCTAACCTCGCTTTCAAATTTTTAATTTTTCGTCGTGAAATCTGAATATGGCTACCATTCGTTAAAATTGCATCTATCAAGCCATTATCTAATAACTCAAGGTGATCAAGGTAATGATAATTAAAAATAGTGCTACCAGATGCTTCAATAAAGTCATTTGGAAGATCGCTTTTGAAGTGGGATAACCGTTTACGATAAAAGTAGGTATGATCTTTTGTTAAAATTTTAGTACCGGTCTTAGCAACAGTTAATTCAAAGATGTCAGGGAATTTAATAGGGATAATTTGATCTCGGTCATAACACCATAATACTGATTCGGTGTTCGTGAAACCTTTTAAGAGGTTGCTAATTTCAGGATTCATTTCACGGACAAATAACTCAAGGTGCTCCTCTTCAATATTAGGGTCGATATGACAGTTTACTTTCATAATCCTCACTTCCTTTCTAATCTAAGTATATTAGATTTACCATTGCTTACATTGTATATGTAATAAGTGGTCAAAACTTTACAGCAAATGGCAAAATTCCTTAAATTATTGGTCGTTTAGTTTTTTATAAAGAAAATTTTTTTATCCGATTAAAGGTGTAATAGTGGAGAGTTATTAAAATCTATCCTATATTTATATTAGGAGGGATGGTTAATGACTCTCTTAATAATTTTTTGTTTGCTGATTTTATATAACTTCATTAAAGGAACATTTCAATTTGAATCTGTGACTAAGACTAGTTTTATAATTATTCCGATTTATGCATTAGTCATGACCATTATTTCGATCTTTACGGAGCAACAGGAATGGCATTTGATGGTTACAATTGTTTTAATTTTAATCGGCATCATGCTTGGCTGGTTTCAAACCTTTAGCGTTCGCATTGTTAAGACAGCGAAAAAGGATAAATACGGTAATCATATCTTTAAATATCGTCGTGGTTGGGCCTACTTATATGGATTTGCCCTTGTATTTATGGTTGAAGTTACGACAGATCGACTTTTAGGGCTAAGGATGACGTTCAAAGGTCTCTTATTTGAATTGTTAGATGAAGTTTTACGAGAACGTTTTAAGTTTTTGCCAGATAATGGTTGGGTAATTTGGCTATTGCTCACAGTTACGACTGGTACCTACACTTTAATCCTTATTCATCACTATCCCTGCATTAAAGAGGCATTAGTTTGGAAAAAATACGCTAAGAAAAAACGGTCAGGAAAAAACTAGTATTTTTCACTGACCCTTTTTGTTTAAAAAGTGTGTTTTAAGCAAGCCGTATACTGTTAAAAATGCGAAGAAAATAACAGATGAGCATAATGCTCTTTTGTTATTAATAGTTAGGTAAGCTGTACATCTTCATGTCTTTATCTTTCATTATTTGATCCAAAAATGTCTAAGAAACTAATAAAGAGATTAATAAAGTCAAGGTAAAGTTGTAAAGCGCCAAGAACAGCCAGTCCATTGGATGAGACTTGACCATTGCATTCGATATAGATATTTTTCATTCGTTGCGCATCCCAAGCAGTTAACGCTGTAAAAATGATTACGGCAACGATCGAAAGCAGATAATTAATCATTGGACTTTGGACAAAAAAGTTAACCAGCATGGCGATAATCAAGCCAATTAAGGCTGCACTGGCATAAGAACCAAGTCGCGTAAAATCACGGTGAGAAAAAGTACCAATAATTGCCATTGTTAAGAATACACCCGCTGAGGAAACGAAGGCTGTTGCAATATCAGTACCAGCATAAGCGCCTGCGATAAAAGCAAAGGTAATTCCGTAGACGATCGCTGTTAAAATTAATAGGAACAGACAAAGACCAGGACTACGAGTAGCATTAAAATTGATCCCCAACGTCAGGATGATTGGCAAGAGGATAATTAACCACATTCCCCAGCGGTTATTGACCATAAAAGCAGTAAATTGCTGAGCGAAAACAGTCATTACGAGCCAAGCGGTTAAAGCAGAAAGCAATACTGCCAGGGTCATTAAACCATACATTTTTGTTAAAAACTTATTTAAGCCGGTAATATCAACAACGTTTCGACGGTTAGGTGAAAAATTGTCCATTATTGAACGCTCCCTTCACAAATAAATCTTTACCTTTATTATATTCCAAAAATTTAATAATAAAATTGTTTTGCGGAAAAACTATGCTAAATTACTAATTTTTGTATAATATATAAAATTATAGGAGGGATAAATTATGCAAGTGTTTGATAAACAATTTACTGAACTAACAGTTAATGAACTTTTTGCCATTCTTAAGTTACGAGCACAAGTTTTTAATGGAGAACAGCAGAGTTCTTATCCTGATCCAGACAATAGCGACTTAATTGCGCATCATGTTTTTGCGACTGCTGATGGTGAAGTAGTGGCCTATGCACGTTATTTTATTCAGAATGATGTTGTAACTTTTGGCCGCGTAGTTGTGGCTCCACAAGCACGCGGGATTGGTTTAGGTGGAAAGATTATTGAACATTTATTAAGTGGAATCAAAGTGAATTTCCCCAACTTTAAGATAACTATTCATGCTCAAGCCTATGTTGAAGACTTTTATAAAAAATATGGTTTTGCATCTGTTGGTGACCATTTTATAGAGGCTGAGCGTGAGCATGTTACGATGGTTCATGAACCGTTAAACGATATTTATGACAAATAATATAATGAAAGCAAATCAAATTGGCTCTATTAACTATATAAGAACCTTGAAACAAAGCGGCCTTAATGCTCATAAACAGCTTGACTTAATTATTAATCACCATTTACAAGCTTATATTGATAACTATGGATTTCTTCAATTTTCACCAACTGTATATCAATTTTCACCGCAGTTAGCCCCCACCAGTTTTTTCTATCCTTATTTTCGTGATCTAGTTGTGACGGCTTATTCAGGGAAGAAAGGGCTAAAAGCAGATTTATTAGGACGCAAAATTCATTTATTTCGCAGTTATCTTGATCGGCAAAACATCGCTTTTATTCGTCGATATCAGTGCCCTTCTCTTTCACCAGAAGCGACAGATTTTCAACGATTGCTTTCCTATGCTCACGACAATCACTTTAAATTGGATTTTAAAACTGGTGCTAATTACCATAATCGTTACCATCATAAATTTATTTACCCCTCGAATATGAAGGTTCAATTAGTTCGTAATTCGTATCGTCGGTATGCTAATCCAGCCCGAATGATTGAATTTATTGTTGATATCGAAACAGGAAATTTTATTAGTCAATGGAATATTTATCGCTTTGATAACCAAGGAAGGGTTGATTCAGACCCCACACATTATTCGACCAATCAATTACGGCAAATTGCGGATACAGAATCTTTTAACTATGGAATTCCCTATGGAGATTATTATATAACTGGTAAATATCGGCACACTCATCAACGTCTTGATATTACTCAACCAACCGATAGTCAGCTTCGAAAGGTCGCTAAAAAATATTGGCAGGCACCTAGTGATTATGATGATGGCGGTAATTATGCTGACTTAGTAAAAAATATGCAGGATGTTATCGCATGGCGAGGTGTTCCAGATTCGCAACGAATAAAGGCTTATGCTGATTATGTCAATTCATTAAAAGAACATCATTGTAAAAATAGCGGAATTAATCATTTCTTTGCTAAGAATAAAGCGTATCAGCAATTTTATGTTCCTTGGTGGCGGAGATTGATATAATTAAGGACAGAAAGCGTTAATCTATGTTAAAGTTATTATCCAGTAAAATAATTAAGTTATTATTGTCTATTATGTTCCAAAAGTGTTATTGTTGAATTTGAATAAAATGATTGATTGGAGGGATTCTTGGATGGGAACCGATTATGATCAACTTAAAGCAGCTTTAAAAGAACCGTCATTAAATGCCAAACTTTTTTCTTCACAGTTTGGTTTAGAGGCAAAGAAGCACCGAATTTTGACCAATGGGCGGGCAAGTCGTTATCCATATCCTGAAGATCTGCGTTCACGGCAATATAATATTTATTTGAACTCAGGCTATACGGATGACATGATGGACTTTGAAACGGGTCCAGTTGTTGGCGCTAAAAATGCAGTCCGGCAACTAAAAATGTTAGAGCAGATTGTTATCTCGCATTTACGGAGTGATGAACGATTGTGGCCGTTAAGTATGGCGCCAGGACCGACTTATCAGCATGACCTTGAATATTTACAAACTGCATTTACTAAGAAATGGGACCAAGAAACACATGATTATCTAGGTAAAAAATACGGTATTGTCCAAGAAATCTTGGGGGATGTTCATGTTAATTTCAGTTTGGATAGTGAATTAATCAACGAGATTTATCACCGCTTTTATGCGGATCGATATCCAAACCGCATTGATTTTCAAAATCATCTTTACTTTAAATTGGCGCAAAACTTTTACCTTTATCAATGGTTATTTACATACTTATATGGCGCGAGTCCAATTTCTAAAGATATGCCGCATAGTATTCCTGAGGATTTGAAGTTGCCAGTTCGTAGTTTACGTTGTAGTGATTATGGGGATGACAATTTTACCAATGAGCAAGTTACCTATACTTCCTACGACCAGCATTTTACAGAACTAAAGCATTTCATGGATAATGGTACTTACTATAGTATGAAAGAATTCTTTGGCCCAGTGCGATTGCGACGACATAACCATGATATGCATGATATTGATGGGGCTTTGCATGAAGGTATTGATTATCTTGAGTTTCGTAATTTCGACCTTGATCCGTTGTCACGGACAGGAATTAGTGATGATACAATTAACTTTCTTGAATTAATGCTTTTAAATAGCATTCTTTCACCATTACCTGATAACTTAGAAGAGCGCCTAGCAGAAGCAAAAAAGCGGAATAATGAAGTGGCCTTACAAAAACCGAAAGAGCAATTACCATGGATGCATGAAGAAGCAATGCAGTTAATCGCAGAGTTGCAAAACTTTATTGTTGAGTTTAATGCTCCGCGAGAATACCAGCTTGCTTTGAAGTTTGTACAACGACGAGTGGATGATCCTTCGCTAACTCTTAGCGGTCAGTTAGCAGATCAACTTGAAAATGGTGATTTATTATCATTTGGGTTAAAAATTGCCAATGATCGTTACACGAAAAATATTAATTTCCAACATCCATTGCAAGCAATCAGCGATGTTTACTCAGATGATGTTCAACAATTGGTTAAAGCTGCCATTGAGTTAGGTGTCCAAATAGACTTGCAACCAACGCAAGTAGTATTATATGTAGGAGATCATCAAGAAAGCTATCATGCTCAAGCAACTTTTGATTTCTCAAAGGGTGCTCGTGATGTAATTCTTAGTGATTTTCCAGAAGTTCAGGATTTTCAGGAAAAGTAAAAAAGAGACTGAGGAGATTATTTCCTAGTCTCTATCTTTTTAAAGTAGGGTAATAACCTTGTTTTCACTTTCGTTATTTCCCGGGAAATAGAAAGAAGCGCTAAAAATGAGAAAGATTGGAATTATTGGCCTCGGTCATGTGGGTGAAATGCTAGCCAACCAATTAGTAATGAACGGAAAAGTTGATGAATTAGTTTTGATTGATGAAAAAGATCAACTAGCTATTGCAATTCAGGCCGATTTAAATGATGCCCAAACGGTTTTAGCGACCCACACAAAAATAATTATTCAAGATTACGCTACCTTAGCCGATGCGGATGTCCTTATTACCGCCTTTGGAAAGAGTGCTTTGATGAAGCAACAACCAATGGCTGAGCTTGAGACCAGCTATCAGCAGGCCTTACAAGTTGGTAATAAGATTTTTAAGAGTGATTTTAGTGGGATCTTAATTAACCTTACTAATCCTAATGAGGCAATTACTGCTGTTCTCCAGCAAAAAGTTGGCTTGCCGCAAAAGCAAGTAATTGGGATTGGAACGGTTGTTGAAACTGCGCGCCTTTATCGGGCAATTGCAGAAGTCGCAAAGGTCGCTGCTGCCAATGTAACTGGCTTTGTCTATGGTCAACACGATGGTCATCAGGTATTTGCTTGGTCAACTGTTCGTGTGAATGGCCAACCCTTAACTGCGGCAATCAATGGTCATCACCTAGATCAAAGTCAGCTTAAAATTAAGGCGAACCTTAGTAATTGGTACACTCTCGATGGATTAGGATATAATGTTAGTGCTGTTACTGCTTGGACTCTCCGAATTATTACGGCAATTTTTGCGGATGAACAATTAGCGTTGCCGGTTGCAATTTATCAGCCGCAGTATTCAACCTACATCAGTTTTCCGGCGTTAATTGGTCGGCAAGGGATTGGCAACCTCCTCCTCTTAAAGCTTTACCCATTTGAAGAAGAGGAGATTAAGAGTTCGGCAGCAACAATTAAGCATCAATTAGATTCTCTAAAAAATATTAAAGGGGAGTAGTTGTATGATCAAACGAATTGCAGTTTATTGTGGTGCGCGTGATGGAAATGATCCGGCATTTAATCATGAAGCACAACGATTTGGTGAATGGCTAGTCCAACACGATATTGAATTGGTTTATGGTGCCGGTGCGTTTGGCTTGATGGGAACCCTTGCTCGGACAGTCTTGCAAAATGGGGGCGTTGTTCACGGGGTAATTACTACTGAATTAGCTGAACGTGGAGCTATCTATAACGAATTAACCGATGTAAGGATTGTTCGTAATATGGATATTCGCAAGCAAACGATGATGGATCTTGCCGATGGGTTATTAGCTTTTCCTGGTGGCTTTGGAACATTAGAGGAAATTACTGAAGCCGCTTCATGGACAACAGTTGGGGATAATCATAAGCCAGTTGCTTTTTACAACTTTAATGGCTTTTATGATTCGTTAAACGACCTATTTAAACAAATGAATAAGGCGGGCTTTGTAGAAGATCCTTATTTGAATAGTATCTGTTTTAGTGACCAGTTTGACCAGATTTTGGCATTTATGCAAAACTATAAGGCACCGGCACATCGCCAGTACGCTCGAAAATAATTTAAAAATAAAAACGTGAGTGGGAATTAACTTTCTCGACAAGGCGGTGGGCTAAGTCCGAACGGTGATTAGCACGGCACGGGCTGATTATCGTTCGGACTTAGCCTCGAGCCTTGTAGTTACGACGCGAAGCTAGCCTACGAGGATTTCCACGATATCGTAACAACATTCGTATAAAAAATGAGGCCGTTGAAAAAACAAAAGTTTTTTCTCAGCCTCGCCAACATTATTTTAATGGTTGAATAGTATAAACTTGGTCATCAGCTTCATCGGTTAATGAAACTGGCCGTTGTTCATTTGCCCGAATAGTAATGTGATAACCAAACCGATCAAGGAAAACTAACTTATCAGGTTTGATTTGTTGAACCGTTGCCGGAATGATTTGGTTATCGATACCGAGCTTTAATTCAGGAGAGATGGTTATTTTATGAGAGCGATCTCGTTCTTTATCATAATATTGCCATGTGCCCGCATAAAAGATAGGTAACGAGATCGTATTATTGCTTTTCTTCGCACGACTGAACCCTAAAGTACTGGTGAGTCCAGCCATTAGTCCCGCGCCGAAAAGTAACATTCCTTTTTTTCTCATATTTTATCAGTCTCCTCAATTAAGTGATAAGTCATTCTATAACATAACTAATTATACACACATTTCTATTATCAGAAGATTTCATTTCTGTTAAAAACGCGCAATAATTGTTAAAATTAAATGTAAGCAAAGAAATATTTGAAAAGGAAGAGTTGATTTTATGCTAAAACTTGGTGTTATTGGAACAAATATTATTACTGATCAGATGCTAGATGCGGCCAAGACAACTGGGAAATATGAATTGACTGCTGTCTATTCTCGGACATTAGAGCACGCTGAGAAGTTTGGTAAGTCATATGGAGCAACTGAATTTTATGATGACATTGATAAGTTCTTTGAAGAGGGCGACTTTGATGTTGTTTATATTGCTTCACCAAATAGTTTGCACTATCAACAAGCACGGAAAGCAATCGAAAATGATAAATTTATCATTGTTGAAAAACCAGCCTTCGTAAATCCAAGTGAATACAGTGCAATTGAATCATTATTAGCAGCCCACCCTAAGGCTCGTTTGGTTGAAGCAGCTCGTCATATCCATACCAAGATTTATCAAGCTGCCTTGAAGAAAGTTGATGAGATGAAGGAACATTACGTTCAAGGCGCAACCATCACTGTAATGAAATACTCATCGCGTTTTGACAAAGTTCTTAATGGCAGTAAACCATATCCAAATATCTTTACCCTTAAGTATGCAGGAGGAGCATTAATGGACCTCGGTGTATATGCTGTTTATGGTGCCGTTACTATTTATGGTGAACCAGAATCTGTAGTTTACTTCCCAACTCTTACTAAAACTGGGGTTGATGGTAAAGGGGTTGCAATCCTTAACTATGACAAATTTACTGTCACTTTAAACTTCGGTAAGACTGCCAACTCTCACCTCTATTCTGAAGTTTACGGCTTGAAGGATACCTTAGTCTTTGATAGTATTTTTGATACGCGAAAGGTTACTTACTATGATGCTGACCAAAATGCGCACCCAATCGAAGCACCAGTTGAAGAAAATTCAATGACTGATGAAATGAATGATTTCGCAGACCTCTTTAACAATCCTGATGATGAAGAGGAAATGAAGAAGTACAAGCATTGGTTAGAATTATCTAAGACGGTCAACTCAGTTATGTACTCCCTTCGTCAATCTGCTCAACTAGTTTTCCCATCTGATAACGATCAAGAATAGGATGATTTAATTTGATCGAACAATTTCAAAAACACTTTGATGAAAAATACAAGCAGCCCACAGCAATCCAAAAAGCAGTTGCGCCGGCATTAAAGACTGACCAATCTGTCCTTGGAATAGCACCGACTGGCTCTGGAAAGACCCTAGCTTTTACGTTGCCACTCTTGCCTAAGATTATGCCAGGCGAGGGAACTCAATTATTGGTTCTAGCACCTTCTCAGGAATTGGCAATCCAAACAACGAAAGTAATCCGTGAATGGGCAACCTTAATTGGTGTTAGCGTTCAATCACTGACAGGAGGGGCAAATTTACGGCGACAAGTTATAAATTTGCACCAACACCCGGATGTTGTGGTGGGGACTCCTGGACGGGTACTCCATATGCTTGATAACCACCACTTAAAGCTCGGCCATCTAATGACAATGGTTATTGATGAAGCTGATGACATGCTTCAAGACGATACTTTAGCCGTCGTGGAAGATATTGAGCGTGCAACCCCGTTATCTACTCAATTAGCATTCTTCTCTGCTACCAAATCTCCTGTTCTGGACGAATTGAACGTGATGTTTGGTCGCGATATTGAAACTATTGATGTTCGTGATGAAGATACTTCTCAGGGACCGGTAGAACATGGTTACTTAAGTGCACGAACCAATGCGCAAAAAACAGCAACTTTACGCCGGTTGACGAGTATTAAAGATTTTCGGGCGCTTGTCTTCTTCAACAGTACCCGTACCCTTAATTATGCTGCAAGTCGGTTGCGACACGAACATGTTCCAGTCGATACCTTGGGTGGTAGGCAGAAACAAGTACAACGGGAAAAAGCAATGCGGATGTTTCGGAAGCGGCAAATCAAGTTGTTGTTGACGACGGATTTGGCAGCTCGGGGCATTGATATTCCTAAATTGCCGGCTGTTATTAACTTTGACTTACCAACATCGCTCAATACCTATATTCATCGGGTTGGCCGTACTGGGCGACAGGGAGAACCGGGATTAGCACTTAGTTTAGGTGATGATCATGATATTCGTGACCTTAAGAAGCTGCTTGCTGATAGTGACTATGAACTAACTAAGCTCTACATTGGTGATAATAAATTAACCAACCAGAAACCAGAAGAGGGTCAACGGGTGGTTTCAATCAAAAAGCAGGCTAGTCGTCACTTGCAAAAAGAACAATTAAGTGGGGAAACCCATAAAAAGATGAATCAAACTCTCAGTGGATTCTCTAAGCCAAAGGAACGGCGAAAGAAAAAGAATCGCAAAAATAAAGGAATTCGTTTGAAGCATCGTCGTAAAAATAACGAAAACTAAAAAAGAATAATTACCGTCTTTACGAAATCCTTCGTAAATGCGATAATATTCTTTAGTTTGGTCCTATAGTATAATTGGATAGTACATCCGCCTCCTAAGCGGTCGATTCCGGTTCAAATCCGGATGGGACCATTTGATAATGCACTGTCGACGTGATTGCTTTGTTTAGTGATTACGTCTTTTTTATTAGAAACTGAAGGGAGAGTCATTAATGCAGCCACCATATAAGATTATGTTTTTGTTTGGTACGCGGGCCGAGGTTTTGAAGTTGGCGCCGATCATTAGATTGATGTATCAAAATCCTGCGACCTGGCAACCGGTTCTTGTTGCAACGGGAAATTCACAATTATTAAATGACACGTTGGCATATTTGGATTTTCAAATTGATTTCAGTGTTGATTTATCGAACACAACAAGCACAAATGAAGTCGAGTTGCTGAGCCAGCTTTTACATAACTTAAATAATGTGATTAATGCCGGACAACCAGATATGATCCTTGTGGCTGGTGATGCTACTACAACTTTAGCTGCCAGCTTAATTAGCTTTTATCATCATATTTCACTTGGCCATGTCGAAGCTGGTTTGCGTACTTATGAACGGTATTCGCCATTCCCTGATGAAATGCATCGGCGCCTTACAGATAATCTAGCAGACCTTTATTTTGCGCCAACGACAAGTGCCCGCGATAATTTATTGCAAGAGCACCATCCAGCAAAACGAATCTATGTTACTGGAAATACTTCAATTGATAGCGTGAAGCATAATTTACAAGAAGATTTTACGCATCCTTTACTGCAGTCCATCCCAGCAGATAATCGGATTTTATTAATGACAATGCGGCGCAAAGATAACCTCGGCGCCCCCATGAAGCGTGTTTTCCATACAATGCGTGATATTGTGGAAACTAACAACAATCTTGACCTGATATTTCCTGTCTATCCTCATCCAGAAGAAGAATTACTGGCTAATGATATTTTAGGAGATCATGACCGGATTCATCTTATTACACCATTAAATCATCATGATTTCTTAAATATTGCTGCCCGGAGTTCGATTCTGTTAACTGATTCAGGCGGTTTGCAGGAAGAAGCTCCAGCATTGCATCGCCCTCTTTTGCTTTTACGTGATGAAACAGAACGTCAAGAAGCGGTCAGCCTAGGGGGCGTAAAAATTGTTGGTACTGATCCGACAACGATTCAACAAGCGGTTTTTGAATTGTTAAATGATGAGAAGAAGTATCGGCAAATGGAACTAGCGGAAGTACCATTTGGAGATGGGCACGCAAGCGAAAAGATTCTTAAAATTGTTGAAAAATACTTATCACAACAATAAAAAAGGTGAATAAGAGAGCTTTTTATGTAAAAGAGTAGTCTCTTATTCACCTTTAGTTTGCTTTAGGTGGTCGTAATGATCCACGTTTAACGATAATTGGTAATTGCTTTAGGGCATTGTAAACATGATGAAGTTCCGTCTCTGCTTTCTTCTTATCAATTCCTTTAGCAGTCATAACAGCATCAGCAGCTTGCGCATAATTACGCTTATATTCTTGATTGATTTTATTCCAATCAACTCCAGCAAATTGTTGAGCTAATTCCTTATCATAAGGTAACTTTCCTTGAAGCATCAGGACAGCAATTCCGGGATAGCCAAGATAGCCTTGCCAGTATGAGGCATTGTCATTTGAAGTATAGGTATTGTCGTGAAAGGTGACGGTATAAGTTTTCGCTTCATTAGAAGAGGTTACGAGTGCTTGATCGTTTTCAAGTTTAACGTGACCGTCAGCAATTGCTGTATAAGCTTCTAATATTTTTTCAATTGGTGGGAATTTTTTCATCATTTTAGGTCAGTCCCTTCTTAATATTTATTATAGTTGGGATTCTCAAAATAAATAAAAAATTCGCACTGTAAGTTTACAGTCCGAATCCTATCATTTATTTATCTGCAATATCGCGATTATCTTTGAAGATTAACCACTTTGAGAAAATATAATTAGCAATTATCACAATGACATTATCAATAAATTTAACGATAAATTGTTGGAGAGGATCATTGAATCCTAATAAAGAAACCCCAACATACATAATAATTATATCTAATACAAGTGTGAGGCCTCGGTAGAAATAGAACCGAAGAAACTCAACAATAAAGTCACTAACAGTAGTGTAATGTGATCCAAATACCCAGACTTTATTAGTGAAGTAAGCTACTAAAACCGATAGAAACCAGGCAATAACATTAGCTACTTGATAATTCCAATGGATCCCAGAACTCAAAATCTGGAACACTGCTAAGTTAACCACCGTTGTGACAACGCCCCAGAAAAGGTAGGCGATGATTGACTTATATTTTACCCACAGATCCTTAATCATTCAGTTTAGCCGCCTTTTCTACTAATTGCTTAGCGAAGGCATCGAGCTTTTGAATGTCTTCTTCATCTGGTGCGAGGTTGATTTTAACATTTTCAGCGCCCTTAGTTGCCCCTGTCTTGGCAAGAGCATCCCCAAATTTATCGACGGCAACACAGAAGTCATCCCCATAGAAAGTATCACCAGAGCCGGCAACTCCGTAAACTTTGCCTGCTAGTTGTTCTTCTTGCAAGTCTTCATAAAAGTCAATTCCTTCTTCTGGAAGAGCTCCCTCATCGTAAGTATAAGGACAGATCACACAAATATCAGCTTCTTCAAAGTCAGCTGGATCAGCCATTGTCATTTCAACTTCATCGACTTCTACTCCTAAATCTTCAAGAGCGTCAGTAATGATATCCGCAACGTCTTCATTATTACCTGTAATGGTTGCGTATACTACAAGTGCTTTTGCCATTTTATAACCTCCATTAAATCTATAACGTTCATATAGTATAGCACGGTTTGCGATATCAGGGCAGACAAGTGGTATACTATTTATGTTAGATTGTAAATAAGGAGATCGCGAAAATGATTAGTTTAAAATCACCTCGAGAAATCGATGCAATGGAAAAGGCCGGGGCAGCCTTAGCGGCAATGCACCTTGGCCTTCGTAAAATTATTAAGCCGGGCGTCTCAAGTTGGAAGATTGAAGAATTCGCTCGGAAATACTTCAAGGCTGCTGGAGCTAAAGCTGAACAAATTGGTTTTGAAGGATACAAGTATGCTACCTGTGTTAGTGTTAATGATGAAATTTGTCACGGATTCCCTCGTAAGAAGTTAATCTTAAAGAAAGGCGACTTAGTAAAGGTTGATACGGTTGTCAGTGTTGACGGTGCTTTCAGTGATTCTTGCTGGAGCTATGCGGTAGGAGAAGTTTCTCCTGAAATCCAAAAGTTAATGGACGTTACTAAGAAGTCACTGTTTATGGGAATTGACCAATGTGTTCCTGGTAACCGGATCGGTGATATTGGTGCAGTTATTCAACACTACACAGAAGATGAGAATGGCTATGGGGATGTCCGTGAATTTGTTGGTCATGGTATTCAACCAACAATGCATGAAGATCCAATGGTGCCTCACTACGGCGAACACGGTCAAGGAATCCGTCTTCGTAATGGGATGACCATTACTGTTGAACCAATGATTAACACCGGTACGTGGGAAGCTGATACCAGTGATCCAAGTGGTTGGCTTGCTAAGACTGCTGATGGTGGTTGGAGTTGCCAATACGAGCATACCTTAGTTATTACGAATGACGGTCCGAAGATTTTGACGTCTCAGGATCCGGAAGCAGATGCTGATTATATGTACGATGATAATTATGCTAAGTACTTGGAACATTACCGGGAGATCGCAGAAAAGGTTGCTAAACAGTTTGAAAATTAGTTGCCTGGTAACAGAAAAAGGATGTTAGAAAACTTTTGCATGTTTCTAACATCCTTTTTTAACGCTAATCATATTGATGCATATACTTTGAAAGCCGCTTTAAGCCTTCTTTTAGGGTTGGCTCTGGTGCACAGTAGCCGAGGCGAACGTGACCCGGAGTATCAAAAGCATCGCCGGGCACGAGGAGAACCCCTTCATCATGGAGCAAATTTTCACAGAAGGTATGAATATCAATTGGCACATCAAGCTTTGGGAAGGATGTGGAGACTGCTTGTGGCATAATGACACTTGCTCGGTCTTCATGGTCAATCCAATCCTTATAGATAGCGAGGTTGCCAAGAACTAACTTCCGGTTCCGGGCGAGAACCTGATCACGGTGACGTAAGACATAGGTAGCTAGCTGGTCGTTAAAGACTCCTCCACAGATCATGGTGTAATCACGGAATTTACGGAAGACATTGGCAACTTCAGCGTTAGTCGCAGTCCAACCGATCCGAACCCCTGGCACCGAATAAGTTTTTGAAAGAGAATTAGTAGAGATTCCCTTATCATAAAGGTCAATAATCTGGGCAAACTTTTCGGGGTGATCGAGGGGCAGGTAGACTTCATCAACAAGAACATAGGCATCGACTGACTTAGCAATTTCAACAACTTGTTCGAGAAATTCTTTATCCAGAACTGTTCCTGTTGGATTATTCGCGTTGTTTAGACAAATCATTTTAGTATTAGGTTTAACCATCGCTTTTAGGTCATCGATTCGTGGGTACCAATCGTCTTCTTCATGAATATGCCAGTAATCAACATTTGCACCTAATGATTTAGGAATATCGTAGAGTTGTTGGTAAGAAGGATATTCGGCAATTACATGGTCGCCGGGATTAATTAGGGCATAGAGGGCTAAAATGTTTGCCCCAGTGGCGCCATTTGTTTGCAAGATATTTTCTGGATCAACATGGTGATACAGTTTAGCAACTTCTTCTTTAAACTCAGGTGATCCTTCAATCCATCCGTAGTTCATTTGCTGCTTATCAAGCATCTCATAAAACTCTTTGCCATTGTTACCATCTAAATTTAAGAGATCGTGCATACTCAAAGAAGCGATTGTACTCTGCGAAATATCATAAGTTGCGCTCTTTTCCCACTTATTTAGCCATGCTTCGACACCAAAATGTGCTATTTCTACCATAATCTTTTTCCTCCTTTAATTAATTGAAATTGTTCCGTTGATTACTAATACTAAGGAAATAGCCGCAAAGACAGCGATAATCCCCATTGCCCATTTTTTCTTTACTGTGATTGGGTGATGGAATTCCTTGCATGCTTGGACATAGAAGAAGAATCCGGGAATAAAACCGACTGAAACGACCATTATTTCCTTCCAGCCAGAGAGAACCATCGCCATCAGTTCAAAGAGGGTGGCAATTAGTCCAATAACAAATTGTCCCCATTCTTGGTGCTGCCAACTGTACATCATCTGGTAAATACCAACAAGGAGGTAACAGATCAAAATCGCAGCCGTACAAAGCGTATATGCAAAGTTGTAGGCATAGGTAGTGAAAAGCAAAGAGAAGAGGAAGATCGATTGAAGAACCCCGGTAATTACTAATGCCCGTGTTGGCGCTTTTTTGTCATTTAGCTTACCCCATGATGTTGGAAGGGTTTCATCATCAGCCATTAGCATTAATGATTCGGCTGGGAGCATTGTCCACGAGAGCCATGAAACTAAAACTGAGACGATTAATCCAATGCTGATCAGGGCGGCACCCCATGTTCCAACCAAATGTTGCATGATAGCACCGAGCGCCGGTTGACCACCAGCTGCTAACTGGGCCCGAGTCATGACCCCGTATGGCAAAATGGAAACCACAATGTAGATAACAAGCAAACTTACCAAGCCGAAGATGGAAGCACGTTCAGCATCTGTCCGCGTTTTGGCACGACTAGAAAGGACAGAGGCCCCTTCAACACCGACAAATAGCCACATCATTACCATAATTGAGGCCTTTACTTGGTCATAGATTGAACCGGTTTCGATTTTTGCACTAAGGTTCTGTGTTACATTGCCCCAGAAATCAGCAGTAAAGATCTTAGCCTTAAAACCAAGAATCACACAGATAACAAAGACGACTAATGGAATAATCTTGCAGATCGTCCCAATCGAATTAATAAAGGCCGCTGATTCGATCCCTCGATTTACTAAGAATGTCAAAACCCAGGTTAAAATAATTGCAACAATAATTGAGAATAAGTTTTGACCATTGGCAAATAGACTGGGGAAAAACGTTCCAAGAGCGCTCATCATAATCGTCGCAAAAGCAATATTGCCGAGCCACGCTGAAAGCCAGTATGCCCAACCAGAAATAAATTCGCCCAGCGGACCAAAAGCAGCCGCCGCATAACTGAAAATTCCTGAATCAAGGTCTGGCCGTTTTTGCGAAAGATTAGTTAGGGAGAGGACTAAAGTCAAGACGCCGATCCCTACTATGATCCAGGCAATGATTGCTGGACCAGGAGCCGCCGCAGTAGCTAAATCACTGGTAATTCCAAATACTCCTGAACCAATTGTCGACCCCACAATTAAAAGGGTTAGTTCCGTCGTATTAATACCTTTTTTCTCACTCATTTACTCCACCTCACGATCTTATATATTAGAGTGAAAATCACATAAATGTTCTTAACTCAATTATAGCAATCGAGGAAAGCGCTATCCATAGCATTAAGATTAAATGTGAAAAGAATTATTAAGTGATGAGAATAGTATACATCACTTATAGCCAAATATACAAATACGCGAATAAAGATTGCTAAATTAGCATAAAAATACAAAAGGTGGTATAAAAGTAATGTGAAATTATGTAAAAGACTTTTATTTTTTTAAAAGACGACTATACTAATAATTATTAAATAATTTCTTATTTTTATTTAAGAATTTTAAAGCTTTGGAGGCATTATTTTGGACGAACAGAGTAGTAATAAAAAGATGATTACTACCTTTGGACTAGTGACGATGATCATTACCGCCATTTTTGGTTTTGGGAATGTTTCAAACGCCTACTTACAAATGGGTTACGGTAGTATTATTTGGTACGCATTAGCAGGGATTTGTTTCTTCTTTCCCTGTGGCTTGATGATGGCAGAGTACGGTTCCACATTTAAGGATGCTAAAGGGGGTATTTATTCCTGGCTTGCCGGGTCAGTTGGTGAACGAATCGCCTTTGTTGGTACTTTCGTATGGTTAGCATCTTGGATTGTATGGATGGTATCAACGGCATCACGGATTTGGATTACTTTTTCTGCCTTGCTTTTTGGTAAGGATACTACCCAACAATGGCACGCATTTGGTCTGACCTCGACTCAATTGATTGGGGTCCTTGGAATTCTATTGATTCTTGGGACAACTTGGTGTAGTTCACGGGGAATGACCGCCATTGCTAAAGTTGGTTCACTTGGTGGTATTTTTACAATTGTTGTTAACATTATCTTTGTTATTGTCAGCGTTATTGTTTTAGTCGCCGATAAGGGAATCTTAAAGCAACCAATTCATGGTGCTTCAACTTTCATTACATCACCTAATCCACAATTCCAGACACCAATTGCTATTATTTCATTTGTTGTTTATGCTATTTTTGCTTACGGTGGAATGGAATCATTAGGGTCTGTTACTGATAGTATGAAAAATCCTGAAAAGACATTCCCTCGTGGATTGATTATTGCAAGTATATTTACGATTGGTACTTATGTTTTAATGATTTTTATGCTTGGTTGGTCAGTAAATTATCAACAAACTTTGACTAAGAGCAGCGTTAACCTTGGTAATGTTACCTATGTTGTCTTTAATCAATTAGGGGTTACCATGGGGGATGCACTTGGATGGTCGCACGGTGCTGCCCTTACTTTTGGACTTATCATGACGCGAATCGTTGCCTTTGCACAGACCCTTGGTTTCTTGGGTGCATTGTTTATCCTGCTTTACTCCCCAATCAAGGCCTTCATTCTTGGTTCTAATCCCGAATTATGGCCAAAGAAGCTTACGAAACTTAACAAGGCGGGGATGCCTGCAAATGCAATGTGGCTTCAAGCAATTATTGTTTCAATTATTGTTTTCTTAGTTGCCTTTGGTGGAAATGCTGCTCAACAGTTCTACTTGATTTTGACTGATATGGCGAACGTTTCAACTTGTTTCCCATATATTTTCTTGATCGGGGCCTTCCCGTTCTTTAAGGCAAAGAAGGACCTTGACCGGCCATTCGTCGTCTTTAAGAACCGTTTCTGGACAGATGTATTAGTATGTTTCGTTGAATTGATTTTAATCGTGGGGATCGTCTTTACATTTATTCAACCACTATTACAAAAAGATTATCAAACAGCTTTCTGGACACTTGCTGGACCAATCTTCTTTGCAATTGTTGCATTGGTTTTCTATCAAATCTCCGCAAAGCGTCATAATATTGCTGAATAAGGGAAGTGAAAAGGAAGCGTGTGACTTCGTTTTCGAGTTCCTGTAAGCAACAATAAGCCTCCAGCATTTGGTTTTACCAGCGCTGGAGGCTTATTGTTATACTGTATTATCTGTTTTTTATGAAAGGAATCTGCTTATGTCCGTTTCTTTTTTACTTTAATGTAATATTTGTCCTGTGTGCAGTTTGTTATAATTAAACCTATAAAATATTTTCGGAGGTTATTATGGACAAGGAATCGGGCAAGGGCAAGACTTTTATTGCGTTATTAATTCAACATATTACAATGGCCCAGATTTCAAGTTCTGCTGCTGTTCTAGCTTACTATACCTTGCTATCTATTTTTCCTGCCGTGATGGTAGTAGGAAATTTATTGCCGATGATTGGAATTGACGCTAAGACGATTTTAGCCTACCTCTCCACGGCAATTCCTGAATCGGTCTATGATTTTATCCAGCCGTTGATCTATGATTTCTTACGACGGGGGAGTGGTGGTGTTCTGACAACCGGGGCATTGATTGCTCTCTGGTCGACCAGTCAGGGAATTGCCGCTTTTCAACGCAGCGTTAACCATGCCTATGGGATTGCGGAAAATCAGAATCCGGTGATGAACCGAATCGTCTCATTTGTTTGGATGATTGTCCTCTTAGTAATTATCTTTATCATCATTATTTTATACGGTTTTGGGGAACAGGTTCTTAAGAGTATCCAGCCAATTTTTAATTTCCGACGCGATTACATTGCTATCTTTAGCTCATTAAGATGGCCAATAACGTTTGGCGTCTTGTTTATCGCGCTCACGCTTTTGTATTACTTTGTTCCTAATGCGAAGGTCCGGTTGCGCTATGCACTTGCTGGTTCATTCTTGGCTTCATTGCTTTGGATGGGATTATCACGTTTATTCTCGTTCTATACCTTATTATTTGGTCACGGGGTAATTTCCTACAAGACAATTGGAGCTTTTATTGCAATGATGGTATGGCTTGACTTTTCTGGCTATATTATCATGCTGGGGGCGGCGCTAAATGCTGCTTTGCAAGAATGTCATGAAGGTGAATTGCATGCCAAGAAACACTTTTGGCAACTGGTAGAAAGAAAAAACAAAAATGGAGGCTAGGAAATTTCCTAGCCTCCAAATGTTGAAGATCTTTAGAACTTGATATTTAATTACTTTTGTTCATCGTTAAAGATAACGGTAGAAACAGTATCAACGTATTTCGCAGAAAGAGGTTGTTGGTAAATATTTTCGCCTTCCTTAGTAAAGAGATGAGCTTGTGCGATTTCTTGCATTGCCTTCCGAACGGTTTCGGCATCGAGATCACCACTGGCATAGTTTAACTTTAATGAATGTTTTTTACCGAGATTGCCTTTGAAAGTTAAGTTTAATGTACGCATAAGTTAGTTTCCTCCTTGAAATTAGTTGTTCAATGTGACTTGACTAGTAACGATAATATCTGTATCAAGGCATTTTTCAGCAGTAAGCATTTCAATTGCTGCACTAAATTGTGCTACCTGCTCATTAGTGACTTCCTCAATAATGTTGTTAAAGGGATGTTTAACGCCCTTGGGATGTTCACTGTTAGTGAGGGTGAGTTGAATTTTAGCGGACTTGAAATTACGAACCATTTGCATGATAAAAACTTCCTTTGTTTAATTTGATTTGTTAAGTAGTGGCCACTGCTTACACCTTTATAAACGATTAAAAGTTGAGAATGTTAAGGAGAAATTTAAAAATGGCAAAAATTTCGAAAATTGAAGCACAAAAACGAAAGGGTCGATATAACATATACCTTGATGGCAAGTATGCTTTTCCGGTTGCAGAAAGTGTTTTGATTCAGTTCCGTTTGATGAAGGGAACCGAGCTAGACGAAAAGCAAATTGCGGCCATTGCGACTGCTGAACAGCAAGCAAAGGCATATTCACGGATGCTTGATTACCTTTCTTACCAGATGCGGACGGAAAGCGACATTATTAAGAAGCTAAAAGAAATTGATACGCCAGAAGAGTTTGTTGAGCCAATCTTAAAAAAGCTGCGCGGTCAACAGTTAATCGATGATCATGCCTATGCAGCTTCTTATGTCCGCACGGTGATTAATACGGACTTGAAGGGGCCGGGGATGGTTCGTCAACATTTACGACAAAAAGGGATTGGCGAAAACGATATTGATGATGCTTTGACGCAATTTACTCCCGAAGTTCAAGCGGAATTGGCAAAGAAGTTAGCTGTAAAGTTATTTCGCCGTTACCGGAACCAGCCAGAGCGGCGACGAGAGCAAAAGGTACAACAGGGGCTCATGACAAAAGGCTTTTCTAGTAGTGTGTATGAGATGATTAAGGATGAAGTTGTTCCGCAGTCTGATTTGGAACAGGAGAATGATCTTTTAGCGAAGGAAGCAGCGAAACAATGGCGTCGTGTTCGTCGTTATCAAGGATATGAGCGTGAGCAGCATTTTAAGCAGGCAATGTATCGAAAGGGGTTTGACCTTGATGATGTCCAAAGCTGGTTAGCTGCGCAAGATTTCCAATAATAACTTTTCAAGATTAGGAATTACTGGTATTATTTTAATGATTATGTTTAAAAACAATAATTAGGAGTAAAATAGTGAATATTAAAATCTTAGTGGCGGTCCATAAAAATTATCGGATGCCAGATGATCCAATGTATTTACCAGTTTTTGTTGGTAAAGAAATTCACCCGACTGTTAACCATACATTTCAGGGTGATAATACCGGAGATAATATTTCAAAAAAGAATCCGCACTACAATGAGTTAACAGCCTTGTACTGGGGATGGGAAAATCTTGATGTGGATGCGTTAGGATTAGTCCACTATCGTCGTTACTTGACGATGGGACACTCAAAGGATCTTTCAACTATCCTCAATCATGAACAAGTTGAAGAGTTGTTGAAAGATGCCGATGTAATCTTACCAAAGAAGCGGCATTACTACATTGAAACAAATGAATCACATTACCTCCATGTTCATGAGCACGAGCCGCTTGAAATTACGCGACAGGTGTTAAAAGATAAATATCCCCAGTACTTACCGGCTTTCGAAAAGGTAATGAAACAGACATCGGCTCACTATTTCAATATGATGATTATGAAGAAGCAGCCGTTGGATGAATATTGTACCTGGCTGTTTGATGTTTTAGACGAAGTTGAGAAAAAAGTTGATTATTCTGACTATACACCATATGAGCAACGGGTCTTTGGCTTTTTGAGTGAGCTTTTACTAGATACTTGGTTGTTGACTAATCCGCAATACAAGACAGTGGAAGTTAACCGGGTATTTCTTGAAAAGCAAAACTGGCCATTAAAGATTGCAAAGTTCTTAAAACGTAAAGTCACCGGCCATGGTGAACATTAACGATTGGAGAGACAAGAATGCCAAAATTGTCAATAGTTGTTCCTTGTTATAATGAGGAAGAAACTATTCCACTTTTTTATCCGGCAGTTGAAAAAGTGGTTAAACGGATGCCAGTGGACACTGAGTATTGGTTTGTCAATGATGGATCAAGTGATGGGACTTTAGCAGAACTACGCAAGCTGCACGCGCAAGATCCAGAACGGGTTCACTATGTTTCTTTTTCCCGCAATTTTGGGAAGGAAGCAGGATTGTACGCGGGATTACAGGCCGCAACGGGTGATTATATTGTTGTGATGGACGCTGATTTACAAGATCCACCAGAATATTTACCAGAGATGTATCAGGATATTTCTACTGGTGAATATGATTGTGTGGGGATGCGGCGGACAGATCGAAAAGGTGAGGCAAAGTTTAAGTCCTTCCTTTCTAACCAGTTTTATAATGTTATCAATAAAATTTCTGATACTAAAATTGTCTCTGGAGCCCGTGACTACCGAATGATGACCCGCCAGATGGTCGATGCGGTGTTGTCATTAACTGAATATAACCGGTTCTCAAAAGGTATTTTTAACTGGGTTGGGTTTAAGACCAAGTACCTTCCCTATAAAAATGTCGAACGGGTGGCTGGAACAACAGATTGGTCGACCTGGAGGTTATTTAAGTATGCGATTGACGGGATTACTGATTTTTCAGAAGCTCCCTTAGCAATTGCTACCTGGGCTGGCGGATTAACGGCATTCATCTCCATTATCGGGATGATTATTGTTATAATAAGAAAGATTATTGAGCCTGCTAGTAGTGCTTTTGGCTGGGCGTCAATGGTTTGCATCATCCTATTCCTCGGTGGTATCCAGTTACTGTGTTTAGGAATAGTGGGTCGCTACATTGGTCGGATCTATATGCAGACCAAGAAACGGCCGATATATATTATTAAAGAGAAAAAGTAGGGTTGAGAATCATGAGTGAGAAGGTAAAAATTAAACAACAATCTAAGAGCTACCTTTTCTGGAAAAGGTTCTTTGATATTGTGTTATCGTCAGGAGCATTGGTTTGTTTTAGCCCCGTGTTTTTAGCTATTTTTATAATGAATCGCTTTGGTGATAATAAGGGACCACTGTTTTATAAGCAAGAACGGATCGGCTGGTATGGGAAGCCCTTTAAGATTTACAAGTTTCGTTCAATGGTTGTGAATGCAGATAAAATTTTGGAAAATGATCCTGAACTTTATGCTAAATATGTGGCAAATAACTATAAGTTAGAGCCAGAGGAAGACCCCCGAATTACGCGGTTGGGTAGGTGGTTACGGAAAACATCCATTGATGAAATCCCCCAGTTTATTAATATCTTGCGTGGTGAGATGAGCATTATCGGACCCCGACCAGTTGTTAAGGCAGAATTAGCAGAATATGCTGACCGAGTTGATAAATTTTTATCGGTAAAACCAGGAGCAATGGGACTCTGGCAATCGAGTGGGCGGAGTAATATCCCATATCCAGAACGTTGTGATGTTGAATTAGAATATGTCGATGAGGCTTCGCTTGGATTTGATATGAAAATAATGTTTAAGAACATTATCAGTATCTTTAAACGTGACGGTGCGTATTAAGAAAGTAAACGATTTCTTTTTACAACAATGATTAGTCAAGCATGATTAACGATTATTACAATTAAGTTAAAAATATATATCTTAATAGTTACGATTACCTACAAAAGCTGTTATTAAAGGCTTTTGTAGGCTTTTTTGTTGATTTGCAAGGAGAAAGCACAACCAGTATGATATTAATCGTGAGAAAATTAAGTATTTAAGTTACAATTCGGTTTTAATTTTATGGAGGACAAGCTTATTTTTAAACCTAGTCATTTAAAATCAAAAGTTTTATCTACTCTTACTGTATGTGGAGGAGCTTTATTCCTGTTAAGTGGGAATGCTGCTGCTGATGATCAAACAACTGATGTTCAACAACCAGTTACTCCTCAACAAACAACTAATGAACAACCAAATACATCCACAATTGATGTACAAACACCAAATACATATAACGGAGTAGCAGTTAGTCCACAAGCTAGTGAAGCTACTCAAAATACAGAAAATTATAATGTTGTTCCAACGCAGGACAATAATCAAGAAGTACAACATAAAGAAGCAACTCAACCACAAAATCCCAACAATTATGGTTATTTAGATTCAGTTAGTTTATCAAACAACGAGTTGCAAGTTAGTGGTTGGCAAGCAACTAACCAAGCTGCAGACAAGCCTTACCATTACGTAATTGCGTATGATAATACGGTTAACGCAGAATTAGGTCGTCAACAAGTTAAAAATGTTAGTCAACCGGATGTTGCCCAAGCCTATCCAGATGCAACCAATGCTGATAATTCCGGCTTTAATTCGACTATTAAGTTAAATACAACTAATGAAGATTATACTAACCACTCTATTAGTGTAATCAGCCGGTATAGCGATGCTACTAACGGTGAAGGCAATCATGTTGATTATTGGTATCCAGCGTTTACTTTTGACCAAGGTAACTATGCTTGGTTAGATGATATGCATACTGAAAATGACCAATTACATGTTACTGGTTGGAATGCAACTAACCAAGCAAGTAATAAGGATTACCACTATGTAATTCTTTATAACAAGACAAAGGGCCATGAACTTAGCCGTCAATTGGTTGATGAAAAGAATAGTCAACGTCCCGATGTTCAAAAGGTTTATCAAAATGTAAATAATGCCACTAAGTCTGGCTTCAATGTAACATTTGATTTATCAAAGTTATCATTTGACGCTAGTGATCAATTACAAGTAATTAGCCGTTATAGTGATGCTCAAAACGGTGAAGGTAACCGTGTAGATTTCTGGTTTGCACCAACAAGCCGTGAAAACCAAGGTAATCTTGATAGTGCCAATTTTAGTAATGGGCAATTAGTTGTTAATGGATGGCATGCAAATGATGCATCAACCATCGCACCTAACCACTTCTTGATCCTTTTTGATCGGACTGCTAACAAACAAGCTGCTTCCCTTTCAGCGAGTCAAGTTAACCGTCCCGATGTTGCCAAGGCATTTGGAGCTATTCAAACTGCAGGTAAGGCAGGATTCACTGGCATATTTAATGCTAATGTCATTATTCCTGGTCACGAATATTCATTAGTTAGTCGCTATTCTACTTCTGCTAATGGTAATGGGGATCAAGGTCACTATGTGGACTATTGGTTTAATGGCCTTAAGTTCAATCAAGCACGCTACAGTGTAGATTCATTTACTCAAAATGATAAAGGATTCCATGTAACAGGATGGATGGCGAGTGACTTTGCGGTTAATCGTCCAAACGCTTATGTTATTTTACTTAATAATGGTAAAGAAGTTACTCGTAGCAAGGTTACTTTAACTGACCGTTCAGATGTAGCTGCTGTTTACCCAAGCCTTTACAACAGTCGTAAGAGTGGATTTAGTACTGATTTGATAGTAAATCCAGCAAGTTTAACTGGCGAACTTTCAATGATTCTACGTTTTACTGGTTCAAATGATGGTAACAGTAATTACACCGATCAAAATACTAATAAGTATGCTACTAATGCGGGTAGTTTTGATACGGTAAATGTTTCTGGTAACCAAATTAAGGTTGCTGGTTGGCACGCAAGTACACAAACTGCCGGAAAGGACTACCAATTTATTATCGTATTGGATCAGAATGGTCATGAATTAACTCGTCAAGCGGTAAATACAAAGGATATCACTCGTAATGATGTTCAAAAGGTATATCCATGGTTAACTAATAGTGTTAAGTCTGGTTTTGATACTACTGTAAGCATTAACGATCAAATTAATCATAAAGTTGTTCGCTTGATTCACCGTTACTCTAACCAAGCTAATGGTGAAGGTAGTTATGTAGATTACTACTCAAATCCTATTTCTGTTTATTCAGAATTCCAAAATGAAAATGGCACTACTTTCTACTATGATTCTCGTACTGGTGCTAAAAAGACTGGTTGGGTGAATATCAATAACAATAACTACTATTTTGACCCATCTACAGGTGCTATGTTTACTGGTACCCATACCGTTGATGGTAAATCTTATGACTTCGGTAATAATGGTGTAGCAGTTGAAAATGATAAGTGGGGTTGGCCATTCCCTAACGTTGGTGAAGGTCACTTTGGCGGTGCACAGTTATTTGGTGTAAACCCTGGTGGACAGTTCCGTAGAAATGGCTTCCATGATGGTCTTGACTTTGGTTCAATTGATCACCCAGGCTCAGAGGTTCATGCAATTCACGGTGGTAAGGTTACCCAAATTGGTTATACTGCTGGTTTAGATTGGTATGTATTAGTTGACACTGGTGAATACCTTACTGTTTATCAAGAAGCATTCTCAAATAAGAACAATATTCAAGTTCAAGTTGGTCAACAAATTAACACTGGTGATGTAATTGGTCGTCGTGATACGGCACACGTTCATATCGGTGTTACCCGTCAACATAACTTTAATATTGCTTTAGCTAACTCATTTAACAATAATGGTACTTGGTTAAATCCATTAGACTTAATTCGGAATGGTTCTAAGTAATAAAGAAAAGCTACTTATTGTTAATAAATAAGTAGCTTTTTTATAGGGGGATTTTGGGAGATAACAATGGAAATAAAAAACACTATAAATTATACAAAGATGGTAAAAATTGGTGCACGATGGCTTTAGCTGTTACGGCTGTTTCAGCGGGATTAGTATTGGGGAATACGAATGTAAAAGCTGATACGCCGACTGATAATGTACCGGTAGTTAAAACTACTAATCCTACTACTGGCGATGCCAATGCAGAGCTAGCTAGTCAAGAAAAGGCTGCTCAAGCAAAGGATAACGGGAACTATGGCTACCTTGATGCTGCTCAAGTTGTTAATAATAATGACTTGCATGTTAGTGGTTGGCAAGCAACCAATCAAGCCGCTGGCAAGGATAATCGTTATTTAGTGGCTTATGATAGTACTACTAATACTGAATTGGGTCGTACACCGGTAACAGAAAATGTAGCTCGTCCGGATGTAGCGAAGGCTTATCCTGAGGTAGTAAATGTCAAGGATTCTGGTTACCAAGCAACAATGAACAACCTGGATTGGAGTAAAGTTAAGAGCGTTGACGACCAAATTCACATTGTTAGCCGCTATAGTGACGCTGCTAATGGTGAAGGAAATTATGTCAGTTACTGGTATGCGCCTAAAAAACTTGCACCAGCTAATACCAGTAATCAAGGGAGCCTTGATTCATTTAACATTAGTAATGGTCAATTAACGGTTACTGGCTGGCACGCAACTGACTATTCTCAAGTGGAAAATAATCACTACTTGATCTTATTTGATAATACAAATAAGACGCAAGTTAAGTCCATTAAGATCACTAATGTTGCTCGTCCTGATGTGGCAAAGGCTTATCCTACAGTAGCAACAGCTGGGCAATCTGGCTTTAATGCTAATTTCGGTACAGTAAATCTTACCCCGGGTCATAATTATAGTATTGTTAGTCGTTACTCGACGTTAGATGGTGGCAATGGGGATAATGGTCAAAGTAAGACTACCGATTATTGGTTTGCTCCCGTAACTTTGAATCAACAAGCTTCTTATGTTGATAGCTTTACCAAGACTGATAATGGCTACAATGTGAAAGGCTGGATGGTCAGCGATCAATCAATTAACAAGCCTAATGCTTACCTTATTTTATTGAATGATGGTCAAGAAATTGCCAGAACGAAGGTCGAACTAACTGACCGTCCCGACGTAGCTAAAGTTTACCCAAGCATTTACAACTCGCAAAAGAGTGGCTTTAACGGTGAATTTAAGGTGGATTCAGCTAAGGCAAACGGCACCCTTAAAGTAATTATGCGGTTTGCTGGTGATGATGCTAATAAGAACTTTAGTGACCAATATAGTCAAGACTACCCAACAAATGCTGGTAATTTTGATAATATTCACGTAACAGCTAGTCAGGTTAGTTTAAGTGGCTGGCATGCAAGTACGCAAGCGGGTAATAAACCATATGAATGGTTGATCGTTCTTGATAATAACGGTCAAGAACTTTACCGCCAAGAGATTACGGGTAAAGGCCTTGGACGAAATGATATCCAAAATGTTTATCCTTACATTGAAGGGGCAAATAAGTCAGGCTTTCAAATTGTGATTCCGACTCAAGAAAATATGCTCCACAAAGTAGTTAAAATTATTAACCGATTAACGGATGATCCAGCCGGCAATGGTAATTATATTGATATTGTATCTAGACCGATATCTATTCTTTCAGGAGCTCAAACTGAAGGCCGTAAAACGACTATCTACAATGATAATGGACAAATTGTTGCGGTTTATAATGATGCGGAGGTTATTAGTCAACTTCCGGAATTACCAACTGGTTGTGAAATTACAGCAGTAACAATGATGTTACGTTACGCAGGCTATGATGTTAATAAGGTACAGCTTGCTAATATCATGCCACGAAGTAATAATGGAGACTATGGATTTGTAGGTAATCCGTTTAGCCTGAGTGGATGGTGAATTTTACCAACACTGGAATGCTGATAGACAACGAGCAATTAGTTATTAAGATTAACTTTAATTAGTGGCGCAAATAATCAAGATGGTTTACAATAAGTGCATAAGATACATGATCCTAAACGGAGGAATTAATTAAATGAAAATTAAACGACTTTTACTAAGCAGTTCTGTATTATTAATGACCACTTTAGGCTTAGCTGGTTGTGCAAGCAGTACAAACAAATCTGCTTCTAGTGACAGTTCGTCTAAAGAGACGACCTCAAAAGTTACTGAGAGTCGCAAAAGTTCTGCAAAAGCTAAAGATTCAACTAAATCAAGTAGCAAAAAGAATGCCGCTTCATCTAAAGTTAGTGATGATGATGTAGCCAAGATTGATTCTAATAGTAGTTCAAATACTACTTCTCAAAATGCGAGTTCATCTAAGGTGACGAGTTCATCACAGTCTTCTGCTACAAGTACGACAAAGTCATCTACTTCTAGTCAACAATCTTCAAGTAATAAGGCTAATCAAAGCAGCAAAATTCAACTTGGCTTAAGTGACGTTGCCGTTTGGACAGATGAAAATGGCGTTACTCACCATGTGGATAGTGATGGGATGGATCGACAAACAACGAGCGGTAGTGATCAAATTACTTATAATGATTGGTCAGGTAGTTTACCAAGCAATGCAAAAGTTGTCCAAGCTCACTAAAAACCACTTAATAGAAGAAAAGGAATGCTTTTTGAGTACAAAATTAAACTCAGAACATTCCTTTTTTTATGCTCCTGAAATGTCAATTTAAATTAGAAAAAAGGTGAAAGTTGTTCTTCTGTGACATGACTCAAGAATACTTCTAATGGTGTACGATAATTAAGAGATTTTCGTGGGATATTGTTGCGACGATGCATTAG
>NZ_NGPY01000054.1:0-850 GCF_002254085.1 Limosilactobacillus reuteri | reverse complement strand
GACGGTAAAACCATCGACCAATATCTTCAGACTTATCAGCGACATAAGCGTCGTTGTGGTCGGAAGCAGACCCAACTGCCAACTATCGAAGTTAACTATATCCATGCGCAAATCAAGGCAGGTTGGACTCCTGATACTATTATTGGTCGTCATGAACACCCAATTAGCTGCAGTATGCGCACCCTTTATCGCATGTTTGCCCGCAATCAGTATGGCTTTTCCGTTAAACAGCTACCGATGAAAGGAAAACGCCATCCCAATGGCTATGTGGAACATCGTGGTAAAGCTGGCCAATTAGGACGCAGTATCTATCAACGATATCGTGATTTTCCGCATTACCAACATGAATTTGGGCACTTTGAAGCTGATACAGTTCAAGGTAAAGCTCACCGCGGAGCGGTAATGACGCTAGTAGAGCGACAATCCAAAGTAATGATTGTCCTTAATATTCATCATAAAACAGACGAAGCAGTGAATTGCCAGCTTGATCAATGGCTCGCTAAACTGCCACGTCACTTTGTTAAATCAATTACTTTTGATAACGGGAAAGAATTTGCTGGATGGCGAGAAACAGCCAATAAGTATGATCTTCACACCTATTTTGCGGAAGTCGGTGCTCCCAATCAACGAGGGTTAAACGAAAATAATAACGGCCTCTTGCGTCGTGATGGTCTTAGTAAAAAGCTAGATTTTCGCGATTTACCAGACGAACTAGTCACTCAGCTAATGCATCGTCGCAACAATATCCCACGAAAATCTCTTAATTATCGTACACCATTAGAAGTATTCTTGAGTCATGTCACAGAAGAACAACTTTCACCTTTTTTCTAATTTAAATTGACATTTCAGG
>NZ_NGPY01000053.1:0-899 GCF_002254085.1 Limosilactobacillus reuteri | reverse complement strand
GGAGGTGTAATCAGGTGCGACAATCGCAGAAAACAGAACAACAAGCTGACCGCTTGTCGAGGATAGGTTTGGAAAACCGAAAGTACACAAGGGCGCGTAGTACCGGTTATGGTGAAGGTAAAGGTATGAGTGTCACTATCCAAGACTTAGTCTTGGATCGCAATAACCTTAATCAGGCTTATTTGCGAGTTAAGAGAAATAAAGGAGCAGCAGGCGTTGACGATATGACAGTCAATGACCTTCTGCCATATCTTAGAGAAAATAAGACGGAACTGATCGCTAGTTTGCGTGAGGGCAAGTATAAACCAGCCCCAGTCAAACGGGTAGAAATTTCGAAGCCTAATGGTGGAGTAAGAAGACTTGGAATACCAACGGTGGTGGACCGAATGGTTCAACAAGCTGTGGCCCAAATTCTTACGCCTATCTTTGAGCGCGTTTTCTCTGATAATAGTTTTGGCTTTCGTCCCCACCGTGGGGCCCATGACGCTATTGAAAAAGTAGTAGATCTTTATAATCAAGGTTATCGAAGAGTTGTTGACTTAGACCTAAAAGCCTATTTCGATAACGTTAATCATGACTTGATGATTAAGTATCTCCAACAATATATTGATGACCCATGGACACTAAGACTCATTCGTAAGTTTCTAACTAGCGGAGTCTTAGACCATGGGCTTTTCGCTAAGAGCGAAAAAGGAACCCCACAAGGAGGGCCATTGTCCCCACTACTGGCGAACATCTATCTAAATGAGTTGGACAAAGAGTTGACTAGACGTGGTCATCACTTTGTGCGCTATGCGGATGATTGTAACATCTATGTTAAAAGTCAACGAGCCGGAGAACGAGTAATGCGAAGCATTACCCAGTTTCTAGAAAAGCGCTTGAAAGTTAAAGTGAACCCA
>NZ_NGPY01000052.1:0-975 GCF_002254085.1 Limosilactobacillus reuteri | reverse complement strand
GAAAACCTGCCTTGATTTGCGCATGGATATAGTTAACTTCGATAGTTGGCAGTTGGGTCTGCTTCCGACCACAACGACGCTTATGTCGCTGATAAGTCTGAAGATATTGGTCGATGGTTTTACCGTCGTTGAGGAAACGATAAACACGATAGATGGTTTCTTGACTACGCTGAAGTAATTTAGCAGCCCGATAAGCTTTAATACCTTGATACCAAAAATCAGCTATGAGAGTTAATTCACGTGTGGTAAGATGTTTATAGGTCATTTGTGATTGCCTTTCTTTTGATTAGGGATATTCAAAAGTCTATCACAAATGGCTTTTTATTTTTTCTAACTTAATTTTACAAACGATGAAATAGAAAAACTGTAATTCTTTATAAATTCTAATCATCCGGGTAGAATAAGACTTGAGGAGGTCTTTAGAATGAAGATAACAAAACTTATTGTAGGAATTATTATGATTGTGTTAGCCATTATTATATTTGTTCAATCGATTGTAAAAGGTTTTGGGAATCCTAATCCTGCAATTCATATTTATGCCGGAACAGCTGAATTAATTGTTTCGCTATTATATCTGGCATCAGGAATTGTCTATATCGCTACTTGTGGTATTGATGGTTTAGGTGGCGATATTGCTGGATTATCGATGATGCTAATCAGTTGGGTTTTAGGTTTGTTAACGTGTACTATCTATCTTCCATTGCAACTATGGGCATGGTTGGCTTTAATTATCGGAGTCGGCTTCTTTGTCTGGCATATTATGTTACGACGTGAATAAATTATGCTAGTTATTGGGCAATCCAATGATGTTCGCTTTTAGCCTACGTTATTAGATTGCCTATTTTTTTAATCATAACCACCCGTCAAACGGGTGGTTTGCACATCGGCTATAAGCCGATAATAAAAGCCGGCGTCTCAAGGCGCTGGCTTTCGCTTTGCTCAAGCCAAAATGCTCTGACTACTTTGCCACCACTT
>NZ_NGPY01000051.1:0-1055 GCF_002254085.1 Limosilactobacillus reuteri | reverse complement strand
GGCAGATTGTAAAATTTAAGTTGAACATTTAAGTGGACAGAAAAACCCATCAAGGTCTTTAATGGTGTTACCACAACATTCCATTAGAAAGAAGGACCTTAATGGGCACCACTATTTTATCATTCCAGAACCGCGTTGTCATTGAAACGCTTCATAATGAAGGACGTTCCTTACGATACATCGCTAATTACTTAGGCTTTAGTAAAACCACAGTCTTTAACGAACTTCACCGGCTCAACGGTGAGTATCAAGCTGAACTAGCGCAAACTGACTTTGAACGCAAGGTTAGTCAACGGGGGCGGAAGTCTTCGCTCACTAAAAACCTTAAACACTTGATCGAGGAAAAGATTCAAGTCCAGAAGTGGTCCCCTGAACAAGTTGCCCATGTAGTTGGAATTGCCTACAAGACGGTCTATAACTGGATTGATCAAGAATGGCTTGATGTACAGTTGCCCGATTTGCCTGATCATGGAATTCGTCGTCATCGCGCTAAAGAAAAGCGTGGTACGTTCAGTCACGGCCGCTCCATTGAGGAGCGTTCTCATAAAGTCGAAACTCGCCAGGAATTCGGCCACTTTGAAGCTGATACCGTACTTTCTGGCAAACGTAAAGGTCAAGCTGTGGCTACTTTCGTGGAGCGTAAGAGTCGCCTGACAATTGTTAAACGGCTCCATGGTCGCGACAGTCAGTCCATGACTCAAGCCGTACTTGAACTAGCTAGTCAACTTCAAGACAAGCTCAAGACGCTTACCGTAGATCATGGTAAAGAGTTCGCTAACTACCAGGCAATTGAGCAGCGAACTGGTACTCCGGTTTATTTTGCCCATGCTTATTCACCACATGAACGCGGTAGTAATGAGAACCGTAACCGAGTTTTGCGACGATTTATTCCCAAGGGACAAGCCATTGAAGAACTAAGTGATTACCAACTGGTTCAAATCAATTGGTATCTGAATTCACGGCCACTTAAATGTCTTAATTGGCATACACCAATCGAGATCTTCTTGCTTAATCTACGTCACTAAATTCGTTCAAGTTATTTCTTGCAATCTGCC
>NZ_NGPY01000050.1:0-1065 GCF_002254085.1 Limosilactobacillus reuteri | reverse complement strand
GATCATTATTTGCTGGGTTGGTTACGTGGATGGTTACTGGTACTTCGTCCTTTGAGCCATCTGGGTAGCTTACAACAACAGTTGCTGGCTTGTCTCCTGCAGTAGTTACATCTGGAGTGTCCTTCCATGTGTACTTAGTGCCATCTGGTAAGTCACTCTTGTTCTTGATACCTTCTGCTGGATTTGGTACAACGCCGGTCTTGGTATTTACATCTTGACCTTCTGGTGTGTACTTGTCTGCATCAGTTGCTGGATTCGTAACGTGGATGGTTACTGGTACTTCGTCCTTTGAACCATCTGGGTAGCTTACAACAACAGTTGCTGGCTTGTCTCCTGCAGTAGTTACATCCGGCGTGTCTTTCCATGTGTACTTAGTGCCATCTGGTAAGTCACTCTTGTTCTTGATACCTTCTGCTGGATTTGGTACAACGCCAGTCTTGGTATTTACGTCTTGGCCTTCTGGAGTGTACTTGTCCGCATCAGTTGCTGGGTTGGTTACGTGGATGGTTACTGGTACTTCGTCCTTTGAGCCATCTGGGTAGCTTACAACAACAGTTGCTGGCTTGTCTCCTGCAGTAGTTACATCTGGAGTGTCCTTCCATGTGTACTTAGTGCCATCTGGTAAGTCACTCTTGTTCTTGATACCTTCTGCTGGATTTGGTACAACGCCGGTCTTGGTATTTACATCTTGACCTTCTGGTGTGTACTTGTCTGCATCAGTTGCTGGATTCGTAACGTGGATGGTTACTGGTACTTCGTCCTTTGAACCATCTGGGTAGCTTACAACAACAGTTGCTGGCTTGTCTCCTGCAGTAGTTACATCCGGCGTGTCTTTCCATGTGTACTTAGTGCCATCTGGTAAGTCACTCTTGTTCTTGATACCTTCTGCTGGATTTGGTACAACGCCAGTCTTGGTATTTACGTCTTGGCCTTCTGGAGTGTACTTGTCCGCATCAGTTGCTGGGTTGGTTACGTGGATGGTTACTGGTACTTCGTCCTTTGAGCCATCTGGGTAGCTTACAACAACAGTTGCTGGCTTGTCTCCTGCAGTAGTTACATCTGGAG
>NZ_NGPY01000049.1:0-1068 GCF_002254085.1 Limosilactobacillus reuteri | reverse complement strand
GTCTATCACTCACATGTGATTAAGATCAAAGGAAAGTCATATCGCTTGGCATCGGTCAATTCCTAAACCGCCCAAATCATACATTTTTAAACCGCCATAAAATGACAATTTAAAACCGCCCTTGACACTTAGTACCTTGATACCAAAAATCAGCTATGAGAGTTAATTCACGTGTGGTAAGATGTTTATAGGTCATTTGTGATTGCCTTTCTTTTGATTAGGGATATTCAAAAGTCTATCACAAATGGCTTTTTATTTTTTCTAACTTAATTTTACAAACGACGAGTTTAAAAACAAAAATCTGATATTGGTATAGAAAGTGATATTTCTATATCAACACCAGATATTGTAGAGCCCCAAGAACCGGCGTCCAAGCCGGTTCTCGCTCTACTCTTCAATTTCTTCCATAAACTCACCCAATGCAGTCTGCCAATCCACAATCTCAAACCCAGTATCTTCCGCCTTCTTCAAGCTCATCACTGAATGACGAGGGCGGTAAGCTTTGGCCGGATATGCTGAAGAATCAACGGGAGCGACTTCAACATCTTTATCCTTTAAGATCTCGGTGGCGAATTCATACCAGGAACAACTATTCTCGTTAGATAGCTGGTAGGTACCGAATGGCTGATTATGATCGACTAAGTAAGTCATAAACTCTGCTAGGGTTCTAGTCCACGTTGGGCGGCCAAATTGATCGTTAACGACGGTGAGCTTATCATGGTCTTTGGCAAGACGGAGCATCGTGTATACAAAATTCTTACCGTATTTACCAAAGACCCAGGATGTCCGAATGATATAGTAATCAGCTAAGGTTTCCTGGATTGCTTTTTCACCGGCAAGTTTAGCTTTACCATATTCATTTCGTGGATTAGTGAGCGCATCAACTTCATACTCGCCTTCATTGGTCCCATCAAAGACATAATCGGTACTGATGTAAACCAGGTACTGTACCCTGTCAAGTTTACACACTAAATAATAAAAATTAATTGGCTTTGCCGTAACGAAATTCCGTTGCAGTAAGGTCATTTCTTTTAGCTGAAATAAATGTATTTGTAAAGTATTCAATTC
>NZ_NGPY01000004.1:0-58521 GCF_002254085.1 Limosilactobacillus reuteri | reverse complement strand
CTTAGTATTCGACACACTAAAGGCTACCGGTCTTTTCTTTTTTTGTAAATAAGTAAATTGGTCTACAAAAAAGATTTCCACGACCAGATGAATTATTCATCCAACCTATGAAAATCTTACACTAACTCATAATTTCCATTTCAGCCTTAAAATCCAGACTACTTGTTGATTCGTCTAAAATTATTACTTCAGGATTTTTCAGCAAGGCTCTAGCTAAACAAATTCGTTGCTTTTGCCCACCAGAAAGATTAGCACCATTTTCATCTAGTATTGTATATAATCCCTGTGGTAGTTTTTTTATGATACTATCTACTCCAGTTATTTTACAGGCTTCTTCAAGTCTATCTAATTTAATATCTTGATTACAAGTTAAATTAGCCAATAGTGTATCACTAAAAATCATTGGCGTTTGTGGTACATAAACAACTTCCTGACGTAATTTTTCTAAACTAAAGTTATTTAAAGGAGAGCCTTTATACGTGATACTACCATTAAAATCAGTTCGAAAGCTAACTAATAACTTAGCTAATGTTGACTTCCCACTTCCGCTTGGACCGGCTAGTACAATTTTTTCAGATTTCTTTACTCTTAAATTAATATTATTAAGATCTTGTCTACCAAAATTGTATGCATAAGACACGTTTTTTAAGACAAATAGTTCCTCTGAATTCTGAAATTCTAATAATTTACCTCGTTCTTTTTTTTCTGATGAAATGGTTAATATCTCATTTAACCTGTCATTTGCAACACTTGCAGCCTGAATTTTTGGTTGAAGTTGTGCTAACTCTTTTAACGGGGTCGTTAAAAATACTAATAATGCATTAAAAGTAATCAGCTGCCCCAATAATAAATTATTATTAATTACCAAGCGAGATCCTAGCCATAAAATAATGACACTATATATTGCATCAACATATAAAACTAAATTTTGTTGTAAAAGGTAAACCTTCGCAAAAGAAATATTGACTTTCATAAGTTCAAAATACTTTTGCGTTATTTTGGCTATATAATTATTTTCCCAGCCCATACTCTTAACCGTCTCGATACCAGATAAACTATCAACAATGAGCGAGCTAATTTCAGAATTTTTTTGCATACTTTTTCTATTTCTTTTTTCAAATACCTTTACAAAGAAGAAAATCACAATTAAATAAATTGGTAAAAACATAATAGCTATAAATGCTAAGTAAGAGCTTTGTAAAAATAAAACTCCTAGTGTTCCAATAACCATTAGTATATTGATGCTACAAGTAATATAAATATTCGCTATAGCCTCAACTATCTTATTAGAATCATTAAAGCGAGAAATTATTTCACCACGTTTTCTAGTTTCAAAAAAGCTTATAGGCAATTTAAATACATGCTTCAAATAATCCATTATTATTTTTTGAGTTAATTTTTGACCTAATACATCTGTTAGAAATTCATTAATAAATTTCGCCAAATTCCCAACAAAATACCCAATAATAAGTCCTAATGAAACTATACTAAGTATTCCTAATTCTCGTTGGGGTAAAAAATTATCAATAATACCCTGAAAGAGAAATGCTCCTATTATCTCAGCACTCATGGATAGAATGGCACACATAACTATTAAAAATATTGATTTGTGAAATTTTGCTAATAAAGTTCTATAAGAGAATAAATTAGGCTGCTTAATAGTAACTGGTATATATTTTTGACTTTTTTCAAATAAAATTGCTATTCCAGTCCATTCTTTAAAAAAAGCTTCTCTTGATTTCTTAATTATTCCTATATCATTATCTGGATCTGAAAGTACGACATGTTTTTCAGTTATTCGGTTAAGCACATAATAATGCTGAAGACTATTATTTTTTATAACATGTACTATTAATGGTAAGTATGATTGAACTTTATCAAATTCATCATATTTCAAACGAATAGCTTTTCCTATCAATTTGTATGCTTTTGCAGCTTGGATTATTCCATATATACTGGTTCCTTCTTTTGAAGTTTTAGCTAATGTTCTTAACCTAGCGATTGGTATTTTTGATTTATAATACTTAAGTACCATACTCAAGGCAGCCACACCACAATCTGATTCATCGACTTGAGCCGTATAATACTTCTTAAATTTCACTTTTCTCCTCCTCTTTTTTACTTTTTCATCATAGCAAAATTGCACGTTTAATTTACTATTCATTATTTAACGTTGTTTTTTTGTTTTTTTTCGTTAAATAAGATACGTTTTTACCATTTATACAATTAAAACGACTATTTTTACAGTTTATCATTAGGGGCTGTTTGTGATAAATTGTCTCTAAAGAATATTGATATAGCTAATTAGGAGCATTATTATGTCTGAATTTGCGAAAATGACCACGTACAAGAAAGAAGAATTTTTAGAAAAAGAAATTCTAAAATATCTGCAAAAACTCCGACAACCAGCTACTAGAATCCAAATAGCAGAATACTTGGTAAAAAATACAGATAGCATTCCTAATGATTCACTAAAATATGTAACATCAAAGAAAACCGGTAGAGAATATATTCCATTTATGAATCGCCTTAGTTTTGCCATAACTTCACTAAAGAAAGCCGAATTAATTGATCACCCAAAACGCAGAACTACAGTTTTAACAAAATTAGGGCAGGAGATTAATCCAGATAATGAAGAATATATTCACGAACTAGTGATGAAAGGGGGGGCTAAATTATGAAATAGGTTGTACATCCCTTAAAATAAATTCAAGCAAATTTCAATAAGGGAGAATTCGACCATGAGAAATGAAGTACGTTATACTTTTCAAAAAACTAGTCCGGTAATGCTTGTTTTTCTATTTTTAGGCGCCAGCTATGGAATCTATATGTATAAACTGGGCTTTAATTTTTTATATCCATTATTAATGGCCGCTACCATTTTTGCTGGATCAGTCGAATTTGTAATTGGTAATCTTTTAGTTCAAAGTTTTCAGCCGTTGACCGTTCTTGTACTAACTGCCCTTGTTAATTCACGGCATATTTTTTATGGCATTACAATGTTAAAAAAATATTCCAATACGGGAAAGTTAAAGCCGATTCTTATTTTTGGAATGTGTGATGAGTCTTTTTCCTTAAATGCAACGTTAAAAGTACCAGATAGCCTTGATCGCTCATATGCTTATTTTTACATAATCGCATTTAACTATTTTAGTTGGGTAGCTGGTGCAGGCTTAGGTGGTCTCCTTGGGGGAATGATCAACTTAAACTTAGCAGGTTTAGATTTTGTAATGACGGCGCTTTTCATTGTTTTGTTTACAGAACAGTTGAAAAATGCCCGAACTCAGCGTGATGCTCTAATTGGTTTAGTATTTGCGATTATTTGTTTACTATTTTGCAATAAGAATGCTTTCCTATTAGTGACATTAGTAACACTTGTCGCGCTGTTTTCATTAAATTACTTAATCACGAGGAAAAAAATGACATTAACTGAACAAATTATTTCAATTTTAATCGCTGCAGTTGTAACTATGGCGACTCGCTTTATTCCGTTTCTGATTTTTGACCAGTCAAAAGAATTATCACCTTACCTGGAAGAACTGGAGAAATTCCTCCCAGCAGCAATCATGGGAGTATTAGTAATCTATTGTTATTGGAATATTTCTTTTGCTGAGCCTAGTAAGGCATTATTAGAAATCGTTGCCGGCTTAGTAACATTATTTATTCACCTTTGGAAAAGAAATATGCCACTATCGATCTTGGTCGGAACTGGCTTTTATATGGTGATGCTGAATTTGTTTTAATGAAGATAAGAAGCTAGATTATGATTCGTGTAAATTAAGAGTCATAGTTTAGCTTTTATAGTTATGATATTCTTAGATAAAAAGGGGCGAGCTAATATGACAGCATTAACTGAAAATATGTTTGCAATCTTTGATCAACCAGAATTTTCCTTTAAGAAGATTAAAGAAACTCATTCACCAGAAGAAGTTGCAGACCTAAAAGAGAAGTTTAAAGCAGTTTGGCAAGTGTGGAAGAAGGTAAATCAAACCATCGCTAGTCAATTACCAACGGACCAATTTGCGAAGGTTCACGTTGAGAGTTGGACGAACGGTTGGAACCTGCGCGACCATTACTGGGCCTCTTATCGCTTAGCATCGTTAGCAGACTATAATCCCTGTATTGGGGTAATGCTTGATAAAAAGCAGTTGCAGGTCTATTTAATGTTTCAACATTATAAGAGCGAACAACGACAAGGCACAGCGGATGAATATAATCAATTGCTGGATAAAGTACCAGAATGGGCTAATAGTATTGACGCCACACATTGGTATCTTTGGGATAAGGATGAGATGGAATTTTCTGATCATTTGTTGCTAACTAAATACCTCAATAATCATGATATTCAGCAACAATTTAATTCTGATGCCCGACAAACAAGTTTCTTACTTGGAAAGTTTGCATTTCGGGGAAAAGACCAAGTTAATGATATGGAAGAATACATCAGTTCAGTTATTAAGCAACTTACCCCACTATATGAAGAATTGAAGTGAAGATGTAACGGGGATGTTAAGTAGAAAAGAGTTCGGAGTGTTTTAGATGCAAGAGAATTCCCAACAATTACAACAAGATATTAAACATGATCGTCAAATGATTGAATCATCATTTGATAGCAATAAATTGTTTACCCCTAAAGAGATGAAAGAACGTTTTGGTAAGTATGGTTGGGGAAAACATGAAAATTAAGTACAAGCTGAATGAAATAATTAATTTGTAGCATAAAAGGCACCAGAAGTCGTAGTCATAACTTCTGATGCTTTTTTTGTTCACCTATTAATAGTGTTTTTAATTGTTTTTTACCGGAATTCGTAATACTGTTTTTAGATTTTCAACCTTGGTCCGCCGGGGATCTGACAAATAAATTTCATGGTGATGCCGATCATCGTTAATATCTACTTGTAAACCCTGTTTCTCAATAAATTTATGTATTTTGTCGATCGTTGCTGGTTCATCATCATATGACCCGATATGAAGTGCTTGCACACAGAGGCCTTCTTGCATTGACAGGAATTCTACGTTATGTAAATCAAGTTGCTTTTTTCGCTAGCCTCTTGAATTGCCCAGTCAAAAACGTCTTGAGTAACAAAGTCGGGAAGGCGAATCATTGCAATGAAATTGAACATTTCTTTGTGAGCGTAGTCAATTCCAGTGATACCATCTTGCCACCATAGTCCTTCTAGTGGGGGAACAACAAAATCAAAATAATCTGGAATTTGGTAGGTGCCTTTTTTACTCATTTTAATGGTATAAGCAACAGCGTAAAGCTTTTCAATTGCTTTTTTATACTCACTATTTTCTTGATTAGGATTACCATGTCCCCGCACAGTAAGATACTTCATCGCTGGGACATTGATTAAGCTAGGACTCTTTTCGGGAACATACAATTCTTTCTGCTCTTTTCTGAAATTACATGCCATTTTGTCATTTCCATTGTATGTTTTATTCTAGCTCAACTTTTTTAATATTGCCTAGCCCAGTAAGATCAGTAAAAACGTTCTCTGATTTACCCCCAGATCTTAATTCACCATAAAGTTGGCAGGAGATTTTTCCGTCTCCATAATCATAGATCGAGTATTTGAGCGGGACTTTAAAATATTTTTTGTTTAACTGATTAATAAGTGCATGCAAATCATCAGTGTTTCCTTCTAACTGGATAAAGCAAGAGAATCCTTTACTTTGCTTGAGTGCAAATTGATCCAGATATTTTCCAAGCACTTCTGCTAAGAGGACACAACAAGTACCGATAACCCCGATGCTATATAAACCACTACCATAAGCAAGGCCGATTGCACCAGTAACCCAGATCCCTGCTGCGGTTGTTAAACCATCAATTATTTGATCATGACGATTAATAATTGTTCCAGCACCCAAAAAACCAATTCCGCTAACAACTTGAGCTGCAATCCGCGATGGGTCAACATTCCAATTACTATGAGTAATCTTCATTAAATCGAAAAAACCATATTTTGAAATAATCATGACCATTGCTGCCCCCACGGCAATTAGGGCATGCGTTCGAATTCCAGCCATTTTAGCCTTGCTTTTTCGCTCAAAACCAATGATTCCACCACATAAGGCAGCCATGAGCATTCGTAAACACCAGTCAAGCCTAAGCAACGATTACCCCTCCTTTACCAAAAATCAATTATTATCAATTTTATTAACCTAACTGTACTATATCGCGTTTAGGTGTTTAAAGCCAAAAAGAAAGCTGAACGAAATAAAAATTTCCTTCAGCTTTTTAACTATTTCTCATATACAGAACGCTTTAGCACGCCCACATATGGAAGATTGCGGTAGAGACCATCAAAGTCTAAGCCGTATCCAACAATAAATTCATTGGGAACTTTAAAGCCAACATAATCGGCTTCAACATCAAATTCACGCCGGTCTGGTTTATCGAGTAAGGAGCAAATCTCAATACTCTTAGCGCCGCGATTAGCAAAAAGAGCAACGAGATACTTTAATGTATGACCAGTATCAATAATGTCTTCCATAATAAGAACTGGCCGATCCTTAATATCATGGGAAAGATCTTGAATTAATTTAACTTTTCCGGTGGATTCTGAACTTTCTTCATAACTAGAAACGTCGACATAATCAACGTTTAACTTGAAATTAAGGCGCTTCATCATTTCGCTAGTGAAAATCATTGCTCCTGTCATTACGGAAACTAAAACTGGAAATTCACCTTGGTATTTTTCAGTAAGGGTATTGGCAAGTTCATCTAAGCGTTGGTTGACTTGATCTTGAGTATATAAAACTTTTTCGACGTCGTTATTCATTCTAGCTCTCCCTTGATAATGTTCGTTATTTACGAACTATTTTTGCGGTTTTTATTTATTGACGTTAGAATTTTAACACAAATCGAATGAATTTAAAGTGTTTTAGCAAGAAAAATCAGATTTTTGTTCTGCTTTGTAAGATGAGGCATAAAATTTGTATAATACAGGTAGATATTTTTTGAAAACGGATGCCTGGAAGGGATGCTTATAATTATGAAAAAAGTTAACTTATATATTTTTTTGACGCTTTGTTCCTTTGCCATCTTCTTATTGACCACGCCATCAAAGGTAAAGGCAGAAGTAGTTGACAAACAAACGCAACACCAACTTCAAGATTATATGAAGGACCATCATATTAATGGAGTGATGCTAGTTAATGGCAAAGATGGGAAGCCAGTTGCCATTGAGAATCATGAAACCACGAATAAGGATCAAATCGTAAAGGCGGATCGACTATTTCCCACGGCATCGCTTCAAAAGATTGTAACGGGAACCGCTGTTTACCAATTAAGGCAAAAAAAGCAATTAGCTTGGGACACTTCGCTAAGTAAGTATTATCAGCAGATTGACGGTAGTAAAGATATTACGATTCGGGAATTAATGAATCATACCAGTGGCTTGATTAATAATGATCGTCCCTTCGAACCACTTAGAGGTCAAAAAGCACAAATTGCTTATATGCTTAAACATCTCAAGTATGATCATACGCACACGTGGGATTATCAGGATGTTGATTATGAAATCTTGGCAGCGATTGTTAGTAAGCAAACGCATCAAAGCTATAATGCCTATATTCGAAAAAACTTTGCTAAACCGCTCCATCTTCACCAAATTAAAGATTTTTCTGAGGTTTCCAAAAAAGAAATTCCGCAACCAATGGATCCAACAGTTGATTGGCACCGGGTAACTGTAACGACCTCCTCAGATTTTGGAGCGGGGAACTTATTTATATCACCAAACGATTATTGGAAGTTTGTATATAATGAGGTCCTGAAAGATCCAAAAATGATTAATGAATATTATCATCAAGCCCAGCATCAAGAAGTGGCCTATTTTGGTGGGGTCTACTTTGATGGGGATGTAATCCGGGCCAACGGGAGTATTCCGGGCTACAACAGTTGCTTTGTCGCCGATTACAAGACGAAACGAATGATTATGCTGTTCTCTAATAATATCGATTATCTAAAATTAAAGGCAGCTTCGGATGATATTCTCCATAATTATATGGAATAACGATAAATGCCTTCTGAGTAAACAAATGAGTTTTGCTCAGAAGGCATTTTTAGATATTAGTATAATTTTACGGGTTGCTTGCTAAGGCTAAAATCCGCTGCTTAATCTCATTGCGTACTTGCCGGAAAATTTGCAACTGCTGTTCAGGAGTTCCGGTGGCTTGTGCTGGATCTGGCAGAGGCCAGTAGATACTGTGCGTTGGAGGAGCGATGACTGGGCAACGGTCTTTGGCGTCTCCGCATAAGGTTACAATTAAATTGGCGGTCTTAAAATAATGAGGATCAATCGTTTTAGAATATTGGTGACTAATATCGATATTGTCTTCTGCCATTACCTCAATTGCTAGGGGGTTAACGCCATGAGCTTCAAGACCAGCACTTTGGATTTCGTACTTGTCTTTCAGAAAAATTCTTGCATATCCTTCCGCCATTTGACTGCGACAAGAATTGCCAGTACATAAGAAATAAATTTTATTCATTTTAGTAATATCTCCTGGGATAAAATTAGGATCAAGTAGGCTGAGGGACTAGAGAGAAGCAGAATTACTGATATAATAACATGAAAAAGTTAGGAATTTAAGTTGAAAACTAGTAAAAGTGAACACGAGCTTAAAATAGACTCATATATTGCTTGTTACTTATTCCTAATAGGTACGTTATGTCACAATGTAATTTCCTGACGGGGGATCACCTTATATCTGAAGGTGGCTCTGTTTTTTACTTGAACTTATTTGCTATTAGTGAGAACATTACAAGACAAAAAACTCCTCCAAAAAAGAGGGAGCTAATCGCGATAAGTAATCGACTGGTGGTTACAAATCAATAATTTCTGGTTCAAAATCAATCTGCTTAAGAAATTTGAACAGGTCATCTGTCTTAATAAAAATTGTATGAGTATTTTCATTAGGATGGAAGGTCTGAATTGGTTCGTCGACAATGTCCTTGTCAAAATACACCTTTACATTATGAGCTTCATTATTTAGGAGGCCAAATGGTGAAACAATTCCTGGTGCTAAGCCAAGTTGTTCTTGCAGATATTCCGGTCGAGCCATTGAAACCCTTTTAGCTCCAGTTAGGGCCATAAATTCATGAAAGTCCATTGGTTTTTTATCATCCATAATAACCATATAGAAATTCTTTTTCTTCCCTTTCAGAAACATGGTTTTAGTGCGAACACCTTCATGACCAGCGATATATGCATCAGCTTCTTCGGTGGTGTGAGTAGCAGGGTGATCAATCACAGTATAATCAGTTATTCCGAAATTCTTTAGGGCATCTTTAACTTGCTGATAGGTTCCTAATGCCATAGTTTCGCTCCTTAATTAAATTTTTTGTCATGAAACGCTTACATTAATTATAAAGCAAATTAAGCAATTAAATGAGCCAATATTTTTTCTGTAAAACTTGTTTCAATTAATGCTAGGGATCGAACTTAATATTTTTTATGGAAGAAATTTTAATTGAAGCCTTTGTTGCTTATTAGGAAATGTCATGATGATTCTTATATTTTATAATCACAATATGTTATCATATGATCGTGAGGTGATTACAATGAGTTCGAAAGTTCAAGTAAACATTGATCCAGAATTAAAACAGTCAGCGGAGAATATTATAAAGGAAATTGGTTTAACCCCGACAGCTGTAATAAATGGAATGTATAAACAAATAGTTGCCACAGGGAAAATCCCTCTTAGTTTTTCTTTGACACCAAAACAAAGGACGGAATTGGAGTTAAGAGAAGTATCCAAGAAAATTCCAGTTCGAGAAGTTAAAACAAAAGAGGAACTTGAGGAATTTTTTAATGAGGACTAATCAAATTTATACTGCTTATGTATCTTGGGGATTAGATGGGAAAAGGCGTCCAGTTTTGATCGTAGAAGATAAAAATAAAAATGTCTTTTGTTATAGAATAACAAGTAAATACAAAAACAAATCTGAGAGAATTAAGAAAAATTATTTTCCTCTTATGGATTGGAAAATAGAAGGGCTTGATAAGCAGTCATATGTTGATGTGGGAGATATTATTAAGCTTTCAAAAGAACATGTGTCTTTTAGACTTATTGGAGAATTGTCAACGCACGATATTGAAGCGCTGGTAGAATTTATTCGCAATCGATATGAGATATAGAAACAAAAACGTCGCAGAAAAAATTCTGTGGCGTTTTGTTTTGCAACTTGCGAGGAAATTAAAGCGTAAACGCATAGAGTCACAGTAAATTACCACGACCCTATGCGTTCAAGTTTCAGTTAACTGTAACCAGACCACTCCATCGCTTTAGTCAGGTCGATTCGATCTTTCCCAGTTGCGATCCAAGAAATATTTTGACGATTGCGGTAATCAAGGTAATCTTTTGTAACTTGTTCACTCGTAATAATTTAGATAAAAAAGCCTCTTTTGCCTTAAGATGTAGGTGTTCGAGCCAAAGTCAATAAGGGAAAAGAGGTAATAAGAATATGACTAATAATTAAACAAGTTAGTCATATAAAAAGTATAAACGGAAAATTATATAGTCAATATTAAAAGATTATATGGCTATTGTATAAGCTAAGGAGGCTTAATCTTTATGCAAAATTGAATAAAAATAGTCTCTATTTATTGTGTTTGCATAAGGTTAAAATATAACGATTTATTTTTGAGGAGTTCTTCATGAGAACCCCGTTCAATAATCTTACCATTATCAATAACTGTAATATTATTTGTAATTCGAGCTATTGAAAGACGATGGGCAATAAAGATAATTGTTTTTGAAGATAATGCCATGAGATTTTTGATTAGTTTCTCTTCTGTTAAAACATCAAGTCCACTAGTAGATTCATCGAAAATGAGTACTTTTGCTGGTGAGAGTAATGCTCTCGCTATTGTAAGTCGCTGCTTCTGCCCTCCAGAAAAGGTTGCTGCATTTTCATCTAATTTACTATCATATCCCAACGGTAAATGCATTATATCATCATGTATCATAGCGGTTTTACATGCAGTTACAATATCTTTTTCAGTAATCGTAGTGCGGTTTCCTAATAATAAGTTTTCTTTAATCGTTCCTGAAAATGTATAAGGAATCTGTGGCACGTAATTAATAAAAGAACGTAACTGCTTTTTAGAGATATTTAAAATATTTAGATTATTAATAAGAATTTCACCATTTGAAACATCAAAATAATTTACTAATAATTTCATCAAGGTTGATTTACCAGAGCCACTTAGACCTACGATTGTCATTTTTTCGCCAGACTTAATTTTTAAGTTAATATTTTGTAATATAGGAGAATTGTACTCGTAGCTATAAGAAACATTTTTTAACTCGATTGTTCCATTTTTTAATGAATGATTATGTTTAGTTGTATTTTCAAATTCGTCTTTAACCATGTATATCTCATTTAAACGATTATTAGCAACTTGCGCACTTTGGATTTTGGGTTGTAGGTTAATGATGTTTTGAAGGGAAGTTGTAAAGTAAACTAGTAATGCATTATAGGTCATTAATTGTCCAATTGATAATTCATTTTTAATAACCTGGTTAGCTCCAACCCATAAAATGATAAGGTTAAGCGAAAGTTGAACAAAAGTTTTGAGTCCTTGTTGTATATTATTTAATCTAGTGTGGACTAATGACTTGTGTAAGAAATCATTAAATTCGTTAGTAATCTTGTTAGAACGAACTTCTTCGCAATTAAGAGATTTAATAGTTTCGATTCCTCTAATATCTTCTATAATTGATGCACTTACTGTTGCGTTACTTTCCATTTCTTTTTGGTTTAGTTTCCTAAAATTACTAGTAAATGAAAAAATTAGCAGAGAATAAATAGGAATAACAAGCATAGTAATTCCGAATAATCTAATATCTTGTAAAGCAAGAACTGTACCTATAATTATTAAAATAGTGGCATCTAAAAAGATAGATATAATTGAACTGACAAGAGCATCAATTACTTTATTCGCGTCGGTAAAACGAGATAGAATATCACCAGTCTTTCTAGTAGAGAAAAATGCCATTGGAAGTTTTAAAACATGCTTTATATAGTTTAGGATAATAATTTTAGATAGTCTCTGCCCTAGAATAGCTAATAAGTAATCCCGAGAAAAAGTAAATAGAGTGTTAAAAAGATAGGCGAACAATAGTCCAATGCTAATAATTGCTAAAGGATCTTGAAGTTTATTAGGAATTAATGTGTCAAGTAAAGTTTGTAGATAATAAGAATTTAAAATATTAAGAAACGTTACAATAAAAGCTGCTGTAATAATTCCACAAAGTAGGGATTTTTGTTGAAAAAGTGGTCGACATAATCTTTTAAAAGTGGGGATTTTTTCTTGAATAGCTTTATAGTTCTTACCTGGTTTTGCAAAAATAGCAATTCCAGTCCATTCTTCAAAAAAATTGACCTTAGGAATACGTTTAACTTGTATATTAGGATCAGGATCAGCAATAAAAATATGTTTTTTGGAACTTTTAAAAACAACACAATAGTGAAGGAGCCCACTGTCTTTTTTTATGAGATGAGCAATAAAGGGATAAATTACATCTTTTGAATCAAATAAACTAGTATCTGCTTGATACGCTTCAACATCCATTTTTAACTTTTCTGCTGCTTTTACAATCCCAAGTGCAGTAGTTCCATCAGTAGTGGTTTTTGTAAATTTTCGCAGAGTTGCTAATGAAATTTTAGAGCCGTAATTATGAAGAATCATTGCTAGTGCTGCTACTCCACAATCAGCTTCATCAACTTGATTTATATAGTGTCTTCTAAAGTTATACATAAAGTGCCTCGTTAACAAGTTAGATTTTTATATAGATTATTTAATTCTTTAGCTCTGCTTCTAGAATAATTTAAACAATCATTGTTAGAAAACTTAATGAGCCGTTTTTTAGTATTAATTGTTTCAACATTTTGTAAGTTAATTAAGCTAGACTGAGAAGCCTTGAAAAACATAGAATAATTTTGCTCAATTGTTTTAATATCACCTGAGAATTCTCCTTGACCATTAGATGTAACGATCTTTAATTTATGAGGGAATTTTGTAGTAGAGATATAAAGGATATTACTGAAGTTTACATTTATAATCCTTGTGCCAACTTTATAACTGAATGTGTTTTTTTTAATATAGTTAAATTCATTCAGTTTCCTTATAGCTAGTTCTAGGGTTTCGGTTAGCCGTCTTTGTAAATCTCGTTGGCTTGTGGTTTTAGTTATATAATCCAACGGATTAATTCGACGTTGAAAGGTGAGAAAAGCTAGCTCTTCATGCGTTGTAATAAAGATTATTTGTGCTTTTTCGTTAAGTGTTTTTATCTTTTGAGCTAAATCTAGACCACCTTTTGAATTGGAATTTTCATCTAACTGAATATCTAAAAAGGCAATAATATTATTTAAATCACTATTAAACTCAAGGTAATCTAAAACACTCTCTGCGTCCGTTGCAATCAAATCAATGGTTGGATGAATATCTTGTTCTTCAAGAATAATTGATGACATTTTAAGCAGGGTAGCGATATTTTTTGCTTGAGTTCTGTCATCATCGCAAATTATTAAATGATATTCCATTTTTTGTCCTTTCTATTCAAAAGAAATTATAAGAGTAAAAGATTCATCTTCTATGCTATAAGAAGTAAATGCATTATTATATTTTGCAATCGTTTTTTGTACTGTAGCTAGTCCTAAACCATGGTGGTTAACTTTATTTGAAACTCCTTCTGCAGTGATATTTCCAATATCAATGTTAGAATTACACGAATTCTTTATTTCAAATTCTAGTTTTCCAGGTGTTGGTTGATAAAGCATAGAATAAATATATATGTTATTTATTCCGCTTTTTTTAAGTTGCTCGCATTCTTCAATTGCATTATCATAGGCAATTCCGATTATTCTGGTTAAATCAAATAAATCTATTTTTGGTAACTTAGTTACTTTATTTACACATTCAAATTTGTATTTTATGTCTTTCTGGTATATTGAATTTAATTTACTAATAAAGATACTTCGTAAAACATCATTTTTGATATTCTTTGTGTCTTGAAATTGCCAAAGCGAGTCTTTTCCTAATCTTTCTTTCGAATATTTTTCTAATTTTTCCAATAGTTCTAAATTGTTACCACTTAAAGCGCTAAGTTTTAAACTATTTAATAAATTTTGATAGTCGTGCTTAAAGCGCCTTAACCTAGATTGGCTTTCTTCTAGATTTTGAATTAAGAATAGTAAGTCTTTCTTTTCTTGTAAATTTAGCTTTTTCTGTTGGATTTGTTTATTAGCTTTGTAGATAAAAATGGTGAAAATACATTGTAAAATTAATAGACAAAAAATAGCAATAAATGATGGCGTAAAACTTGGAATAGTAATGATTATAAAACCAGCAATATTTAAGGTTATAAATAAATAAAATAGAATCCATAAATTGATGGAACTCTTATCATTTTGAAAATATTGGATAGGATTATAGATCCTTAGAATAATAAAGCTAGAAAAATATAAAGTAATGCTAATTAGAATTTGGTAATTGATGGAAATACTGAAAAAATTTCCTATAACATAAGTGCAGAAATCTATAAGAATTGAATTTAAGGAAACCAATAATAAAGCGCTAATCAATAGATATTTAGGCGTTTTTTTCTTGTAATAGAGATATAAAAGAAAGGCTTCGAGTAGTGGTGAAAAGTAAGCGCCAATATACCCAAGGCCATCAATGATAAAAATAATAATAAAAGTGCTTAATAGAAACCATATATCAGTAATAAAAAGCTTTTTTCGTAAAAGAAAAAGAAATAAAAAGTAGTCAATCACTATAGAGAACAACGAAGTAAGTATTTGGAGATAAAAATTCAAAGTAATTACCTTCTAAATTAGTGAAAAATGCCTTTTAACTTTTTATAAATTGTATATGTGTAATCTTTATCAGTTATTCGTCCAAAGCTTTGAAGAGATACCATTTGGCTAGATTGTTGTTGTATATTACCACCTATAGTAGTTGCTAATTGTTTTGTTGAAAGTTTTTTATAACTTTGCATAATTCCGTCTCCTAACAATTTTTAATAGTTTTATTCTAACAAGATCTAGTTTTTAAATCAGTAAAATTCAAAAGTGGGTAAATAGCACTCAAATTCTGTAAAGAAGGTAGTTGTTTATATGAGTTTTGAAAAATATTTACCTTATTTGTTTCTGTACCAAGTAATAAGAGCCATAAGCACCCCATATATAATCCCAATTACAGTTGGAATTATATAACTCATGGGATTTTTTAATTCGCTAATAAGTGAAGTATGAAAACTAAGAGCATTTGTAAGAGAATTAAGTAAATAAATAATCAGTGTTATATATACAGCTGAGGCAAAACTATTCTTTACAATATGTGTGTTATCATGAGTCACGACTCGATTAATTTTACGTTTTGCATATATAGAATAGCCACCAACAATATAAACAGTAAAGATCAGTAACGCCCCAGCTAAAATATTAAAAGACAATTCATAATTCTCTGTTGTAGTAACAATGAAAAAGGAAATAAGGACAGCAACGAGGTTAAAAAGAAATAAGCTAACAGCGATATTAAGACTAATCTTCGCCATATAATCTTTATTATCTTGATTTGTTAATTTGGGCATATTATAGAACCATTGAAAAAGTTTATTCATTAATTTATTCCTTTTAAAAAGTTTGGTTTTTACCATAGCATAATTTATCTTTTTTAATAATTTTCTTCTAATTTTAGTGGAATTTTAGCATATTAGGATGTTGAAGCAGGATATGAGTGTAATTTGTACAAATTAGAAGTTTCCATTTAGCAGTCTTAATTTACTTTATGCTTAAAGTATAGAAATTAAGGAGGTAATTGTTATGAAAAAATTAGATAATTCACAATTAAAAATGATTTTAGGTGGTAAAAATTCCTGGCAACAAAACGTCTGGGGAGTTGCGCGTTCTACAGCAGCAGGTGCAGGGCTTGGTGCAGCTATCTGTGGCCCAGGTTGTGCATTTGTTGGGGCACATTATGGTGCTATTGTTTGGGCAGGGACTACTGGTGCTACCCATGGCTTTCACTAAAAATTAAGAATACGAGGAGAATTGTAATGAAACAATTAAAATACAACCAATTAGAACTTATTATCGGCGGGAATCGTTGGGGAAATGCAACAATCGGCGCAATGAATGGTGCCAAATATGGAGTGAAACTTTGCCGTCCTGGTGGTCCATGGGCCATGGGAGGATGTGGTCTTGTTGGTGCTGGCATCGGCGGCTATGTTGGATATCGTTTCTAAAATAGGAGGAATTCTTTATAAAAAATTTTTTGTTTGATCCATTATATTTTTTTGCTATAGCTTTTATATATTTAATATTTGATTACAATTTTGGCATGATATCGATGTCAATCTTTTGTGGACTTTCGTTATTAATTAGTAATCTAGGAAAGAAATTTTTATATCTGCAAGCACTATTGTTCATAATATATGGATTATTACTTTTTATAGTTCATCCAAGCACATGGATAGTTTCTGTAATTTTGATCTTAATTGGAATAGTTTTCTTTATATTTTATTTTAGAGGCTAAACTGGCTTCTAGAAGAAGACTGGAGTAAAAGGTATGATCCCAGTTGGATATTGGAATCATACCTTTTTATCTTGCACTTTAACTTTATAAATTTCATTACGCAAGACTCTTCGTTACTTTAGTTTAAATACTCAAAGTATATGCTAGAGTTCTTGCGTTTTCTTGTTTTTAAAGCAAAAACGCATAGAATCACAGTAATTTAACCCGATCCTATGCATTTAATTTTCAATTGTAATATATGGTTTATTCATTTATAAAGCCTCCTTAATATCTAATTCCATCATAGATTAAGGAGGCTGTTATTTGAAATGCTTATTATATTTAATACTTTATTCAAAGATTGTATATATCATTACCACAAACTAGCAAACCAATAGACTAATGGAATAGTTACTAAACTCAAAATGGTTGAAATACTCATTAAGACGGTTGCTGGCCGTGCATCCCCATTTGATTGTAAGGTAAAAAGAACGACTAATCCTGCTACTGGACATGCACTAAGAATTACTGTGGTGAAGAGTGGAACACCGGTGATTCCTAATAATAATAAGATAGTTGTCCCTAGAATTGGGAAGAAAATATTCCTTACGAAGAGACTTCCCCAGAGTGCAGTTGGTAATTTGATATTTTTAATACTTAGATTGGCAAGATTACTTCCGATGACAATCATTGATAGTGGAGTAAACGCTGGACTGGTGTAATCAATAAAACCAGCAATTAATTTTGGCAACCGAAAAGAACTAATGAATAGGAAGAGGCCAATAATAGCGATAATATTAGGATTTAAAATAATTTTCTTTAACTATGTTCTCCAATCATGAGGCTGTCGTTTTTGAAAAATTCCAATTCCCTGGGTCCATGACATGACATTAAAATCAATCATTGAGGCGACGGCATAGAAGACCCCCACACTTCCAAAAAGTCCTTGTGCTAATGGAACGCCCATAAAACCATTGTTAGAATAGATACTTCCCTAAGTTGCAATTTGACGAATATTTTGGTCATTTTCTTTATGAAAAAGTAGTTTTGCAATCAAAATTGAAACAAAATAGGTCAGAAAGACACCAGCAATTAATAGTAATAATTGATAAAATCGTGATCGCGAAAACGGCTGTTCAAAGGCCTTAATAATTACGATTGGCGATAAAAAGTAGAGTGTAATATTTGTTAGGTCATTAATTGATTGCGGATGGAGAAATCCGAGCTTTTTAATAACTGCCCCTAAAAGCATTAGTAAGAAAATAATGATGACCTGGTTAAAAATTTGCCCAATCGACATTGCATCACTTCCTTCAGTAAAACATCCTGATGATAAAAAGAAAATATATTATTCATTAACGAGTAATGGGAAAAAAGTAGCAAAAGTTCATGATCAAATGCATGAAACAATAAAGACTAAGTTGGTTGATAAACTAACCGCAAAATATTCAATGGATGAATTAAATATTGTTGCTAATTTCTTAAATGATTTATATCGGCTTGAACAAAAATTCTAATTACCAGTAAAAAAGTTTCATATGAAACTTTTTTTATTTGCCTGCAATCAAAACAGCTAAAATAGTATATAGGACAAAGTAATTGGAGGCAAAATAATGAAGAAAGCTGTAATTATGTTAGTTGAGGATGAGGAAAGTCTTGCAAGTTTCTTAATAACTGAATTAGAACTAGAAGGATATGAAGTTATCTGGGCCAAAGATGGGCGTGAGGCACTCGAGATATTTAAAGAAAAAGATATAACCTTAATCTTATTAGATTGGATGCTCCCAGTTTATGATGGTCTCACAGTTCTACGCCGAATTCGGCAATCAAGTAATGTGCCAATTATTATGATTACGGCTCGTAGTCAAACTTCTGATATTAGTATGGCACTTGATCAAGGATTAGATGATTATATTACTAAACCGTTTGAGATTGAGGAACTTTTAGCACGAATTAGGGTTGTATTACGACGATTGGGTCAAAAAAAAGCAGAGAAATATGATTATAAATTTAGACCATTTGAAATTAATTTACTGAAACATCAATTTATGGTTGATGGCAAGCGGGTTCATTTAACGCCTAAAGAATTTTCCCTCATGGTTGCCCTAATTAAAGAACCAGGAGTCGTTCAAACCCGTGATGACCTTCTTAATGAAATATGGGGGTATGATTTTGATGGTCAGACCAATACTGTTGATGTCTATATTCGTGCTTTGCGCAACAAGTTAGGCAAATACCGCGACTTAATTAAAACGGTGCGAGGGATTGGTTATGTATTAGGTGATGAGCAATGAGTAACACACATCCAGTAACTGCATCGCGGCAATTAACTCGTCTTTTCTTAATGTTGTTTACAGTGATTTTAGTAGTTATTAATCTTCTTTTTGTGGTTACCGCCACTAATTTAATCTATCGTTATGCTGATGATCAGGCAGAAGAAGTGATTGAGACAATTGAGGAAGATTGGCCCGAAAATCAAAATCGCGAAACTTTTTTGAATGCTTATGTTGCTCGTCAAGACGATGACGCAATCGAGATCACTGATGGTAAACGAGAATATACCTCACCCAAAGCCCATAAAATTTTTAAACGAATTGACCAGCGAAATTTAGCAATCAAGAATCTACAGTTAACCCAGCATGGAGTCTATTATTTACGGCAGCAAAAAATAGACCATAATCGAATCGTCAAAGTAGCAATTAATGTTGATGATTTAATCAAATTAACAGGCTGGCTCTTGATAGTGACGCTGTTAATTAACCTTGCAATAAGTATCATTGCTCTCCCCATCATTCATCGTTTAGCTCGCCGATGGACCCGACCATTGACTAATTTAGATAATGAAATTGATGCAATCACGCCCCAAAGCAATCGATTGCAAACTTTAACGGTTCCGCAACAACCATTAGAGGTACGAAAAGTTGCCCAGTCTTTTAATCATTTGCTAGGACGGCAATATCGTACAATGCAACGCGAAAAAGAATTTATTGCAAATGCATCTCATGAGTTGAAGACACCACTTGCTGGAATTTTAGGACATGTAAACCTAATAAGAAGGCATGGGGATAAGCATCCGGAATTAATTGCTAAGTCATTAAAGTACATTGATCAAGAAGCACAGCGAATGAGTCAGTTAATAAATGAACTGCTTATTCTAGAAGGACATCAGACTAAAAAACTAACAGAAATTAACTTGTCAAAAATTATTTTCGCTGAAGTTGAGTCACTCCAAGGGGCATATCAGCAGAAATTTATTACTGATTTAAATCCGAATATATCTTACCGGATAACAAAGGGTGACTTTCAAAGTCTTGTTCATAATCTCTTAGAAAACGCGGCCAAATATTCACCTCCTGATTCAACGATTAATGTCCAATTAACGGCGGATGATCACCAAATAATATTAAGAGTTGCCGATCAAGGGCGGGGAATTGCTAAGGAAAATCGGGAAAAAGTTTTCGAAAGATTTTACCGTGAAGATGAATCACACTCCAATAAGATTGCTGGTTCAGGGATTGGCCTGGCGATTGTCAAAATGATTATCGAAAAATACCACGGAAAAATCACGATACGCGATAATGAACCAAGTGGGACCATTTTTACGGTTTACCTTCCAAAATAAAAATGAAGATTTCTTCATCATACTTTCACCGGTTCTTGGTTTTAGTTGACCGATTATTTTGTAGAATAAAATTACCAATTAAAGTTAAGAAGGGATGAATAAAAATGACTGAAAAAATTGAAAAAAGACAAGACCAACAACCAAAGCCCGACAAGAAGAAAGCAAGGAAGTTCCCAAAGATGACTAAAAAGGTTCTGATTACCGCCTGTGTTTGTGGAGGACTTGTGTTAGGAGCTGGAGGCATTGCTGGTGTCGCCGCAATGGATGGTTATCATGCTCAAATCGAAGCCGCGGTGAAACATGAAAAGTTAGCTAATAAGAGCGACATCAAGATTAACCAACAGGCTGCAATTGATCAGTTTAACAAGAAGTACCCAGATAAGCACCTCAATGAAGTAGAACTGGAAAGTGACAAGGGAAAATATGTGTACAAGGTAAAGGGCTTTGACAATACCAACGAATACAAGGTTAAAGCCAATGCCAAGGATGGCAAACTAATCTCTAACAAGTCTGAAAAGCTTGACCAAAATGAGAAGGAATATACCTTAGATCCAGGTAAGGCAATTAGCCGTGATGAAGCGAGCCAAATTGCCGAAAAAGCCGCTAAAAAGGGTAGTGCGATCGAATGGAAATTAGAACAAGAAAAGGAAAATCAAGCTGTTTGGGAAGTTAAAGTAAAAGATGGCCGGACAGTTAAAGAAGTTAAGATTGATGCCGGTTCGAAAAAAGTATTAGCCGTGGAAAACAACCATTAATTTATCCATAATTTGCGCATTCATCCCCCACTTCTATAAGTGGGGGATGAATCGCCTTCTTAAAGCAACGAGTGCTTTTTCTTCAGTTGCTGGTCATGTAATAAATACGAGGAGAACAAAAATGTTAAAGAAACACCCTTTAGCCTTATATATTACGTGGATAGTTGCTTTAGCAGTTATTCCATTACCGTTAATTATCTTGACAAATAATCAATTAACGGCTGATTATGAAGATCTTTTTGCTTATGATGTGGGGATATTGGCCTATGTTTGGTGGTTGGTTATCATTTTCCTCTCAACTCGTCCAAGATGGCTTGAAAAGTATATTGGCATCCCTTCAATGTATTTTTTGCATGCTTTGTTAGGCGTTGCAGCGCTGATTGCTGCGACTGCTCACAAATTTTTAAGTCCCGGCGCTGATCACCTTGTTGAAACGACGGGAGATATTGCTTGGTACTTGGCAATTGTCGGTATAATTTACGCGATTGTCTTTATGTCGGGATGGTTAGTTGACCGCTTTAAGCTGCTTCGTCAAATTAAACTAAAGTTAAGCATAATTTGCTCCCATCAAGTTTCTGTCTGGATCCACCGCTTAAACTTACTATTAATCCTACTGATCTGGTTGCATGTTCACTTAATAGATGATTTTAGCGAGATGACAAGTTTTATAACAATATTTGATGCGTATACTTATATCATTATTGGTTATTACTTGTTAGCAAAGTTTATCACGCTGTTTAAAACAAATGGAACAGTGATAGCGAATAAACAGCTTGCACCGAATACTCAACAGTTAGTAATTAAGTTAGATAAAAACGATCCAGCTTATCAAGCCGGTGACTTTTACTTTGTATCTTTTAGGGGCAGTAAATCAATTGGGAGGGAAAAGCATCCTTTTTCCGTTACGTCCGCCCCTAAAAATAACCCTCATGAAATTGCCTTTACGATCCAAAAACTTGGGGATTTTACAAAAAAGATCCCATCAGTACAAATTGGAACAAGAGTATATTTAGAAGGACCATACGGACAATTTGATCGCATTATCCGTAAATTACCTAAGGATCAACCATTAGTGTTTTACGGGTTAGGATCAGGGTTAGCACCCCTTCTTAGCTTGGCAGAACAATATGGAAATCAACGACAAATAAAAATATTATGGTCTTCATCAAAAAAGAACGGCCTATATTTTGAAAAAAACCTGGAAAAATTAAAGAAAAATCCTAATATTACGGTTATTGCAAAAGAAGGTCGTTTTACGGAAGAATCAATAAAAAAAGAATTGTCACCTAAAGAAATTGATCAAGGACTCTACTTTATCGTGGGACCAGCTCATGTCATCTTAAATGTCGAAAAGATGCTTCGGAAACTTAATGTTAAGTCACCACACATAATTGATGAAAGATTAACAATGTAATAATGATAATATGCAACCAATCGCGGGGGTACGGAGTCAATCTCAAGTTAAAGATTCTCGATCAAGGAATTGAAGCACGGGCTGATATCGTTCGGGAAAACAGTTGAGGCTGGGAGAAAATGAATCGCACCCTGTCAAGTGAACATGTAAATATATAAAGTATTTAAACAGCTTGATTCCGGTATTCTACTGGGATTAAGCTGTTTAATTGGATATCTGTCAACTGGTATGGTTGACAGATATCCATATATTTCCATGTTCACCTAGAAGGGAGCATACCAGAATTGTGTAAAGTCCACGGCAATCGTCATTACTTTAATGTGGTATTTGTTAGTAATATCATACTCGAGCTGGGCAAGCTTTTTGCGGATTTCGTCCGACTAAAACCAGGTTACCGCCTTTTTGTGCATGGATCTTAACAAATTCCATTCCCAGACCACCAGTGGTACCAGTAATTAAAGCAGTTTCTTTTGACATAATAATTCTTCCTCAAAATCTTATCCTTCATTTGATGTTGATTACATTATAGGTTGAAGAAAAGGAGAAGTAATATCATATGATGCCAGTGGTTAATTTGTATCAATAATTAGTACGTAATTTAACGGCGAGGGCCCCTACTTTATTGTTAGCGGTTGAGCTGGGATCGTGCAGCCAATAAAAGGAAGGCTCTTTTTACAAGATCAAATCACAATAGGCCGAAAATAAAAAACGCGCCATTAAAGACACGTTTTAAATTGATTTTTTAATCGTCCCATACTTTTTTAGCAACGTTGAATGCGGACCAAGCATTAGGCCAGCCGACGTAAAAGGCTAATTGAGTAATAATTTCTGCAATTTCATCTTTCATAATACCGTTGTTCTTAGCAGTTTGCATGTGGTAAGGGAGTTGTTCAAAGGCACCCTTTGTAATCAACGCGGTAACGGTTAGAAGACTGCGATCACGAAGGCTTAATTCCTTTTCCCGTGACCAAACCTGTCCGAATAATACATCATCATTTAATTCTGCAAATTTAGGGGCGAAATCACCAAGTTGGTCGCGACCAGCTGTTTCTTTGCCATGAAAATCTTCCTTTCTCAACTGTTATTTTTGGTTACTTTTACTATAAGCCGAGATAGATAAAATGGAAAATACTTATATTAAGTAGGTAATAATGCAAAAAATGAATAGTTAAAACAAGTATACATTTAGAGTATACTAATATGATAATCAAGTAATGTTAGTTTAGAAAATTTGATGCTAATATTTAGACAATGATTAAAGCAAAGGAGACGAAAAATAATGTCTAAATATAATGTACCTACTTTCAAATTAAACGATGGTAATGAAATTCCAGTAATCGGCTTTGGAACTTTCCAAATCCCAGCTGACGGCACGACATACAATGCGGTTAAGGATGCCCTAGCTGCTGGTTATCGTCATATTGATACCGCTGCTGCCTACATGAATGAGCAAGAAGTTGGCAAAGCAATTAAGGATAGTGGATTCCTCGAGACCAAATCTGGGTTACTAGCAAGATGTGGCTTCAAGATTACAAGTATGAAGACGCTAAAAAGGCCATTGAAACTTCCCTTAACAAGTTAGGGCTTGGTTATATTGACCTTTACCTCCTTCACCAACCATATGGGGCGGTTAACGAAGCGTGGAAGGCAGTTGAAGAAGCACAAAAGACTGGTAAGCTTCGTTCAATCGGTGTTTCCAACATGACACCTAAGCTTTGGAACAAGTTTGTCCCTAACTTTGATGTAACTCCTGCGGTAAACCAAGTTGAATTTAACCCTTACTTCCAGCAAAAGGAATTACGGGAAATTCTTGCAAAGGATGATGTTCGTCTTGAAGCTTGGGCACCCCTTGGCCAAGGTAATGCCGACTTGCTTCATGAACCAGCCATCGCGGCTATTGCTGAAAAATACGGTAAGAATACTGGTCAAGTAATTCTTCGCTTTGAAAATCAAGAAGGAATTGTTGTCTTTCCTAAGTCGGTTCATGAAGCACGAATTAAGAGCAATCTTGATATTTTTGGCTTCGAATTAACGGATGAAGAAATGGATCAAATCCGTGCGCTTGATAAGGGTAAGGGAATGCATGATCCTGATGCGCCCGGTGTTGGTGAGATGTTATTAAATGCGTATGATATTCATGCTAACGATTAATACTTTTAAAGCATAGATAAGGATTAACTATAAGTATTTTTCATCATTGCTTTTTTACGTTAAAATTTATACAGTGTTTTAAGATAAAGGAGGCCCCCAAGAATGGCAAAGACCCTTGTTTTATACAATTTCGCAACTAACACTACTAAGAAGATTGCAGAACAAGTTGCGCAAAAGCTAAATGCTGATATGGCAGAAATTCATCCGGCACAACCATATACCGCTGCTGACCTTAATTGGCATGATGAAAGCAGTCGGACAACGGTTGAACAACACGAGCATAATAGCCGGGTTGATATTAAGGATGATTTACCAGATATTAGTGGCTATGACAATATTGTCATTGGGCACCCGATTTGATGGGCAATTCCGCCGCGGATGATTAGTACGGTGATTGATCATCTTGATTTAAACGGGAAGAATTTAGCACTATTTGCTACTTCTGGTGGAACAAGCTATGATCGCTCACAAAACTATGTTGAACGAACGGTTAATGAAAATGGTTATTATTTGGTATTGTGTCGATAACGATATAAAACAAAATGCATAGAGAAGAGAATTGAATGGATGATCAAAATGACCGCAAAGACTTTTAAGACCCTTGATGATTTTCTTGGGACCCATTTTATTTATACTTACGATAATGGTTGGGAATATGAATGGTACGCTAAGAATGACCATACTGTTGATTACCGTATTCACGGTGGGATGGTAGCAGGCCGTTGGGTAAAAGACCAAGAAGCAAATATTGTAATGTTAACAGAAGGTATTTATAAAATTACTTGGACTGAACCAATGGGGACAGATGTAGCTCTTGACTTTGTTCCAAATGAAAAGAAACTTAATGGAACAATCTTCTTCCCAGCGTGGGTAAAGCAACATCCTGAAATTACGGTAACTTTCCAAAATGAGCATATTGATCGGATGCATGAAGTGCGTGAGAAATATGATACATATCCTAAGCTGGTCGTTCCTGAATTCGCCCACATCACCTATATGGGAGATGCCGGCCAAAACAATGAAGATGTAATTTCTGAAGCACCATACGATGGAATTACTGATGATATCCGCGAAGGACGTTACTTTGATGAAAATTATCACCGGATCAATAAATAATTAGTATAATAAAGGAAGAATTAACAGTTGGAGGGCTTCACAATGCCAAAAAAACGAATTCTTCCTTTTATTATTTTAGGAATTATTAATAACCGTCCGCACATTACCGGGCGCGAGATTACTGCTGAATTTGAAACTGAAATTGGCGATTTTTGGCGCGCATCGCATAGTCAAATTTATCCAGAATTAAAAAGAATGGTGAATGATGGTTGGATCGCTGCTTCAACTAGTCAAGAAAATGCAAAGGAACGGTATTATCAAATAACATCAGAAGGGCAAGAAGTCCTAAATCATTGGCTCGATCAATTAGTGACAGAACTTCCTATCCACGAAGATTTATTCTCGTTAAAATTATTTTTTATTAAAGATCAAAATGATGATCGAATTCCGCAATTAATTAATCGCCAACGTTCGCTATTAGAGAAAGAGTTAAAATATCTTCAACAGCGATTGACGCTAGTTTTTCCCAATAAAGATGCGATTAAAAAGAATTATGGACACTATTTAATTCTGACACGAGCTATTTCGCGAACAAAAGGACAGATAGCGTGGCTAAAAGAGATAGAAGAGTAAGGATGAAAAATGTAATAAACGCTTTCTTCTCAAGATTAACCCATCAACTCAATCATTAAACTGTGGTAAAGAAAATAAAATCTGCTAGTATTTGCGCGAGTTTTTCTTTATTATTAACGTAAATTAAATTCGTTTTAAAAGGAGTATATAAAGTGCGCTCAAATAAGTTAACTAAGATTCTAATTACTTCTACTTTGACATTGTCTTTATTGGCAGTGCCGATTAGTCAATCAACTGTTTTCGCAGCTGAAACAACTAGCGAAAGTACAAGTAATAGTTCCAGCACGCAAACGCATACCCTCAATAAGTCATATGTTGTATATGGAGCAGGGGCTGCCGATAAGAATGAATTAAACAATGTACTAGCAGTCGACGATAATTTTACAACGTTAACGGCCACTGCTAGTGATTATCAAAAGTACATCAATCCTAATGGTTCCACAACTAATGCCGCCATGGTTAGCTCAGTAGCAATTGTTCCCACCGATCCAGGCTCTGGAATTAAAGTTAACGTGAAAAAATTTAATGGTGAGGATAATATTACAAAAGTAACCGCTCAGCAATACGCAATGGTCGCTCAAATGGCTGGTGTTACAGATGTTACTATCACCGTTAGCGCTAACCGGGCTGTTTCTGGAGAGTCAGCTTTAACAGGTGTATATAAAGCAATTGCCGCAGATGGTGTTAGTTTAAATGCGCAAAACACTCAATCGGCCAACCAAATGTTAACCGCCACAAATGGAGCAATTGAAGCTAATAAAGATGATAGTAAATATCCTGGTAAATTGATGGCTGCTGTTGGTGATACCACTAAGGAAATTAACCAACAGAAGAAACAAGGAACTACTCCAACGCAAAATCAAATTCAAGTAATCTTTAATCAAAAACTTGAAGAACGAAATATTTACAATGAAACGAAAAATCATGAACAACCGATTATTAACGCCCTTGTTCAGTTTAATAATGCTCCAATTAGTTCAAGCAAAGATTATAGCTCTCACGTAACCGATACGATTAATAATGTAAAGAATTCATCAGGGGATATGATGAATAAAGCTAAAAAATTCTTGAATTCTCAAGATGGGCAGGCAGTTAAGCAGCAGGCACAATCTTGGTGGACACGATTTGTTAACTGGGTTCGTAGTTGGTTTTAATTGACGTAAAAAAAAGAGGCAGGTGAAAAACAAAATTTTCATCCTGTCTCTTATTCGTTTAATCTAACGTTACTTCACCAGCAACATCGGTATTGAAGAAGTCTGCAATTTCTTTAACATCCATCCCTTGACCAAGACCCCACATTAATTTAGTGATGGCACTTTCAGAAGTCATGTCGCGGGCGCTGATTGCTCCTTCTAGTAGTGCAAGTCGTCCGACCTCGTATTTTGTTAGGTCGCTTCGTTCATAAAGACACTGACTGGAAGTAATAATCGGGATACCGTTCCGAATTAATTCACCAACTGCGGCGACCATATTCCGGCGAATAGAGGTCATTCCTCCGAGACCATACGCTTCAATCACAATTCCATGACAACCGTTTTTAGCCATTGCATGGAGCAAGGCAGGGTCAAATCCAGGGAAAAGCTTTACGAGTGAAACATGGGTGTCGATCTTAGTATTTAATTGACTTTTACCAGGTTGGGGATGTCGGTGATCTCTGATGGAAAAGCCATCTGAAGTAACTTCTCCTACTGGTGGGACATTCACGCTTTCGAAAGCATCGAAGGCGGTTGTCCGCACTTTAACACTTCGACAGCCACGCATTACTTTACGATTAAAAGCAATATAGACTCCTGGTTCGCAGTTAGCAGCGGCCGCAAAGGCAAGTCGTAAGTTATCAGGAGCATCACTAAGGATCACATTCATTGGCACTTGACTACCGGTTAATACTACGGGGATGTCGATATGTTGAAGCATGAAAGTTAGCATTGAGGCAGTATAAGCCATCGTGTCTGTACCGTGTGAAACGACTATCCCGTCATAGTCATTACGATGGTCATAGATAGACTCAGCAATAATTTTCCATTCTTCTGGCTGGATGTTAGATGAATCTAATTCGAGAATGTCACGAACAGCAATGTCATATTCCAGCCGACCAAGCATTTTGATTAATTCCTCGCCAGATTCGCCTGGAGCTAGTCCTTCATCGGAAACAACCGAGGCAATAGTTCCACCGGTTGAAAGAAGTAATAATTTTTTCGTCATTTTTAGTCACCCTGATTCATTTTTATTAATATTTTAAATAGGGATTTTCATTGAAACAAGTTAAACGCCTATAATTTAACTTAAATTGGGCCAACTTTGATTAATTTCATTAAGTAGGGACGTTAAGGAACTTTTTTGTTTCTTAAGATAGTTAGCATAAAACGTCATTGTTGCAGCTTCGTCAGTAATGGGAAGCCTGACACGATTGTCGTCTGAAGTACGTTGTCGTGGATTAACTGTTGTTATATTAGTGCTAAAGTATGGGAAACTGGAATATTTTGTGATTTCAGTAAGTGCGGCCCATTCTTCTTGATATAAAAATTTAGCATTTAGAATATATTTTTGGATAATTTCTTTCCACGGTCCGATATCGTTCAAAACGACAAAACTTAAGCCGGCTAGGTCCTTGAAAGAAACCTGTTGGGAATTAGCAAGGTACATAAATTTATCAAGATTAACATAGAGATTTTCAGCACCTAAATAACGCGATTCAATTTGATCAGTTTGAATCTCTTGGTCGCTGATAATTATTGAATTTTCATTATTTAAAAGTGAAGTGGTGATTTGTTCAGGAGTAATAAACTTCTCATCAATCGAAATTTGTGTAGAGAAAGATGCATTTTTTGTGTGAAGAAGAATTAACGGTCCAGGAGCAATTGATGCAATTTTAATTACTGATTGTCGCGCAGCATAATTTTGAAGCTGCTGAACAAAATTGCGGTTGACGGCGAGAACTTCAGTAGCTTTTTCAGCGGCTAATTTTCCTGTATCAGTAAAGATAATTCGATTTGGTTGGCGGTCAAATAATTGAATTCCAAGCTCGTCTTCTAATTTTTGCATCCCCCGGGTAACGGTTGGTTGGGTAACGTTAAGTTTTTCAGCGGTTTTAGCAAGTGTTTTTTCACTGGCAAAGGTCACTAATTCTTCAAGCAAGTAATTGTCGATCATTAGACCGCTCCTTAATAGTATGCGCTGATTGTATACTACCATGTAAAGGTAGTAATTTTCAATTTGTAAATTAGCAATTAATATATAGACAACAATTAATTACAGGAAGGAAGAATGATTTTATGACAAATGTACCAACAGTAAAATTAAATAACGGAGTAGAAATGCCAACCCTTGGATTTGGAGTATTCCAAGTTCCAGACTTAAGCCAAGCTGAACAAGCAGTTACCGATGCTCTTGAAGTCGGCTATCGTTTAATTGATACTGCTGCTGCTTACCAAAATGAAGAAGCAGTTGGAAAGGCAATTAAGAATAGTAGTGTAAACCGTGAAGATGTCTTTGTAACTTCTAAGTTATGGGTATCTGATTTTAACTATAAGCGGGCTAAAGCAGGGATTGACGCTTCACTGCAAAAACTTGGCCTTGATTACATGGATCTTTACCTTCTCCACCAACCATATGGCGATACAATGGGTGCTTGGCGAGCATTACAAGAAGCACAGAAAGAAGGTAAGATTCGCGCAATCGGTGTATCGAACTTCTACGCTGATCAACTAAAGGATCTTGAATTAACAATGCCCGTTAAGCCAGCGGTCAACCAAATCGAAGTTAACCCTTGGTATCAACAAGCCCAAGAAGCTAGGTTTGCGCAAAGTGAAGATATTCGTGTTGAAGCATGGGCACCATTTGCGGAAGGTAAGCATGATATCTTTACCAACGAAACAATTGCTGAGATTGCTGCTAAATATGGTAAGAGCAATGGTCAAGTAATTCTTCGCTGGCTCTTACAACGTGGCATTACTGTCATTCCTAAGTCAGTTCATAAGAATCGGATGGAAGAAAATATCAATGTCTTTGATTTTGAACTTTCTGATGATGATATAAAGAAGATGGCCAGTCTTGACAAGAATGAAAGTCAATTCTTTGACCACCGTGATCCGGTTACGATTGAACAAATTTTTGGATCCAGTTTAAAGATGGTTCAAGATGACGAAAAATAAAGGTCTCACTAGTCTTTGTTTATGGATCAATTTATAATTAAAACAATTATTAACATCCAAGGAGTGATTGAAATGCAATTAATTATTACTGATCTGGCTAGCAAGTGGTTCCAACAAAAATTTAACCTTACTAGCGGTGATGGAATAAAATTTTATGGTAAAACAATTCAACCACACAATGTTAAACATGGTCCTAAGCAGGGATATAAACCTGAATCGACGATCGATGAGGCAACAATCGTCATAACCAAAGATGGTATTAATTACCATGTTAACTTTGCGGATGCTTGGTTCTTCTCAGGACTAGTTGTTACTGTTGATTATCAGCAAGAGACTGAAGAGCCAGTTTTTATTTTTCGCCGTGAAGATAATGGTGAAGCAGACGTTGATGCTGCAACCGGAGCATCACGAAAATATGAAGAATATTGGGAATAAAAATTATTGTTAAGCTCATGATTTGATGTTATAACAATAATATCTTAGGTACTTGCAGGCGATACCTAGCACAACATTGCCGTCGACGGAAAGGATATTTGATGAGAATCAATGTTTTGCAACATACGCCAAATGAAGGACCAGGAACAATTCAAGAATGGTCACAGGATCGTGGACATGAGATGTACGTTTATCATCCATATCAGTTTGGTAATTTGCCGACTGCTGACGAGACTGATATGTTGATTATTCTTGGCGGTCCCATGAGCCCGAATGACGATCTACTGTGGATTAAGCAAGAACGAGTTTTAATTCAGCAACTATTGGATGCTCATAAGCCAATTTTTGGTGCGTGTTATGGGGCCCAACAGATTGCGAAGACACTCGGTTATGCTGTTAAAAAGGCACCACATAAAGAAGTTGGTTGGGCACCGGTGTATCTAAAAAGCGATATTATTTCTGATATTCCTCCAAAATTAGCTGCTTTGCATTGGCACGAAGAGATGTTTGAAGTTCCAGCTCAAGCTGACTTATTATTTAGTAGTGACTTAGTTAAAAATCAAGGCTTTGTTATGAACGGTAATGTAATCGGACTTCAATTCCACTTTGAGCCGACGGCAGATAATGTTCGCGAGATTGCTGTAAATGATGATCAATATCCATTAGACCATAATGATCTTCACCAAAATGGAAAAGAAATCATTCAGCATGGCGTTCCGGCTGAAAATAAGCGAGTTATGTATCGGTTATTGGATTTTATCGCAAATAGCTAAAGCGCAAAATTATTGTTAATACGAATATATTTCTAAAATAAATAAGCGAGGCTGGTTAAAAACAACTTCGCTTTTTATTTTTTAAAATTTTTTGGATGACCGTAAGCATAACCTTGTCGAAAAGGGATCTTTAGTTGATTTACTAAAAGTTAGGAGAGGGATGCTTTTCACGTATTGAAATATAGTATAGGCTAATAAGCTAGGTTCGCTTATGATTTTGATAATCTACAAATTGTCGCAATAATTATATGTTTTTAAGTTTGTTAAACGATCTTACACACTTATCATCTAATGGTTCGATTTGATCAATAAAGTTATCATACTCGCCATTAATCTTTGTAGCATGATCAGTAAAGTGTTTGATATTTAAATATGCTTGATGGTAAATTCTCTTTTCTTCTGGTGTTGCATAGTCATTATTTTGAATTTGCTGATTAGCTGTTTTGATTAACGCTAGCCCTTTTTCTATGTTTTTAATTTCTTTATCATGTTTATTTTTAATCGTAGTTGTTATTACTGCATTTTCAGCATTCTCGTTCGACTGTGTGAGCGCATTATACCACTCATCAGCTTCATTGTTTAATAATTCCTCTGTTGTACTTCCAGTCACTTCATAGCAAGCCTTGAACGAACGTTGAGAAGTCAAATATTCTTCTTTTTGTTGCTGAGTAATATGATACGTAATTAATTTTTCTCCACCGTATAGAAATAGGGATGCGAGTAGTAAAACAATAACTATATTTCGATTAATTTTTGTTTTGTGTTTGTCTCTACGATAAAGAAACCAACGAATTAAAAAAATAATTATGGCTACTATATTAAGACATGTAGTAACTCCTAAAAGACCATTGATAATACCAAATAAAGTAAACGCTGTTAGGTACCAAGAAATTATTATTATAGAAATAGAACAAATCAATAATTTTTTATTTGTTCGGTATTTCTTTCCTTCTTTAACTTTTCTTTCTTTATAACATTGAATGGAAAAAATGATGGCAGAGATTATTCCTAGCCAAAAAACTACTGATAAAAGTAATAAGTCTGTCACGATATTTAAATTCCTTCCTGCTAGTGGGATTAGTTAGAAGTACAAAAATGTTTGTAATAGATTTTTGTATACTCTTAAAAGATAATCATAAGCAATCTCTAAATATATTATCATAGGGATACGGACCTTTGTAGTTAATGTAAGATGGCAAAAATAGTAATGGATATGCCTTATTTACAAAAAAGTAAGAAAATACACTAGATTAACGTGTTTTTCTTACTTTTGAGTTCAAAATATTATTAAGGGTTCAAACGGTTAAGCATCCGTGGGAATGGAATAGTTTCACGAATGTGGTCTTGGAGAGTAATCCAAGCTAAGAATCGTTCAAGGCCCATTCCAAATCCAGAGTGAGGAATTGAACCGTACTTCCGTAAATCATCGTACCAACCGTAATCTTCTTTACTTAGGCCGTTTTCTTCAAGTTTGTTTGTGATGTATTCGTAATCGTAAGAACGTTCAGAACCACCAATGATTTCACCATAGCCTTCTGGAGCAAGCAAGTCCGCACAGATAACTTGACGAGAATCTTCAGGGTCTTCAGGCATGTAGAAAGCCTTGATTTCTTTAGGATAGTTCAAGATAAATACTGGCTTTTGGAATTGATCTGCCAAGTAGGTTTCTTCTGGTGAACCAAAGTCAGCACCGTATTCGACATCAAAGCCACCCTTTTGAAGCATTTCGATTGCTTCTTTATAAGTGATTCGTGGATATGGTAATTCAGTAAATGGCTTCAAACTTTCTACACTACGACCTACCATTTCAAGTTCGCGTGCACAGTGGTCAATTAAGTCTTGAACCAAGTAAGCAATGTATTGCTCTTGAATCTTAAGGCTTTCATCTTGGTGCATCCAAGCCATTTCTGGTTCGATCATCCAGAATTCCATTAAGTGCCGACGAGTCTTTGATTTTTCAGCACGGAAAGTAGGACCCATCGTGTAGACGCGACCTAATGCCATGGCACCAGCTTCTGCATATAGTTGACCAGATTGTGAAAGGAAAGCAGAGCGGTCGAAATAGTCAGTTTCAAATAATTCTGTTGTCCCTTCAGGAGCACTTCCAGTTAGTTCTGGAGCATCAAATTGAGTAAATCCATGCTTTTCGAAGAATTCCATTGTCGCAAGCTTAACACGACTTCGAATCCGCATTAATGCCCACGGCTTGCGAGAACGTAACCATAAATGACGGTTATCAAGCAAGAAGTCAATTCCATGTTCCTTGTTACCGATTGGGTAGTCTTCACTTTCGCCAACAATGTCAAAGTCTTTGATGTGAATTTCATAACCAAACTTTGAACGCTTGTCTTCAGCGATTTCACCGGTTGCCCAAAAACTGGTTTCTTGGTGTAAGTCGTGCTTAGCAGAATCAAATTTTTCTTCCGAAACATCATTTTTACGGATGATTCCTTGGAAAAATCCAGTTCCGTCACGGAGTTGCAAGAATGCAATCTTACCGCTTGAACGCTTATCAGTTAACCAAACACCAATTTTAACTGTTTCCCCAACATGTTTAGGCGCTTCACTAATTGTAATAGTTTCCACTTTTATACTCTCCCTTAAATTATAGAATTTGAATGTGGTTTTCTTCACACTTCTTAATCATATCTTCTGGCCAAATACTTGCCTGTACTTCTCCAATATGAGCTTTGCCAAGAAGGAGCATACAGAGACGGGATTGACCAATTCCTCCACCAATTGTATATGGTAATTCGCCATTGAGCAACATTTTATGGAATGGTAATTTTTCACGATCAGTTGCATCGGCTTGTTCAAGTTGGTATTTCATTGATTCTGGACTAACCCGAATCCCCATACTTGAAATTTCGATCCGGCGTTGAAGAGGTTCATACCAGAAAATAATATCACCGTTTAAGCTCCAGTCATCGTAGTCAGGTGCTCGACCATCGTGAGGCTTACCACTGCGTTGCAACTTGTCACCAATCTTCATTACAAAGACAGCACCAAGCTCTTTAGCAATTTTATCTTCCCGTTCAAGTGGGGTGAGGTCTGGCCACCGATCTTCAAGCTCTTGCGTTGTAACAAAGTGAATCTCATCTGGTAAATGGTAAACAGCTTGCGGGAACTTGTACCAAACTTCATGTTCCATGTGCTTAATCACTTTGAAAATATCACGAACTGTATCTTTTAAGGTTTCTTCTGTTCGTTCATCCTTACTAATAATCTTTTCCCAGTCCCACTGGTCAACATAAATTGAGTGGAAGTTATCGAGGTCTTCTTCCTTACGAATGGCGTTCATGTTGGTGTAGAGACCTTCATGCATACCAAAGCCGTACCGCTTAAGAGCAAGACGTTTCCACTTAGCAAGGGAATGGACAACTTCAACAGTTTCGCTTGGCATATCCTTCATTTCAAACGATACTGGTTGTTCGACACCGTTTAAGTTATCGTTTAATCCAGTACTCTTTTCAACAAACATTGGTGCAGACATCCGTTGAAGGTTTAGCTCTTTACCAAATTCGTCTTGGAAAGTTTCACGAATATAACGAATAGCAGCTTCAGTTTCTCTAATTGAAAGACGTGGATCGTAATCCTTTGGAATAGTTAAGTCCATAATAGACACTCCTTAAAATAATAGATTTAGGAATGAATTAAAAAAGCCCTTCGTTCCCCTTATAATCAAGGGACGAAAGGCTTTTTTCCGCGGTACCACCCAAATTGTCTAGTATAAAACTAGGCCTCCTCAAGAGCACAACATGCTCTGCCGGTGAGGTAACGGTCCGGATCCGGCCAAGCCTACTTTAAGTAAACTTATTTGGGTTGGCAGCACTCGCGAAAGTGTTATTCACTAGCATAGGGTCGACTGATTTCTCACTATCATCAGTTCACTGAACGAATACAACTAGTTACTCTTCTTTCTCATCGCTTTTTTATTTTGTTAACTGTATTTTAACCTAATTCATTTAAAATGCAATACTTTTTAAATGAATTTATTTTAACCATGTCATCTCGGCTTCTAAACTATTATGTTTAGTAATCTGAAAACCGTTTTGTTGGTAAAACTTAATAGCACGCTGGTTTTCTAAATATACATCTAAAACGAGTTGTTGATGTTCTTCTTTAGCAACATTCAGTAAGTTAGTACCAAGATGTTGTGATTGGTACTCTTTTGCGATAAATAAACCAGCAATATAATTATCTTGAAGCCCAATAAAGCCTTGAATATACTCATTGGCAGATACTGAACAGTAAACATCTACTTGTTGAATTGCATTTTGAACATTTGACGAATTTTGATACCAATAATTTGGATTAATGAAAGGATGAGCCTCTAGGTTAGTAGTTAACCAAATATCCATCACTCTATTGATATCAGTTGATTTCATTTTTCTAATCATGATTATTTTGAAATTAAATTTAATCGTGGTAATTGCCGCAGTATAACTAGTACAAGCAAGGTTTCAATCGGCCACATGATCAACTCTTTTGGCAAACGAATGAAAAGGAGCGCCATGAAAGTATGACTGCTACTGCTGGAACTTAAGCTCATAAGATAAAGCCATAAAGTTGTTCCGATAACATTAGTAAGAAGAAGTTGAAAAAACTCATAAATTAAAATTCGTTGCCAACTTATCCGTTGTTGATATAGGAACATTCCTGCAATTACGCCAGAGATAAATGCTGAGAGGGTAAAGCCAGGAAAGAATAAGCTTCCTGAATTTAAAATAGTATTACTTATGATATCAGATACGACCATTGACCATCCACCAATCCATGGACCAAGGCAATAGCCAATAAGTGCAGTGGCAATAAAACCAAAACTAAACTTTAAAACCGCTGGATCTCCAATTGAAAGTTTATTTAAGATTACCTGCAGTGCGACCAACATAGCAGCTAAAGTTAAATTCTTTGTAGTAAAACGCGGTCCGGCAAATGATAACGTAGACATATCAATCCACTCCCTTTTAAAAATTTTGTTAGGGAACACATTGACGTTTCCGTTCATGGTGAATGCGGAATAACAAAGCAGCTAGTCATTAGCCTCCTTCTAACGTTCACATTCCGTTCCGTTAGACAATAACTCTGAGATTCCTACCCCAACAGTAGTAATATATGCTAAGTCTAAACACGAATCAACAAAATAGGTGAAATTTACTATTAATTAATTTCGTTATTGTTGAGCGATTGCATCATTAACGGCTGTTTGTTCTTTGTTAATTAAGTTAACTTTGCTTTCAATTACGCTAATGTCCATTTTAATTTCCCGGGTTAAACCTGGTGTATTAAGTTTGGGCTCAAAGAAGTCTTTAAATTCGTTCAATCGTTCCGGAGTATGGAAGACGCCAGCAGTGACAGTGATAAAGGTAGCAAATTCCATATCGCCACCAACTGTGTCATTTAACCATTGCCATTCATCACGAAGCCAGTTCCAGGCAGCTTGCTGACCTGCTTGATTGGCAAGAAGTCCACGATACCATGCTCGTAAATCTTGAGGCTTAATGACATCAGCATCTTTAAAGTAACTAACAACTTTTGCAATTAATGCTGGATCAGTTGTATTTGGTATTGCCATTCGCAAGTCTTGTTTAAAGCTTGCGTCCGCCGTTTGTTGGTAAGCTTTGATCAATTTATCGAATAATTCAGCACTTCCGAAGTTTTGAACTTCATTTTTAAGAACCAACCCACGAATATCCGCCGAAAGGGATTCTAATTTATCTTGATTTTCGGTGAAGATTTGATGAGCTTGAGTAATTGAATCATTATTGCGTGCAAATAGTGAAGCACCAAGAATGTAAGGACGCGTTAATTGATCATCATTGCTTTCGCCATCTTTAGGTAGCCAACCAAGCCGCTTTACCTGGTCCTTACTTAATAAATCAAAGAATTGTCGTAGTTCTTGTTCAGCAGGAGAATCAGGCTTAGCAAACATTTTAAGGCTATTAGCTATTTGGTATAGTTCAGCGTTAACAATGGCAGAAGTACTATCTTTAAATTGCTTTAATAATGGAATTAATGACGCATAAGATACTTGTTGTCCTTGAGCAAGCAGCCGCAGATCTTGAAGAAGTTGGTGCTGGGCGATCGGGTCTAATTCATCAGCGTGATCTAAAATATCGTTTAGTAGCGTATCGTCATATTTTACGATGAAGTGTGAATTATTACCGAGATTTAGCCGGAATGGTTGATCATTCTTATCACGTAATGCTTGATAATTGCCAAGGTTGAGTTCTTGTTCAGCCATAATTTGAGGAACTTCATCATAGTTACTATTAAGCGGGATTTGCCATTGCCGATCAACATCTTTACCATCACCAATGAAGAATTGCTTTTGTGACAGTACTAAATCGCCATCATCATTAATTTTTGCTGTTACAACAGGATAACCGGGTTGTTCAAGCCATGAATTCATGATCTTTCCAATATTAAGCCCTGATGCATCGCCAAGAGCTTTCCATAAGTCAGCTCCAGTTGCATTACTGTATTTATGAGCAGCAAAATAATTCTTAAGGCCTTCTCGTAACGCTTTGTCACCTAAAAGAGCCCGGACCATTACTAACATTCGCGATCCTTTGGCATAAACAATCGCACCATCGAATAAGGCATCAATTTCGGCCGGATTGTTAACATCAACATGAACGGATTGAACACCATCAGTTGCATCCCGTTGTAATGCCATTGGCGCTTCTGAAGTTTGGAAAAGTTCCCAAATATGCCAGTCGGGCTGGAGAGCATCAACAGCAACATATTCCATCATATTAGCAAAACTTTCATTGAGCCATAAGTCATCCCACCACTTCATTGTCACAAGGTCACCAAACCACTGGTGAGCTAGTTCGTGTGTGATGACAGTTGCAACTAATTGTTTCATTTCAAGGGAAGTGTTGTCTGGATCGAGTAATAAGTAAGCTTCCCGGTAGGTTACCAATCCCCAATTTTCCATTGCACCGGCAGAGAAATCAGGTAAAGCTAACTGCCATGAATGGGGAAGGGGGTACGGAGTTTGATAGAAATCCTCGTAAAATTCGATTGCTCGTTTGGCAATGTCTAATGCAAAATCAAGTTCCTTTGGTTGGTGCGCTTCCGTTGCGAATACTCCTACTTTAACGCCACCCTTTGTCTCAGTAATTTTACTTTGGAGTTCCCCAAAGGCAAAGGCAACAAGATAAGTGGACATCCGCACAGTTGGTTCAAAGTAGTGGATACCATTTTCAACATGATCTTCTGGCATATTAGCGATAACGGTTTCGCCAGGATGCTCATCAAATTTAATTGCTAGACTGAAGATAGCTTTAGCCTCTGGTTCATCGACACAGGGAAAAGCTTGCCGCGCAAAAGTTGTTTCAAATTGAGTTCCAATAATTTGCTTTTTCTCCCCATCAACCTCATAGTATGATGGATAAATTCCCATCATTGAATCGGTTAACTTAGTATTATAAGTTACAGTAAAAGTTACTTTACCAGTTTGCGGAAGGGTAATCCGAACTGCCTCGGCATCATTATCAATATTAAAGTCTAATTCTTGACCGTCTGCTTGAACGCTAGTGACCTGCAAATTTTTTTGGTTAATTGCAATTTGAGGATCATTAGCATTCCCAGTGATCGTTGTTTTTCCATTAATTATTTTTTTTGCACGATTAATATCGATAAAAACATCATAATGGTCAGGTTGGAAAGTATTATAAAAGCGTTCGAGTTTTGCCATATGAAAAGTTCCCTTCTTAATTTATTTTTAATGTTTATTATACGGCTGATGAGAAGAATTAGCTAAATTATTACCTAATTTTAGAATAGAAAAAGTTGTAGACCAATCTTATGTTATTTAGACAGGTCTACAATCTGTAAAAAAATTAAATTTGATCTAGTGCTTCTTCAATCGGCGTATTTCCACTCCGCATCATGATTACGTGGCCAATTGTATTGTCGTGTTGTAGGATATCGGCTAAAGTCTGGGCAACGTCAGGAATTGGATTAGAGGTTGCAGAACCTTCACCAATTTGAATTTTACCGGTACCAGGTTCTTCAGTTAAGTTAGCGGGTTGAAGGATAGTGTAATCAAGTTTTGTATTTGAGATGAGATAATTATCAGCAAAGAATTTGGCAATATTGTAGTCCATAATTGAAGCTAATGATGGAATCCTTGACCACATTTCAGGCTGTAAAGCATAGAGAGAACTTAACATAATGTAACGTTTAATTCCGTTTTTTTCGGCAGCTTGTATTGTTTTAACTGCTCCCATCGCATCAGTTTGCAGTAAATCTTTCCCGCGAGATCCAGCAACAAAGTAAACTGCATCCATGCCCTTCATTAATTCAGCGATTTTTTCAACGCTATCATGTAGGTTCAATTTAACAGTAGTAACGTGGTTTAACTTAATAACTTTTTCAGGATGACGAGCACCGGCAGTAACTTCATTACCGGTAGCAACTAAATCTTTAATTAAGTCAGTAGCGACACGGCCTGAACCACCGACGACAAATACTTTCTTCATAACTAATCGACCTCCTAGATGAATTTTAACGCAGTTTATCCAATTTATAATTAAAAGTGACCTATTACATATGATTTTAACTAATTTTTTGTAAGCAGTAAAGGATGATGATTCCAAGCTTTAATTCAATAATTTTGCCTAAAATGCGGTATCATTAATAGTGTATAAGTCATTTTAGAATTTTAGGCAAAGAAGGGATTTATTGTGACTGAAGAACACGATTTAACCTCAAAAATGGTTGAAGAATTAAAGAAAGAATTTCATTCACGTAAAGATGCAGAAATTATTGCCCGGGCAATCCAAAAAAATGGAATTAAGGCTGCGAGTGAAGATCCAATGGCAAGCGAACGTCTTCATCGAGCATTTTCCTATGAAATTAAAACGGGAAAGCCAACCAACCAGCGTCATAGCGGACGTTGCTGGTCTTTTGCAGCGTTAAACACATTACGTCATAAGTTTGCGACAAAATATAAGTTCAAGGACTTTGAATTGTCACAAAATTATCTGTTTTTCTGGGACCGAATTGAGCGGGCAAATATGTTTTTCCAAAAGATTATTGCAACTGCTGATAAGCCCTTGCATGATCGAACCGTTGATTTCTACCTTAGTTTCGCATTAAATGATGGTGGACAATGGGCGAATGCTGCTTCTATTATCGAAAAATATGGTGTTGTTCCAGAATATGTAATGCCTGACACACATAATACGAAGGATACGTCAGATGTGGCCGAAGTATTTGACAGTTTAATGCGCAAAGATGCAATTGAATTACGAGCAATGGTGCAAACTAATGCCAGTGCAGCGGAATTACAGGAAGCACAAGAGCGAATGATGGGTGACGTTTATAAGATTGTGGCCTACTCATTTGGTGAACCGCCTGTAAAATTTGATCTTGAATATCGGGATGATGATAAAAAATTCCATCAAGTTCTTGGCTTAACGCCATTAAAGTTCTATCATGAATACTTTGATACAAACTTAAGTGACTATATTGTGGTTACTAATGCACCTGATCATGAAATGGACCGAAGTTATTTAATGCCAGCTCAAGATAGTGTGGTTAATGGTTTGCCGATTAAATTTGTTAATGTTCCTTTTGAAGAATTACAAGAAGGAGCTATCAAACAACTGCAAGCTGGTGAAACGGTTTGGGTTGGAAATGATGTTCTCCAACAAATGGACCGTAAGCGAGGCTTGATGGATGCAAAATTATATCATCGCGAGGAATTGCTTGATGTTGACTTTGTAATGGATAAGAAGCACCGTTTGGAAACTAAGCAAGCTGTCGTTTCTCATGCAATGACATTAACAGGCTTTGACATGGTAAATGATCAACCTACACGATGGAAGATTGAAAACAGTTGGGGTAAAGATAATGGCGATAACGGATACTTTGTAATGACCCAAGATTGGTTTGAAGAGTATACTTATGAGGCTGTTATTAATAAGAAGTACCTTAGCGATCGAGTAAAGAAAGTAGCTGACAGTGAGCCCGTTACTCTACCAGCTTGGGATTCTTTGCAGTAAAATATAAATAGTGAAGTACACACGAAGAGGTTGGGAAACAACACCCAATCTCTTTATTTATTTCCTGGGAAATCATTTAACTTCCCCAAATAGTTGTATGATAGTAATTAGAATTTAATTAAAATCATGCAAAGAAAGCAGGGGAATTGATGGCGAAGGAAAAATCGATTTTTACAAAAGATGTTGTGCTCGTAATGGCGGCCTCATTCTTTTTTATGTTTAGTAATATGTACTGTAACCCATTGATTAACGGTTATGCTCAAGATTTAGGCGCATCAAGTGCTTTTGCAGGTATAATCGTTGGAATGATGAGTATTGTTTCAATGTTTTTACGACCAATTGCTGGTAATTTGACTGATCGTTTTTCGAAATATTCATTAGCTTTTTGGGGTGGAATATTGTGCTTTATTGGGGTTGCAGGTTATGTATTAACGCCTAATAGCACATTCCTGTTAATATGTCGTTTGGTTAATGGATTAGGATTTGTGTTATGTACAGTTTGTATGACAACCTGGCTATCATATTTAGTTCCATTTAATCATGTTGGCGAAGCAATGAGCTTTTATGGACTGATGAATGCTTTGGCAATGGCATGTGCCCCCGCTGTCTCAATTAACTTATATCGAATCATTGGCTATCGAGCTGCAATGGTGATTTCTGCATTATCGGCTTTACTAGTTGTTGTCACAATTCAGTTTGTCAGTAATCGTGCCCAACCGGTAGCACACTCTGTAAAACAAAGTGGCCTCCATATTAAAATTATTCAGCGAGATGCTATTCCAGTTGCTCTTCTAACAGCTTTATTTGCTATCCCATATTTTGCAACGCAGGCAGATATTGTTGAATATGCTGAACAACGGCACTTATCTATTGCTGTCGGCGCTTATTTCTTAATTTATGCTGTCGTTCTTTTACTTAGCCGGTTATTCTTACGGACCCAATTTGATACTGTTCGTTTTGAACCCTGGTTAATTTTAAGCACGGTCGCAACAATCTTTTATCTTATTATGTTAAGTATTATGAAAAATAATATTGAAATGGCGCTGGCGGCCGCTGGAATGGCATTTGGCTATGGTATTATTTATTCCGTTTGTCAATCAACTGCAATGATGTTAGCTCCAGATAATGAGCGCGGTTTAGCGAGTTCGACATTCTTTCTCGGCCTTGATATTGGAATGACGCTCGGGCCAATTATTGGGGGAATTATTGATAGTACGTTACCTGTGAAATATTTTTATCCCGTAATGCTATTTATTGTCCCGCTAGTTATTATTATTTTTCTAGTAAACCGAAGGAAACTGAATAGTGCAATTGACCAGCATTAAAGGCAATGAAAAAATTAGAAAAGTTGACTGGTGTCTGTAGTTTATTATTAAATTTAATGCCTTTTTTGCTGTATATTTCTCTTACTAAAGAACAATCTGATATCTTTGTTGGTGCTTTACCCTTCGCTATTTTCTATGCTTTCCGGCATACAATTTTATTATTTTGTCGTGATTTAGAATACGATTATCAACGGCTGGCCTGGATTGGTCTTTATAGTGGAATTGTTGGTTACTTTTTAGGGATGTTTGGTGGATTTCAACCAATCTTCTGGGACTTGTCAGGTGTAGGGGCAGGGATTGCTTCTCAACTATTTCCAACTGCAATAAGTCAGCGGAAACGATTAACGAAACAAGGACTATTACCTAAACAGGATCATCTTAAACCACTTTTTCAAATTATTATAGTTTTGATCGGTGTTGGAATAATTATGTGGATAAAGAAGCCAGTGATTAGTTTTGCTTTAATGCTAATCATTACTTTTGGTGCAATGGGATCAATTTGGAAAACGCCCCACGCAATTCGCCCGTTGCCAGTTCGTCTACATTGGGCTAATTACCTACTAGCATTAATTTTGCTTGGTGCGATGTTACTGTTGCGATTAGGGAGAAGTTTAGGCTTTGGGAAACCACTTGAATGGGGAACTGCTCTTTTATTAATCTTCCTCATTACGATAGTCCTTGCCTTACTTGTAAACCATCGCCGATTACTTCATTATCCAAATCATTTACGGCAACGAATAATGCTTTATGGTGCTTGTGGTCAATATTGGACTTTGTATAGTACTGTTTTTATTGGCATTTTATATGGCACAAGGATGTATTCTTGGACAATTGTTGCTTACTTATTTGCTTTCGTCTTTGGAGGGATACTGGTAAAGCAAATGAATCGCTTGTTGCACTTTAAGGATTACCAAATTAATCTAGTAATGATAATATTTGGAATTCTTTTAACATTCTGGCTACCAACATATTTTATTGGCGTATTTATTATCCGTAGTTTTGCCGGTGCAGAACGTAAAATAGCAATTGACGACTATGAGGAAGCAACCCATAATTATAGTATTTCTTCGATTGTCAATTATTACTATGCATCAATTGCGGGGATAATTTCCCAATTAGTAATGTGGGAAAGCTTATTTATTTTCGCTGGACCAACGGGAATGAATAGAATTTTTGGCGCTTTTTCAGTGGGAAAAACAAGCGCCCAAAGCTTTTCAATTATCATGAATACCCATCTTATTCTTGCGGGTTACATGATTATATTTATAATGGCGTTGATTTTTAGATTAAAGAACACAAAAAAGCAAGAACTTAGATAGAAATATCTTTGTTCTTGCTTTTTACAATTTCTTGTCGCCAATGATTAAGATGTTTTTTAGTGATGACACACAAACCATCATCGCCGACCTGATTCATTTCGTCAGTACACATGATTTTGATGTCACCAGTTTGTTTTACTTTGTTTTCGCCCCAGTAGTTTAAATAACGAAGGGCGGCATAAAGGTTTTCACCCTCAGGAGTTAAGCGATATTCAACGTGGGGAGGAATTGTATTGCAACTTTTACGGATAATGAGGCCGGCATCTGACATTTCACGAAGTTGGTCACTCAAGACTTTACACGAGGTACCTAGTTGCTTAACTAGTTCACTTGTCCGTCGAGGATGATCAGCTAAGAGATAAAGAATAACAGACTTCCATTTACCGCCGATGATTGCTAGAGCGTAGTTTGCTCCAGTATTATACATTCTAGGTTGCCGTTCCATTAAAATTCCTCCTTTGGCGTTTATGATAATGATATAACGTTAAAGGAGAGGAAGAAAAATCAGTTTACTTGATTAATTTGAACATCTCTTCGTCATCAAGGTGAGCCTTTTCTCCAGCTGGTGCCTCAATTGACCCAAATGGCATTTCAGCACGCAATTGCCAATCGGCTGGAAGATTAAATGTTTGATGAATAGCATCATCGATCAATGGGTTGTAATGTTGAAGACTGGCACCGATTCCTTGTTCTGCAAGTGCTGTCCAAACGGCTTGTTGAGCACCACCGAGGCCTTGTTCAGCCCAGTTTGCAAAATTAGCTGCATATGATGGATAATCATTCTCTAATTGATGCACAATTGTAGTGTCGGTAAAGTAGAGGATCGTTCCATAGCCTGCTTTGAAACTATCAATCTTTGCCTTTGTTTTTTCAAAAGCATCTGGACTCTTAGCAATTTTACGTAAAGCATCCTCAACGATTTCCCATACTTTATCTGATGACTTGCCAAATAATACGACTGCCCGTACTGTTTGACTATTAAAAGCAGTTGATGAGTTTTTGATTGTTTGCTTCACTAAGTCAAAAATTTCTTCAGGTGTTTGTGAAAGATTATCACCAAGCGCATAGATTGAACGACGATTTGCAGCTAAACTATTAAATTGTGAATTCATAATAATCACTCCCGTACATTCATTTACTTACTAATAGTAACTGAAAAACAAAAATATACAAGAAGTGAATTTTATTTCACCAGAGAAAGGAGAAGAAATGGTCGAAAAAGATTGTCCGATTGAGAATACGCTTAAGTTAATAAACGGAAAGTGGAAAAGCGTAATTATATATCAAATTAGTGAATATGAGCCTTGTCGTTTTTCGGAGTTGCAAAAATTAATTCCGGATTGTTCAAAGAGAATGTTGGCTCTTCAACTAAAGGACTTAGAGGAAGCAAGTATTATTCAAAAGCGTGTTTATTCGACAGTGCCGCCTAAGACTGAGTATTCATTGACGGAAGTAGGAAAAAGTTTGGTACCAATAATTAGGTCAATTAACCAGTGGGGCAAAAAATATACTAAAAAATAAAATTTTGCCGATTACTTGTCCATCAATCATATCTTACCTGAATGTAACTACCTTACTTGTATGTACTTACTTTTAATTGGTACAGAGGATTGTATACTAAAAGTAGAATTTACGAGGAGGTAAAAATAATGGCAAGAGAAGTTCTGATTCTGGGTGCAACTGGGAAAATTGCTGGACAAGCAATTGATGCATTATTAGCAAATGGTAATGACGAATTATTATTGTTTACTCGGCACCATATGCACGAAAAAACTTTGGTGTGAATAAACCAAATACAGACGGGGATAAACCGGCCTGGTATTGAACCGCTAATTGCAAGATAGATTAATCCATTGTATACTGATACCCAATAATTTAATAACGACTCGTCTTTAGTCCCCGGATTAAAGACATTAAGAGTACTAGCCATCTTCTACTAGGGCCTGTCACAATGACATGAAGAAGTTGGTTAGTACTCTTTTATTTTTTAGGAGGTTTTAATATGAATGTTGAAGTAAAAACACTAAACGAAATGACAGCTCAAGAATGGTGTAAATTGGCGGAAGTACGGGTAAGGGTTTTTGTTGTTGAGTAGGAATGTCCTTATCAAGAAATCGATGAACAGGATTATCAAGCTCACCATTTAATGTTGAAGGACGAGCAAGGAGAATTAGTAGGTTACACGCGAATGATGGCTAAGGATGATGATCATGCGACTTTTGGCCGTGTATTAGTCTTGAAGCAATTTCGTGGACATAAACATGGTCGCCAGCTAGTTCAGGCAACGATCGATGAAACTAAGCGTCTTTTCCCAAATAAGACAATTCAAATTCAAGCTCAAGCGTATCTTAAAGAATTTTACGCATCGTTTGGATTTAAGCCAATTTCAGATGTTTACCTTGAAGATAATATTCCGCACTTAGATATGGTATTAGATTAATTGTGAAGAAAATACTAATAGAGTAGTAATTTTGCATTAAAGTAAGGTAATTATTAATTTGTTGTGTGCGCTTCCATGATATAGTGAGGATATTGAACTGACACTATCAAATAAGTAGGCAGAATATTATGGCAAAGACATTTACAAGAGAAGAATTAAAAAAATATGATGGGCAAAGCGGGAATCCAGCTTATGTAGCAATTAATAATCGTGTCTATGATGTAACTCATATTCCTGCATGGCAAGATGGTACCCATCATGGAAATAAGGCAGGATTGGATTTGACAGATGTTCTGTTTAATTACTCTCCGCATAAAGATCGGGTGTTGGCCAAATTACCGTTAGTAGGACAATTAGTGTAAGAAGGACTGGGTTTATCTTAGTCCTTTTTTATAAAATTAACTTGTTGCTTTTTAGTCATTGGAGTGCTTTTAGTTTATTTATTAAATAATAGTGTTATATTTAAAATAATAATGGACTTTAGGAGGAACGACTCATGGCTGAGAAAAAATTTACACGAGATGAATTAGCTAAATATAATGGTGATGGCGAAAAACCACATTACATGGCAATTGATGGGTTAGTTTATGACATTACAGATGCTCCTAAAAAAGGAATCAGCATAAAAGAGTTAATGGAAGTCGTTTTTGGCCGTTCAAAAGAGAAAGATGAAATTCTAAAAAAGTTAACAGTTGTGGGAAAATTAGCTGATTAAGGAGGTGGTTAGATGACAAATAAAACATTTACTAGAGATGAGTTGCGTAAGTATAATGGACAGAATGGAGCGGATGCATATATTGCAATCGATGGAATTGTTTACGATGTGACTCATAGTCCTGCTTGGAAAAATGGGATTCATCATGGATATCAAGCCGGTTATGATTTAACGGATGCACTGTATAAGGTTTCTCCCCATAAAGACCGCGTATTGGCAAATCTACCCAAGGTGGGGACTTTAGTCGGAGAAGAATAAATAGCAGGAACTCTCAAAAGTATCTTGAGTCCCTGCTATTATTCATTTGAAATTATCCCCAAACTTCTGTAGCAATTTCTTTAACAAGTGCAACCTTCTTCCATTGTTGTTCTTCTGTTAAAATATTTCCTTCTTCAGTTGATGCAAAGCCACATTGCGGACTAAGACAGAGCTTATCTAATGGATGGAATTGCGCGGCTTCATGAATTCGTTTGATAATTGCTTCCTTACCTTCAAGTTCACCTGATTTTGAAGTAATTAAACCAAGAACAACATACTTATCATCAGGAACTTTGCTAAGTGGTTCAAATCCGCCAGCACGTTCACTATCGTATTCGAGATAGAAGGCATTGACGTTTTCCTTAGCAAATAGCGTGTCGGCAACTGGTCCATATCCACCGGCAGCAGCCCATGTTGAGTGATAGTTTCCGCGACAAACGTGGGTATTAATTGTTAAGTCGGCAGGTAAATTAGCAATTGCCTCATTGTTTACTTTTAAGAATCGTTTTTGAAGAGCTTCGAGCTGAGATACATCAGCATTGGGGTCTTTTTTCTTTAGGTTAGCAAAGGCGTTAACAGAAATTCCCCATGTACAGTCATCTAGTTGAAGAGTACGACAACCAGCAGCATAAAGATCTTCAATCACTTGATGATAAGCAGCGGCAACGTCATGATCTAAATCTTCTTGGTTGGGATAAAATTCTTTAGCATTAGCTTGATTTTCGGGACGAAGAAATTCTTCTAAAAATTGTGCTGGTGCAGGAATGGTTTGTTTAACTTGAACGCCATCAGAGGTATGAGCTTGGGTAAATTTGAAATGTTCGACAAAGGGGTGATTTTCGCCAGAGATTTTTCCCGTAATTTGAGCAGTTTCAGGACGAGTCTCTTCATCTGCAAACTTATAGCCTTCCTTTAGAGTAGCTTTTTTAACGCCATTTAATCCCCAGAAGAAGTCAAGGTGCCACCAACTGCGCCGGAATTCACCGTCAGTAACTGCTTTCAAGCCGGCAGCTTCTTCTTGTTTAATCAAATTAATAATTGCTTTATCTTCAACAGCTGTTAAGTCTGCTTGTGTTATTTCGCCGTTTGCAAATTTTGCGCGAGCTTCTTTCAGCTCTTGAGGACGAAGGAAGCTTCCAACGATGTCATAACGAAATGGTGATGTAGTACGTGTAGTGAATTCAGTCATAGTAAATCGATCCTTTCTATTCGTGATGGGTTCAAGAATTGAAGCAATAAAAAAGTCCCTAGGAAAAATATTTTTACTTTTCCTAGGGACGTTGATTAATCAAAAGTTAATTAACGTGTTACCACCCTAATTTGATAGTATCTCACAATACTATCCTCAATAGGTACACTGATGGAAGCTATACCCAGACGTTTTATCGGTCGTCAATCGTGAACTACTTATATAGAATACTCGTAATTCGTGAAGCTCCAAGACCATCTTCATCTCAGTCTCTTATGTCACTTCTCATCAACCGTGATTTTCTGTAATAAGATTCTAAGATTACTCATCTTTTCTAAGCTGTTTCTCATTTATTTATCATTATAATACGCGGATGAGATATGAATGTCAAGATAATTTACAACAAAAAATAAATCTTGACATTTATAACCTAAAGTATTAAATTAGATAAAAATTAAAACATGATTATAAAAACACGTTGAAAAGAAGAGTAATTATGAGTGGATTAGCAGAGAGTCCTTGGTTGATGGAAAAGGATAACCTGCTTATAATGAAAATCACTTTGAGTGCCATGATGAAATTAGTAATTAATGGTGGGATCAGCCCATTATAGCTGACGTGTTTAATGGAAACATTGAACATTTGAGGCTAATAATGTGAATTATTGGCAAATTAAGGTGGTACCACGCAAAAAGCGTCCTTAGGTTAAGTTATTTAACCTAAGGACGCTTTTTTATAGTCATAAAAAGGAGAGATAATTATGAAGTTTACAGTCGTTGGTGCGGGTGCAATGGGATTACGGTTTGGTGTTCTATTACAAGAAGCGGGTAATGAAGTTGATTTTGTTGAAGGGTGGTTACCACATTACAACAAGATGAAAGAACAAGGAGGAGTTTATGTAACTCGCGAGCATAAAAATAGACATCTTGTTCCGGTTAACGTTTATACACCCGAAGAATACGAGGCTACAGATGCTGATTTTGTTTTCTTTGAATTAAAACAAATGCAGTTAGACGATATGTTAAAACGTTGTGAACATTTCTTGAAGGATCAATATGCGATGACAGCGATGAATGGAATGGGACATGTTGAAAAATTATTGAAGTATTTCCCAAAAGAAAAAGTGGTTGCTGGAACGGCCTTAGTAGCAACTATCTTAACCAGACCTGGCGAAGTTGAATTTGTTGGCGAACGAGGAATGGGAACGACTAATTGGGCTAATTATACTGAAAAGCCTGATGAGAAGACTCAAGCGTTAATGGCAGAACTCAAAAAAGCAAACTTTAATCCATCCCTTAAAGATGATTTTATGGGAACGCTGATGGCAAAGGTAGTCTTTAATTCAGTTGTTAATACCCTTTGTACTATGTTTGAAATTACAATGGGTGAGTATGCGGCATTTGACAAGGCTGATGAACTATCCCGTCAATTAATTGATGAAGCATATGATGTCTGTGAGCGTGCTGGAGTACAATTGGTTAATACGCGAGCAGAAGAGCTAGAAAGTGTGAATTATGTCTCTAAAGTTGGCTGTCCGCATCATTATCCATCAATGTACCAAGATATGAGTCATAATCGTCCAGTGGAAGTTGATTATATCAATGGTTACTTTGTTAAGCTGGGTCGCCAATATAATTATGAAGCCAAAACCCATAATTTTGTTACTAATTTAGTCCACTTAGCGGAAACGACTCGTCAAAATCGCAGTGTTAAATAATATTAAAATGAGAGTGGGAAATAACCTTCTCGACAAGGCGGTTGGCTAAGCTAGGACGATGATTAGCACGGCACGGGCTGATTATCGTTCGTACTTAGACTCGAGCCTTGTGGTTATTTTCCACGTTATCTTTCTATTGTTCATAAAAGTAGTTGAGGCTGAGAGAAAACTTTTGTTTTCTCCCAGCCTCATCATAATTTAGAAATAAATTTTAAGCGCCTGGAATATCACTTTCATCTTGGAAATTAAATTCGTTTGCATGACGAAGAGAGTAGCAGAAGTAAACTCCTAATCCAACTAGCAACCACAATAAGTATGTTAACCAAGCATTAAGTGAGATGCTTACTAATAAAACAATACAGATCAATACTGATAGAACAGGAATAACGTTGCCAAAAGGTACCTTAAATGGTCGTTTTAATTCTGGATAACGGTAGCGTAAGATAATTACGATAAGCGAAATTAAAGCAAAGACAACCAACGATCCAATATTGGCAATTAATGCAAGATAATGGAGATCAAATTCTCCAGCCAAGACAGCTGCAAGAAGTCCGACTAACCAAATAGCACGATTAGGACTTTGAGTTTTGTCGTTAACTTTAGCGAGGCCTTGAGGAAGAAAAGCACTTCGACTCATTGACTTCATGATATTTGAGCCAGCATAGATGAATGCGAAGACAACAGCCATAATTCCTAAAACAGCACCAAGCGAAACAATCTCAGCCACGTATTTATGACCTTTAGCTAAAAGAACATATGACATAGCTTCAGAGACATTCAAATCTTTATAGCTTAGAACTCCCGTCATAACAAGACTAACTAAAATATAGAGGGCCGTTGAAATGACTAAACATAAAATTATTGCCCGGGGAATATTTTTATCAACATCTTTAGCATCTTCAGCAGAAGTAGCTAATGCATCAAATCCAAGGAAGGAGAAGAAGACAGCAGATGCTCCTGTGAAAATTCCTTTGTATCCATATGGTAAAAATGGGTGCCAGTTAGCTGGATTAATATGTTGAGCACTAACAACGATAAATAGAACAATAATAAAGATTTTGACACCAACCAAGAAGTTGTTAACAAGTTTACTTTCACTAGTTCCCCGTGTCAGAATAATCGTCATAAAAAGGATCATCAAGACAGCAGGGAGATTTACATAACCACCAGTTGCAGGAGTAACCAGTAATTTATGTGGTAAATTAACTCCAAGAACTTCGAGGAACGATTGCACGTACCCGGTCCAACCATTGGCTACGGTAGCAGTTGTAGTAACGTAGACCCCAATCAGCGTCCATCCAGCAAGGAACGCCATAAATTTACCAATTGAAACCCACGCGTAGTAAAAGGCACTTCCTGAATTGGGGAGGCTAGTGGTCAATTCTGAATAACAGAGACCAATTAAACCACTGGCAAGAGCAGCAATCAGAAAAGAGAAAACAATTGCGGGGCCTGAATCTTCCGCGGCGACAATTCCAGTTAAAACTAAAATTCCAGTTCCGATGATTGCGCCAATACCTAGAATAGAAAGGTCGAAGAGGCCGAGAGTTTTCTCATGCTCTTTTCCCTTGGGTAACTGATTTTGCATGATTATGATTCCTTTCATAAAATACTGAAAACTGAAACTTAATTTTACATTAAAAATTACTGTGAATCAAATTTCACTTTAAAATTTATTGGCAATCCACAGTCTACCAATAGGGGTTAACCATTCTATTATACAAATTTTAGGGCTTACGATGAGAATGACTTTTGATAATTTCTTTCAAAACTAGTTATTAACAATAATTTATTTTAAAATAGCTAATGAGTTTGAAAAGAAAGCAGATGAACAGATGAAACAGCATAAGCTAATTGTTATTTCGCTAGATTCACTAGGATTTCGTGACCTAAACGAATTACGCCAAATAACACCAACATTAGCGAATTTAATAAAAAAAGGAACCTGGGTAAAAAAAGTTGAAGGAATCTTTCCAACGTTAACTTATCCATCCCATACTTCGATTATTACCGGGCAGTATCCGGCTGTGCATGGAATTATTAACAATACTAAATTGCAGCCACGCCGGCAATCGCTTGACTGGTTTTGGTATCGAAAAGATATTCAATCGGTGCCTCTCTATGATGTTGCAAAAGAAAAGGGCTTAACAACTGCTGCATTTTTGTGGCCTGTTACTGCTGGCAGTAAGATTGATTATAACCTTGCAGAAATCTTTCCTAATCGAATTTGGACAAATCAAGTACTTGTTTCGTTAAAGGCAAGCAGTCCGTTATTTCTATATGAAATGAATAAGAAATATGGTAAATTACGGCACGGGATTAAGCAGCCGTGGCTTGACGATTTTGTAACAGCATGTGCGGTTGATACGATTAAAAATAAAAAGCCGGACTTAACCTTGATTCACTTAGTTGATATGGATAGTATGCGTCACCGTTATGGGGTTCGGTCACCACAAGCAAAAGAAGCATTACACCGTTTAGATAAACGCGTAGCTAAGATAATTCAAGCGACGAAAGATGCCGGTACTTATGCGCGAACGGACTTTGTAGTTTTAGGGGATCACTATCAAATTAATGTTGATAAGATGATTCATTTAAATATGTTGTTTGCGCAACAAGGACTTCTTCACCCTCTTAGAAAGAAAATTACTTATCGAAATAACTGGCAAGTCACTGCTAAAACTTGCGATGGAGAAACCTATATTTATACTCGTGGTGCCGTGGATCGAGGAAAACTTAAGCAAATGATTGCTGGTATTGAAGGGGTTGAGCAAATCTATGATAACGCAACGGCAATTAAACGAGGCGCGGATCCTAAATGTACGTTTTTGGTTGAAGCTAAGCCGGGATATTATTTTACTGATGAGGTAAACAGACCAGCAATTGTTGAAAAAGTTGCTCCAGAATCAATTGGAACTCATGATCGATATCGTGGAGTCCATGGTTACGGGCCAACACAAGCAAATTACTTCACTACCGCTATTTTTGCCGGTCCACAAATCAAAGGTGATGCGACTGTTGAAAATGCTCACCTGGTTGATGAAGGACCGACATTTGCTAAATTATTAGGATTACATTATCCGACTGCAACTGCCGGACAAGTAATTAATGCAATCTTTAAAGACTGAGGTGACGTTGTGAAGTTTACAAGACAACAATGGCAATGGATTTTTTATGATTGGGCAAATTCTGGTTATGGAATTTTAGTTGTGACCGCTGTTTTACCAGTTTATTTCAAAGCAGTAACTGATCATGCCGGTGTTAGTGCAGCGAATTCGATAGCGCTGTGGGGATACGCAAATAGTTTTGGTACACTTATTATTTCTTTACTTGCACCTTTATTGGGAGCATTGGCTGATTATCCGCATGCAAAAAAGCGCTGGCTAAATCTCTTTACTTGGTTGGGAATTTTACTGACAATTGGTCTTGCTCTTGTTCCAATCAAATATTGGCAGGTGCTTTTACTTGTTTATATTGGATCGATCATTGGTTACTCAGGAGGAAATTTATTTTATGATAGTTTCCTAATAGATGTAGCTGATAATAAGCAAATGGACCGTGTTTCGTCGACCGGTTATGGAATGGGCTATCTAGGAGGAGTGGTCGCCTTTATTATCTTTTTAGTGGCAGAACTAAGTAAAGGTTTTGGCGGTCTCCTAAGCAGTTATGGAGTAGCCCGATTTAGTTTTATTCTGGCTGCAGTTTGGTGGGTTATTTTTGCGTAGCCGTTATTAAAAAAATGGTCATCAACGTTATAGCGTCAACAGTATGAAAAAAATCCTTTTATCGATAGTTTGCGCCGTCTGAGAAGAACCATGCATCATATTAATCAATATCAGCAGTTGACATGGTTTTTAGTTGCCTATTTCTTCTATATTGACGGTGTTGATACAATTTTTACGATGGCAACAGTTATTGGTAAAGACTTAGGAATTCAAACAACGATGCTGATGGTCGTTCTGTTAGTAGTTCAGTTAATTGCTGTTCCATTTCACTTTTGTATGGTTGACTTGCTAATAAGTTTTCTACGAGACGAATTATTATGCTAGGCATTATCGTTTATTTCTTTATTTGTCTTTATGCTTTACGGTTAGAAACTTTGATCGATTTTTGGATTTTAGCTATTTTAGTTGGGACAAGCCAAGGCGGACTTCAAGCACTTAGTAGATCATACTTCGGCCGCCTTGTTCCTAAAAATGACAGTAGTGAATTTTTGGGTTTCTATAATATCCTTGGGAAGTTTTCCGCAATTCTCGGTCCCTTTATTGTTGGAATCGTTACTCAATAAACTGGTAAATCGACGGTCGGTGCGGCTTCATTAAGTGTTCTATTTGCCCTGGGGTTAGTTATGTTTATATTTGCTTCGGCTATTAAGGATAAATAAAAAAGGTCATGATCGAGAAATTCCTAATCATGACCTTTTAAAATTACTTGCGAACGTTAAGGATACCTTGACCAATACCAGCAGGTGTATCAGTCTTAGCTTCAAATGAAAGGCCGCTAGCGTGATGTTCTTCAGTAGCTTTACCCATTGCTTTAAATAAATCGTTCATAGTAGACATATCTTATACCTCCAAAATAAATAGTTTTTGTTTTTTATGATTAGTTATTATATTTAGTGGCTCAAAAGTGAGCGTTTATTACTATAAAACCTTTGATTAATAGTGTCAATCACTAATTTTAGGTTGTCCAAAACTTCACGAATGTTTCGAAAACGGTTTATTTTTGGTGGTTAAAGTTATGCTAAAAATTTCGCTTTCATAAAATTTAAAACAAAAAAATGGCTTTCACAAAGTTGTGATAAAGCCATTTTTAGTCTTAATTACTTTTCACGGGAGTAAGAAGCAATATCTTCAAGAATTTCATTCATAAATGCTTCTTGACTCATTTCATTTTGTTCCTTTTCACCGTACTTACGAACAGATACACCATTGTTATTCTTTTCATCGTCTCCAACAACAAGAGTATATGGAACCTTTTGTGTTTGAGCTTCACGAATCTTATAGCCCATCTTTTCGTTTCGGTGGTCGACATTAACCCGGATGTTAGCAGCCTTCATCTTCTTAGCGAGGTCATCGGCGTATTCACCATGAGCTTCTTCATTAACAGGGATGATGTGAACTTGTTCTGGAGCTAACCAAGTTGGGAATGCACCCTTGTAAATTTCTGTCAAGTAAGCCATGAACCGTTCCATTGTTCCAACAACACCACGATGAATCATAACTGGTTGATGTTCTTTACCGTCTTGACCAACGTAGGAAAGACCGAATCGTTCTGGAAGCATGAAGTCAAGTTGAATCGTTGACATTGTTTCATCATTTCCAAGAGCAGTCTTGGTTTGAATATCAAGTTTTGGACCATAGAAGGCAGCTTCACCTTCAGCTTCATAATAATCAAGGTTAAGGTCATCCATTGCTGACTTCAACATTGATTGGGATTTTTCCCACATTTCGTCATTAGCATAGTACTTCTTAACGTTCTTAGGGTCACGAAGAGAAAGACGGAAGCTGTAGTCGGTAATATCAAAGTCTTCGTAAACGCTCATTATCAACTTCAAAATCTTAGCGAATTCAGAACGAATTTGGTCAAGGGTAACGAAAGTGTGACCATCGTTCAAAGTCATTTCACGAACCCGTTGAAGACCAGAAAGGGCACCTGATTTTTCATAACGGTGCATCATACCAAGTTCCGCAATTCGTAATGGGAGATCACGGTATGAACGAATATGGTGCTTGTAAACTTGAATATGGCTTGGGCAGTTCATTGGCCGTAATTCAAGCATTTCACCATCACCCATGTCCATTGGTGGGAACATGTCGTCGCGGTAGTGTTCCCAGTGGCCAGAAGTCTTGTATGCATCAAGATTCATTAGGACTGGAGTATAAACGTGTTGGTAACCATCGGCAACTTCCCGGTCAATGATGTAACGTTCGATTGTTCGGCGAATAGTAGCACCTTTTGGTAACCAGTATGGTAAACCGGCACCAACTTTAGGATCAACAAAGAAGAGGTCAAGTTGGTTACCGATAACACGGTGGTCACGTTCCTTAGCTTCTTGACGTTTCTTTAAATCTTCTTCTAATGCATCCTTCTTGTAGAAGACAGTTCCGTAAATCCGTTGAAGCATAGGATTGGAGGACATTCCCTTCCAGTAAGCACCAGCAACAGAAAGCAAGCGTAAGTTTTTAACAACATTACCATACAAAAGAATGTCATCATCTGCAACAGCTTTAACATCGCCAAGTTGGTACATTGCTACCTTGCCGTCTTTGGCATTTTCGTTGATCAATTCAGTAGAGAAACGATCATCTTTTACCTCGGCAAGAGCCTTGTCAACAGGTACTTCAACAAATTCTACCTTAACATCGTTCTTTGCCATTCCCTTGATTACGTCTTCAAGAGCTGGTAATTCGTCAGCAGAAACTTGTTGATTATCTTTATCAGAATCAACGTGGAAACCATCTTCGTCAGCGACAGCTTCACCAAGTCGAATACCCTTAAATTCTTGTTTTAATGCAGCCTTTAACATTAATGCAGAAAGTTTACGTAATGCTTCTAAACCTTCTTGTGAATCCCGATCGATCTTCTTAACTGATCCATCTGGGGACATAACAGCAACCTGAGCCATAGAAATCTCTCCTTTAATATAAATAAAAACGTCCCTGATACTTTCAACGTTGAAAGTATCAGGGACGTTAATTAACAGAAATTAGCGTGGTTCCACCCATCTTTAGGACACACTAGTAATGTCCTCTCTAAGGTGCGGTAACGGACACGATCCGACTAGCCTTATCTCGGCTAATAATAAGGGAAGGTGGTACAACCATCATTGTCACTCACAAGTGCTTCCACTCAAGGCACTTACTCTCTGTAGAGGACTTTGAAGGTGCATATCCTTCAATCGATTGTCTTGATTATAGCACGCCCACTTTAATTGACAACCCCTTTATTCCAAATTAATGTTGATTATTTTGAGAATGAGGTTGAACTGGTTGCGGGTTTGACTGGGAGCTAGCGCTTTGCGAACTTTGATTAGGCTGTGACCCAGAATTGCTGCTTGCTGGTTGTGAAGTAGATTGTTGTTGGCTGTTGCCTTGATCATGATGTTCTTCCTGCGATGGTTGGTTTTGTTGTGGAGTTGAGGAAGAGTTAGTAGTTGGTTGTTGGTTAGTTGAATGATTTGTCTGAGGCGTGTTATTCGAACGACTAGGAGTTGAAATACTATAAGTATCTTGAGTATCATTGTCATCACTGTCATTGGAACTTGAACGATGCTTATGACTGCTACTGCTCTTTTTATGCTTCTTGTGTGATGAAGTGCTTGTGGAGACAGTAGTGTCATTACTATCAACATTGACAGGGTCCTGTTGTTTAACTAGGAAAATAACAATGGTTGCAATTAAGACAACTAATAGACCGCCTAAAATGACCTTAAACATTCGGCGAGAAATTCCATATGGATTCTTTTTCTTATTAGGGGATGCTGTCTTATGTTTATGGTTAGGGGTAGTCTGTTTAGGTTTACGATTAAAGAAAGAACGTTTTTTCTTTTCTTCTCCTGGCTTAGGAGTGTCATAAAGCTCAACCCGCGTAGGTCGCCGCTTATTGTTATTTTGATTATTATCTTTATTATTCAATGATTTCACCTCATACTTAATGAGTAATATATCTAGTTCCTTATTATACCATGGTGAGCCTAGATGTATTAAAAAATGGCCGACTCATTATGGGCCGACCACTTTTCGTATTTCTTCATAGCTATTTTGAGGGGGATAGTATAGAAGAAAAATAGGGGTTTATTTATATTAGGGATTGTCTATACTATACCGTTCAAGTATGAACATTTTGTGAAAGAATCGTTACAAAAATAAAAAACTGGAAATTTACTTCCAGTTTTTTGTTTGTGCGCCCGGCATGGGTATTAGCTAGGCGGTGAAAGTCCGCTATGGGCCGTAGTAGTCGGAACCATGAGCTGAGGACAAGGGTGTCCGTCGTGAGACGGAATCTGAAGGAAGTCTAA
>NZ_NGPY01000048.1:0-1227 GCF_002254085.1 Limosilactobacillus reuteri | reverse complement strand
GTATCTGTCAAGTTTTCATAGGTAGCCTTTAAATATACAGTTTTAGTGGGTTAGTGCCTTAAAAAGTTGTCCCATTGGTCTACTTGTGGCCGTGTTAATCGGAATTATTCCTTGTACTGCTCCAATTGACGGCTTTGTCGGTGCCTTTCTTAGAAACTCTCCAGTTCGAATATGCATTTCCTGTAATAGGCTGGTTTGAGCCACTCGAGGAAGAACTGTTAATTGTTCTAGGATTGTATTTAAACTAGCTTGCAGTTCACCATTCATTCGGGCTTCAATTAAACCAATCATGGCTTTAGCCCCCTGCTTAGTCCATGACTTGCCCTGTTTCTTCATCCGGTAAGTAAAAGCCCGGTGAGAACTTTCGACTGAACCAATTAAATGAATATCCTTAAATCCACGCATTTGTGGTGAGAGGATATACCGCCAATTTCGCTGTAGATACTTTCTTAAACGCATTAGGTCGTCTGCTTGTTTTTCCGTTAGGTTTTGTGATTCATAAGTATCTAAAATTATTGTTAGCTCTGCTTGATCATGATGACGAACGGCTTTAATTGCTCGCATGGCTAATTCGTTGTGCCGGCCTAAAGTATGTTCAATTTTCTGTAAACAATGATAGCGGTCGAGAAAGTATTCACCATGTGCACCTTGAGGAACTAGACTTAATAGCTTAGCTGGTTCGTAACCTGGGCCAGCATCACTGGCCAAAAAGATCGTTTGACCGGCAAGCTTATAATGGCGGTCTAAATAATCACTTAGTCGTGCTTCAAGCCGTCCTTGGTGCCCAACACTGAGAAAGTCATGCCGATTAATGATTTGATTAGCTACTCGCTCATAAACCCGATAATGGTGCACAAGAGTCAGCTGACCTGCTTCTTTTTTACCTTTAATCATAAAGGCATCACCCTCAATAGTTAAATTTTTAGGCATATGGCGAGGAGTAGCTTGGTGTTCTTTTGCTTGAGTTTGTTTAGCTACCTGATTTCCTAACTCATGCACGGCGTGCATTACCGAATCGGCAGTAATTCCGCTGTCAAATACAAGGTTCAAAATGTCGGCAGTATTGCGCATTGTAGTTGTTTGGGCAATCTTAGCCATCATCATTAAGTAGTGTGGCGATAAACGACGACGTGGTTTAATTTTTAATTGTTGGTCTAAGTAAAATTCACGTTTCTTTGTCCCAGCCTGATAATACCGTCGTTGAAAAGTCACCGGGCCAAAGATAAA
>NZ_NGPY01000047.1:0-1235 GCF_002254085.1 Limosilactobacillus reuteri | reverse complement strand
ATTAAGCGTCGTCGCAACAATATCCCACGAAAATCTCTTAATTATCGTACACCATTAGAAGTATTCTTGAGTCATGTCACAGAAGAACAACTTTCACCTTTTTTCTAATTTAAATTGACATTTCAGGCTTTAATTTGATGGCAATAATCACGCAATATACTTATACCGCCGGTATAACCCATCTCCTTAATGAAATAAAAAATTGAAGTAGCTGAACAAGAATTCTTAACCTTCTCATCAATAATATTTCGATAGGGACCTAATTTACTTTTACGTCATTTTCTTTTGTTTTCATAACCATCGTCTTTCAAATAATAATATTTTCTAGCTGTCCTTGGATCACAGCCTAATTGACGACCTAATTCAGTAAAATTTGGTTTAATTTTATCCATTTGATATTTTCTCAACTCCTGTCGAATATCTTGTCTCATATAAATTCCTCCAGATTTAATATGAAACAAGTATAAAAAAATGTTGGAAAACCGACAATTTTAAATCGGTGTTTTCCAACATTTTATAACCGGTGTGGACACTTTAACGTGGAATGATATTGATTTTATTCATCACACTATTAATATTGATAAGGCATGGAAAGAAACCAAAGATAAAAACGAAACTGAAGAGCATTTCAGAACTCATCGTTTCAAACCAACTAAAAATAAATCATCTATTAGGAAAATAAAGGTCAATGATAAGTTAATTCATCTTTTCAGTAAATTAAGAGTTAACGCACCAAGTAATCTTGTTTTTATGGATCAATTTGGAACTGTTCCAACAAGCACTCCGTTAAATAAGAAACTACGTGAAATTATGTGTGACCTTCATATTAAAAAAGAAAATTTTCATTTTCATAGTTTACGCCATAGTCATGTTGCTTTGTTGTTGAGCAATGGGATAGACATTTATGCAATTAGCAAGCGGCTAGGTCATAATGATGTTTCAACAACCATGAATACCTATGCTTATTTGATTGATGAATACAAAGATAAATCAGATAAAGCCATTTTAAAAGCGTTGGATTTTTAATTATAAACCATGCACTTTCCGTGCACCGGTTATACAAATTTGCACCATTTTATACTATTTCTTTAAAATCAAAATTTAAACTAATCGAGTAGGAGATAATTGATTATTTCAATTATCGACCTCTCACACCACCGTACGTACGGTTCCGTATACGGCGGTTCGACAACTTAATCACATTGAATTGACTGGAGCGTCTTGGACATATTCAT
>NZ_NGPY01000046.1:0-1348 GCF_002254085.1 Limosilactobacillus reuteri | reverse complement strand
TTTCGTAAACGTCTTTTCGCATACTCATCACTTCCTCAAAAGATTGATAAAGTGAGTATACAAAAAATGCAGGAAAATCGACAATTTTAAACCGCCGATTTCCTACATTCTACAGCCGCCCTCTACATATAGTTGATAGAAAGTTCTTTCAAGTATTTTTGTAACTCACCATTTTTTTCATTCTGTTCTCTAATTTTACTTTGCTTTTTTTCCACTTCCACATAAGTTCTTAAGAAAAAATCATTCAGAATTAGGACTATACAAAAGATGAGGATAACACCCAATTGTAGTGCTCTATTTTTCTCACTAAGATCAATAAAAATTTGAATAATATAGATAAGTAAAAAAAGGAACGCTGTAAATCCTAAAATCGATATTTGGCTTTTTTCGTTGTACATAAATTGTCGTAGTATATTTGCTTTGGCTCTTAGCAACAAAATAAGGATACAAGTAAAAACACTAGTTAAAGCACAAAATGATATACCTATAGCAACTTCGTTCTCAATATCGGTTATTTTATACACAAAACTATAACTAAGATATACTGATATCTCAGAAATAAAAATTTGTAATATACATGCAAGAAGTATACTAAAAATGTTTGTTTTAAATCGGCCTTCGTTTGCAAGACAAGCAACTAATCCTACTCCTATAATGGTAGTAGGCATAAGAAGCCAGTCATAGCTTCCTATCACAATCGCCGTAAATACAGAAAAAAAGACAGTTACAACAGCTGTCTTTTTTAAATTTGAACTACCAATAAGTAATGTATAAATACTATATACACCTAATAACGTAAAAATGTTACATAGCACTAATAATAAAAGCGGTAATTTGACCATTATCTATGTCCAAAGGTGTGATTCCAAGCCCATGTAACCAAACTTCCTTTTGTCTTACTTGTTAAACCTGACATCTTACATTCTAAAAATTGAGCTGGATTCATAACTGCACCACCGATTATCTTCATTTGATCTTCTGATGAAATTTGTTTCTTTTCTAGCACTGTTTTTTTATTCATTATTAACGATTCCTTCCTCATAATTAATTGAAATTAGTTTATTAAATATACTGTTATCGTTCTTCAGTTCTGTATACGTACCTTGTTCCACAATCTCCCCTTTTTCTAAAACAACCACTCGATCAACAATTTGCGAAATTTGCAATCTATGTGCAATTATAATAAAAGTCTTATCAAGGCGCAGTAATTGCATCATAATTGTATCTGTCAAGTTTTCATAGGTAGCCTTTAAATATACAGTTTTAGTGGGTTAGTGCCTTAAAAAGTTGTCCCATTGGTCTACTTGTGGCCGTGTTAATCGGAATTATTCCTTGTACTGCTCCAATT
>NZ_NGPY01000045.1:0-1656 GCF_002254085.1 Limosilactobacillus reuteri | reverse complement strand
CGTACAATACCCTTTAGGGTTGACACTTTAAATAATAAAAGTGCCAATTCTAGGGGGTGTTTTTCGTTTCTAGTTATTCCACAACAGAAAAATTAAGATTACTAAGTAATTATCAGGATTCAGATTGCTCATTAGGAGTATTCGCTGACTATCACGAAGTGAGAACAGCGAACATGACTAAATGGATTAAACAATTTTTATTAGCAGGACTGGCAGGATTAATTCGTCCTAAACATAACCAAAAATATTCACTTAAGACAAAGATTGCCGCGGTGAAAGATTATCAGCTTAACGGACTGGCTAGTCGTGAGGTTTTAATTAAGTACAAAATACGCCATATTTCTCAACTAAAACAATGGATTATCCAGTACAATAGTGACAAACTAACTGTTGCTTACGCAACAAGAAAGCGAGTTAAGAAAATGGGTCGGAAAGTATCCTTTGATGAGAAAAAGCAGATTGTGCAGTGGACGATTAACCACCAGAACAACTATAAAGAAGCAGCTAGTAAGTATGATATTAGTTATCAGCGGGTTTATTCGTGGGTACGTAAATATTTGCACGATCATAATTGGGAAGTACTAAAAGATAATCGTGGCAGAAATAAAGAGAAAGAACCGACAAATGAGCTCGAACGGTTGAGAAAACGAGTACGTGAATTAGAAGCTGAGAAACGAGAAAGCGAGGTACAAATTGCGTTCGCAAAAAAATTAGTCGAAATACGCAATCGGGAGGTGCATCGACCGGACGATATCAAGCGATTCAAGAAATGATTAAAGACGGTTATACAGTATCAGAACTAGTTAAAGCGGCTAAAGTAAGCCGGCAAGCCTACTATAAGTGGCTAAAACGAGAATTAACTACTAAGGATATCCAGGATCAAGAGATCCTTAATTTGATTAAAGAAATTGAGAAAACTAATAAGCAAAGTATTGGCTATGGGAAAATGACTCGTCTTATTAAGCGCGCAGGTCTTGGATATTTGGTCAACAAAAAACGAGTTATTAGAATTATGAAGGAACATGGGATTAAAGCTGACTATCGTCAAGCTAAAAGAAAACGCAACAAGGAACGTCAAACCTATCAAGCTGAAAATATACTTAATCGTCAATTTAAACAGGAAGCAGCTAATCAGGTTTGGGTAACTGATACAACAGAACTCGCCTACAATATTCATAATTATAAAGTTCGTTTACATGTGGTTCTTGATTTATATGGTCAATTTCCAATTAGCTGGCTAATTACCCCAACAGAAACTAGTGAGGGAGCAATTCAAGTATTCAAGAAAGCTCAGAAACAAGAAGGTGTATTAGCCCCACTTATTCATACTGATCGCGGAGCTGCTTATACTTCTAAGGCGTTCAATCAATATTTAACTAGCAATAATAGTCAACATAGCTATTCAGCTCCTGGCACACCAGCAGATAACGCAGTTATCGAGCACTGGTGGGCCGACTTTAAAGCAATTTGGCTAGCGCATTCATCTAAGCCACAAACACTTGATGAACTTCAAACACTAGTGGCTGAAGGAATTGAATACTTTACAAATACATTTATTTCAGCTAAAAGAAATGACCTTACTGCAACGGAATTTCGTTACGGCAAAGCCAATTAATTTTTATTATTTAGTGTGTAAACTTGACAGGGTACAGTACC
>NZ_NGPY01000044.1:0-125804 GCF_002254085.1 Limosilactobacillus reuteri | reverse complement strand
TCATTAAGTAGTGTGGCGATAAACGACGACGTGGTTTAATTTTTAATTGTTGGTCTAAGTAAAATTCACGTTTCTTTGTCCCAGCCTGATAATACCGTCGTTGAAAAGTCACCGGGCCAAAGATAAAATTAAGCGTCCGTGGCTGTTTATTGATTACTTGATAGTTCGCTGGAGCTTGGGACTTTAAGCTTCGATCTAAGCTTTCCAAAAAGTTTTGCATGATTACTTGTCCTAACTCCAATACCCCTTTTAAAATAATCTGTTCAGCTTCAAATAAACTGCCTGATTTCACCAAATTCTGCTCGATTTCTGTTAAAATATCCATGAGGAAAGACCTGCCTTTGCTTAGTATTCGACACACTAAAGGCTACCGGTCTTTTCTTTTTTTGTAAATAAGTAAATTGGTCTACAAAAAAGATTTCCACGACCAGATGAATTATTCATCCAACCTATGAAAATCTTACACTAACTTGGCTGGATAACACTTGCCAAAAATAATTATGCTACTAGTTTACATTTTCTAAGGTCATCTGAAAAACTTATTTTTTCAACTACATACACTCCGCTCAATTTAGATGGAAGTATTGATACCGATGCACTTATGTGGAATAAAACTACCTTTAAGGATGAAGTGTCATGGTATAAACAAGATGGCATAGGAAACTCTTTTTGGATTTTAAGTTTAGGATTAAACGAAAAACTATCTTTACTAGCTGATAAAGTGTATTCTTTAGGATTTAGTGTTTCAAAAAATGCTGAATTAGTAATGGAATTTCTTAAGTATGACCACTGTATAGCGATGTTCTATAAATATAAATCAAAAGATTCTAATAAAGTTATGAAAGATATGCTAGACGGAACTTTAACATTAGAAGAACTAAGCAAGCATACAGATCTTTTTATAAATAATGATGAGTCTCCAATAAACCTAAATTACGAAATACTTGCAGCAGTTGCATTTTCTCTTAAGAAAAATGGTTCTTTAATTAAATTTAATACATTGGAAGATCTATATTTTAAAATAAGGAGACAATATATTGAATCACAAAGAAATCCAATATTACCTCATAATATCAATGTAGAAGGTCAAAATGTAGAAGATCAATACGAAGCTTTATATTCTAATAAAAATAATCTTACTAGATCTTTTAATTATGAATTCGATGAACTGAATCCTTTTGAATTAGAAGAAAAAGTTGCATTATTATATGAAATATTAGGTTATAAATCAGAGGCAACAAAAAAATCAGGGGATCAAGGCGCGGATGTAATAATTGTAGATCCTAAAACTGGAATTAAAAGTGTAATACAAATTAAAAAATATACCTCTAAGGTTAGTAACTCTGCAATACAACAAGTAATAGCTGCAAAGGCTTTTTATAATGCTCAAGAGGCAATTGTTATGACTACAAATTATTTTACAAAGAGTGCAATAGATTTAGCAGAGAATACAGGAGTAATTCTTTATGATAGGGACCAATTTTCAGCATTTATTAGTAGGGTGTATAAATTGTAATACAATTCTTTTATCATATAACAACTAATTGAATGTTCATTACGGTCTGTTAATTCTAAAATTAGGAAATGAATATTGGTTTAAAATACATTACCAATAAAAATAAGCAGCAATTCTTTCCGGGTGGAAGATAATTGCTGCTTATTTTTTATTCAAATGGGGCACGTTTAGTTGGCATCTCTTTTCCAGTAAAGGGATCATACATAGCCCATTTATCCCAATAATCTACTAATTCTTGGCGGAATACTTTCTGAGCTTCTGGAATAGAAATATGGTCAATCCGGGAGATTCGTTCCACATAAGGTTTCCATTCGTCTGGAATTTGAATACTGTCTAATGAAGCTTCTTCAAGAATATAACCTTTGAAATCTTCTTTATATCCTAAATGATCAAACAAGAGCTTACCCATTACATTTGCATCGTGAATAATCTTTTGGGCCGTTTCTTCTGTATAGACGAGTGAATATTCAAGTGGGGCTTCATCAATAAGATCAGCAGATTTACAAAAATATTGGTTAGTATGAGGGTTCTTCATTCGATATAAAATAGTCATAAAATAATAGCTCCTTTAAACATATGTTCGCTAACACTATAACATAGGTAATTGTTTTTATCAAACATATGTTCTAGGGACTGAGAAAGTATATATTAAAGCTTACTTAACTTATCAGCTAAAGATTCTTCCATTTCTTTAGTAACGTGTAAATAAATTTCTTCTGTAATTTTACTATTTTCATGTCCTACGTGATTTTTTATAACGTATAAGGGAACTCCAAGTTCTGCTAATTTTGAAACATGAGTATGGCGAAAAAAATGTGTAGTAACACTTTTATCAATTTTTGCTCCTGCTTCTAATCGATGGAGGAAACGATCTAAATGTGATGCATCAAATGGACGATTACTTCGTGAATCTTTATTAATAAAAATCAAGTCATTTGGATCTTTATTAAGGCTAAGTTCTTTATAAATATTGACAGCCTTTTGTGGCAATAGTACTTCTCGATTACTAGCAATTGTTTTTGCACCGTCAGTTTTCTTGACTGAAACTTTAACTGTAGGGTTACTTACAGTCCCTAATAATTCTCGTTGGTGTGAAAGGGAACCATCAATAATTGCTTTGTACTTGCCTTCTTCTTTGATTATGTCTTTTACATAAAGTCCGGCAGCCTCTCCACAACGCATACCAGTCAAATAAAGCCATTCTAGGAAAAGCTTGATATCGTTACGACCTTTTTCCTCACAAGCATGGAGGATTGCATGATATTCACCATCAGTCAAATATTTATTTTCAATACGATCACGCTTTCGTTTAATCTCGCTTCGCCATGTTATTTCAACATCTTTGACCGGATTCTTTTTAAGATAGCCATATTTAACGCCAAATTTATATGTCATTGATAAGTATTTCTTGTAATTTTGGATTGAAGCATTGGTTAAAGGCTTATCTGGATCATAAAGCTTTTGATCTAAATAGCGATTAAGTATTTCTGTAGTTATTTTATTAGCAAGGGTATCGTTACCTAAGTCATTACAAATCCGTTTAAGTCCTCGAAAGGCATTATAGTAAGTATTAACCGCTACCCTTTGTTTATATATAGTTAGAAATTTGTCAGCAAGGTTTCGAAGTGAAATATCTTTATCTGTGAAGTATTCCTTTTGCTTAGCTTTTTCAATTTTTTTTGCTAGTTCAATGGCTGCTGCTCTTTTAGTTTGATTGTTATTTTTAAGATAACTAACAGATACTTTTTTATATTTTCCCGTTAATGGACTTTTATAGTTTTCACCAAAACGATATCTGACTTTGCCACGTACGGTATATTTTTCAACCCACATTTTTATCTCCTTTAGTTTATATTGTGCAAAACGTACGTTCTTTTAGAGCGCTAAATAAAAACGCCAGTAGAAGAAATAGCTAATTCTCTATATTTTTTGCGCATTGCAAATAATGTAAAATTAGTAGCTCTATCAACGCTTTCTGTCATTGAAATAGGAATTCGAAAGGCTTCAATTAATTGCTGCTTAGTCTCAAAAGTGATGTCATGTGTACGGCAATAATCTAAAAGTAACATAATTGCAATTAGATCACCATCACTCTCAGCTTTCTCATTAACACTACAATAATTACAACTAAGACTAACTTCATCACCAGATAAAATATGTCCAATTTCATGAGCTAGTGTTAGTGGTCGTTCGCAAGCTGGAAACCAGTTAGGATTGTACCAAACGCATCGCAATTCAATTTGCGATTGTGGTACCCAGTCACTTGGCCATTGGCTTTCAGTAAGGACAGTAATGTTATGTTCCTTAGCAACACCTTTTAACCATTCAATAAGATCTTCCATCTTGTTCATCAACATCACCTTTTTTCTCATCAACTTTATATTCAGTTAGTCTATGTATTATAATTATTATTTTTTCTTATTTTGTTTATTATGCATTGCCTTTTGTGATTCTAGAAAGGACTTAATTGAGTTGCGCATAAATGCTTTTTGCTCATCACTAATTTGAAGGCCTTCATAAGAGCGTAAACCGTTAAAGTAATGATCGATATCTTCGGAAGTTATATCACCATTTCCCTTTTTTGTGTTTTCAACTTGTTCCTCTGGATGTCTACGCTCTTTTTTATCGCTCACACCCATTAACCATCCTTCATCTACATTTAATACTTTTGCTAAATTATAAAGATTAACTTGTTTAGCTTTGTATTTACCATGAATATATCCTGATATAACCGTCCTATCAATGTGAGCCCGCCTTCCCAGTTCTGACTGGGTAAGGCCGGAATTTGAAAGAGCTTCGTTTAATCGTTCTTGAAATGAAGCCATTATTATTCACTCCTTACAAAAGTTATTTTACAATTTTTGTTGATGAAACACAACAATTCTTGTTGACAAAACACAACAAATGAATTATCCTTACTTGTGTTGAGAAAACTCAACAAAACGTGAGGGGGTGTAGAGTTTGGAAATAAGCTTTGACTATAGTTTATTACGGCAGAGAATGAAAAGCCATAGATATTCTATAGAGGCATTAGCTTCTAAAGTAGGCATGGATAGATCATCACTAAGTTTACGGTTGAATAACAGACGTGAATTTACCCAAGAAGATATGCTAAGAATTTCTAAGGTGTTAGATATTCAACTTGATGACCTAGTAGATTATTTTTTTAAAAATAATGTTGAGAAAACTTCACAAAAATAATTCGTGTAAAACATTCTACATTGAAAATAAAGATTCTTAATTCAAATATTACTGATCATGGAGAATAAAAGATAATCAAGAGCAAGATCGAGGTGATGAAGATGATGGCAAACGGTTGGAAGAGCAGAGAACAAATTATGAAAGATTATGGATATAGTGAAGGAAAATCCACAAATTCTATGAAGCTAAAACAAATAACGCTCCGTCTACCTTATAACTTATACGAAAAAGCTAAAAGAGAAGCGGAGCGAGAAGGATATAGTTTCAATGCATATGCACTGAAAGCCATTAATCATTATTTATTGAATTTTTAATTGGGCCATTGTTCTTTTCAAAGTTACTTACATGCTTAATAACTAATTGCTCTATTTCTTTATTTGCTGATCGTCCATTGTAGTCAGCAATGTATTTTAATTTATCCATAAGTTCTGGAGGAATACGTAATCCAAACATAGGATATTTTGAAGCCATTAAATATCATCTCCATTGAGAGTTATCTTTATGTATTCATTTATGAGAGAAGGTGATGAAAATGATGGCAAACGGTTGGAAGAGCAGAGAACAAATTATGAAAGATTATGGATATAGTGAAGGAACTTTTGGTGATCGAATGCGTGAATGTCTTGAATCTCCATACAGCAGTGCCGTTGTTAGCGACACCTCTAAGTATGCAATTATTATTGAACCGCTTTATCAAAAGTTCCTTATGTGGCGATCAGAAAAAATCCGTAATGAGAAGTCGGAAAAATCGGGTCGTTTAACTAGAGGTAAGCATGATTAAAAATCTAAAGAATTAATCATAAATTGGCAGAACTTGGAAAATTCATGATACTGCTCAAAGATTGAATAAAGGTGACAACTGGATGAGGAAGGCTACTAAATAATTCTTGTTATCTTGATGACCTTAGACGGATGGAAGAAGAAACTGTTTGGAAATCCCACGGTGCTTCTCCTTGGATGTTTAAGGCGACAACCTTTGCACAATGGTTGGAAGAGCATTGACTGAGTTTCCAATGAATGGAAGTAAGTAATAAAACGAGGTGATAAGGATGCCTAGGATTATAAAAATCCAGCGAAAGCCAGCGGATAACAGTCGGACTAGAATTCCTAATAGTTTATTTGATAGAGGTCTGACTTTGGAAGCGTTAGGATTATATGGCTTCTTGCTTAGTCGAAAGCAAATAGAATTTAGCCTTGAAGAAATTAAAAATAGATCAATTGATCCATTAAAAAGTAATTTGGAAATTCTTGATGAACTAGAACAACATCATTTAATTATGAAAGTATCTAAAGCTCTTACTTGGAAAGTCAATCGAATAAAACAGGTGTAGCCTATGCCAAAAATTAAAAAAATATATGACAAAGGCTTTACAACACAGTGTAATGTGCTAATTGAAGATACACGTCCTACCTGGAAGGCTAAAGGAATTTTCCAATATTTATGGAGTAGACCGGATGATTGGGTGTACTACCAAGAAGAGGTAGCTACTCATGCAGCAGATGGAGTCAAAAGTTTAAGATCAGGATTAAGAGAATTAGAAAAATATGGTTATCTTAAACGATCACGTGTTCGAGAAAATGGAAAGTTTAAAGAGCCAATTTGGGAGTTATGCGAAGATCCTAAAAAGGCTGAAAAAATTATAAAAGTGTCGAAAAAGGCTAATAATTCGGCAATTCCACCTAAAGGCCAAAAGGGCATCTTGGTGGAACCCACTGATAATTCAACATTCTCACCTAAAGGCCAAAAGGGCATCTTGGTGAGAAACCCCGGTAAATCAACATTTTCACCTAAAGGCCGAAATGGCACACTACTAAATACTAATTTAAACCAAACAGTAGGTAGTAGTAAGTATGCTGCTAGCAAAGCAGCGCAGACTGACGAACAGATTCTTGCAAATAATCTCTGGAATGATATCTGGGGTAAACCTTCTTTGTTCGTCGAAAAGCAAATTAGCCAATGGGTTAATGAATTTGGAATTGACGTTGTCGCCCATGCCTTTAACTATGCCAAATGGAAAGTGGAGCAAGCATCAGCAGCAGGCTCCTACCTAGCAAAGGTATTTGACAATTATCGGCAAAACAACGTTCAAACAGCTTCTCAAGCAGCAGAAGCTGATGCAATGAATTTACATCGTTCAAAGCTCTCGCAAAGAGCTAAGCAAAGCGATTCTACTACTACGCCTAGCAAAGGCAAATCATCTCGCAAAGATGATCTTAAAAATTTAATAAAAGACGAACCAGAAGCCATCTGTTACCGAGCAGCACGTTTAGCAAAAATCAATTTAAGCGGAGCAGACCAGCAGACTCTTAATGAGTTTGTCAGGCGTTTAGGGCCTAAGCTAGTCCTAAATGCGATTGAGGTTGCTAAACAAGAAACAAGGTACCAGTACCCTTCGTGGGGTTTTCTTAGATCGATTCTAAGGCGATATGAGGCTCAGGGAATCAAGACGGTTGAAGACGTTGAAAGCGATGATAGCAATATGCCTAGCAAAGGTAATTCAAAGCGATATAAGCGCCATAAGCCGATTAAAGAGCCAATGCCAGAATGGAGTCGAAAATCGAAAGAAGAGCTCTACAAAAAGGCAGATCCGAAAGTGATACGTAAGCTTAAAGAACGAATTGCTAACCGCAATAAGGGGCGAAAAGAAGCTTCTGGTTAAGCAAGACAGGGAGGATTAACGATATGGGGACGAAGAAACAAGCGCGAATTATTGCACAGCTAGCTCACTTAATCACAAACAGAAGTGAACGGCTAAGTAACCAAGACAGTCTCTCAACTAGTGTCAGCATTAAGCTTACGCAAGAAATTAGGACTTACTGCTTTTTGATTCGAGTATTTCAGGAAAATTAATTCGAGGGAGATTTTGAAAATGAATAGGAATAAATTGATTGACAATATTTTGACAGTATTCATGCTTTTAGGGATTTGCTGCATTCTAGATGCGATATTCTTAGCCATCGTTCTCTTTGCACCTTTAGGAAGGTAAGTGGCGATGAAACATTTGAATTGGGCTGCAATTTTATTGGTTGGCTGGGCGTTTTGCTTTCAAATTTTCATGATTGTAGCGATTAAACGGCTGATTGAATTTTTGAGCGTTAACACAGTTTTATCGGTTTTGGGAACATTGCTGCTCAGCACCATTTTAGGTAGCACCCTGATGTTATTGATTATTCAAAACGAAAGTGGGGAATAGAGAAAATACAATGAAAACGAAACCGACAGAAATTTATAGTGCTCATGACTGGTGGAAGCAAACGGGAAGAAAAACAGTTGCTGATTATTTAGAGAATGTGGTTGAAGATTTTGAAGTCTATGTGATTGAAGTTGAAGGTAATAGTTTTTTAGTGCTTTTACTAGATGATTTAAGTAATCTAGTTAATCCAAAATTTAATAAGTTTACAGTGACCTCGCTCCTTTCGGCAACTTGTTTTCAATCTGAATCACTGGCTAATTCTATGCTAGGGCTCCTTGCTAAATGTGGTGTAGACACTAAAAGGTTAAAGATTAGTAAGTTGTCAAAGTATTTGAAGCCTTGAATTGTTAAGGAGCGTGATTGTTAAAAATGAGTAAGCGAGAATTACTAGTAAAATCGACGTTCACTTTCCTCTGTGGTAGCGTCAATAGTCGGCTTATCTCTTTTGATAATTTTTAACAATCCAATAGGTCTATTAATTGAATTTATTGCACTTGTAATTTTATTCGTTGTACTTGTTTGGTTTTTATAGGAGGTAAGTTAGATGAAACTAACTGAAAAACAGAAGAATTGTCAGCTTCATAATAAGTCTTTCACGGGACAACCGCTTGAAGAGGTGGTAACTGGAGAGGGGACCGCACTACGGATTGAAGAAGCCGCAAAAAATGAATGGATATTAAAAATTGATTATCCTGATGATGCAGGAAATTTAAGTGGATTGACCGAGAGTGTTGATATTGTAGCTTGTCCGTTTTGTGGGACACCTTTAAACGAGGAGGAAGATTGATGTTACTACTTACAAGAAAGAATCGAATCAAAGAGCTATGCAAGAGTAGTGGAATGACCATGGAGGAACTAGCTAATCAATTACATGTTTTCCCATCTACTGTAGACCAATGGGCTAATGGGAAGCGGCTGCCATTTGATTCAACTAAATGGAAAGAAATTGCAGATATTTTCAATGTTCGGATCGATTACGTAATGGGATTGGATCGAATTGATCCAGAACACTATTACGAGGAGGAAGAGAAATGAAAACTACAAAACTTATTACCACATTAGGTGTTTTAGCACTTGTTGGCGCGGTAGCCTATAAAGCTAGTAAGCAACGGCACCTAACATCTATCAAATATTATTCAACGAAAAACCCAAGCAATCAATCTAAGGACAAAGTTAATAGCGAAGAAAATATAGGGAGACACTGGGTTAGTGGCAACCAGGTTGTTGATGATGACAGTGTGCATTATTTTTAGGAGGTGAGTTTGGAGTGATAGTAAAAGTTGGTCATTACTTGCTTGAAGCGTATCCAGTTGAAAATTATGTTTATGAAGTATCATATTGCGGTAGAAAAGAGTTTTACCAAGATGCTTGGGACGCTTTTCATTCAACGCTTTACACAAAAGATGTTTTGAATGCAACAATTACTAAAATTCCAGTTAGGCCTATTAGTGAAAAGAGAATCGAGGATAGATTGCTATATCAAAGGTTGAATGATAAAGACTGGGATCCGCCAGCAGTAGAAGAATTTAAACAATCAAGGCTTTATCTTTTTAGACTGTGTCTTAGAAAAATAGGTCTTCCATTATTGATTATGTTATATGTTGCAATTTGGATTGGCTTAGCAATTTTTAAGTAAAGATTGGCCGAGGAGGTAACAAAATGGGGAAAGATTATTCATTAAGCTCAGAATTATGTCTTAGTAATTGGACTACAGAAGCTCTTGATAATTCTGCAAAGCGCTGGATGAAAGATAGAAATCAGCAGTCTAGTGCAAGTGTTTATGTAATTAGCGATGAAGATTGTAATTTTCTGAAGATTGATTTTGAAGATCCGGTAAAGCAGGCTGATGTTCTAAAAATTAATCGGGTTTCTCTTACTTCAGCAACAGTATTTAAGACTATTCAATCTGCTAATGCTGTCATCAGTTTTCTAGAGGCTGTGGGGGATAAAATGTTGAAAGAGTTGCAAGTACAAAAGCTGCAAGGTTTATTGCATTAGCATTGCGAAATGAGGGTGAGTATATGGAATTTAAAGAACAAGAACGGAACTCGCTTGAATTAGTTAGCCAAATTTTAAAAGACAGTCCATTCAGTGGCTGGGTAATCGTAGCACAATCTCCGGAGGAACAAGATATGATTTCAATCACTTCTGGTGGTAAGGGAATTTCACATGGTGCGTTAGTGAATGGACTTTATGATTCAGCAAACCGTTTTGCACAATTAAATTTTAAGAGCAAAATTACTAAGACTGATTTTATTTTGACGATGGCAGAAGCAATGGGAGTCTCAATGGTTAATTTAAGATCGACCATTGAGAAAAACTACAAAATATTTAGGGAGGCTGTTGCAAATGCAAAAAAGTAATGCATCACAATCGGGGTATCAAATTGAAAACTCGAATAATGGTTTTGCTCAAATAACAAATACTGAAAGTCAGGCTGTCTTTGTTCCTAGTGAACTGTCAGAGAGCTATAAAGCTTTGTCTCCTGAGGAACGGCAATGGTGGCTTGGAATTGAACGAAAGGTTGATAATAACCGGCGTGACTATATTATCCGTTTTGGCACAATTCTAAAAGAAATTAAAGACAAAACTAGTCGTCAAGGAAATCGTGATAAAGACAAGATTACATTTGAGCGATGGATTAAGGCTCATCATGTTTCAAAGGGGAATGCCTATAACGCTATTAACATTGCGCAAGCATATTATCGAATTAAAGCACAGAATGATCCGGATGAAGAGCTGATGCTTGATAATTACCTAAGCCTTCCTAAAATGGCCCAATTAGCAATCGCAACCGGAAAGGCTGATCCGGAACAGGAAAAATATTTGTTGCACGCAACTGTAGAAGCTCGTAGTTCACGAATTTGGCAGGAAATGGCTAAGTCAATTAGTAAGAAAAACGAACTTGCTAAAAGTCAATCTGACAAGATTCAAAAGCTCAATTCTGAAAATCAGCGTTTAGCTAACCGCTTAGCAGATGTTGAAAACTCGCGGGCCGAAATTATGAATGAGCTGAATGATTTACGAGAAGGAAAAAGACACTTAGAAATGCAACTGGAAGAGCAAAAAAACAAGGAGCCGGAATTGGTTGAAGTTGCACCTGATGATTATGATGAATTAAAGGCTGATAAAGAAGAAGCTGAAAGCTTACTTGCTGATCGGGAAGAAAAACTCAAAAAAGTTAAAGCAGAGTTAAAAGCTGCTCAAGAATCAGGACAACAGGTTGATGATCTTGCTAGACAAGTTAACGACTTAATTCAAAAAAATAATGCGTTGCGGACACAGATTAAGCAACAAGAATCAGTGGAAAGTAAACATGACGAAGCCTTTAAGCGTGTTTCGTCGCTTTCATCTGAAATGTTAGCAAACTTAGTAAAAGATTTTGACCTAATGCAAGTTTTACCTGAAACCAAATTTTTAAGTCAGAAGGATTTAGCTCAGACTGATTTAGTAAAACTAGCAGAAATGTTTGAAAACAAGGGGTCAGAAATTCGCGAAAAACTACTGGCCACTCATGATAATAAACAAGTAATTGACGGTGAATTTAAGGAGGCTTAAGGGGGGAGAATGAAGAGATGATGTACGTGAAAGGAAGATTTGTTAACGCTAATGGACTTGAAAAAAGGCCTTGGTATTTTGCAGTTTCCTCGAATAAATTACGGGATTTTAAGTTGGCCATACAACTTTACAAGAAAAAGTCGGTGTTAGTAATGGTTAGCGATAGACGGAAATATGTAAGGGTAGCTCAAGTTGAACCTAAAATCATCAAAACACTTCCTAATAGTGGAAAAAGTGTAGGCAATTTAATTGCAATCTTAAAAGCAAGTAACGGCCGGCCAATTGAATTGTTTAAATTAGTTCAGAGTTTTCCGGACGACTTAAAAAACATTACGGTTGCTGAAATTGCAGCTCTTCATTTGCCAAGTCTAAATCGTAAACTTGACCCTAATGTTCACCACCTTCCTAAATGAGGCTCGAAGCAATGATTTATCGTAGACGATTAACCCGAGCAGAATTACGCCAACGGGCTAGCCACAAGATGATTAATGGATCATGGAATGACGAGGAAGCAAATGAGCACGAAACACAACTAAAAAATAGGAAAAATACTGGTCGATGGATAGCACCTATTTTAGGCACCATTGTATTGACCTTATTTATTTTTTTGCTTTTTTGGAATTTGTATCACTTTTTTCAGTGACTAAGGGGACAAAATTTATGAGTTATAAGGAAAAATTAAATCATGATTAGGAAAAAATTGCCACCAAAACGGTCGATATATCGACGGGAGTTAAGGAAGAAAGCATTACCTAAAAATATTTTGTATACCATGCTGTTGACGTTTTTAATATTGATTCTATTGGTATTCTTACTGCTATTTGCAGCAATGATTAAGATTATTTTGACTTAAACGGAGGAAATTGAAGTTATGAAAGAAATTAAATTGCGGAAATATAATCAAGGCCTAAATCAATTGCTTTATTCAACTAGGTTAGAAGGAGAAAACGAACTGCGATTTAACTTTTCTCCTTTTGATGAGGGAAGTTCATGGATTGCAAATGGCTCACTTTCCAAAATTATGATGTACACGGGAGTTAATGATCAAAATGGGAAGAAAATTTATGAAGGCGATATTGTTCAAATAATTCATGATCAAGAACCTGTTATAAAGCAAACTGTCAGGTTTAACCACGGCAAATTTATCCCAGTATGTGATTATAGGTCAACGGAATTAAGAATAGTTGGTAATGTTTTTAGCTTAAAAAATGATGGTGAATCATAGTGAAAGAAGGAGAGAAAAATTGAAATACAAATTAAAATTTCAATTTGATGATTATAAAGGCTACGCTGTAATTACTTTACTCAAAGAAGAAAGCCTTGATGAATTAAAGCATGATTTGAATTTAGGTAAATATCTTTTGAATGCGGAAGAAAGCACTTTAGAGTTTTCAACATTTCAAAAATATAACGAAAAGCGATACCACTTAGTCCTTTATAAAAATAAAGATACACGCTTAACAATTGAGGGTACCTTCAATAGTACTCATGACTTGGGAATGAATTTAGTTGAAGCAGAATTACTGCAATTGAAAGAACAAAAACCTATGATGCAGGCTCAGCAACTTAGTTTTCTGTAAGTGATTCGATGCTAAGTAATAGATTAATTGGGGGTAAGTTTTTAATGAATAGATATGATCCAGAATTATTGCATCGTCGTAGAGTGATTACTTTTAGTGTATTAATAGTAGCCGTCATATTGCTTATAACGAGTTTTCTCTACGGAATTGGAGTGCTTCATCGAAGTAGTACAAAAACGCAACAAGCAGCTCTTAAAAGCAATGAGCCGGTGGTAGTAATGTACTACTCTAAAACGTGTCCATATTGTAAAAAAGTAGCGATTGATGTTCATAAAAATGCTTGGGAAGTAACAGTAAATCAAGCCACGATTGGTAAGTTGATGCCATCACCATATCGCCATAAGAATTTATATTTACAATGGCAAAATAATGAAGATAAAAAGCTGTTTAAGCAAAACAATGTTAATTCAGTACCAACATTTATGGTTTATCGCAATGGAAAACCACAACCGATTGCTAACGCGAATGGAATTGATATTTATCAATATTCAGGTACTAATAAGCAGGTAATTGCTAACATCTACCATTACTTACAAATAAATAAACCGACAGAAAAGCAGCGGGGGGTAACCAATGAATAAAAGAAAATGGCGAAAAAAGATCCAATTCTGGATTGATAAGTATGGAAAAAGATTTGCTAAATTTAAGACTTGGTATGATGACCACGCAATGCAACGTAAATTAATTATTAGTGGCACACTCTTTTTAACAATGATAGGGTTGCTTGTTGGCACACGAGTTGCACCAAGCAAATCGCGCTTTGCCGATACTCCATTAAATACAGCAGAGAGTTTTGGTAATGACAGTAATGCCACAATAGCATTAACTTCCCGTAAATATAATGCTAAGCAACAATTCCTGGTTGCGCGCTTTAAGGTGGCTCCACAATCTGGTCAATATATCGATCCTAAAAATATTAAATTTAAGGTTCGTACATTAACAAAACAAGATGCTTCTTATCAGGTTATTCCACTTGTTAATAATAACTTTGTAGTAGTTATTGATAACTTACCGAAAGGATACAAAGCAATTCAGCTAGAAGCTATTAATAAACAAGGAGACAGTTCGCAAATTACTTATGATGCTTCTTCTAGTATTGATCCAGAATCTTTAAGTTCTAGCGATAGCGAATTTTCATCATCAAGCAGTGGGAATGGCCAGACAGGAGCAGGCAAAAATAGTTACAAATTTGTCATTAATGAAGATAAAAAATTTGTTGATAATCATTTAACTAGACAAACCCAAAAAGAATATGCGGTTCAATCATTACAAGAATCAATCAAGTTAATGAATAGAGAAATTCGGAAAGAAAAAGGAGCTTTGACTACCTATCAGAAACAACTAGCTGCAGATCAAGTAGCAATTTCTCAAGCAAAGAATAACCAACAATATCAAGTCGATAAAGATAGTAATTCTGATAATATTCAGCAAGCTCAAGCAGATATTGCGACTCAAAAGCAGAATATTAAGAATGTAAATAAGGTAATCAAACAAAGTAAATTACAAATCAAGCTTTATCAGAAACAAATTGATGATATTCAATCTGGTAAGTATAAGTTCCCAGCAAAAGTTGCAACTAAAAAGATGGAATAGGAGGAAATAAGAATATGAGTTTAACATTATTTATATTTTTTAGTTTACTTTAGAGTCTGTTCTATTCAGTTGGATATTCCTTAAAATATTATTTCGATTATGATCAACTAAAAGGTGCATTATATGGATATGTAGCACTGTTTATTTCAGGTATTATATATGTTTTTTGGAATCTTTTCCCAGTTAAAGAAAAATTTCTCTTTCTTATAAAATCAATAATATCAGCACCAATAATAATTACTGATTCATCAATAAATTTTGTAAAGCTTAATAGTAGTTATATTGTCGCTCTTGGGTCCTTTATGTTGGTAACACTTATTTTTCTTATAGTAAACTTCATTCTTGTTTCAAAAATAAAAGAATAGGAAGTTTGATAAAAGTTCAATTGTTATCAAAAAGAAAGGTGATAGTTAGGATGAAAATTATAGATCGCTTATACACCTTCGGTATCCTATGTACGCTGATGCTAGCTGGGTTTTATTTGTATGAGATATGTAATGGAATTGGAACAAATTTTCCAATACTCAATAAAGTAGTTCAAATATTTGGATATTATTGGACAAGTTTGGGAGTGTGCGTGAGTGTATTAAGATTTGCAATGGGTAAACCGTTAAAGGTATTACCAAAAACTAAAAGGAAGCTTTTGAGTATTTCTTTGTTTGGGTTGGCAATGCTAGTAGATATAATAATTTGTTTATTTCTCAAAGTAATTTGAGTTCAAGGAGGAAATAGATTGATGATTATAATTGATGATGAAACAGTAAAAGCAGCAAGCATAGAGCGAAACAGTGCCTTTTGCATCTACGTTGAGCAGTCATTACGTGACGTTACTCTTATTGAAGAAAAAATTGAATTTACTGATATTCCTCGTGAATATGATCTTAACTGTATCAATATACAAAAACTAGAAATTATGACTTCTAGTCAAAAGCAAAAGTCAGTTCTCTTTCAAGACTATTCAATTAAATTTGTGACTGACCCAGTAATGAATAAAGTTGAAGCAATTATTGATATTAAAGATGAAGGACTAAAAATGTTGCGTCATTTGGGAGTGGAGAAATTATCCTTTAACCTAGTCATTTCCATTCCTTCTAAAACAGGAAGTAGCCCGCTAATATATTCCGAAACGCTAAAAAAGTGTCAAGTATCAAGATGTTGTAAAAGGATGGCTTGTAATATAGCTGGTAGAAATTGAAAGAATGAACGGATGGTTAAAATGAATGAAATAGAAACAAAATCCTTTGAAGTAGTTCCAGTAATGATTGAGGTTATTGATAATCAAACTGGTAGTAAATCAATAATTAGGAAATATTATTCACTAGGGCGAAAAAAGAATGGCGATAAATATTTCAAAATTACAGGAATTACCGAATTCTATAAGCAGCATGCAAAAAACTTACAAAAAGACGCAGTAGTAATTATTCTTCCAAGCTTATGGCAACAAGATAATTCTGTAAGACTACGAAGCCGAATTATTGATGATAGCTTTTTGCACTGCGAAGTATTGGATTTAGGAGTTAAATATTGGCAAGAGATTTGGAAAGGTCATCTAAGTCCAAACTGGATTGAAAATTTAGAAGGAATAGAAGCCATTATAAAACAACCTAAGCAACCGAAAACAATTGACTTAAAAATTGAACCTAAATATTTTGAAGCTCAAGAAAAAGGAAATAAGAATTTTGAAATTAGAAAAAATGATCGTGGATATCAAGTAGGAGATTTACTTTTCCTTCATGAATACGAAGATAGTCAATATACTGGTAGGCTCTTAGTACGAAAAGTTACTTATATTACATCTTATAAGCAAAAAGAAGGATATGTAGTTTTAGGAACTACACGATTAGTAAGTGAAAATTAAAAATAGAAAAATTAAAGGAGACAATATGATTAGTCCAGCAGAATTTAAACAATGGTATAAAAACGCTGATTTGGAATTAATTGCAGGAAGTCATAATCAAGAAATAAATCTTGATACAAATTTATGGCAAGGATTTGAAGTTTACCTTCATTGGTACAAGAACAATAATTATTGGGATATAAAGCGAAATCGTTTCAATTCTAAATGTGAAGTATATAAAATTCAGAAGCGATTCTTCTCTAAAAAATATGACTTATTACTGACAAATGCTGAAATATTATCAGAATTAGACTCAACTGATCCAGCATTAATTGATTTGAGATTACAGAAGCCTTTTATCAATTTAATGGGTATTCAACTAACCGGCCTAGTTGAATATATGAATTCTGTTGCTTTGCTTAGAGCACGTTGTCTTCATAATATACAACGAGCTGAAATGAAGAAACAGGCATTACAACTTGATTTAAAAGATAGAGAGATTGCTAGACTTGCTTCTCAAAGTATCAATCTGAATGAACTATTAAATGATATTGATGGAGCTGATCTTGATGTGCCATTAGAAATTGCGCCGACAATGTTCTATGAGCGGTACAAAAAGATTATGAGCAATTATTAGTTACGTCTTAAATAGAAAGGAAGATTATGATGAGTACAAGATATGATAAAGTTATTAAATTTGAAGGAAAATATTTGAAAGTAAATACTTTAGCCCCAATTATTCTAGCTAAGCAATTAAAAAAAGGCACCATTCTTACTGATGAAATTATTAATAAGGACTTTGGACCTGCAAATTTTATTACTGTCGAAAATAAAGATGTAGTTGATGCCATTGATAATAAAACAAATGTGCAGGTTCAATTGGGGACGCTCAATAACTTTTAAATAATAAAATTTAGAAATAAATATAGCTAAAAAAGCCAGTCGATCGTAGGCTGGCTTTAGTTATAACTAACAAAAATGAGGTGATTTAAATGCAAATCAAGAACAATTTACAATTGATAACAAAATTATTCTTAGTTTTAATTGAAAGTTTTACTTTATTGTTACCCTTATGGATGACAGACTTGTATATCATTTACATCGGAAATATCAAAAATCAATTACTGAATAATAACTTAAGTAGAGAAATAAATTATATATTGCAGAGTTCAATTTTGGGATTGCTTCTTGTTTTCCTATGGATTATTACCCTGACATATTTTATTTCTGATTTAAAAAAATTGATATTTAATTTAAGTAAGAGGATGAAGTGATAGATTAAGTTAAAAAATTATTGTAGTAACGATAATTTCTACAAATAATAAAATACTCAATAAAATATTTAAGCAGGACGTTTTACTAAATTCAAATCTTTCAAAGCTTCCTGCAATATAAGCATATTGTATACCTAGATAAATTAAGACTGCTAAAAAACAAACAAAGATCTGCAATGTATTGGGTAAAAAATTAGAGTAATTATAAATTAGACTTTGATAATCATTGATTAAATTTTGCAAGTTTAGCAAGTCTCCCCACTTAAAACTATTAAAAATGTTAGTTGGCATTAAAGAATTATTAGTAGGAAGGATTGAAGCAACTTCTATCTTTAATAATATTGGAAACAGGAATCCAGAAAATATCCAAGATAAAGGGATTATAAAAAAAGTAAAAAGCATATAAGCTGGTGGCTTTGAAAAAGCAAATTTAAGTGCCTGAATATAATTCCATATCATAATTGCTAAAGTAAATAGACTAATTAATAAATATACGTACAAAAAATAAATTGGCTTTATTACAACAAGTGAAGAAGTAATTAATATGACTACTAAGAATGACAAAATGATATTTTTAGTGTGCATTTCTTTTCCCCCAAGATAAAATTTTAAATTTTTGGCGAAACTTTGAAAAGTATCAACAATAAATATACTACAAATGATGATGCTTTTTGTAGCTTTGCGTGATGCAAAAGCGCATTTTTCTGAGTGTCAAATAGTCGGCAGACGAGAAAATTTTAGGCCAATCGGGAATCCCCGCCACTGGCGGGTCCGAGCCTTCGCGAGGACAGATTCCCCTTATGCTCATTAATCAAAATAGCATTTAGAAAATGAAGAATAGAAGGTGTTATGAAATGACGATATTAGCTATGTACTATTTAATTCCACTGGTTGTCATTAGTTTTATTTCGTTTAGTTCCGGTGTAATGATTTTGTTAAAAAATTCAGAATCATTCAGTGGTCAATTAGTAGGATGTTTAGCGATTGTGATTGGGATTGGACTTGGCGTATGTATCGCTAAGTTGATAGGAGGTTAGAGAAAGAGTACTTGGCATAATCTTTTATTTCGTTGTTGACTAAATTAAAAACGGAAGGAATTAATTGAAAATGCAAAATAAAATGATGACGCAACATTTTGAACTAACGAAAGACTTAAGTAATTTAGTTTTGAAAGAAACTAAGAAATATAACATGACCAAAGCAGAATTTTATCGCATGGTGGTCGATGATTATTTCAAAAATAAAACTGTTGCGAATTTAACTCCAGAATATATAGATACGTTGAAGCAATTAATTGAAATTCTAAACGTAATTGGTGAACGACAAAAACGTATTGAACGATCAGTTAATTACTGTGAAGATCACTTACGGATCTTTTTTGATGAATACGATGGTGATGGTGAGGAGGAAAACTAACATGACAAGAACTACTTTAAGAATGACAAAATCCACCGAAAGTAAAATTAATTATTTTGAAGCTAAACTTGAAAATAATCCTGCCTTAATTAAAAATATTCCATCCTCGAATAATGGCCTGATTAATATGCTATTAAATGATTATCTTACTTTAATAATTGCTGCTTGGAATAAAAGTCCTCGAAAAAGGTACGAAACTATTTATCAAGAATTTTTATCGACGCATGACACAAAACTAAATAATTTAATTAAGCATGAACAAAAACAGATGAATCGAATTAATGAAATTCTATATTTGTTAATGGCAACTAATCAAGCAATCGTCCGAGTTGATAAAGATGACTGGAAAAACATGCAATCAATGTTTGAATTTGGAACAAGAGAAAATGAAATTTATGCCAAGTTATCACAGATGGTAGAAACAGATAACAAAAAATTATTTCAAAAGAGTAAATAAGTTAATCCTATTTCGGGGGTAATAGAATGACTAAAATGGTGAATATAAAAAACAATAAGGATTTCTACGACAAGTTACATGAGCTAGAGGATTTGGATCCAGATTGGTTTATCCATGTTGGCCAAGAGAGTCGTTTAAATACTTATATTGATGATGGGGATTTAAATACTGCAGTAAAAGATGTCATTAAAGAACGAAATTTATTAAAAGAAGTTCGGGATAAGTTGCAAACAGATCCGCAACTGTGGAGAAGTGCAGCTAAAAAAGATGCAATTAGATTATTGGTAACTTACTATAAAAGATTTGATTTAAGTAATAAAGAAATTTCGCAAATATTAAATATCCCCGAAAGTACAATTCGTCACGACTATCAGCCACTGAAACCAGGAGAAAAAATACATCCTAAGTTTGAAGTTGAACTTCGTGATCGTTTCGGAAAACATTTAAGTCCAAGTGAAATTTAGTTGAAGAACTTGTCAAAATGTTTCATAATTGAATTAGAAATAATTAGAATGTGAGATTTAATATGAATTATATTGAACGGGCTGAGAAGCTAATACTTTTAATTACGTTTAAAAAGCATGATCAACAGATAACAATACCGCAAGAGTTTTTCCAAGAAGAAAGTGATGATATCAAATTATCTATTGATGATCATCGGATTTTGATTACTGGTAATATAAAATTGCGTGGTTTACTCCAGCAATATAAAAAAATTCTTCGTTATATTCTAGATAATAATGAAAAAATAACCTTTTTTACGTATGGTCTTGGCATCCAAGGCGTTTTAGAAAATACGTCAGAAATAAATAATCCGGTAAATATTGGAAGTGTATTAAATGTTTTTCCAGCAATAACAGATAAATTTTCAGATAATGAGACAACGTCAATTGGTAATTTTGATATATCTTTCACGTCAGAATTAAATGGGGACGAATTAGTGGTATCGATTAGATCAGAAAGAAATAAAATTTCGCTTTTTTCAGCTATATCGCATGATACTAAGAAAGGAAAAGATAGTAACGACATGAATGAGCTTTATAAAAAAGCGTTAAACTCGTTTAAAAATCTAGTTAACCAGGAGGAAGTTGATTATGATTGCTAATACAGTTAACACGATTAAAAATCACGATCACGAAATGGTTTCTGTTTTTTATGTACAATCAAATCAAACCAGGAAAAATTATTTTCAAGATATTGTTACTGAAACTTTCTATGATATAAAATTTATATATAATAATGCAAATTCGTCGTTAATGGATGCAAGTAATTTTAAGTTGCTTGCAAAAAATATGAGCGAGTATTTTAGCCCTGGCTTAATTGTGAATGTAGAATTTGGGAAACCAGTTACCTATTTAGAGTTAAAAAACTCTAGAATATCTGAAGAGAAACTTTTTGACGAATTTTGGAATTTTCGTGAGAATGTTTGGTTTGATTTGCCAAAAGACTTAACTAAAAATCGTCATTTAGCTATGGGATAGTATTTATGTTTGATTGGAAAGAATATTTAAATGTTGCGAAAGAACTTGCTAAAAATTCAGATGAATGTAGTCAAAGAATTGCTATTAGTCGTGCCTATTATGCAGCATTTAATTATACGAAACATAGAAGAATATATGGGACAGAATTCCGTGGCCCTAATTCACATGATGATATGTGGAGAGAAGCCTTCAGAGATGAGTCAGAAGAAAGATATTTTCAAAATGCCATGACACTAAAAGATTTCCGAGTGGATGCGGATTATCATGCTAGTAGTCATAAAATTGCAAAAGAGTGTGAAAAAAGTATAAAACTTGCGGAAGAAATAATAGATTACGTCGACAAAGCCTGATGATATGAAGGACTAATGAAACAGGATAAGCGGATTGCGATTTAATGTATAAACTAATTAAATTTATTTTGCTAATATATTTGTTGAAGTCAGCCTAACAGCTGGCTTTTTTCTTTGGCAAAGGTTGCTTATTTAGAAAAAATCATTGTAATTAAGTCGTAATTATTTGATTAGGAGTTAACAAATGATAAAAAATAATCAAGCACCAGATATTATTTATACCCAACAATTCAGAATTGCTAATGGAGAAAGGTATCTCCAATATACCGAACGTAAAGAAGCAATTAATCCTAGTCCAGAAGATATTGAAATTAGCAATAAAAATTTTCAACAGGATCCAGATTTACCAGAAAACTTTGAAGGTTATCTTGGATATACTGATCGTAAAGCTGCCACAAAAATGGAAGATGACCTGGATAAAAAATTAAAAGGGGATTACCCTACTTTTTCGCAAGGTGTCTATGAATTATCTGAAGAACAGCATCAACAATTAATAAATAATTTAAAAGAGGCTCAAACTAATAAAGCGATGTTATGGGCCGGCGTTATATCTTTTAGTCCAGAATTTTTAACCAAAGCAGGGCTATATGATCCGAAAACGAAAAAGGTAAATCAAAAATTAATTAAGAAAGCAATTCAAAATGCGATGCCAAACTTTCTTGCGAACGAAGGATTAGATAATCAAGAAACTTTCTGGTGGGGTGATATTCATTTGAATACAGATCATGTTCATGTCCACTTGGCAATTAGTCAACGCCGTAATACACGCCCATTAAAAAATGGAGTTCCTAAGGGAATGTTTAAGAATAAATCGATTCGTTTATTTAAATCTCAAATCCATCATGAATTAGAAAATAAAAAAAGTCGTTCAAGGATGATTGAAATTGAGAAAGCGCTTGATGCTACCAAGAAAAAATTAACTAACGGATTAACAAACGATGTAACTATTCAACAAAAAAATTACTTACAGCAAATTGCTAATGCTTTACCGGATTATAAAGATAAAAGAAAATGGCGCTCTTCAAATCATAGTGTTGATTTTAAAGAGGCTAAGCAACTAACAGATCAATTAGTTAATAGTTTATTGCAAACAAGCTTAAATAATGAGTATTCAGAATATATAAATCTCTTAAAAGCCCAAGATGCAATTAATCGTAAAAAATATGGTCAAAAAATTAAAGATACGGTTAATCCAGCAGATAAAAAATTAAGAGAGTATCTTGCTAATCGAGTTTATGATTTACTAAGGGATAACGAGGAACAATATCAGAAGAATAATAGAAATAAAAAAGGAGACTTAATGGCACAAATTAAGTCACAAGGTCTCACTGAGAATAAGAAATTATTAAATTTAGAAAAGGAAAGATTGAAGAAGCTTGATCCAAAGTCAAAAGAAGCCAAAAGATTGAGAATGCAAATTGGATTAAGAAAGTACTACATTCGACAGATTAATTTAGATGCACAAAAAGAAAGTTTAGATATGCGAATTACTCAATTGAAAGGCGTACCATCAACAGACTTAAATCAATTTTTCCTCAATTCTTTGAATGAACAAAAAGAATTAATTCAATTAAGAAAGTTGCCTCGTTATCGTTTAACTCAAAACCCAAAATTAATGCAACGGTTTAATGAGTTAAAAGACCGTTATATGGATGTAAATAAAGTCCCGATTAATTTGGTAACTACAAAATCAGTTTTAGCTAGGAAGAAACAGTTGGCTACGGAAATTGCAATGATTCAAAGCAATACAGATGATCCATCAATTTCTTTAGTAATTCCTAATCCTAATAGCGATTATCGAATAATGAACGCAACTGCCTATTACAAGAACTTAGAAGATATTTTAGATGCAAAATTACAAATTCATAAAAATAATCAAGCATATCAAAATGATTTAGCTAGACGCAATGAACTTAACCGGCCACTTTTCGCTGACCTTAAGAAAAAATATGAGTTTGCTCAAGATAGCGAATTAATTGATTCTGATATGAAACGTCAATTGACTTATATTAATAATAATCAAAAGAAATACCAGCAAAATTCAAAGCATCAAGGAATGTTTAACAGTAATTTAAGTCGGCTTTTGGGTCAAATTAATCAAGATGGTCGGAAACGAGTTCTTGCGTTAAGAAAACATCTAAATGATGAAGATGATATTGAAAGAGAGGACCGTGAATTAGAACGAGAGGAAATTTATGAACGATAGATAAGTTAGTGCCAAATATTAATTATTGCTGGCGAAATTTGTTCCTATAAAAAATATCAGTTTACTAAATAAATAGATTAATCTTTAGGGAGACTGATAAATTATGGACAATGAATATGATATTGGGTTAATTACTAACTTAACCAGTAACGTTGCAACGGGCGTTATTATAGGTACTAATGAACCATTTGAGATAAAAATGCGAGAAGAGGTTAAACAATCATTAAGCCGCTACATGGTTGTGGCGATTAACTTGGATCATACTGACTTTATTTATCAACAATAATGTTGTGATTCGACTTTTGCATAACTTGAATATAGATTATAATTATGAAGGTGATATTAAATGAAAAAGTACCAAAAAAGATTAAAAAATAACTTGAGATTTTTAGGAAACGTTCCAGTTAAAATTTTTAATAGTTATTTAGATGACTACTACCATAAAGAAAAAGATTTAACTCCAATAAAACTAAAGTTTGAGTCTAAAAAAAGAAATATAGATTTAATACAAAAAATATATTTATGGATTGGAACCACACTAACAGTAGGTGTTGTTGCAAGTGGTATTCTTTCTCTTAGAAAGTTTGCTACATCTCAGCATAGTAAAGATCTTCCAAGTATGATTGGAACTTGGCTGATTATTCTTGTTGCTTATCTAATTTTGTTAGCAATAATTGAAATTATTATCCAGTCTGAAAAAAATATAATTTATAATCACTTAACATTGATTAATAAAAAAATAAAGAGTATGAAGGAAGATAAAAGTCATGAAAAGTTGGTGGGAAAATAATAGCTTAAAAGTAATTCTTTTTGTTATATATGAAGTGCTTTCTGGGTGGTATTTGATAAATTTAAACAATTTAAATAAGGCATTGAAAGGTAGAACCTATTTTGATATTGCAATAAATAGTTCAGCTCCTTTATACCTTTTAGGAAGTATAGTATTACTGGGTGTGGGGCTACTATACCTTTTCTTTTTATATCGTAATTTGTGGCAGGCAGCTACTAAAGATTACTTACTTTTGACAGTAGTTATACTCGCTATACTTACGATAATAAATATGATTTTTATTATTTATATGATTCAAAATCCTATTTTAAGGGCACTCTTATCCGTGTATATAATTGGTGGAGCAGCAATATATGTATTTAATAATTAATTGAAAGTCAGTTCAATGGTGACTGGCTTTTTTATTACATCAATTCAAATATTTGTACATATGTGTGTACAAATATTAAAGGGGCTGATCTAATATAAATAGAGGTGATACACTATGGTACAAGCAGTTACAACAAAAGATTTCAGAAGATCATTTAAAAAATATGCTGATGACGTAGCAAATTATAATGAAGCAATCATTGTTGCCCGTCCAGAACAAAAGAATGTTGTTGTAATATCTGAAAAAGAATATAACTCTTGGCAAGAAACTAACTACCTTTTAAAGAGCAAAGCAAATCAAGAAGCTTTAGCACATTCTATTAATCAGCTAGATGATTCTACTAAACATCATTTCTTAACTCCGGAAGAATTTGAGAGGATGGCAGCAGCTAATGACCAAGCTTAACATTGATTTTACAAAAGATGCTTGGAAAGAATATTTAAATTGGAAAAAGGATGATAAAAAATGGTAAAACGGATAGATGAAATTATTAGTGATACTATTCGTCATCCATTTACTGGTCTTGGTAAACCTGAACCATTGCAACATAATTTATCTGGCTTCTGGTCTCGCAAGCTTAATAGTGAACATCGAATGGTATATGGAGTAACGAGTAAAGAAATACAAATAATTCAACTTAAGTACCATTCATTATGATAAATAGATACACAAGTTTGCGGCTGAGAAAAACTAAAATTTTTCTCAGCCTCAGTAACACATTGGTCAACAATGGTAAGTAAACATCTGTTTTCTTTACGAGCATAAAAAAAGACTATATACTTAAGTTGTTATACGAGTACATAGTCTATTCTGTCCATCACTTAATAGCTGATGGATTTTTTAGTATGTAGCAGAATTCTTTTTTAAAAGATCTGCTAAAAAGTCCTCTGGAACTTCGTCAACAGGTTTGAAAGATCGAAAACTTAAATCAAGGGACCGCTCATGCTCCAATTCAACAACGCCATGAATGTTATCAAGCCTTGGTAGTTTTATATGCAACGGGAAATACTTTTCGTTAGATGTGATTGGCATAATCTTTACCATACCACCACATAGCTGATTAAAATCGTTGTTTGATACTACTAAAGCGGGACGATATCCACTTTGTTCATGTCCTTCAGTTGGGTCAAGACTAATTTTGATGATTTGCCCTTGCTTTAAGTCTTTATAGGATTCCATTTAATGAAATCTCCTTTCTAAGAAATATTTTATTGCCTTCGCCGAAAACGTGCTGGCTCCAGCAATTAAAACATTTCTTTGCCTTGTGGCTTGCCCCAATCAATTTCTTTATTCTTAGGCTCATTTTTGAAATATGCTTCGGTATCAAAACCATCGAACATTTTTCTTAATGGGCTTTCATTCTTTTCAGGCTTTAATATAATTTTATTGTCTTTTAGTTGATACGATACTTTATCATTGTTACTTAACTTTAGAACATCTAATACACTTTTTGGTATTCGTATAGATAAACTATTACCCCACTTTGATAAAGTGAGTACTCCTTTTGTGCTGTTCATGGCAAATCCCTCCAAAATACTCCAATAATAAACATACTAGGATTGAGTAGCTTGTTTGCTACAACTATATTATACACCATTTTAGTTAAATGTCGATACAAAGTTGATACAAGGACGTTGGATTAGCAGAATCAACTTGTCCAAATTTGAACGAAGTGAATAGATGAAAAATAAAGTCAGCTTAATGAGCTGGCTTTTTCTTTTGGCGTAAGATTGATTTTTCGTTATCTCAGTTACTTTGAATGCAAAAAGTAACAGAGGTGGAAGAAATGACCGAATATGAAAGTCAAAATGGAATGGTAACTGATGAGGCAATAAAAAAATATTTGCAAGATAACGAGTATCAGTTAACTAAGGACCCTCAAGAAATGCCAGAAATTAAGCTAAATCAGCGTAAAACAGTACTTAATATGTATGAACTTGGTGAAGTCCTAGCAAGAACAGAGCAGCAAGAGGGCGACTATAAGGGTACGTACGTTGCTTTTGATAAAGAAAATGGCACTTACTTTGGTCTAGATAATCGTGATGGTAAATTAAAAGAACCAATTGAATATCATAGCTATGAGGAAGCTAAACGTGCAATTGATAACGGTGAAAGTTTAAAAGCTTCTCTTGAATTAACACAAGAGGTTGGAGAGCGGAATACTTTGACTGCTAAAGCTAACCATTTGTTGAACGTAACATTAAATGATCCTGAGAGTTTTGAACGAACGGTGAATCGAATGGGAATACTCAGAGCGCACGGTAATAAATTCAATCAAAATGGCAATCAATTGTTGCTGGCTGACCATCGATTTGGGACTGTCTATGCGCCCGCGAGCGAGTACCAAAAGGATAATTCATTAAGTAAGATTAATTTTCAAGAATTACATGGAACTAAGATCTTTGTACCAAAAATCAAGAAGGGAATTATAGAGTTAAATCCGGCTACAGTTTATGCTGTCGAAGAAATTGGTAAAAAACATCCTGAATTGCTGGAAAATGCTTTAACGATTGCTCAGAGAAATAATTCTTTCTTAAAACAACCAGTTACGGATCGTATAAGACAGATAAATAAGGTGCTAGTATTAACAAATCAACGGCTAGATAATCCTAAGGCTGCTTTATCGCTCCATATTGCCAGATATTTGACCACTTCTTCTACTGGCTTGAAAGAAGAATTTAAGCTTAGAAATGATGAAAAAGAATTATTTAAGCAACTACCAGTTAATGATAGGCAAAAAATCTTTAATGAAGCACAAAAATTAAGTCGTGAGTTGAATTTAAGAGTAAAAAGAGAATTCATTAAAGAAAAAGAGCATCATAAAGGCAAAAAACTGAACAGGCCTACAACTAAGTCACGTGAACGATAGTTGGCAAAAGATAAAATTAAGCAAGCCCGCTTATATGATGGAATTACACACAACATATAAGGGGGGCTTTTTAATGTCTGAAGATGAAATTAAACATCCTTTGGCAACCCTAATGAAGCAAAAGTATGGGGTTACTAGACAAAGCAGTTTAAGGCTGAATTCAGATGATTCACTATTTGTTGCTTTTCGAAAAATTGCGAATTATATTTATAAAAATGGAGAATGGAATGATCAAGATTATGCAGATGCCATTAAATCCTACTTGGAAAATACTGGCAGAGGTAATACTGACAAAAGAGAAATTGCAAGCATAGTAAAAGATCCTGGTGGCCAACAAGTACTAAGAACAAATCGAAATACATATACAATCAATTATGAAGATAAAAATAGTAAAAAACTTTATTTCATTCTTGATCAAGATGATAAATCTTGGAGCCATCAGGGGGATAATTATTATAAAGTCTATGACCCCAATGTTACTTGGGTAATTGGAAATCAAAATTATACATTAGGGTATGGTAAGCTCCTTAACGATTTAATGCAGGAATGGCAGAGTACTAAGCAAGGAGTTCCGCTTGATGAGTTTAAAGCTCAACTTTATCGATTAACGTCTCATAGATATGCTAAAAAGAGTTGGCAAACTCAGTTTCAAGAGACACCTTTAGGTAATTTGAGCTATCAAGAATTTATGACCATGACAGAACCGATTGTCGAAAATGAGGAAGATTTATCAGGAAAAGGTCCTGAAGAATTAAAAAGAATCTCTAGACGTTTTAAAGCATCTGCTTTACAGAATAACGAGCAGCTTGCGAAACAGTATTTAGGACGTAGGGTTCGTTTAAGGGGCTGGCAAACAGCTTATGAAACAAATCAAATTAATCGTTTTATCAAAAATTACCTTGAAAAGACTTATAACATTGTGCGGCAGCAACGCTACGAAAGAGATTTGGATAAACAAACTCATGCTAAATCTTGGGAAACTAAAAAGAATATTGATAAAGCCACTCAACAAATTATGGATAGAAGCAGTCTTCATCAATATTTTAGTAAGATTGAATTGGATAACGATGTTGATTTGAAAGCATTTGGTTATTTTGAAGATGAAGTAAAGCGCTTAATGAGCCATATGCCATTAGCAAATGACAAAAATATTTTACGCTTACGTAAACTGGGGAATCATCGAGCGCTTGGTATGTATGTGCTCTCATTAGATACAATCGTTTTAGAATTTAGGAAGCAAAGCGAAGTACGTAAAGACTCAAGCGGTGATACGGTTGGAATTAGCTCATTTATTCATGAGTATGGTCATTATCTTGATTATCGTTTAAGTAAATGGCCTTTATCATTAGAAAATAATTTCAAACCACTGATTACGCAATATACAAAAAATTTAGCAAGTTCCAATCTGTCTGATAGTAAAGTTGAATACTTAACTACGCCAACAGAAGTATTTGCACGAGGCTTTGAATTATGGTCCTATGAAAGTGCTAAGCTACGTGGAAATTTAATTGGTCAAGAAAAAGAATATAACGCTAAAACGGGAGCTATCGAATATCAAGCCTTTGATAGTGGTTTAAGAGAACGATTATTTAATTATTTTGATCAAATTCCACAGCTAAAGGAAATTAAGCCAGAACTAGCAATTGATACGTCACAATTTGAAAAAGTAAAGCCGTTAGAAACAAAAGAAGATTTAAGTGATGCGCATGTGCTTAAAGATTTATCGGTTAAGGCTCTGCAGCGATGGACGGATAATCCAGAGAAGTTAGAACAATTGATTAGTGTTACGGGGACTTCAATGCAAATGAATAATCCTAATCGCTTATTAGCATTAGATCAATTGCAGTTGGAGAAATTGCCTACAATGGTACCGGCACAAGAACTTAAACAGTTGAAGATGACGCCGGATCAAGGAATTCATAAGGTACGTGGGTTTGTGCAAAAATCAAATAAACATTGGGTATCATCGGAAATGTATAGTTTGCCTGATTTATTAGAGCAAGCAAAGGGTGACTTAGAATTAACAAAGCAATTAAAAGCATTAGACAAACCGCAAAAACAGTATAATCAAGAAAAAGTTACAAAACTTTTAGATCAAACTAGCCTGAAATTTAAGAATAGTGATAATACAATTACTAAAGCATTTAAGCGCGCTGAAAGATATATCTTGCTTGATTCATTAAGCGGACAGGTTAATCGACAGCCATTTCGCTTTACTAATGAGGAGCGCGAATTATTAAATAAAGCTGTTCCCGAGTTATTAAAAGTTATGTATTTACGAGTAACTGAAGCTGCCAGTAAAGAGGAAAAGAATTTGCGGACGAAACTTCAACCAACAATATCTAAGAATATTAGTTTGCCGCTTAACAGATCCAAGACAATTAAACATTAAATGAGTATAATTAAGAAAAAAGAGTAGAGGAAGTTATATGATGAGTGATGAATTAGCTGAAGTAGAGTACTTTCGTTATGGGGTAGCGCAAGTAAATTTAATTCCTAGTGGTCGGAAAGTTAAAGTGATTATTCCAGATGAGAAAGCTAACAATATTGAAGTTGGCGGAATTTATAGCATTAGTGATGATTATCAAATACTAGATTGCTAAGTAAAGAGGATTGTTCGACGCGATTTGTTAGAAGACGACAGTAATAGGCTGTCGTTTTTTTTTTGTTTTACGTTTTTCGCTATTATTATTTACAACTATGTAAATCGTGATAAAATATATTTAGTATCAAGGATGAGAGGTGAAGTTAACTTGAATAATTTTCAAAAGGCGATTTTTTTATTACAGAATATTGATAAGATTAAGCAACTTAATGGTAAGGGAATGACCCTTACTGAGTTCTCTAAAATAACTGATGTTTCGCGGCCAACGCTGTATAAATACATTCAACATCCAGAAACAATGAGTAGTTCGTTTGTAAATAAAGCGGCCATGCTCTACGACAAGGTTGTTAAATTTCAAGATATTCTTGATACAGTTCAGCGTGAAGATAAACAATTTAAGACTACCAGGCAGGAATTGATTAAGCTTTTAGAGTCTAATGTAGCTAATATTGAAGTTACAGATTATACAAAAGCAATCGCGACAGTAATTATTAGTGACTTAAAAGAAGAAAATTCAAGTCTGCTAAAAGCGTTAAGTAAGCAATTACCATTTAAACCAAATTTAAATGATAATTTGTCAAAATAGTATTTACAAATTCGTAAATGGTGTTAAAATAAAATCGTAAATAATTTAATACAATGACTTTAAGAAGTTGGGGGATTATAGACTATGAATAGTAAAAAGAAAATTGTTACATTAGCAGGAGTTAGTTTGGTTGCTACTGCAGGAGTGGTTGCTTCAACAAATGAGGTAAAAGCTGATACAACTTCTGATAATGCTCAGGCTGCAGCAACGTCACAAACAGCTGACCAACAAGCACAAGCTAAGGTTGATCAAGCACAAAGTAATGTTAATTCAGCCAGCCAAGCCACTAGCGCAGCCCAATCACAACTAGATAGTGCTAATGCGACTAACAGTGCAGCACAAGCTGATGTTAACAGTCAACAAGCGATTGTTAATGATGCTCAAGCTAAAGTTGATGCTGCTACAAGTTCAGTAAGCACTGCGCAAGATGCTGAAACAAAGGCACAACAGAACGCGGATCAAGCTACGTCAGCTAATATTCAAAAGGCACAAGATGCTATTGCTAATCAAGAAGCTCAAATCAGTAAAGACACCGATGCTATTAATGACGCTAACAAAGCCGTTAGCGATGCACAAAGCACAGTTGATGCAGCGCAAAAGAAAGTTAATGATGCAACTACTGTTCGTGACAATCAACAAAAAAATGTTGATGCTGCTAACGATGCAGTTAAGAATGCTCAAGCTATTCTTGATAACAGTGATCAGGCTAAAAAGCAAGCCCAAGATGCTTTGAATCAGGCTAACCAAAAAGTTGCTGATGCAACTACTGATGTTAATAACAAGCAAACTGATGTTAACAATGCAGCAGAAGCTAAGAAAAACGCAGACGAGGCATTGAAGAACGCCAATGATACACAAACTTCTGCACAAAAGGATAAGGATGCTAAGCAAGCAGTTGCTGATGAGACAAGTGCAGCATTAGCTAATGCAAATGCTGCAGTAAAGGACGCTCAAGCTAAGGTTGATACAATAAATGACAAGTTAGCAAGCTTCAATACTATTACTTTGCCTGCTGGATACAAAGATGACTTAATTGCATACTATAACTATTTTGGTAATAGTAACTATAATCAAGATGAAGCGAATAATTTAGCGCAAGATCTTCTTAAATATCGTGATCAGGCAATGAGCCAGAATAAATTTAAGGATAATTTAAGTGATGATCGAGTGGTAGATATTGACAATCTTAATTCAACAGATCGAGCAGAGCTTAGCCAATTTGTTGCTTCACTTATTAATCAAGTTCGGACACAAATGGGTACAAATCTTGTGATCTCATCTCCTGCAGCAGATGATTATGCAGAACAGGTATCACAAAATTATAATAAAGATAATTGGAATTCTGCAGATAACGGAAAGCATGATCAAAGTGCTCTCAATAATGCAACTGATCAACTTAATATAAGCTGGAACGGTGAAAATATGGGACTGGATCAGTCAATTTTTACAACAGACTATACCGTATTGACTGATGGAACCAAATTACCAACTGGAAATAAACAAACAATTAATGATCTCAAGCATTTGATTTATGATGATTTTATTTCAATGATGTTTGATGATGCAGATTCAGCTTGGGGTCACGCTACTAATTTTGCTGGAATTGATAACTTTGCAGCTGAAAAGCAAGCTGTTGGTTTTTCTTTAGATAAGTTCTACAATACACACTATGATTTAGTTGAAGCAAATCAAAAAGTTGAAGAAAATAGTTATACATTGCCTTCAATTAATGCACTAACACAAAAATTAGCTGATGCCAAAGACGATTTATCAATCAAGCAAACTGATCAAGCATCAAAGCAAAAGGCTAATGATGATGCTCAAAATGCTTTATCTTCGGCTAATCAAGTACTCGTAGCAGCTCAAAATGATGTTAAAGATAAGACAGCTACTGCTCAAAATGCTAATGACAACTTAACTGCAGCTCAAAAGGCTTTAGCTGCTCTGCAAAATCAATTAAGCACTGATCAAGCTAACCAAAAGCAGGCTCAAACTACTTTTGATTCGTTTGACGCTGACCTTGCAACAAAGCAAGCAAACCTTCAAAAGGCTACTGATAGTCTTAAAGCTGAACAAGGACGTTTAGCAATTGCTCAAGCTGATTTAGATAATGCTAATAAGGCTTTAAGTGATGCTAATAACAATTTAGCTCAAAAGAAACAAGTAGTTGAAAATGATAAGGAAGCCCTTAAAGTTGATAATGATAAACTAGTTCAACTACAGAATAACCTTAGTGACTTACAAAACGCTCCTAAGTTATTAACAGCTGCTAAGGAACAAGTTGCTACTGCTCAAAAGGATTTAGCTGATGCACAAGAAGCTTACAATGTAGCTAATGATAAATTAACTAGCCTTAAGCAGACTGTTGCTGGCACTGCAACAAATGTTTCTAAGGCACAACAAGCTCTTGCAGAAGCAAAGAATAATGAAGCGGCTGCTAAAGAAGCATTAAATCAAGCACAACAAGCATTAACTAAGTTACAACAAAAGGAAGCTCTCGCTAAGCAAGTTGCCGAAGAACAAGCTAAATTAGCTGCTGAAAAGGAAGCAAAAGATAATGGCTACCATATCGAAAATAACCAAGTTGTTGACGCTAAGGGTAATAGTGTCACTGGCTGGACAGTTAAAGGTAACCAAATTGTTAGTCCAACTAATGCTACTGTAGATCCTGCTGTTTCTGTAACAACCAATGTCAGTGTTGATAGTAAAGGTCAAGTACAACCACAAACTAGTGTTACTGCTAATAGTGTTAGGACTGTAGTTGCAACCGAATCAGCAAATCCAGTATCAACTGCTACTGAGCAAACTCTTGAACAATACAAGCAACAATTGAAGGGCAATAATCAATTACCACAAACTGGTAACGATAACAATGCTATTCTTTCACTTACTGGAGTAGCACTTGCGGCAATGTTGAGTTTGTTCGGTATTAAGAAACGTGAATACTAATTTAGAAAATGTAAGTATTATTATGTAAAAAGGTTCGACCAAATTGGCTGAACCTTTTTGTCTAAAATTTAAGGAGAAGTTTTATGGATATGACCCCTGAAGAATTTGAGAATGTTGTAAAAAGACTTCATAAAGAAGCTCAAGAAAGAAATTTAACCTACGTGTTTCCTAAAGGTCGAATCTTTAATGTAGAGGAAGCATTTGATGATGATTATTCGTATGCAAAGATTAATATCAAAAATGGGAAAAGAAATATTGTTTTCATTGGATTGAATCCAGCTAGAAATGGATCACCTTTAGCGGTATATAAGCAAAGAGCTAAAGCTAAAGAACCTTTGGAAAAAATCGTTGCTAACGGTTCTGCATGGAATCGTGCATTAAATCATAGTGAAAGGTTGGAAGATTTTAACGAGTTAGGATCGATATATTTTCTTGATATATGTGCAACTGGAACCTTACAAGCAAGTGATTTAAAGCGAGTTCAAGCTGAAAGTTATATGAAGAGTATAGAGTTTATTTCAAAATATATATCTAAGTATCTTAGTAATTCAAAGATAGTATTATGTCCAGGTGGAAAAGCAAATAGTAAGAAGATTCGTAAAGCTCTCTATGAAAAAATTATAAAAGAAAATAAAGATCGAATATATATTTATGGTTTATTACTAAGAGGAGCGCCCAGACATATTATTGGGAGCAAGGGTACTGATTTAAGCCTCATAAAGGATGATCAAATTAGTAAAGTTTCAGGAATAAAATAGATTTAGAGAGTGGATATTCAAATAGAATTTTTAATTAAGTGCAATAATTCAATGAATATTCTATAGGTTATTTTTCTTGAACTAAGGTTAATGCTGTATAATAATTTTAGAAAATTTAGTTTAACTTAGTTGCTCTTTTTGAAGGAGGAGGTTATGATGAACCGTTTTTTTAAGATTATTCCAGATAAGAAAACTTTATATTTATTCATAAGTATTGCACAAACTATACTTTTAGCACTTTTTATTATTATTTTTGGTGATTTTGGTAGTTTAGTACAAAATTTATTTATGGGACCCTTAATCAGTATTCTTTCTGTACTATTCGTAGTATTAATTTATATTGGCTTCAATTATTTTCATAAGCGACGGGAACATTAGTTACTGATGGTGAAATTTAGTAAAAGTAAAGAATTAAAGCACATAAAGAAATATGAGTGCTACAGTATAGACGATCTATATTTAATAAAAGTAAGTTTAGAAAACAAAGTAGAAAGAGCAAAAATAGTAATTAGTGTTGTCAGTGGAATTATTATTGCTCTTTTCTTTTCTGATTTTGGAGATAAAATTAGAAGTCATGGCTTGCAGGTATTAAAAAACTTAATTCAGAAAAAATACTATAGAATAGCAGAAAATGTTTATTTAGTGTTTGCTATTGCTTTGGGGATTGCAATCTTTTTTCTTTATTTATGGTATATATATTTACTAATTTCTAATCAAAGTGAATTGAATTATGTAAAGTATGTAGTGCAAAGAGAAAATGATAAGGAAAGCAAAACAAGTGTAAGTAAAAAACAGCAGGCAAGGAGAAGAAGGTTATGAAAAATAAGTATTTAGCTTATTGGATAGTGGAAATAATAAATTTTATTGCAACTGTAATATACCTAATACTTCTAGCTATATTTAACAGAGAACTAGATTCCCGTATAATAACTAAAAACTTATTTTACAAATCTTTTGAAATTTTAGCTTATGGTGGAGGAGAAGCTTTTAACTTCCTGATCTGGGCATTTATATTCGTTTTTATTCAAGTGATTATAGTTGCAATTATGGTTTCACAATTGAAGCGTAATATATCAGAAGATTCTGATGCACTAATGATTTTAGTTATTTCAGTGATAATTAACTTGATATTATTAATAATGATTATGGTTGAAATTACAAATCCCATATTAATTGCTTTTATGGTATGTATGATTGTTGGAGCAGGAATAGGTGTGGGAATGTCCTAGACAATACTGATAATCTTGATAAAAAAGCTGTGTTTCTTGTTAAGAGGGAAACACAGCTTTTTTTAGGAACTAAGAGAAAAAGATACGAATTGACCAAGATGTAATTATCTTTTAGTATAGTATTGTTACTTTTTCGTAATAGATATAAGAAACAGTTATATTAAGTATTAAGAGGAGTGTAGTATAAGATTATGATTAATAATGTTGAAATTATAAATAAATTGATGGGGGGGGGTAAAAGTACCCTCCTAATCGACTATTTAGGGGAACTTCCATTTTTTAGTAGTAAAGTTGTCGCCTTACGAAAGGCGGTCTAAATAATGGTTAGATCAGTTGAAGAAAAAGTTGAAGAATATTACAAAAGATATTTAGACCGACTCGGTATTCGACATTTTGGTAAAAATGAAAAAATTAATGAAGATATTAATCGTGCATTACAGTTATCTAAATCAAAGTCAGGTGGTTCTGGAATGAATTATCCTGATATTCAATTATTGTTGGATAATAACCATTCACGTTGGATTCCAGTAATGATTGAAGCTAAGGGTGGACGAAAAAAACTAGAAAAGTTGGATAAAGAGGGTAACATTACTCAAGTAACACCTTTTTTAACTGATTCAAAGCCTAATGCTCGTAATCCTCATAAGAAGGGTGATCCAAATTATTCAGCTATTACTACATATGCTACTAATGGTGCCATGCATTATGGTCAAGCAATTCTAAATAATTCGAACTATAATGAGGTAATAATAATTGGTGTAAATGGAACTGTTCTAAATGATAAGGGAGTAATTTCTGATCCTGAGCAGAAGGCATATTATTTATCCGTTAAAAATAATGGTGTCCCCAAGCACATTAAAGAATTAGATAACTCTCTTGCTCTTTTACAGCAAGAAAATGTACCGAAACTATATTCTTTATTAGATAATCTAAATTTAACAGCAGATGAACGAGAAGAAATTCAAGCCAAAACCGAAGATGAGCTTGAAGCTAAAATTAAAGCGATTCATCAACGCCTATACGACGATAGTTCGATTAAAACATCGTTATCGACAAATGATAAACTTTACGTTTTTGCGGGTTTAATAATGGCTGGTTTAAGCACCAAGGGTGTGAAAAACTTACAACCAAGTGATTTAAGCTCTAACGATAGTAAGACATGGAATGATGGTTCTATAGTGTTAAATCATATTGATGCTTTTTTAAATGCTCGTAATGCTGCCGCCGATAAGATTAGTTTAATAAAAAGATTATTAAAAAACGTTTTTAATGATCAGACTATGTGGAAACCTAATAATGGAGAAAGCTTGATTAAGAGTTTATATACTCAAATCAACGATGATATTATTCCTTTGCTAGAAAGTAATTTACATTTAGATTTTACAGGAAAGATTTTAAATTCTCTTAGTGACTGGGTATCAATTGAAAACGATAGAGCTAATGATGTCGTTTTAACACCTAGTTATATTACCCATTTTATGGCTCATTTAGCTAGGACTGATAAAGATTCCTTTGTATGGGATTTGGCAATGGGAAGTGGGGGATTCCTTGTCTCGGCAATGGATATAATGATTAAGGATGCCCAAAAAAAGATTCAGGATCAAAAGGAACTAGAACAAAAGATTAAGAATATTAAGGAAAATCAGTTATTAGGTATTGAAATACTGCCTAATATTTATATTTTAGCTGTTCTTAACATGATTCTTATGGGAGATGGATCTACCCATATGTATAAGAACGATTCCCATGAAATCTATAAAAATTTTCATTTTCCTGCTAATGTTTTTTTACTAAATCCGCCTTATTCTGCTGAAGGCAAAGGATTTATTTTTGTACAAGAAGCATTATCGCAAATGACTGAAGGCTATGCAGCAATCTTAATTCAAGAAAATGCGGGATCAGGTAAAGGATTGCCGTTTACAAAAAAGATACTTCAAAATAATACGCTTTTAGCTAGTATTCATATGCCAAGCAATATTTTCGGTGGAAAAGCGAGTGTTCAAGCAGCTATTTATGTTTTTAAAGTAAATCAACCTCATGATCCAGATAATCTGGTTACATTTGTTAATATGGAAGAAGACGGCTATACTCGACAAAACCGTAAGAAATCAAGTCAAGCAGTAAATTTAAGGGACACTGACCATGCTAAAGAACGTTATGCAGAAGTAGAAGCAATTATCTTAAATAAGCAACCTAAAACTAACTATTATAGTGAATCTAATGGAAAAATTATTCGTAAAGCCATTAGCTTAAATGGTGATGATTGGACATTCAATCAACACCATAAAGTGGATATAACGCCAACTGAAGATGATTTTAAAGAAACTGTTGCAGATTATTTGAGTTGGGAGATTACTACTATTATTAAAGGAAAGGGTAATGCTCGTAATGCATAAAACTGTTAAATTAGATGATATTTTCAATGTTACTAGTACCAAATCAATTGATGCAGGTAGTTTGCAATTTTTTGAGACAGGAATTAATTTTATAGGAAGAACAAATACTAATAATGGAATTCAAGGGAAAATAAAATTACAATCATTCCCACCGAATGATCCTAATACGATTACTGTTACTGTGATTGGTAATTATAAGTATGTTAAATTTCAATCGGAGCCATATTATTGTTCACAGAATATTAATAAACTAACTCTCAAACCTAAGTTTAATAAACCTCTTAACTATAATATAGCAGCTTATTTTATGACATATGTTCGAAAATTTGTTGAATTATATAATGGTCAACAAAGCGGCTATAAATTATCAGAATTAGCTTCAATAAAAATAACTGTTCCAGTTAATAAACAAAATAAAATTGATTTTGATTTTATAGAGAGCAAAATGGAAAACTATAAACAATACGAAATGAAGGCTCTTGATCATTATTTAAGCGATTTTGAATTAAAAAACAGTAAATTTAATAATAGAAAAGTAAAATATAAATCTTTTAAATTAGGACATTCCTATATTAAACGAGGCCGTGAAATATTGGTTGATGATGATGGTTTGTTTGATATTATTCCGACAAAAAAGAAGATAAATGCTAATATAGTTAGTTTTAATGGAAAATATCCATATGTAGCACGTGGTGACAGTAATAATGGCATTAGGGGCTTAATAGATTATAGTGAAGAGTTCCTTAATTCCGCTAATACAATATCTTTCGGTCAAGATACAGCAACAATGTATTATCAACCTAATCCATATTTTACTGGTGATAAAATTCAAATATTTAAGCTTAATGAAAAATACGGTAAGCTAGATGAGAAACTTGCTTTATACCTTATTTCAACTATAAAAAAGGTTTTAAGTTATTATACATGGGGGCAACAATCATTTTCTTTAGAAAATATATCAAAGATTAAAGTTAAGTTACCAGTGAATAGTAGCGAAGATCTTGATATTGAATATATGAAAGACCATATTACTAGTATAGAAAAGCAAATAGTTAAATCTGTAGTTAAATACGAGAAAAGAATAACGGCAAATACAAAAGAGATTGCTAAATAAAATCTGTATTCCTTGTTAAGATGAGGAACACAGATTTTTTTAGTTTAAAGGGGAATTTATAATAATGGATAAATTATTTACGGATTATTATTTAGAATGGATTCATATGTATAAAGAAGGATCAGTACGGCAAGTAACATTAGATAAGTACTACTTAACTCATCGAGAATTACAAAAAAGGTGGCCACTCATGAAAGTTAAAAGCATTAATCATTATAATTATCAGAAGTTAATTAATGAATATGCTGAAACTCATGAATACCTAACCGTTAAGGGATTTCATCATCATTGTAAAGCAGCAATCATGGATGCAATTGAAGATGGACTACTTGTGAAAGATCCAACTAGACACTTAACAATCAAAGGAAAACGTCCAAAAACAAAGAAAATTAAATATTTAAGTTTGTTAGACTTGAAGCGTTTAGTTAACCAGTTGGACTTAAAGGCTGATTTAAATATAGATTGGCTAATCTTATTGATAGCCAAGACAGGGATACGATATGCAGAAGCATTAGGAATTACAGTTAAAGACTTTGATTTTGAAAATCATCAGTTGCAAATTAATAAAACATGGGACTACAAATCAAAAAATGGCAAGTTTCAAGAAACTAAAAATAATTCTTCAGTAAGAACCATCAGTGTAGACCCGATTACATCAGAACAGTTTCAAATGCTAACTAAAGATTTAAATCCTGACAAACCCATTTTTCTACAAACAGGTAAGCGAATATATATTTCTACTATTAATAATCACCTCACCAAATATTGTAGAAAAGCCGGAGTTGATGTTATTTCTGTGCATGGGTTAAGGCATACTCATGCCTCGTTATTAATCTATGATGGGGTTTCAATTCCTAGTGTTGCGAAAAGATTAGGTCATTCAAACACAATCACTACGCAGCAAACTTATTTACACATAGTAAAGGAACTGGAAGCGCGGGATAATCAAAAAATATTGGAAAATATGATTCGATTGTCTTAAACTTTGTCCAAATTTGGACGAACCAAAAGGGAAAAAGCCTTACCATTTTGAATTTAACTTAGTAATTATTCGGTTTAAATTAGGAAAGATTACCTAAAACTGTAAAATATTGGCTTCTTACTCAGAAACGAAATAATGACGCGTATCAAGAAAGCAAGGCTGACTGGGATAAACATTATCAGGAACAACTTGGTCATCCACTATCAGCTACAGTTACTGATAAGGTATACACATATGGCGGAGTTTCCTATACAAATAGCACAACGGACGTTACTATCAGTAGTAATCAAACCGTATTAAGTAAAGACCAACTAGATGCTGAAATTCAAAAGGATATGGCTGCCTGGGCTCACGGGTCATCCAATTATTGGTTAATTTGGGACCCATCAGGTACTGTAGAGATTACATGGCATAACGCTGCTCAAGATGAAAATGGTAGGAAATTAAACATTGTATGGACCTTGAGCGATATTGCTTCTTTAGGAAAGAATGTTGACAACTGGATGCGTGGGCCATATATTACAATCTTTAATAACCCTATGGATGAAATTGCATGGGGGAACATTGCGGGCCTACGAGTTACTGAAAATCTTGTCTATGCTGATACGGGAATTAAATATGATAAGCCGTATTATCGGAGTGCTGGTTCACTAGACGCACAACCAGGAGCTGAACGATATGAGTTTTCTTCCCCAATTTCTGGCGTTTTAGGATCCTTTATCAGTAGTGATTCTTATATTAACCCGACTGTACAGTCTGTATCGGGACCGGCAGCTCAAGTAGCCTCTGTAATGTTTGCTCAATCACCTAATCATAAAGCTTTTGTTGGTAGTGATTATGATCAAGCAGCATTAACAAAATTTGGAATTACTTATCTTGTTAATAATGGTTCAACAATCGCTTATGGTACATCAGGAACGCCTGGATCTAGTAATGGTGCTGATGGTGGCAATGTCGTATCGCCATACGCAACACATATTATGGGAAATACAGGATTAGCAATGCAGGCTATCTATCCTCCTGAAAAGAAAACTACCGAGATACACTATCACTACAATACATCCGCTATTAACTTAAATTTTTCGAACCATATAGATGATTTGATATTTTAAAACAAAAAAAGAGCGCCTATTAAGCGCCCCAACCGGTTCGGTTTAAGTAATCAACTGAAACCATTTTGCACACCGGCATACTAATTCTCATATATGTATTATAACATAAATAAATTGTGATACAATGATTAAGCGCACCGAAGACTTAATCAACCTTTACTAAGCGCAAGTTTGGAGGTGACTCCCTTGCATTGGTGTGTACTGATTCTCATTGTGCCTAGTAAGCACATTAAACATCTAATTAAATGGCTGCTCAAGTAGTAACCTTAGCGCTGACTTCGGTTGGCGCTTTTTTTATTTTGCGGTATGGAGAAAGAAACTATTCTCGTCTATTGTTCGGGATTATAAGCGGATGACGGATGTATTGTAGTGATAGTTGGCTGAAGTGGTATTTAGTTTGGGTAACGTAACAGTAGCCACCGGTGTAGTTTCACCCCATTCGGCCCACGCTGGGTCTCCATACCTTGGATAATCATGCTGAATGCTTGTTCCAGAACGATCATAAATTGTGATTAAGCTCCAAGTTCCGTCTGGATTCTGTATAGCATCATAACTGCCATGATAATCCTTAATAGCCTTTACTTCTTCCTGCGTCTTATTATTGTGTGCGTAGAAGGCAAGTGATCCTGGGAAATATTTCTCCTTTAACGAGTTTCCGTCTACACCAGTGGCATCTCCTTGTTTCCCAAAAGGCCATCTTGTTGGATCTTTAACTGGTACAGGATCAATTGCACGTTTAATGACATAAGTGTCCCAGAAACCGCCACCTGTTTTAGGTGCTAATCCTGATGGAATCGTTAAGTGAACGTTAGTTACGACAACTTTCTTACGCTGTAAGTCGTAGTGCCATGTAATATCATAAGTTGGATGAGCATTCATGTATCCACCATTATCCCAATTAACTTGCCCTGTAACGTGTTGATCTTTTGCTAAATCATTTAATTGAGATTGGTATTTAGCATAGTTTTGTTTCTGAGTAACTCAATTAATTATCTTTGTAATTTAAATATTTAATGGCAATTGTACGAATGATTTTAAAATGATTTCTTAAATAGTTTGAAAAAACACTAAATTTTGGCGAAACTTTGAAATATAGAAAAATAGAATAAATTCTCCTTTGAAAAATAAATTAATTTGCAAAGGAGATTTTTTTATGATTGTAAAACAAAAATCAAAAGTTATTCCAATCGAAAAATCATCTACACATTACAAGATGTATAAAGGTGGAAAATTATGGCTAACGGCTGGTATTACTACATTATCAATGGCCGGTATGATGGTTGCTACAGGTGAGTTACAGACAGCACATGCTGATACAACCACAACAGCTAATAACACACAGCAAACTGCTACTGGTGGTAATGCGGTAACGGCTACTACAAGTGGAACATCTGGACAAGCTGGCACAATTACGCAACCAGTTAATATTGATCATTCGCAACTAAATAATGCTGTTGACCAAGCTCGACAGGCTGGATTGACTGTAAATCAGCAACCAACAACTACTCAAACGGTAAGCCAAGATCAAGTTGATGCTGCCAAGCAAAATATTCAAAATGACGAAACTAAGCAAGCACAACGGATTCAAACAATTACTCGACAACATCAAACAGAAGTATCTAATGTTAATAACTTTAATGGCTCTAAGGGAGACACTTCCCAGCTTGATGCTAGGGTAAAAGAAGCACAATCAATCCCCGGATTAACCGTTGTACATGATCAAGATCAAACCACTGTAAAAAAAGCTTCTGATACACAAGGTATCCAAGAAGCGGTTAATAATGCAACCCAAAGTAATAATGATCAAGCTCAGAGCATTCAAAACGCTATCGATACTCAGAAACGAAATAATAGTGAATTTGATCAAGCAAGTAAAAAATATCAAGATCAATTAAAAAAATATCAAGATAGCTTAGCAACTGCTCAAACGATTGTCCCAGATCAAATTATTCAAGGCCTTAAATTCCAAAAGAATAGTAGCGCAAAAATGCAGGTTGAAAATTTACAACCTAATCAAGGGACCATTGGCGATGGGCGTTGGTACTCCAATAATATGAATGGCGATTTTTTACGAGCAACATACACTGACATTAACGGTGCTCAGTATACTGATATGAATGGTAATGTTCATAATATTGATAAGATGGTCGTTACATATAGTAATCTAGTTCTAGGGCCACGATTTAGGGGAATGAAAGCATGGTTCCGTCCAGCTACTGGCACCGGTTGGGGTGATGTAGATTCGTTCTATATCAAATCTGTGAATGCTACTTATCAATTCTATGATGAACAAGGTAATCCTATTAATTTTGCTCCAGGAACAGCATGGCTCTTTTTATCTTCTTTAACAAGATGGGCAAATAATAATGATGGAAACCTAATGGTAGATCCTAATCAGGATCATGTTGAAGCAGTTAAGGCTATCAATGGTTCTAAGCTCTATAATCTTCCTGAAGGAAAAGCAGTTGTTCATGCGGATGGTAACGCCTATGAAGATGCTTCTATTTACACCAAACGGATTCCTTACCATCCAGTTGGCGATGGTGATAATGGATATGATCATGATGGTGGTGCAGTTATCGCATCCGTCTCAAATGGAATGACATTGCAATGGAATCTGCAACAAAATTATGATCCAAACAGTGGGAAAGATAAGGCGGATACTCCTTCATTTACCGTGTCTCATGAAGATGCTAAAGATGGTGGTTGGTATTACTTTTCAATTAAGAATAATACTTTAAATGGTATTAGTATGCTTCCACCAGTTCGAAAAACAACCGAAGTTCACTATCACTACAATACAGTGATGGTACCTAAGACTACAATTGGTGATCAACCAGTCAATTACCAACTTCATGACTTAAATGTTAAGACTACGCCTGAAAAGAACTGGGTTAATGGTATTCAAAGCGTTAACAACAAGGTAGGAATCAATGACGATGTGGTAACTACCAAAGTTGATATGAATTATCTTGGTTCAAATCAGATTGAAGGTGGTTTGCATAGTCTTAAGGTTACTGACGATTATTCCAAATTTGCTAATAATGTTGACTATGCTGGAGCACAAGTTTACGAGAATGAAGAACTTGCGACAGGTAATTATGATATTACTAATAATGGCCAACAGGTTACGGCTACACGAAAGAACCCTGAATCTGCCAATGGTGGTAAAGTTTCCTTAGTAATTGACTTTAAGATTAAGCCAAATGTTAAAACTGGAACTGTCTTTGAAAATTCAGGATCCGGAACCATCAATGATCAAACTGTCCCAACGAATGACGCACAAATTAAAACTTATGAACAAGAAACAGTAAAGCACTGGATGGAAGGCAAGAATATTGTCGATGATAAAACTGAAATCAACGGTGATATTGTTACTACTCAAGTTCATATGACTTTACCAGACCAAAGTACTTTAATTGCGCCATTAAGTTATGTGTCAATTGATGATAACTATACTGATTTTGCTGATAAGACAAATCTTCTTTCTTATCAATTATGGGAAAATGGTGCTAATGTAACTGACCAATACAATATTACTAACGAAAATGGTCATTTAACGGCCGTTCGTAAGAATGCTTCAGCGGCTCCAGCAGGAGAAGTTGTTTTAATCGGAACATTCAAGATTAATGATAATGTTCTTAATGGTACTAAGTTAGTAAATCGAGGATCTGGCCGGCTAAACAATCATACAGTTGAGACTAATACGCCAGCAATTGTTACCTTTACGCAAAGCGTTGATAAGCATTGGGTAGAAGGTTCAAATACCGTTGATACTAAGACCTATATTGCAGATGATGTAGCAACTACAAACATTACAACCACTTTACCTGATCCTAATAGTTTAGCTAAACCATTAACATACCTGTCAATCGATGATGATTACACTAACTTTATGGATAAAGCTAAATTACAAAGTTACCAAGTATGGGAAGGCAACAGCAATGTTACTAGTGAATACACGGTAACAGATAACAATGGACACTTAACGGCACGGCGAAACGATCCAAGCAAAGCGCCAGGAGGTACTTTACGCCTAGTAGCAGTTTGGAAAATTAATGATAATGTTCCTTCTGGTACTAAACTAGTAAATACGGGTTCTAGTCGAATTAACAACCATACAGTAGAAGCCGGCAAACCTTATGTAGTAGTTTACACACAAACTACGGACAAACACTGGGTTGATGGTAACCAGGTTGTTGATGATAAAACTTACGTTGATGGTGACAATGTTAATGGTCAAGTTACTATGTCCTTGCCAAATCCAAGCGATTTAGCCAAACCATTATCTAATGTAATTATTCGTGATGATTACACTAAGTTTGCTAATGACGTTGACTACAAGTCAGCAACGGTAACTGAAAACGATAAGGATGCAACTGATCAATATAACATTGTTAACGAGAATGGGGTAGTTACAGCAATCCGCAAGAACCCTGGTACAGCACCTGCTGGTAAGGTTCAATTAAATGTTATCTGGACTACTCATACTGGTTTACCTAGTGGAACAAAGTTGGTTAACAGTGGTTCAGGAACGATTAACGGTAAAACTGTAAATACACCGGACCGAACAATCTATACTTTCCATAATGATAGTGATAAGCACTGGGTTGAAGGAAACCGCAAGGTTGATGGCTTAACTCAGATTAATGATGATTTGATTCATGCTGAAATCTCTACCGCTTTACCAGATCCAAGCCAATTAGCTAAGAAACTTGGCGAAATTCAATTAGTTGATGATTGGTCTGACTTCAAAGACAAGGCTAAGGTTACTAGTTATCGTGTAACTGAAAATGATAAGGATGCAACTGATCAATATAACGTAGTAGTTGATAATAACGGTTTTGTTACTGCTACTCGCAAAGATGCCAGCTCAGCACCAGGTGGCGTTGCTAAATTGTTGGTTGACTGGAAGATCAATCATGATGTTGCCAGCGGTACTAAACTGCGTAATACTGGTTACACTTTAATCAATAAGAGCCGTGTAGAGGTTCCTAGTGTTGATACTGTTACCTTTACCCCAAAGACAGATAAGCACTGGGTTGAGGGTAATCAAGACGTTGATGATAAGACTTACGTTGCCGGTGATGAAGTGCATGGGAATGTCTCAATGACACTGCCAGAACCAGAGCAGTTAGCTAAACCACTTTCTAAGGTTATCGTTATTGATGATTATCGTAACTTTATGGATAAGGTTACCTATGAGGGTGCTAATGTCTACGAAGACGATAAAGACGTAACCTCACTCTATGATGTTAAGAATGAAAATGGAATTGTTACTGCTACTCGCAAAGATGCTAGCTCAGCACCGGGTGGGGTAGTTTATCTGAAAGCTAACTGGAAACTTAATACTGCTATCCCTAACGGTACGGTCTTGACTAACCGTGGTTCAGGACAGATTAATGATGATCTAGTTCCAACCCCTGATCGCAATATCTATGTCTTCACACAAACAGCAGAAAAGCATTGGAAAGCTGGAGACCAAGATGTTGACAGTAAGACTGTTATTAATGACGATGTAATTCATTCAGAAGTTTCGATGTCCTTACCGGAACCTAATAGCTTAGCAAAATCATTAGAAGATGTAGAAATTGAAGATGATTACAGCGACTTCAAAGATAAAGTTGGACTACCAACAGTTAAACTTTATGAAAATGGTCAAGATGCTAGTGCCGAATATAATGTAACCTTAAAGGATGGCGTGATTACTGCTGTTCGTAAGGATCCATCTAAGGCGCCTGCAGGTACCTTAACCATGAACGTTACTTGGAAAGTTAATCACGATGTGGCTTCGGGAACTAAATTCACTAACAAAGGTACCGGAATTATTAACCGCAGCCGCGTTAAGACTAATACACCAGATGTAGTTACTTTTACTCCAGAAACCGATAAACATTGGACCAATGATAATGATCAATCTGTTGATAATATGGTCTTCATCGCTGGTGATAATGTAAGCAGCAAGGTTTCAATGTCGTTACCAGAGCCACAGAACTTGGCTGAAAAGCTCAAGAAAGTTCAAGTAATTGATAACTTTGCGGACTTTGCGGATAAGGTTGATCTTAAGGGGTATTCCATTACCGAAAACGGAAAAGATGCAAACGATCTTTATAACTTTGAAGTGACTAAGGATCATCAAATCATTGCAACGCGGAAAGATCCTGCAACGACGCCAGGCGGACTCGTAATTCTACGGGCGCAATGGACTTTGCATAAGGACGTTCCAACTGGGACAGTGCTTACTAACAAGGGTTCTGGTCAAATTAATGATGACCTGGTTCCAACCCCTGATCGTCAAATTAAGACTTATACTCAAGATACAGATAAGCATTGGGTTAATAATGGTGGCCAAGTAGTTGATAATAAGCTTGCAATCAATGATGGAATCGTTACTGCTCGGGTTGATATGACCCTTCCTAAGTCCTCAACTCTTGGTAGTAAGATTCATAAAATTCAATTAACCGATGACTTCTCTAAGTTTGCTAAAGATGTTGAAGTGCAAGGAGTCCATGTCTTTGAAGGTGATAAAGATGTAACTGATCAGTATGATATTTCTATTGATCCAAATGGTAAGGTTGTTGCAACCCGCAAGGACCCATCTAAGGTTAATAATCATCAAGGTGAATTGCCAGTTACTATGCAGGCAGTAATGAATGCTAAGGATTCCTTAGATACTAATAATTTAGTCACTAAAGCAACTGGTAACTTAAACAATAACCTTTTTGCCGCTAGGGCCGGATTATTCAATGCTTCCTTTATTCAAACTCATGTATCTTCAGCTAATGGCAAGATCAATTCACAAGTTGATATGCAACTTCCAGAAACTAGCGAAGGGGTAAATAAGGTAGCAGTAACCGACGATTATACTAACTTCAGCAAATATGCCCAACCAGGAGCTGTTCATGTTTATGAAGATGGTAAGGAAGCCACTGCTAATTACACTGTTTCAGATGATGGTGCTGGTCATGTAACAGCAACTCGGAATGACACTGAAAATCTTAATGGTGGCCAAGTTTCAATGAAGGTTGATTACAAGATCAAGGGTGATATTCCTAATGGTACTGTTCTTGAAAATCACGGTTCCGGAACAATTAACGATGAGACAATTCCAACTAATACACCATCAATTACTACCTATACCCAAGAAGCTGAAAAACATTGGGTAGAAGATGATCAAATTGTTGATGGCCGGGTAGTTATTGATGGATCCGTAGCACATGCTAAGGTCACTACTACCTTACCGGACCCATCACAATTAACTGATCCACTTACTAATATGTCAATTAAAGATGATTATTCGAAATTCGCTAAGGATGTTGACCTTACTGATGTTCAAGTTCTTGAGAATGGGAAGTTAGCAACTAGTGAGTATAACCTTGAAAAAGGTGACGGTTTTGTTATCGCAACGCGGAAAGACCCTACTAAGACACCAGGCGGTAATGCACAATTGCTATTAACATTTAATATTCACAAGGATGTTCCTTCAGGCACTAAACTTGAGAATGCTGGATCATCAACAATCAATAATCATACGGTTAAGACTAATACTCCTTGGATTGAAACCTTCTTACCAAATCCAACGAAGGATGTAGTAATTAGTGTTGATAATCAGAAGAGTCTCAATGGCCAAAAGATTGAGTTAGGTCAACATTTTGATTACAAATTGATTGGGTCACAATTGCCGGCTAGTGTAACAGCACTTAATGAATATGGTTTTCACGATGATTATGATGAAACGCATGATCAATATAATGCGGGTTATACTGTCCTCTTAAATGATGATATTACGTTAAAAGATGGAACTGTGCTTAAGAAGAATACTGATGTTACAAAATACACAACACAAGTTGTTGATACAGAAAATGGTAAAGTAGACATTGAATTTGATAAAAACTTCTTGGCAAACGTTGATCTTTCTAAGTCATCGTTTGGAGCAACAGCTTATCTTAAGATGAAGCGAGTAAAGAGTGGTACAGTACAAAACAAGTACACAAACTCAATTAATAACATTGACTTTAGTTCTAATACCGTTACAACAACTACGGAAGAACCTAAGAAGCCAGAAACACCACCTACTACACCTAAGAAGCCGGAAACTCCAGTTACGCCAACTGAAACACCAAAGACAACCCCAACACCAACTCCTGCTCCACAAGTAACGCCAGTGCAAGAACCGGTTATGGCTGCAGTAGCAACTCCTGCTCAAGTTGCCACTCCAGTACCACAACAACCAAGTTCTGCTGCTCCTCAAGAAGCATTGCCACAAACTGGTAATGCAAATGAAAGTGGATTAGTTGTAGCTGGATTAGCTGGATTCCTAGTGAGTCTAGGCGCATTTAGTCTTAAGAAAAAGCGAAATTAATTAGTTTGTTTTACACATAAAAATCTCATATCTCCTTAAAAAAGGCTCAGCAGTTTGCTGGGCCTTTTTGCGTGAACAGTGTCAATGGCGAAACTTCTTTTTTTCTCCTTTAGTGTAATAGTGGATTTTAATATATAGAGCAATTTTGATATTGGACGGGATTAAAAATGGATAAAAGAGAATTTAGCCTAAAACTTTATCGAATTTCAAATAATAAGTTATATTACTTGGTAACTGCCTATTCTCAAACAGATGCAATAGACTATCTCCTTGAAAAATTAGGACTTGAGGCAAGCGCTAAAAGCAACTATTCGATTAAAGAAATTGATATTTCAATGCCAGGTGTTGTTTATAACGAAACAACGGTTATGTCAATTACCCAACAAAAGGAATACAGCGCTAGTGAGGTAGCAAAAATGATTGGGACTACTCCTAATATGATCGGACGAATTGCTAATAAGTTAAAAATAAAATCTAAAACATCATGTAATCAATATGGTCGGTGGGTTTCTAGTAAATCGCGTTATTCAAGTAAAGAAATAACTCAGTGGATGTATTATCAAACAGCAATTGACTTAATTAGGAATACATTTAGCAAAAAGAATAAGAACATTAGTTATCAGGAATCACTTTTTGGAGAAGATTATGAAAAATACAATTGATCAATTATCATTAACCCAATTAAAATTCAGTCAAGCCGGGATGAACAGGGACACTGCTACTTGGTTAGCTTTAGAAGCCACATTGCCATTAGAACAACAATGTGCTTGTATAGAAGCCTTAGCGTTAGAGCCTAATCCAAATGAGAAGGTCAAAAGATTAATTATTGCTAGAGGATTTCAACAACGGCAAAGGCAACGAATTCTTAACAGGTAATGAGAATAACTAAGTAAATTCAACGGTGATTATCATCGTTATTTTTAAATTCTAGACAATAAAAAAGAGCGCCTATTAGAACGCCCTCTCAACCGACTACTTGTGAGCTAGGAAATACTTACAGCACACGGCATTCATAATATTAATTGTGCCTAACAAGCACATAAAAAACTATGCGACTATTTAAATAGCATTTTCAGCGGTGGTATTTGGTTACTGTCGCTTTTTTATTTTCCTGAAAGATAGATAAAGAATAAAACTACAATAGCGATTAATGGTGCGAAGGCTAGTAGAAAGAAAAATTTACTAATCTTCCAGAAAATCCAAAGAATAAAAGTAAAGCCAGTAAAAAAGAATACGTTGGAGTTGAAATTTTGGAATAAATAATCCCATCCAAATGTGGCGAAAGGGTAAAAAAGGGCTAGAACACATAGAATTAAACAAAAGATACCATCTTTTTTATCAGTAAAGTTATAAAGAATAAAGATAACAAAATAAACTGATAGATAGTGAGAAAAAATATAACCTTTATCTATTCTGCCAATAGTTCTGTTATATAAATTTAACATTGATGTAACCGCCCTTCTATTTATTTGTTGTTTCTATTTTACACTTTATTTACATTTGTGTAAATCAAAAGTTTACAATGGTTAAAGTGTGGCGAAAGATACTAAAAAGCTCATTCCAATTTACTTTTGAAGAAAAAGTTAAGGAGTGATAACCCATGATTCGAGTTTTCTATAAGCCTAATTGTAAAGCTTGTCTAATGACTACGCATTTTTTTATCGTTCACCACATCAAATTTATCGATATTGATCTTTCTCAAAGTCCTCAGTATGCTAAGAGTCTTCATGATAAGGGGCATCTTAAGGTGCCTGTAGTCATTACAGATACAGAAGAATGGTCGGGATTTCGTCCTGATAAACTTAATCAGCTTCTCCAAAAGCAACGGCTAATGCGGGCGGAGAGGTGATCAACAATGGCTGCAGTTACAGAAGAGAAATTATCAAACGTAGATAAATTGTGTCGGCAATCTATTCAGAAATATTTAGATATTAAAGGAATTCCTTATGAAAAACAAGGTTATTATTTAAGACTAACTGATCATGATTCACTAGTTGTCGATACAAGAATAACCTCACAGAAGCCATACGAGACTTTCTATTGGAATTCGCAAGGCGTTGGAGGAAATCTGTATAATTTTTTAAGATCATATGAAGGACTAGAAAAGAAAATAGCACTAGATCAATTAGAGAAACTAGCTCCAGAATTAGCAAAGGCACCACAACACCATTATCAGGTAGTTGAATACCAACCAGAAAAGTGGCCAGGTAGTCGGCAAAATCAACAAATGATTAACTATTTCACTAAAACTCGTAAGTTAGACGAGCGCTTGATTCAAGTTCTCATTAAACATGGCTTAATTAGGCAATTACGTAACGGTAGTGCATTCTTTTCCTGGAGAGATAAAAACATGAAAGAAATTGGTGGTGATGTGCAGGGAACGATAGTTGATCATAAAAGATTTGGGAAACGTGGCACCATTAAAATGATTGCAAAAGGTTCTGCTAGGGAATTTGGCTTTCGTTTTAATGCCAATTCAAAAAACGATGACACTAAAAAGCTATATATTTTTGAAAGCCCAATTGATATGCTGTCCTATTTTCAAATGCATGGTAACCAACCAGGTGCTAAAACTTTTCTATCGCTTAATGGTGCTGCTACCAAGGTAAATACCGTTAGTAATTACATAACTAGATTTGGTGTTCCAGATGAAATTCATTTAGCGTTAGATACTGATACAGCAGGATTGAAGGGTATTATACGCATTAATGGGAGGCTTGAAACACTTAGAAAAGAACAAGGTTGGGATAATATGAAAATTATAGTAGATCAGCCCAACAGCAATAATAAAGATTGGAACGATGCCTTGAAACTTAATGACAAGCAATACTATGCTGAGTCCATGCACGACTTTGCTAATCGTAAGACTAAAGAATTAGGAGTAAAACGGATTCGACAAATTATGGATGAAATGCTAGCTGGTAATATGGGAAACAGTAAAGCAATAACCAATAAAGTAAATCCACAAAAAGCTAGTTTTAAACAACATTTTGAAGATAAGCGAAAAGAACGTTAAAGTTCAAATGATCACGTCATGAAGAAAAAATTCATGGCGTTTTTACTTTGTCCAAATTTGGACGAAATTAGGCGAAACTTTCGTAAATCAATAGCTACTGTATCTTAAATTCAGTTGAAATTAACTAAGAAAATCAGGTGAAATTATGTTTGATTATTTAATCTTAACCGAAAAGAAATCAGCATTTGATAACTTTGTCGCTGCTCTTGGTGGAGAAACAGGAACAGTTAATGGCCATACATATCAACTAACTCATGCTCAAGGGCACCTACTAGAATTCTTAGATCCAGTAGATCAAGTTGCACCAAATTTGAAAGATAAATATGAATCTTGGGAGTTAAAAGATTTGCCCTGGAACTTACAAGATTTAACATGGCGAAAAAAAGCGAAAAATGGATCAGCACAGAAAATGATTAAAAAAATTGCTAATGAGAGTCGTCAAGCACAAGCAATTGTTATTGCAACTGATAATGATCCAAGCGGAGAAGGTGAACTTCTTGCTTGGGAAATTATTAATGCTATCAATTGGCGAGGACCAGTTTATCGTGAATATCATGATGATGAAAGTAAAAAGGGAATTCAAAAAGCATTAAGTAATTTACGAGATATTTCTAGTCAGAAAAAAGATGGTGACTACATTAAAGCGGTTTTACGGCAGCGATGGGATTTTGCGTCTATGCAAGCAACAAGGGTTTCCACAACATTAGCTCGTAGTGAAGGTTATCGGGTAAAAGTTATTAATCAAGGACGATTAAAGTCAGTAATGCTTGCTTTTACTTTTGATCAACTGCAGCGAATCAAGCATTATCAAAAAAAACCTTACTACGAAGTTAAATTTAAGGATAATAATGGCCATGTCTATGCTCGCAAAGTAAGAAAAGAAGACGAAGAACTAATTAAAAAGATTCGTCATGCTGATATTAAACTAGCGAAACAAGAACAAAGCACTTACTCATCGCCCGCAGAAGTCAAATTATTAAGTTGTACACGAAAAAAACAAGTACCTAATACATTAATTGATATGACCGGAATTGATAGTGCAATGGCAGCAAAGGGGTATTCTTCTACAATGGTTGAAGAGGTTTACCAAGAACTTTATGAAAAACATTATCTATCTTATCCGCGGACGGGAGACAAGGTGATTACTAATGACCAGTTTATTGAGTTGGTTAATAATGCTGATCGAATTGCGGCTACAATTAACGTTGATCAATCGCTCTTAACACACCGACAACCACGAGAAAAGTTTGTTAAAGACTCAGCAACTCATGGGGCTAATCGGCCTGGTGAAAAAGTTCCGGAGACAATGGATGAACTAAAGAAAGCAATCTCTAGTAAGAGTGAAAAAGCACAAGATTGCGCAGTAGATATTTATAAATTAGTAGCCGCTAGTGCATTATCTATTCTTGCAGAAGATTATGTTTACGATTCTTATGAAGCATGTGTAGTTAATTATCCGGATTTTGTAACGCGCTTTAACCAGCCGGTCGAGTATAATTATCGTCTTATCTGTAGTGAGGATAATTTGCCTAAGCAGCAACAACTAATTGGTAGTAAGGCAAGTACGTTTATTGATGAGGGAGCCAATCCTAAGCCGGCTTGGCCAACTAAAAAATGGCTGTATCGTAAACTTTCTACTTATGGGAAATATGGGATTGGAACGCCGGCCACTCAACAAAGTACTTTGGCTGCAATTACTAGTAATAACGGCTTATTGAAAGCAAAAGGGGCTAAATTAAATCTAACCGATACCGGATTAATGTCGGCTTTAATTGGCTATAACACTTATATTGCTTCACCTAAAATTACTGCACAGTTATTTGATGCAATGGATGTAGTTGCTAAATTTGAAATGGATTCAGATAAGGTTCTAAATACAGTAACTCAGGTCATTAAGCATGATATTCCCATTATGCAGGAAAATGCTAAGCACTTAAGAGATGTTCTAGGGGTGCCAAAGAAAGTTAAATACGAAAAGAAAGAGAAAGTGACTGTTAAATTCCAAGGAAAAGCGGTTCAGATTAGTCGTAAGTGGGGTACTCATACATTTACTGACCAAGAACTTGAGGATTTATCTGCTGGAAAGATAATTACTTTCAAGTACAAGAAAGGTAATTTGAGTGGTCAACTTGGCCAAAGTGAATATAAGGGACGCAAATTTATTGGCTTTATACCAGATTTTAAAAAGCGAGGTAAATAAAGAATGATGAAGATTACAGGAATACTAAAAGCTCAAGAAGTTGAGGGTAATGATGTGCTATTAGATTTTGAATGTCAAAGTAATAGCGAATCTAAACTAAGACTGTTAGTTAATAATAACCAATATGAAAAGTTCTTCGCGCATTCAGCACAATTAAATTCGACTTGGTTATTAACTTTAGACGAGGTTATTATCAAAGAATTGAATTGTATAATCTTTAAGTTAAAAGAAGCAAAAGAAATTAATAGTATGGTTTATCTGTCAAAAGGTGACTATTTTGAAGCTATTGACAAGCTTAAATCAGAAAATCAAAAATTGCGGGGAGAAGTAGAGTCAGCTAAAAAAGTGCAGGATAAACTACAGAAAAAATTACGAGTATTAGAAAGTGATAAGGCCAAACAACCTACGGAACCCGGCAAAGATTTTTTGGAAAATAGTAATGATCAGCAAGAATCAGAGCCACCAATTAAATTAAGGAATGTAAAAAAAGGTGATAATGAAACAGAAGCTAGCATGAATGATATCGTTTCACAGTATAAGCCCGAAAGTGACGATGACCCTGATTCAACAATTAATATCAACAACTACGATATAACTGTTCCTGAGAAAGGTGATTTCCAGTTAAAAAAACCTACAGCAACTAAAACGGCTCCAGAAGAGGAGACGGTTGATTTAGGCGACAGCTCGCAAATTGATGAGTCTTATCAGCAGGCTGAACAAGCTAAAGGCCATAATGATACTGATCAACCAGCAGATGATATAGATATTAATGATTATTTTGGCGGACGAGATGATGATGAAGGCCTTGGTTTGTAATACTAAGAAGGAAAAGGAATTGTGATGGAGTTAGAAAAAGAATATTTAGCGGAAACTGCAGAGCGAATTAATCAGTACTCACGAGTCAATGCATTTCGCTGGAGTGAAGAAGCGTTATTGAATGTTTTAGATACTAAAATAAGAACGCCAATAGGCTGGAGCAAGCAGCTATGGCCAAAGAGTAATCTAAGCCGCTTGCGATTTTACGAACTTGATAGCGAATTAAAAAAGGCGGGTCTTGATAGTTCATTTTGGTTTGTTAGTAATCAAATTAATCAAGAAGAATGGTTAATTGATAATCCATTTATTACTAAACAGATCATTGTAACTTTTGAGAAGAATCACGGCAAAATTAAAGCGTATTTATATGGAATAGAGAACCATGAAAAAATTCTAAAGAAGACTGATAGCTTGTTAGAAGCTGTGTTATTAAGTCAGCCATAGTAAGGGGTGTTAGTAATTGACTGAAGAATTAAAAAAGACACCTAACATTGATAGATATACGGATGATTTAACTGTCGCGGCAGCTAAGAATCCAGACGAGTATAAAGCTGTTGCTCGAAACCAGGAAATTAAGCAAGTCATTATTAATCTTAATCGAAAGACTAAGAATAACCCAATCTTGATTGGCGAAGCTGGTGTAGGGAAGACAGCTATTATTGAAGGATTAGCTCGATTAATTGCTTTACATAAAGCTGGTAAACAACTGGAAGGAAAACATATTCGAGTTCTTCAGATTGCAGCGCTGGGACAACAAGATACAGTAATGAAAATGTTGAATATCATTAATGAATTTAAACAAACTAATGGGGAAAATATCCTTTTTATTGATGAAATTCATACAATTATGGGTGCTGATCAAACGGGAGGAGCCATGGACTTAGGAGATGTGTTAAAACCAGCAATGGCCCACGGAGATATTCAGTTAATTGGCTCAACGACAATTGATGAATATAAAAAGTTCATTGAGCGTGATCCAGCATTACAAAGGCGTTTTCAACAAGTAAGGGTAGAAGAACCTTCTCGGAATACATCAATCAAGATTCTTAATGGAATTAAGAAAAACTATGAAGATTATCATCACGTTCATTATGATGATTCGGCAATCGCTGGGGCGGTTGATTTATCAGTTCGCTATATTGCAGATCGCTATTTGCCAGATAAGGCAATTGACTTGATTGATCAAGCTGGCGCAATTGCTGCTACTAATCATGTGGTTGATGTGGATATTAAACAAGTAGCATTAGTACTGCAGGAAATGAAAGGAATTCCCATTACTAATGTTTTGCGTAATGATACAAGTCGTTTACGTAATATCAAAGATAAACTTAGTAAGGTAGTTAAAGGACAGGAGGAAGCAATTCAATCAGTAGCTAATGTGATTACAATTGCCAAAGCAGGGTTGCAAGCACCTAATCGGCCATTAGCGTCCTTTTTATTCTTGGGAACGACTGGAACTGGAAAGACAGCTCTTTCTAAGCAATTAGCTAAGGTTATGTTTGATAGCGAAAACGCATTAGTGAGGTTTGATATGTCTGAATTTAGTGAGCGCGATTCCCTAAATCATTTTCAAATTTTATTAACGGATCAAATAAAACACAGACCTTATTGTATTTTATTGCTAGATGAAATTGAAAAAGCATGTTCAGCAGTTCATGATCGCCTATTACAAGTCCTGGATGCTGGTGAATTACGGGATCGGTTTGGAAGATCAACTGATTTTAGAAATGTCATTATCATTATGACAACCAATATTGCAGCTGAACTAATCAATGACCGCCAATCAAGTGAGAAAACGATTGAAGGGAACGAAATTGACCAGAGTGAACGTCAACGGATTCGGAGAAATACTGCATTTAAGAAGTTAGTCAATATGGAACTAACTAATATTTTTCGTCCGGAATTTGTAAATCGGATTGAACATAAAATTGTATTTAATATGCTTCCCCGGCCAGTTATTAAGCAAATTGCTCAAAATGACTTACAAATATTAAATGACCGTTTGAAAGAACATGGCTTTCAATTTACTTATAGCGATGACCTAATTGAGTATCTAGCTGATATTGGAACGGATGTTAAAAATGGTGCAAGACCGCTTGAAAGAACAATTGAAAATGAAGTAACAGCGCCACTTTCAATGATTATTTTACAATTAGAAAATAAATCTGATAATACCTACCACAAAATTAGTGCTAAGGTTTATGATCCTCGTGACCAATTTGAACGTAGTAAATTGCAACATCATAATAAAAACGGTCGTAAAATCAATTTTGGATTGATTCCAGATAGTAAATAACAGAAATTGGAGACGAATTTAATGGCTCGAAAGAAAGAATTAACGTTAGAAACTGAAAAAACAGCTAAAAAGCAAAATTATATCAAAGAACTAGCAAAGAAATTAGCTAAGGAAAAAAGTGAACTGCGTGATTTACAAAAAGAAGAGACGGATAAGCAACTGAACGAATTTGCAACTAAACTTATGAAATATTGGCAATTAGATAGTGTTAAAAAACTAGATGAATTCTTCCAAGTTGCTAAAGAAAGAATTCCAACTACAAATTTTTTAGATCAAAATAATCAAGATAAAATTATTGAATCTGACCAGAAAAAGTAAGTTTTGGCGAAAGTTAAATAAATTAAAAACCTCTTTAAACTGATGACTGATCATCAACAATCATTGATGACATCTTAATTTTAAGGAGGTTATTCGGTTTGATGGATAAGTTTTTAATGACTAATTTCCCAACCGCATATGCCAAAGCAATGAATGAGTTAACTCTTGGTGCTGATCCAATTGGTGGTACCTCAAGTTTACTTAATAAATTGTCACGAGGCTTAATGGTCATTCTTGTGGCTTATGCTGCATTTATCGTTGTTTGGGGAGCAATTCTCTATACATCAGGTGGGGAAGAAAGTGCACGATCTGGTAAAAAGAAGTGGCTAAAGGCTACTATTGGACTAGTTGTAGGATTGATTGCCTTTGTTATTGTTGAATTTTTAAAGAACTACACTAGTCAGTCGTTTGGTGCTTAATTGCTTGCTATTATGCTTTACGTCATGGAGAAATTCATGGCGTTTTTTAATTTTGGCGAAAGTTGTGTAATGAAAAATAGCAGATAAATTTAAGGATGTAAATTAATTCGAAGAAGGAGTATAAATAATGGGATTTTTTAAGAAATTAAAAAAGAAAAATCAATTTATGCTGGATGATCCATACACCGTTCGCTTAGAATTTGATGATGAATTTGCACCAGAAAATAACGATGAAATTCGCAAAATTATTGAGCAGGTATCAGAAAGTGAGGAAAATGAAAATGTCGCTCCATTAAATCAAACTTTACCATTCGCTACCTTTAAAACAGCTGAAGATTTATTTGATGAATTACGGACTCTTGCTGCAACAACAGCTAAGCCTGTTACGTTTTCATATTTTGCCATTTGGGAATTTGATAAAACACAAAAGGCAAAAATAGGAAAAAAAGGATCAGCGGATGGGAACCCTCATGAATTTATTACTTTAAGTAATTTTAGTATTGATTATGATTACCAGAACTTGACTAAAAGTATCTTTGAAGAAATTTTTAATGATCCTTCTAATTCAGATGTCGATTATGATGAGAAGATAAATTATTGTGAGAAATTGAAAACAGCTTATCAAGATTCCACAGGAACTACTGACGATAACATTGCTATTTTACCAACTGAAGAAGATACACAAAAAGGTAGAGTAACTCTTTCAATTCCAGCGCTTGATAATATTGAGAAAAAAGAAAATGATAGTACAAATAAAGCGCCTATATACGATCCAGTCTCAGGAAAATTTTCTGAAGCAGCGCCTATGAATAATAATCAAAAGGTTTCACAAAAAACTAACTCTAACCAAGGTGACCTATCTAATAGTTATCCGGAGAACACTTCACAGACCGTTATGATAAAGAAGTCTAATCCAAAAGAACAAGTAATTCAAAATCATAACGATAAGCCAAGTGCAAAGAAGATGGATACGTATAATTCTCGGAAAGAGAAACATAGCGTTGAAGAAAAAGTCACTAAAACGATTGAAGATGTTCGCAATAAAGGGTACGTTGAAGCACCAAAGTTTGCTGTTGAAGTTCTAGATCCGGTAGAACCAGGTCATAAGGGCTATGTTGAATATCAAGTAAATCAAAAGAAAAAAACCTTAAACAAGGTGCTAGAACAAGCAGCTAATAAACTCAATAGCTCAAATGAAAAATATCTACTAGGTCGCAGAAATATCTATGCACAAAATATTCAAGAAAAATTAGCTGAATATAATAAACTTCATGCTAATGACGCAGCAACCATTCATGATGAAGTAGAAAAAAGTATTCAGAATGATTATAACCAAGCCCTTACAAAGAAAAATAAAGAAATTGATAATCAAGCAAATATCGATAAAGCTGAGGCTAAAAGAAGTTATGAAAAGACTTTAGAACAAATTGACGAATCAGCTAGAACACAGAAAAAGATGGCCCAACAAGAATTAGATAAGGAATATAATAGCAAGGCCCTAGATCGCTATGATCGAGCTTGGAAAGATCACGAAAAACAAGTTAACGAAAATGAAAAGAAGTTAGAAGCGGAATTAAATCGCCATTATGAGATTCAAGCTCAAGAAGATGCTAGTCAAGTTCAGGCTCACGCGACAGAAGTATTGCAAGAATTACTAAAGAAATGCAGTAAGGAACTTGATAGTACCCGAACTAATGTTACAAATGAAGATATGAATGCACGGCAAACAATTATTGCTCATAATCGTTCACAGGCTGAGTTGAGTCGAGTCGAATATCCGCATGAAAAACTGGAACAAAAAGATAAGACAATTTCAGATTTGACTGCCCGTTTAAGTACTTCGGAAGCTGCACGAAATGCTAATAATAAAGACGTTATTAACTTAAAACATGAGTTACAGTCTCGTGATAATAAGATTGAATCGTTGCGAAAAGAAATTGATCTTTTAAAACAGGAAAATACTAATAAACGAATAGAACAGAGTAACAAAGAAAATAGTAAAAACGTTAATGATATTATGCAGTTAGTTTTGGCACAAAGTTTACAAAAAATGAATCAACCTCAATCAGTAACAATTCAAACACCACAAACTAGTCCTTCAGCACAAACAGCAGCTGAATCAGAAGAAAAAGCAGATAATCAAGTTGCTAGTATGGTTAAGGGCGTAAAACGGATGGTAATAGGATTTGTAGTGGCCCTATTATTAATTGTAGTTGGCGTTGCTGGATATACGGTATATCAAAACCACCAACATCAACAAGAAGTTGCACAGCTTCAACAACAAATGCATGATCGGGTTGCAGCGGCAAAAAGATTAAGTACAGTATCACAAGATCAAATTAATTCTAAAGCAGTTGCTGCATTACATAGCAACAATGCCAATGAGTTAGATAAGTACAAGACTGAGACTTACTATAACTTGGACAAGGCTATCATTGCTAATGATCCGAAACAGGCAAACGATGTTATTCAAAAAATGAACAACTTGAATATGAATGATCGCTACCGTGCTAGCCAGGCACAGAGCTTATTAACGAAAGCTAATAATAATCAACTAGCTGATAAGGTTGCTCAAGCCAATAAATAAATCTATTTCACTAAGGTCAGCCTATGTGCTGGCTTTTTCTTTTGGCGAAAGTTAAAGAAATAAATTAGTCCTTTTTAATTAGGGTGTCGGATAAAGGAGGCGATTATACCGGCATTTTTCAAAGTAAACTTTTGAATAAAATAACAGGAAGGTTTTTGGTATGGAAAAGAAGATCACTCAAAATTCTGTTGGTAAACATTTATGGCTCAATACACTTCTTGCCACAAGCATCTTAGGCCTAGGAATTTCAGCTACTCCAATTGCTGCTCACGCAGAAGATATTAATAATACAGTTCAAATTACTTCACCAGATACTTATAAGACTAAGGACACCAATCTTAATGCTATGGTAACTAACAATGACGATGGTTCACAGACAATTAAGATTGAGTTACCAGCAAATAAGGTAAAGGGAAATGATCAAAAGCTTAATTTTGTAGCAACTGATATTGATGCTGATAGCGATGGCTCCCAGGAACATCAAACTGTTGATTCTGGGAAAATACAACGAAAAAATGACAATATCAGTTTTAAAGTTAATCTTAGCTCAACTGCGCTAAGTAACAAAACATTGATGACAGATCCGCTAAAAATTACATTACTTAATTCTAAAGGAGAAACGATTGCAACTATTGAAGGAATTACACTAGGAGAACTTCAAGATATGGCCAAGAATAATGCCAGTGATACATCTAGCAGTAATTCAACTGCAACTACAAGTGATAAAACTGATAGTAGTTCTAATGCTAGTAGCAGTACTGCGAGTTCCGAAAATAAAGCTAATAATCTTAGCGCTGCTCCAAATATGAATTCAAATGGTAGTACAGAGGCTTCACTAGCTAACAATACACCCTCTCAAGCTAGTTCAGCAGCTACACCAACCAGAACTTCTTCTTCAGCAGCTGCAGTGACTAGCATGAATCCAAACGGAAATAGTTCTGCAAATAGCGCAAGTTCTTCTACTACTGAAACAGGTGGATCAAGCAGTCCAGCTAATTCTTCCAGTAATACTAGTAGCGCATCAAGCGCAAATACATCATCAAGCCCAGCATCAGAAAATAGCCAAAGCAAAGCTGACCAAGCATTACCTCAAACTGGTAACACGAATCAATTTTACTTGACTATTGCTGGGGTGGTAATTCTAGCAGGTGCAATTGGAGCTTATGTTGGCCTAAAAACAAGAAAGAAGTAAAACGTGAGTCAACCAGTAAAATGGTTGGCTTTTTTGGCGAAACTTAAACATTTCTGTAACTTTTTTATGCTGTGATGGAATTTAAATGAAAGGAAGTTAGGTCATGGCAAAAAATTATGATCGTGAACGTCATCGTAAAGACGGACAGGATCAGAAAGTTTTAGGATCACCGATATTTCTAATTGGAATATGGCTTATTTACTCTATTGTAGTGAGCTATGTGGTTTGCTGGTTAGCCAGTGGAATTAGTACTTCGTATTATTGGGTAACTTCGCCAGCCTCCGGACAGTTTCTATCGCAGATTCTCAATGGAATTATTCCTCAAGACTCTTTTAGTTCAGTGGCAGCAGGATGGGAGTTTAATAATTTAGGAAACTATCGAGTAATGCGCCAGGCACCCGGCTTTTTCTGGGGAATTGAACTTTTCTTCAGTTTGATCCTGGTTCCGATGATTATTAAGATGCGAATTCGCTGGAAGCCAACTAAACATTCACAATATGGAAATGATCGTTTAGCGACAGAGAGGGAAATACTTCGTCAATATCCACAGATTGCAGATCGGGGCGCCTCTTTCCCTGGCTATGGTGGAATTCCAGTTTCGCACATTACACCGAACTCAGAATTTATTAAGTACCATCCAGGGCTTTATACAAGTTACTATCTATGCCCTAAAGTTTTACAATTAGTATCTGTTTTTCCTGGATTAAAAGGGAAGATTAAGTTTGTTGAACCAGCTAAAGGTTTTTACTCAATTGATCAAACAACTATTAATAGTCTATTAATTGGTATCTCTCGTTCTGGTAAAGGTGAAACGGAAGTTATGCCATTGGTTGATATTTTGTCACGAGCACAAAAAAAGTCTTCCATGCTGGTGAATGACTCCAAAGGGGAACTTTATCAAATGTCTTATGAAACCTTACGTAAACGAGGCTATGAGGTTGAAGTTCTTAACATTCAGAATCCTGATTTTTCAATGAGTTATAACCCATTACAACAGATTATTGATTATGCTAAAGACGGCTACTATGACGAGACCCAGCAAGCGGTAAATAGCCTTTCTTCAAGTATTTATGTAGATCCGAATGCCAAAGATAAATTTTGGCAAAATTCATCGATTAATTTACTAAATTCTTTAATTTTAGCAGTTATTGATCATGCTAAAAGAAATAATAACTGGGCTGAAGTCACGATGGATAATGTCCTTCATATGATGACGGAACTAGGTTCTAAAGAAGTTTTACTAAATTCATCTGGGGATATTATTCCTACTGATGACGAAATAGATAGTGGACTTTTAGAAATGCCAGAAGATAATAAGCCGGTCTCGCAAAAGAATAAATTATTAGTTTATTTTGCTAAATTGCAAAAGCTTAACGAAAAGAACTACAGCAAATTTAGACAAATGGCTTTAGATGCATTTGCACAAAGTAAATTTGCCGGTGATGAAACTTCTGGGAATATTTACTCTAGTGCAATGGAAGGAATCAAAATCTATCAGCAATCCGATATTGCTAAAATGACTTCTTTGAATTCGCTTGATTTTACTAAGCTTGGTTTTCCTAGAACGCTTAAAGTAAAATTTTCTGATCCGAAATATCAGTTTAAGACTGCAGTTGTTGAATTTGATGATCTTCATGGAAATAAGTTGGAAAAGCGTACACAGCTAATTGATAAGGTCGGGAATCTTCAATATGCAATTAAGACTACTTTGCCAGATGATTTTCTAATTAAAATCAGTTTCAATTATCGAAAAAATTCAGCAGATGTGCTTGATCAAGAAGTTGTACTTCAAGGTCACAAAAATTATGCTAAACAAGGATTAGGGAGAAAGTTTAAACTAGACCCTTATACTAAGAAGCCGATTCTTAAGGATGTTTCACTTAAAGTGAAAAGCAATCAACTTTCTGGGGAACTTATAGAATCAGAGACAAGGCTTAAATATTCAGAAGCACCTGTTGCTTTATTCTTGGTTACGCCGCCTAATAACACAACATATAATCAATTACCGGCGTTTGCAATTGATCAAGCTTTCAATATTTTATATGGAATGGCTGAAAGCAATGGGCGAAAGCTATTTCGTCGCGTCCATTTTATTTTAGATGAGTTTGCTGAATTGCCGACCATTCGGGATATGACTAAGAAAATTTCAATTTGTTTAGGTTTTAATATGATGTTTGATATTGTCGTACAAAATCTAGAACAGTTACAAATTCATTATAACGAACAGGAAGCTAAAACTATTGAAAGCAACTGTTCTAATATTTTATATATTTTGACCAATTCAACGACAACTGCTGAAAGTATTTCTAAACGAATTGGAAAGCGGACAGTCTCTGTTGAAAATATTAATGGCCAAGTTGGAAACTGGCACAGTGCTAGTGTTAATAGTCAGTTAATTAGTCAAGATATTTTATCGGTTCCTGAATTAATGCAATTCATGGGTGGTGAAATGGTAGTGTTACGATCAGTTTATCGAATGGATCAACGTGGTAATTCAATCTCAGCCAAACCGATTTTTGATCATGGAAAGACTAAGATGCCATATCGAAATACCTTCTTACAGAAAGAATTCAATGATCAAACTACCTTGTCAGATATCGGAATTATTTCTTTGCATCGACGATTAAATTTAAAGGAAAAGCGAATTAATTATGATCTCGCCTATAAACAAATTTTAGATTTAAGCGGTAATCCACAGGAATCAGTTAGCGGCAGTTTTATGAAAGACTTTGAAGCTCAGTTTAACGATAGTATTCCTACTGAGGTTAATGATGATGTAATCTCGCATGCGGCTTCAAATGACCTAATTTTTACTGATACGGAACTAAATGATCATGAACGCTTAAGAAGTCTTAGCAGCAACATTTATAGCCTAGTTCATAGTGTCCAACCAAAAGAGGTTGCAATGGGGCTATTTCAGGATACTTATAATTACTGGAAAAATCATAATAGTTACGCCGAACTAGAAGATTTGTTCCAAGGAAATTCAGCTTTATATGAAAATGCAATTGAATTTATTAATCAATTTAAAAAGGGGGCGTAATAGATGTGGATATTGATTAAAAATTTATGCTTATCGTTACTAGCGATTAATTCCAGTAGCTTAGATCAAGCTGTTAGTGGAGGACCATATTCTAATATTCCGGATGGTGATACGGGAACGATAATTCGCTTTTATGAGAATTGGCGAAATTATCTTCATTTGTCCTGGGGAACCTTGCATGCTGTTGCTGGGTTCTTTCAAAATGTGATAGTTCAAACTATTTTTCGGATTAATCATAGTTTTGAGAAGATTTTTGATGCCATGTTTGGCTTGTTAGGATGGGATGGTACTTTATCAAGCCCTGGATCACCATTACATAGCTTGTATGTTGTGGTTTCGGCGATTGGCTGGTCATTATTAGTCTTGGCAATTATTCTAGTAGCTATGCAGACAATGGGACATGCTTCAAAATGGAGTGAAATTCTGCCCAACATCATCATGGTTTCAATTACGTTAAGTATCTTACCAATGATGATGCGTGTGGCTGGGGGTAATAGTACAATTCCTGGATTTGGAGATATTGCTATTAGCGCCCGTTCAGATATTAATCGTGCTAATAATAAAGGCATGAGTCAAGATTTAGCTGTACAGCCAATCAAAAATAATGTAATTGATTTAAGTACCTTGATCCGGAAAGATTGGGGGAATTATCAGTATAAGCCAGATTCTAGCAAGATTAAAAATGTTGCTAACTGGAACGTTCTATCCAATGATGATGATGTTGAGAATATGGACCTTGGTGACTTTATGGATGAACCAACTATGAAAGGATTAGGATTGGATAAAAAACATAAAGATGCTGAGGCAGTTATGAATTACCATCTAGTTGATGAACATGAACAAGCTGATGGCGGATACTCAATTGAAAAGAATGATTACCATAAATTTGCTAAATGGATGAACAGCTACTATTCACGATATTCTGTTAACTGGCTTGGTTTAATTGGTCAATCACTCATTTTAGGAATTGTGCTCATTGTAGCTTCCTTTAGGGTGGCTAAAGATATTTTTGAACTCTCTCTAATGAATTTGGCAGCACCGTTTATTGCAGCCCAAAGTGTCCGGAGTTCAAAAAAATGGCGAGATTTCCTTAGTTCATTAGTTGGCTGGTTCCTTTCATTAGTACTATTGGTTCTGATTATTAAAGTTTACTTTATCTTTATTAACGTAACTCCAACTAAACTACCAGATAATCTAAACTGGATTGAGCGAAGTTTAGCAATTGCAATTATTTATGCAGCTGGTGGCTATGCTGCTTTCGCCGGGATTTCTTATTTTGAACGTGTTACTGGAGTATCTCAAGGTCTTAGTGAAGAAGCCGGACAGTTAATGGCCACTGGTGCCATGGCAGGTGCTGTTGGTGGCCTTGCTATGCGTAGTGCAGGTAAAGGTGTCTCAATGCTTGGTGGTATGTTAAATAAGAGTAATGCTCATGGGATTACTAATAATAGTTCTAAGTCTCATGGAACCGATAAGGCTACTGGCTTATCTGAGAATAACAATACTGATTCATCACAAATGGGAGGCTTTGCTAATAGTACTAATAACAGTACATCTAATAATACTGGACTCAGTACTAGTGATGCTCAATCACAAAATACCGCTACTGGTTTGTCAGAAAATCAAAGTAGTAACTCTGCACAGAGTAACAGTAATTCAACCGGACAGTCTGATAGTACTAACACTGCTACTGGACAATCTCAAAGTAACGGTTATGGCACTAATACTTCAACTAGCAATGGTCAAACAAATAACCAAGGTAATAGTTCAAATACTAGTCAGGGTCAATCATCTAGCTATGGACAAGCTAACAATAGTTCATATGGAAACAGTCAATCATCAGATAATTATGAGGGTAATAGTCAAGGAAGCAGTAGCAGCTACAATACCAACTCAACTGCAGCCCCAGATACAGTAGATAATCCAGCAAATGAAGGATTAGTTGATAATGGTCAGGCAGTTGACGGTCAAGATCAACAACCAGCTGGGATTAACTTTGATGATCCAGATACAACTGGTGCTAACGCAAGTTTTGCAGATCAAGCTGATCAGATTAATAATGCGGATTCTACTGCTAACGTTGACTCATCAACACCTTCACAGGAAGCAGCTAATAATGGCCTCCAGGATTCAAGTAACTGGGATAGCCTATTAGGGAATGAACCAGCGGACGGTAATTTCCAACAGCAGGCGGATCAAATGAATAATGCAAATGAAGTTAGCTCAAATACTGCTGGCATCAATGATGCACAAAACAGTCAATGGGCGGACCAAATGAATCAATCACCTACAATGGATCCGAATGACCCTAATATTGCTAATAATGATTTTAGCAAGCAAGTTAATAATCCTAATGTAAGCAATGACCAATTTAACAGTCACTATGGGACAAACTCAAGTCAAAACGATACCTTTAACCGTAATATACCAGGTACAAATATTAACCCACAGAATAACTATGATGAAGGAAGCGTACATAGTGATTACTATGATAATACTGCTCACACTAATGTCGCACCGACAACCACACACTCGTCGCCTACTCCACCGCCAGCAGTCACACGACCAGGAAAAGTAGAAAGATTTGGACAACACGTTACTCATCTTTCAAAAGGGGTAGAACAACGTAGTGCTAGTTATCTCAAAAATCGGCAGTTTAATTTAAGTCAAAGTGGTCATATCCATGGTCGCGAAAGTGATCCCTTTGATGATGAATAACAATTAAATACAATCAACGAAAAGTCTTTTTGTTTCTTAATACGGAAATGAGAAGACTTTTTTTGGCGAAACTTGTTCGTAAAACCTGACTAATTACTATCAATAAGAAACGAGGTGGAACATATGAAAACTTATGGTGTAGTAGCCGGAATACGAGAAGGAGTCAAGTTGGGGTGGCTTTATCTTACAGATATAGCATGCTTGGCCTTAGTAATAGGGCCAAGTATTTTTCTTGACCAATTATTCCCGGCAGATCAAGGGGTAGAGTCAGCAATCTTTCTAGTACTTTCGGTGATTCTAGCCTTTTATTTGGATTTACATCCTCGAACTAACCCAGGGAAAAGAAACTTTGAAGTTATTTGGATGTTGATTACTCATCGGCAAAGTAAGCTTTTCAAATCATATGGTTACTACGAATTTAAGCCCTTTAGCGAAATAAGAAAGGAGCGACAGAATAATGGCGATTAATACAATTACAAAGCAAAAGAAAATTCATAGCGGTTTATTTAGTCATAAACAGAAAGAAAACGGAAAAGATCCGTTAGAACATTACCGTGGTGAAAAATTAGCTTATACGCCCATGATGAATTTGTTGGCGTATAAAGCTATTACTGATGATCCTGAACACTTTCTTGCCTTAAAAGAAAAGGAGGATGGCTATGCTGATTTACTAAATATTCGAGGACTAGGCGTGGGTACGATGGCACAACGAGAAGCTAATATCGTGCTAGATGACTTCTATCACTTTCTACAAGCAGCATTAAGTGATATGAAATTTATCATTTGTCCTTTTCCAGTTGATACTACGGAGCAAAAGATTTATTGGGGAAAACGATACAATCGGACCAATATTGCGATTAGTCAAGAAACCGATCCTAGAAGGAAACATCAATTGATGACGCAATTAAAATACATTCATCAAACTCAGCGAAGAAATATGTTGGTAGAAAATCAACTAATTTCAGAAGATTTCTTCCTATTATTGTTTGGAAAAACTAAGACCATTTTAAGAAATAATCGGAATGCGGCAATGAATTGGGGAGGAAGTGCTTTATTTCTTGAACCGCTAAGCAAAAAAAGGAAAGAAGAAGTTTTGACACGAATTAATAATCTTAATACGCAACGATAGAGGTGTTTATAGGTATGAAGAAAAAAGATGTTTTGCATTATGAAAGTGTTGGTTATGATCTAGACTTCTTAGCACGAGTACAGCCACAAGGGAATCTCAAACGTCATGCCCGTTATTTAGAATTTGGCGATGGCTTTCTAACGTGCTTGAGAATTTATAAATATCCCTCTAAAGGAATGTCACCGTTCTGGGGAGTTAATCTCACAAATGGTCCATCAACTTTGGCCGTTATTTCGGTAGGTACTGAAAATCGTGATCAGATTGTTAAGCAAATTTCTAAAGCTGCAACTGAAGAGGCAACACGAATTTCATCGAAAGCTAAGGCTCTAGATAATGTTCAATCAGCAGGTAATTACAATGATCAAATGCGGTTAATGCAAAAGATTACTCAGCAAAGTGAAGTTATGAAACGAATCTACTTTCGAATTTTTGTCTATGCGCCAACTTTAGCAGAATTAGATAAGCGTGTTCACGATGTAATTCGTCAGAACGGAATGTTCCATATGGCTAGGTATGCTGATGAGCAGCTTGATGATTTTGAATCCATCTTTGTTCCCACGATGTCTGAAGAAGAGATGGGTAATAAACCAACTGGGACTCCTATTGATGCCGAAAATTTATCTGGTTTCTTCCCATTTAATCATGTGAAATTGGAAGATCCCAATGGCTCTTACTATGGTTATACGCGAACGAATGGGGAGGTTATGTTCGATCCATTCCAACGGGATAATCGCCGAACTCGGTCATTTTTCTTTGTAACTGGTAATGCTGGTATGGGTAAATCCACATTGCTCAAGAAAATGAATGATGATGTTTTTTCTCGAGGAGCGATTATTCGGAACTTTGATGTTTCGTCTGAATATACTGATCAAACTAAAGATCAAGGAGGAATTATTATTCGTCTTGACAAGCCAGAAAACTTAATTAATCCATTTGAAGTCTTTCCTACAGTAGTTAATGATGATGGGACGGTTGATGAGATTAACTCGATGGCTCAACACATTACAAAACTTACTAACTTTTTTAAGTTTCTTTGTGATGACGCAACTGGTGATGATATGACAATTCTGTCTCAGTGGTTAGGAGACTTTTACATTGATCAGAACTTATGGGTAGCCAATCCTCGTAAGACCATGCCGAATATCAAAATTACCGGCCTTCCTCATGATATGTACCCAACTTTACAGGATTTTGTAATCTATGCTGCTGAACGCAAGCGTAAAGCAGAGCGGGACCCAAAGATTCATATAACTAGCTTAATGTCACAATCAATGAGTCGCATTACCAATACTTTTAGTTCAATTGAGGAACAGAAAGGGGATATGTTTGACGGTATTACACGTTTCCCTGATATTTCGCGAGAACAAGTAGTGACTTTCAACATCCAAGGATTATTAGCGCAAGGACAAGCAGTATTTAATGCTCAAATTTACTCAATTTTAACGTTATTATCTGCAGATATTGTAAAAAACGGTATGCATTTACGGCGATTATTAAAAGAGGGTCGATTAGATCCTGACTTTATTCCTTGGTATTACTTAAATCTAGACGAAGTTGAAAATATTATTAATCCTAAGTTCGCCTATGGAGTTGAATTTCTCACGATGATGATGGAACAAATGCGCAAAAACTTCTGCGCTATTACGATGGCAGCACCAACAATTAAAGATTTGATTATGAACGGAAATTCGCATGATCCTTATATCATTGCCGTACAAAAAATGTTTTCTTTATTCCAGATTCGCTTCTTTTTCCAAATTTCAGATGATGATTTACCACGGCTAAAGACAGCGCTTGGTGGCTCAACCACGATCGATGAACTCCAAGGATTGCCTAAACTTGAAAAAACGGAATGTCTCATGAATATTAATGGAGATCGTAATGTTCAATTTAAGGTTCAAATCACTAAAGAAGAGGAGCGTCGTTATGGGGGTGGTATCTAATGGCTATCCACCATCGAACCTCGTCAAGCAAGGAAGCTCATAAAAGAAAAGGACCAATTACCTGGTATCGAAATTTAAAGTCAAATGCTCAACAAGTAGTAAATAGGCAAGCGCAAAAGTTGATTAAAGGTGAGAAAGTACCTGATTATCAAGTACCTAAATTACATTTTTTACTTAGAATTTTAGTGGTAATTGGTGGGTTAATCCTTTTAGAAGCCGTTCTTCAATTGCTTTAAAGAGGTGAAGGAATTGAAAAAGATGATGAAAGCACATCTGCTTGCTATTATTTCAATGATTGTTGGCGTGGTTTTATCGTTATTTGTACTCTGCATGGTCATTTTAATGATGTTCGGTATGGATAACGGTTGTGACAGTGAGACTGACACAAGTCAATTCAACGGAGTAGGAGGCAGCGGTGGTATTTGGACTCAAAAGGGAACGCCAGCTTATAAAAATGCTAAAGATACTTTTGACTTTTGGGTTGCAAAAGGTATGTCGGGTCCACAAGTTGCTGGAATTGTTGGTAACATTGGTGGCGCTGAAGACACTGGATTTGTTCTTGATCAAAAAGAATTAAGCGGTGGCTCAGGTGGGGGCCTTTATCAATTTACGCCTTACAGTAAATATTTAAATGATGCTAAATCTGATAAATCTTGGTCAGTTCAAAATCAAGGTGAGGTTGTATTGCACCTAGAACCAGATACCATCGCTGCCTATTTTAGAAAAACTAAGAATAGTTCTCCTGAGGATTGTGCTACTGATTGGATGAATATGTATGAGCGTCCAAGTGCGAAGGCACGGGAAAAAACAAATGGAGCCCGAAGAGCTGCAGCAAGAACTGCTTATCAGCTATTTGGAGGATCTAATATTAGTGGTAAGGATAGCTTACTTGGTGAAGCTGCTTCAACGGCTAGCGCTGGCGAGGCTGCGGATCAACAGAATAATTCTTGTGATACAAGTGGTGGCGATACAGCAAGTGGTAAATGGGGGTGGCCATTTAAGACTATTCCTAAAGATGGACCAACAAGATATGAAAATGGGCAACAATATGGCCATACCGGAATGATTCGTGGTGGTGGAAATGACTTCCATGATGGTTATGATTTTGGTTCAGCGATTGTCGGAGCTGGGCAACCAATTTTGGCGGTTCATGATGGTAAAGTATTTAAAGTTGCTAACGATGTTGGCTGGTGGTACGTCTGGGTTAAATCTTCAGATGGATACAATGAAGTTTATCAAGAGGCATTTAACGGTCGAGGAGACATTGCAGTTAATGAAGGTGATGAAATTAAAGTTGGTGATAAAATTGGGACTCTTAGTGGTTCGCATCTCCATTTAGGTATTACCAAGAAAGCAATTACTTCATCAGTTCAAAGTGGTTATTCTGACGATGGAACCTGGCTTGATCCAATCAAGATTATTAAAGAAGGAATAAATAATTAGGTGATGGAAATGAGGAAAATGAGTCCGAATATTTTATTATGGATAATTGCGATTCTGTGTGTAATTGCTACTGTTCTAAGCATACCGAGTCAAAAGCAATTAAATTATTATAAAGATCAATTAAGGATTACCAACAACCAAATCAATAAGGTTGAACAGCATGAAGCAAACAAATTATCTATTAACGATTCTTTTAATTACTATTCAGCTGAAATAACAGCTTCTAAGAAACTGCAAGAAGGATTAAGCAAGGTTGTTGGCGGAATACACTCAAATGATGACTGGAATGCTAATAAGGCCCAAATTGAAGAAGATTTAGGCCCTAAGTTAGCTGAGCAATTGAAAGTATATAATGTCGATCCTAATACTAAGGAATGGCTTTTCAAAGAAAATAATGGTGTAGAAATTGGTTATGGGAAAGTTAAAGTTAACAATCAGGTGCCTGTGATTGCGGTGGTTAGCTTTAAAACTATGGATAATCAATCTGCCGTTTATTTAATTAAAATGAATTATGATCTACAAAATGAGAAGGTATTAAATTATCAAAAAATTAAACCAGTGACTAAGCAAGTTATGAACGTTGAGGGCGGTGATTGATATGGGTAAGAAAATATCCTCAGTTATAGGCTTGATAGTGATCATTGTCAGTCTAATTTGTTTAGGAACATTTAAGCTACAGCAGATTCAATACAATAAAGAAACAGCGAATGTCAAGCAAATGTTAAATCAACGTAAAAAGGTCTTACAAGAAAGACAAAAAATAGCCCGTCAGAGTGTTCTTAATGAGAATTTAGTAAGTTCTAACAAAACTAAATCTGAAAACACCCAAGCTTATGAAGCTAGCCAAGATTTACAAACAATTACTAAAAAGTTCTTTATTGAGTATTTTACTTATGATAGTCAAAATACTTATATCAAACGTAAGAATAGAGTACATGGAATTGCAACTAGTTCGGTGCTAAATGATAAGAAGTTGTTCAATAATGGCCTTGATAAAACTGGTCATAGCATAATTGATGCAGAACAAATTACTTCATCTTATGATGGAAGCAATGCTTATGTGAGTGGTATAGATCAAAATCAAATTGTTAGTGGGATTGTTGAAGTATCATATTCTTCACGTAAGGGTTCTCATAGTTCTTCTAAAACAACCGATATTTACTTAGTGAAATTTGATGGTAATCAAAGAAAAGTGATTCAAATTCAACGGATTGGGACAATTGGAACAGTTGTTAATTAGTGAGTGGCGATGAATATGACAGCAAAAATAAGAAAATATGCTTTATGGCTTAAAGGACAAAGCCTAAAATTTAATGAATGGGTAATCATATTTGGTTATGTGCTAATTTGGCTATATGCTGGCACAGTTACGGGAATTGAAGGTTCATATTTGCTAGCTGGTAGCTTTACTTTATTATTAATATCCTATCTATTATGGCTGCGTCCTAAAATTCGCCGGCTTTCCTGGAAAAAATTTGTGGAAGCACTAGGCTTAGGGCTATTACCATTAATGGTTGAACTTATATTTTTACTAATTGTAATACAGTTTAATAATCATATAATTGGTAATTCAAATACATCATTGATTGTAAAATTACTTCAAAAAAATATAATCTATGTAGCTTACGTAGTGATAATTGCACCTATTTTGGAAGAAATTGTCTTTCGGAAGAGTTTTTTTCATCGTGTCGATGCTTGGCTAGCATCTTGGGTTGATAATTCAAAATTGAGAGTTGGAATTAGTGCATTTATAGTTGCAACAGTGTTTGCGCAAATGCACGGCGCCTCAATTGGGATTATCTACATTTTATTAAGCTTGTATTTTCAATTTATTTATTTACACTTCAGTAATCTGGAAATGAACATTATTGCGCATATTACTTTTAATACTAGTACACTAGGATTGATGGTAATGGCAAGCTTGTAGTAAAGGAACATTGTCTAAATTTGGACAAGGTTATCCTATAGGCTATAAATGATATAAATATGAAATTAGGGCGGTAGAATAACTATCGTCTTTTTTATTATCTCCAAATTAGATTAGTCCCTTGATGGCAGAACTTCACTTAATTGAAATTAAGGTTACTCTAGTTATATTAAATCTTTTTATTTAGATGTTATTTTATCTAGTTATTGACACCTAAAATAAAAAGAATTAATATATAAGCGTCAATTAATCTGTATGTTGAAATTTATACTTTAATTAGCGGATATAAGTAACAAATAAATTTCAATATGACATCTATTTAGCGAATATATTTTGGAGGTAATCAAATGACTTATAAACTTTATTTTGCAAATGATGCAGGAAATGACTCATTGAAAGGAACTCTCTTTACTAGTGATGGTACAGAAACTGCAAAACAAATCTTTAGTGCTGGAGAAGATATAGAATGTCCTTCAGTAATTGCTATGAAAGATTCCTTGGATGTGACTGCTCCTGTTGAATTTAGCTCAGAAGCAGAAAAAGATGCTTATATGGACGATTTTTTAAAGCATATGGACGTTTCTATTACTAGCAGTTCAGTTAGTGAATCAGGTCGATTTTTAGTCGGTCAAGCAGCTTTAGATAGTACAATGCCATTAACGCATTTTGATTACAATGACTTATCAGGAAAATCTGAAGTTGACCTTACTTTGTTACTTACATTAAGCAATTTAGCCGGCAAAAGAGTCCAGGATGCTTATAAAAAAGGAGAAGATTTAGATAATCAGTTAAAAATGGACGTATATATGACAACTGCATTGCCAATCAGCGAGGCGAAACAGCCTAATGTTTTAAGAAACTATCGTAAACGATATATGGATAATACACATATTGTTACATTTCATAACTTTAAAAATCCAATTAGTGTATCGCTGCAATTTAAAAATGTTTTTGTCGGGTTGGAAGGAGAAGTTGCTTTTGCAGCGATTAAAAATTCGCCAAATGCATATCCTGAATTGGCTAATATCATCATTAATTCTCTTAAAGAAAAGTATCCTAAAGTAGCAGATAAAATTAATAATCAATTCATTAAAAATATTAAAGATGCGATAGGTTTTGACCTTGGTGGTAAAACAAGTGACTGTACAGTAATTACTAATGGAAAGCCAAATATAATGGCTTCGAATTCTATTATGCGAGGATACGATAATGTCCTTCAACGTTCGGTTGATTACTTACAAACTAAGAATTATGGATTTGATAATATTCGTCAATTACAAAAATATCTTAATGAAGATGAAAATCCATTTGCGCCAGGCAGTAAAGAAAAAGTTATTAAAGTGGTAAGTTCAGCAGCAGAGCCTTTTGCTGATGAGATTGTAAGTAATGCTTCTCAAACACTACGGAAGATTGGAACAAGTATTAAGATCGGGTTTGTATTCGGTGGAGCTGCAGTACCAATGAAAACTACTCGGCTTTATGAGAAACTTAACAATAAATTTATGAGTTTCAATGGTGATCAAATAATTCCAATTGTTTGGGTTGATGGACCATATGCTCAGGTATTAAATAGGATGGGCTTAGTTTTAATTTTGAAAGCATTAATGGGTCCTAAAGAATAATATAGATTACAAAATCCTGTTATAATGATATGTATATATAATGAATGGGAGCGAAGCATATGCCGAGAGGAGCAGTTACTAAAGCACGTAATTTACAATTGTATAATGACGGACCAGTAAAAGAATGGATGGATATTCAAAACTCGCTTGGTTCATCTATTGGTCAATCCATTACGTTTATTACTGCATTGTATGGGGAAGTAGATTTACCTTCTACACTCCCTAAAATACGAGCAAATCAACAAATGAAATTTAATAATAGTAATTTAAAAAATGGACAAAAAAGCGACAATATCCAAAATGGAAAATTTGAAACCAAGACTAAAACAATTAGAATACCGGACTATAGTGAAGTTAACGCTTGGTTTGAAGCACAGACGGCTCCTAGCGAATCAGTGAACCAATTAATCTTTTTAATTATTGGTATGTTCGGAATTACTGATTTTCCTTGTGCCTTATCTTTTTCACAGGGAGAAATAATTAGCGCTTTAGAACAGTCTTTCTTTAATAATCCGAAAGAGTTAAGCAAACAAGATAGTTTTCAGACTAAAGAAACTAATACGCAGGAAAATCAAAAATCACAAATGAACGCTGATTTATCCGATTCATCTAATATTGATTTATCAATGATTAGTACAGATTTAGATGATAAATAGTCGAATATTTGAAACTTAAATTTTAATTGTAAAATATAAACTTCATAAACTTGAGTTTATGAAGTTTATATAGTTATAATAGTAATTTTTAGTTGAATGTATTCTGTTATTTTTAATATAAGTGTTAAATGTTACTTATGTTGAAACTTATGAGTTAATAATATAAATTGTTAGAATCTTTTTCAAAATAAAGTAGGGATTGATACAATGAATTTAAATTCTGATTCAATTAAATTAATCAAAAATTGGCTTCTTCAAGTTCCACTAGATGAGTTAAGAAAAAAGATTAATGAATGTGAGAGTCAGTCTGATAAAGAATGGTGGGAACAGATATATAAACTTGCTGTTCAAGAAAGAAAGGAGTGCGAGGATTATAATGGAGAATCAAAAAATTGATGTTGCATACGCATTAAGAATGGAAAGAGACTCAAAGACGTCAGCAGGATTGTATGACTGGTCCCAAGTACAGTTCTCATTTAATAGTAACCATATGGAAGGCTCAACTTTGACGTTAGGACAGACCGAACAAATTTATCACAATCGTGAGTTCATAGCAGATAAGGATCAGCGAATAAGACGCGATGACCAAATTGAGACGGAAAATCACTTTAAACTATTTAATTATATGCTAGATACAATTAATCATCCTTTAACACTAGAATATATTAAAAAATTGCAGGGAATATTAAAGAAGGGGACAAGTGATGAAGAAAACCCCTTAAAGGTTGTTGGAGATTTTAAGCGAATTAATAATATTATTAACAATACTAGATTGGGCGACACTCAAACCTCAAGAGCAGCAGATGTTCCTCGTGATTTGAAAGCACTAATAGAAAGATGGGAACAAACAGATCATCTTAAAATGAAAGATTTTGCTGATTTTCATTATGCGTTTGAAAATATTCACCCATTTAGCGATGGCAATGGTAGAGTTGGTCGGATACTCTTATTTAAAGAACGATGTCGTAATTCCTTAATGCCATTTATTATTAGAGATGAAAATCGTGCTTTTTATATTCGCGGTCTTAAACAGTATAAAAACGATCCAGAATATCTTTTAGGAACGTTTGGCCAGTCGCTTGATGAATATACTGATGCAGTACAACAGGTCTATGGTAATGATTTTGAACTTCTTCCTAAGACTAAGGTAAAATCAAATCAATTCGAACAATCTAATTTAATAAACAAAAAGAATATTCATAAGAGGTAAATTCGTATTAGATAACAATAAAAGAAAGGAGCATAGTTATGGTAGATAATACAGCTTTGGCTCAATTTATTGCCTCATTTGGGAGTTTGAATGGTTATGGAAGTACTGTTGCTCAAACAAAAAGGGCTTTAGATACAGGAAATACTAATGCTTTGGAACAAGATAATGAAGATGTACCCATTTTTAAAGATGCTTTAGCTGGGATTAAAGCAGTGAAAAAAGATGGTTTTACAGTTGAGGGAATTATTAATATCAATAAATCTTTTGTATATAGTAAGGAAGAAGATCCTGCTATTCCTGGTCATTTAAGGAATTCAATGTATAATTCAGATGATAATATTGCGATTACAATTGATACAGCTGGAAAAGATCACTATTTTCCTCCAGAAGTAGTTTATAAAGCTGATTTACAAAAGATTATTGACGAATTTAAGCATTCTGCGCAAACTAAACAGGATGCTTGGCTTGTATTTGCAAAGTTAGCAAAATTACAACCTTTTCAAGATGGTAATAAGCGGACAGCGTTAATTGCTGCAAATGCAGCCTATAATGTTTGGGAGAAAGAAAATTATTTAGTTCTGCCTTTTAGTGAACTAGATCGTGCTGAATTTACAATTAACTTAATGCGATTTTATGGGGCAACGGATCATAGTGCCGAAAATAAGGCTTTTTCAAAAATGTTAGAGCTTCTTCCTAATGATAATGAGCAAATTTACCATAAACATATTAACGAACAAAAAGCTTTGAATCCGAAAACTGTAAAACTAAAACCTCTTTTTCGAAATGGTCATAAAGAAATGAGGCGATGAATGAATACAAATTTAAAACACTGTAGATAAACTAATCTAAATTGATATATTGGGTTATAATTAAGTAATAATTTAGAGAAACTTTGTGAATTGAACTATTTTCCCATGGGAAAATCATGGGAAAAAATATTCTAGATTTCTCGATATTTCTCATTAAATCTCGGTATTTAGTCAAAAAGCATAACGTCTATAAACATTGATAAATCAAGGAAAGGGTTGATATATATGAGTTTAGATACAGCGATATTTGCCGGCGGGTGTTTCTGGTGCATGGTCCAGCCGTTTGATACTTATCCGGGAATTGAGAAAGTTGAATCAGGTTACACTGGTGGCCATGTTGCCAATCCAACCTACGAGCAGGTATGTTCTGGAACAACAGGCCATACAGAAGCAGTAAAGATTACTTTTGATCCTGATAAAATTTCATATATAGACTTAGTAGAGATTTATTGGCACCAAACTGATCCGACTGATGCAAGTGGTCAATTCCAGGATCGGGGAGATAATTATCGTCCTGTAATTTTCGTTAAAAATGATGAACAGCGTAAAATTGCAGAGGAATCGAAAAAGGCTTTACAGGAAAGCGGCCGTTTTGGCGATGCAAAGATTGTAACAACAATTGAGGATGCGCAGCCTTTCTATCCCGCGGAAGACTATCATCAGGGCTTTTATAAGAAAGATCCGCAACGGTTTGCCTTAGAAGAAGCTGGTGGCCGGCAACAATTTATTGAGAAGTATTGGAAAAATAATTAATTATGAGAGACAAACAATCAATTAAGGACGATATTGTCCAACGATTAGCAACGGTTATTGATCCTGAACTTCATATTGATATTGTTAATTTGGGCCTCGTTTATACAATTGATCTCGATAATGATGGAATATGTTTGATTGAAATGACGCTAACGACAATGGGATGCCCGTTAACAAATGTGTTGGCTGAGATGGTAGTTAAAGCGGTAAAAGAGGTTCCAGAGGTAAAAAATGTTGATGTGGAATTCGTCTGGGAACCTGCTTGGACGATTGACCGCATGAGCCGCTTTGCCAAATTGTCGTTAGGGGTTCATTAAGATTTAAATAATTAGATATGGGAAAATAAAGGCTTTTCATAACGGAAAGTCTTTTATTTTTGCCTTTGTAAAACCAGATCTATGCTAAAAATATAAAGTTTTTGAAAAAAATTTAAAAAGAGTGGAAAAAAGGTAGTAAAGTTATTTATTATAATAGGTAGTTATTTAGACAAGGAGCATGCTTATGGCGAGTGTAGAAACTAATAGTGATTCACTTGATGTTACTCAAGTCATCAATCAACAAATTATTACAAAGATAAAGTATTTGCGACGCTTTAATGATGCAATCTCAAACCATCGTGATCGGGAAATCTACCAATTATTAGATAACCAACGCTATGCTAAAGAGATTGAGCATCGGGAACAACAACCAAATGATAAAGGTGTAATGAACCTAGTCGATGATTTGGCTGATCAATTAAGTAATTACCTTAGTGAAAACTTAATTAAATATTTGGGTAAAACCTATCCCTTCTTCTATTATGAAGAATATCAAACTGGTCACTACCGGATTTATTTTGGTAACTGGTGGGATCGTCGTCAATTTGGTGAATTAGACGTTTTGAATGTTCGTTTTTCTTTTGACCAAACAGAATATGATAAATTACGGACAGCTTTTGAATTAGCGCGTGACAATAAACGCTACAATAGTGACCGGATTAGTAAAATTTCTAGTAAAAATGACCGTCTCCAGGATTTAATTGATCACCAACGAGAACGTGAGGAGCGAAAGGAAGCTCTTCAAGAACAGTTAAAAGAGATTAGTTCACGTTCTGGAATTTGGGAATCAAGTCGTAACAAGGAGAGTCGTCAGGAACTGGTTGAACAATTACAAAAGTTAGAGGATCAAGAAGAAGAGTCTCGTAATGCAGCCCAAACTATTAAGGATAATGAACGCGTTGTCCTATCTTTATCAAAAGAAAATACGATTTTAAGTTATGAACAAAAGAGCATTATCGATACTTTTGGCAGCTTTGAAGATTTCGAATTAGCTAATCGCAATTTATATGCTAATTATTTAGCTAGTTTAAATGGATCAGAAGGAAAGCAGGTGGACGACGATGAGCAATAATCGAATCGTGACTTCTCCTAGTGAACGGGTCCAAGCTCTTTCTGATTCATTTAAGGATGTTTTAAGTCTTGGACAAAGGTATGTTGACCTCTTAGACCAGTTAGCCCAGACTAAGGATGCTAAGAATTTATTATCAGCTACTAATAAATTAGCAAAAATGGACTTGGCGAATGCGTTTATTGATTTTCCACCACATTATAAAGCAGCTGACTATTATCTGATTTTTATGGATCGCCTATTAAAAATGCATGGTGATACAGCTGTTAACGTTGCAGAAAATGAATTAAATCATGAATTTGAAGCGACTGTTGCGGCTATTGGTAGTGAAGCTGTTTTTAAATTTGAAGTTGATAGTCGAGGAGAAGCAGCTTTTACAGAGCAAAGTCAGCACGAACCACTTTTCTACTTGAGTTTAGAAGATAAATTAATGCAATTTAATAACCGCGCATTAGTAAATTATTTTATCGTTTATGCGCTTAAACAGCATACTGACCTTGAATTACGTGATGCGGTTAAACCTCTAATTGATTTTGCTAAATACTTGCAAAAAGATCTTGATTTCACGATTGATCTAGGTATTTTAGCAACTTCTAATGATCGTCGCTTTATGTTGGATAAGCCTGAACTTCCACTGACAGTAATTGATCGTTTATTTGTTGCGACTGCTGATGAAGATTATATGTTGATGAATTTGCCACGGAACAATGGGGCTGAGTTACTATTAGATCAAGGTACAAAACTTGACATTGCTTTTGATCCGGACGATTATAGTCAAGAGTGGGCCTTCTTGGTGAAAGATTCTGATGAGCAAATTTCATTCTTTGATGTATTGCTTCATTACGACCTAGTTCGCGAATGGTATTTAGCAAACCGTTCTGCCCTGGCCGTGAGAACAGATCATATGGAGATTGTTGATGAAGAATCAGAAGCCACAGCAGAGATGGCAGAAGCTGAATCTCCAGAAGAAGCATCATCGACTGAATCATCAGAAGATTCAACTTCGAATGAGGAAGAATAAGTAGCAGATTTTATTGTGGAGGCATGGCAATGTTAGATATTACTAAAATGCTTCACCAAATTATCGATTTAGAATTAAAAATTGATGATGAAAAGGAATTAATGATTGGGCCAGAAACAAGAAAGCAAACAATTTTTGTTGACCTTGATATTTCGTTATCAAATATGGCTGAAGCAGCAGGGTGGTATAAGGTAGTTAATCCTAGTGAAATAGACAAAGAGGATTTGCTAAAATCATATGTTGAATCAGTAGCGCTACTCTTATTGTATAGTGCAAAGATGCAATGGACACACTTGGTTGTACTCGATGATCAAGCCTGGCAACGGATTACGGATGCGAAAAGATCTACAAAGTTAGCAGACCTTAATAAATCGTATTTGGTAATCAAACACTTTTTGAGTGATGCCTACTTTAATCATCAACAGGAAAGTTTCCGGCACGCTTGGCATCTTTTGTTAAAAATGGGAATTAGCGATTGGCAATTAACGCCTGATCAGATTTCCGATGCTTACCAAGCAATGATTGACCAACATTAGAATAAAAAAGCGAGAGGTCGAGGAATTTTTCCTCGGCCTCTCGTGTTGAACGGAATATAAGATTAAGCTTTTCGATCTCGTAGGCGATTGGTAGTTGCACTATGTTTTCCAGTTTCTTGGTTACTAAGACTGCCAAACATAAATTCACCAATTACCGACGCAACCAAAATTAAAACAATAATAAGAAATGGTAGCATAATAATCACCTCAAAAAGCAATCTCTATATTCATTATTATTAAAAATGTTTATTTTTGCAACGAAATTGTAACATATGAGAGTGCATTTAAGAAATATTTAAGAAATACTTAAAAAATAAAAGTGGAAAATTAGAAAGTTATTCCTAAGTTTATACTGAGATAACTAAAAAAAGAGGATAAGGAAACAAAAATGTTTCTCTATCCTCTTTTTAAAATAGCGTTTATATGGAGCGAGCGAGACTTGAACTCGCAACCCTCGGTTTAGAAGACCGATGCTCTATCCAGTTGAGCTACCGCTCCAAACAGATCTAAGTATATAATTTTCACTACAAAGTTGTCAATGGTAATAATCTGATATAATTATTTTATTAAGATAAAGCCGGCACTTTCGTTGACAAAACGCTTTCATGACAACTATACTTTAAACATAGTAGAAGTACGAAAGTAGAAGGAACTTAAGCTGTATGATGGAAGGATGATGATTAAATGGCTGCTAATAAGACAGACCCGCGTGTAATTAAAACACGTAATAGTCTGCGTAAAGCTCTTGTATATCTGATGAGACGTGAAAAGCTTGAAGATATTAGCGTCCAAAAGATTACTGAAACTGCCAACATCACCCGGGGAACTTTCTATCTTCACTATAAGGATAAACAAGATTTTATTCAGTCAGCAATCCAAGAGATTATTGACGATTTCTTTAACCAAGTAATGATTGATAGTAATTTTTCGAAAGAACGGACGGTAAAGGTGTTTTCACTCCGCAAAGCGTTTCAGTATATCGAAAATAACGCCGATATTTTTGATGTTCTATTAAATAATGAAAAGAATAACTTCTTTTATGAACAACTTTACAATCGGTTAGCAAATGAGATGACACACTTTAATGAGCAAGTGAACAAGAATCAACAGTTGAAAGTCCCGCTTAATTTGCAGATTTCCTTTATTGATTCAGCATTTCTTGGCTTGGTAAGTCGATGGCTAGAAGATGGCATGATTTATACTCCACGTTACATGACACAAAGCGTGGCAAAAATGTTGGATCAGTTTAGTGGTGAAAATGTTTCTTTGGTTAATTTTTTTGATGGTGAATTAGAAGGAACTTTAGAAAAAATTTAGTAGCTACTACAAGATAAAGAGGCTTTGAAAAATTATCTTTTCAGAGTCTCTTTTTCGTTATAAAAGTATAGATTGCGGTTGACGAAGAGGATAATATTTGATATTATACAAACGTTGTATTTGTGAACCAACAACTACAACCGCACGTTATTAAGTCTAAAGCTTATTTAGCTGCTTAGTACGGCGAGTCTGAGATATAAGGAGGTGCACAAAGTATGTACGCAATTATCGTTACTGGTGGTAAGCAATACAAGGTAGAAGAAGGTGCTTCTATCTATGTTGAAAAGCTTGATGCTAAGGAAGGTGACAAGGTAACTTTTGACCAAGTTATCTTTGTCGGTGGAGACGACACAAAGATCGGTACTCCTGTAGTTGATGGTGCTTCTGTTGAAGGTACTGTTGACAAGCAAGGTAAGGAAAAGAAGGTTGTTACCTTTAAGTACAAGCCTAAGAAGCACACTCACACTAAGCAAGGTCACCGTCAACCTTACACTAAGGTTACTATCAACAAGATCAACGCTTAATGTGGAGGTGAGATCATGATTCGAGCACAGTTTACTTTAGATTCGAATCAGCGGATCACTTCTTTTAAAATGACTGGGCATGCTGACTCTGGTCCATATGGGCAAGACATTGTTTGTGCTGCAGTTTCTGCATTATCTATTTCAACGGTGAACGGCCTTGAACAAGTTGTTCATACGAAGCCTCATCTTAAACAAGATAATGCTAATGGTGGCTTTCTTGAAGTTACAGAATTGGATCTTGGTCATGATAGTCAGATTCTTCTCAGAACTTTGTTAAATGGATTATGTGATATCCAGGAAAGTTATCCACAAAACATTGAAGTAAAAATGTTTGATTAAAGTTCATTGCTGGAGGTGAACAACTATGATTATGGATTTGCAATTCTTCTCCCACCACAAGGGGGGTGGTTCCACTGCTAACGGTCGGAACTCAGCTGGTCGTCGTCTTGGTACTAAGGCTGCTGATGGTTCAATCGTAACTGCTGGATCAATCATCTATCGTCAACGTGGTACTCACATCAACCCAGGTGAAAACGTGGGTCGTGGTGGAGATGATACATTATACGCTAAGGTAGCCGGTGTTGTTAAGTTTGAACGCATGGGTCGCAGTAAGCGTAAGGTATCAGTTTATCCAATCGCTGAATAGTAATAAAAAGACTGCTTTTCTACATGAAATAGTAGTCTTTTTATTTTTAAAATAATTTTTCGTGCTTCATTGTATGTTAATCTATAATATAAGAATATAATTAACTGATATATTGAAGGGAGTATAACGTTTAATGACGATTGTTGATAAAGCTAAAGAAGTCCAAAAAAAAATTATTGCTGCATGCAAGCGAAGCGGTCGAGACCCTCAAGACGTTCAATTGTTACCGGTTAGCAAAAATCATCCAGCAGCAGATATTGCAGAACTTTACAAAGCAGGATGGGACAATTTTGGTGAGAATTATGTTCAAGAATTGGATAAAAAGCATGGTGAATTACCAGCAGACATTAACTGGTATATGATTGGCCATCTTCAACGTAATAAGGTTAAATACATTGCTAATTACGTTACAATGATTCAATCGGTTGACTCCCTTAAATTAATGAAGACAATCGAAAAAGAAGGAAAAAAGCACGATCGAATAATCCCGATTTTAATTGAAGTTAATGTTGGAGAAGAAGAGAGTAAATTTGGGGTTAAGCCAACTTTGCAAGATTGCATGGAATTAGCTGAGGCAAGTCTTCAATTACCACATATAAAGTTACAGGGATTAATGACTAGTGCACCTTATTATGATGATCCAGAAAAAACACGGCCGATTTTTCGCCGATTACGTGAATTGCGAGATGAGATGAATAAGCAAAATGATCAATTAAAGTTAGATGTCCTTAGCATGGGGATGACCCATGATTATGAGATAGCGGTAGAAGAAGGCTCAACTTGTGTGCGAGTTGGGACAGCTATCTTTGGCCCTCGTGATTACTCTAACCGCCAGTATTAAAGGAAATCTGCTATGTCTAGAATTAAACGTCTACAGAAAAAATTTGAAAACTTGTATATCGATGCATTTTTGGTAACGAATGAGAAAAATATTTATTACCTTACTGGCTTTAATCTTATGGAAGGTGATGGATGCCTCTTAATAACAAAAGATAATGCGATTATTATTACTGATGACCGGTACCAACTTGCATTAGAAGAATTTGAAAACGATGAGGTTGTGGGAATGATTACCCGTGACTATTACGGTTCGCTCAATAAAATATGTCAGGGGATGAAAGTGACTGTTCTTGGATATGAAGATACAGTTACTTACGCCTTATTTGATGTGCTTGATGAGCAGATGACGACAGATCTCGTTCCTTTTCACCAGCAAATTGAACGGATGCGAATGATTAAGGATAGTGATGAAGTAAATGCCTTGCGTACTTCTGCGGACCTCCATTCAGCAGGATACCAGTATCTTTTAGGAAATGCTCATGCCGGGATGACAGAGCGCCATGTTGCGAATTTGCTTGATTTTTGGATGAAGGAGCATGGAGCAAGCGGGGCCTCTTTTCCAACAATTATTGCTAGTGGTAAAAATGCAGCCAAACCGCATGCTACAGTTTCAAAAAAAGTGATTGAAGACGGCGATGTTGTTACTGTGGATTTTGGTTACTATGTTAATGGCTATACGGCCGACATGACCAGAACGTTTGCAGTTGGTTCGATTGATCCAGAATTACGTGATGTTTATCAAATTGTCAATGAGGCTCGTGAAGCTGTAATTCAAGCTGCTCATGTTGGTCAACGAGGAAATCAACTTGACTTTGCAGGACGACAAATAATCGAAACAGCAGGTTATGGCGATGAATTCAATCATGGAATGGGGCATGGAATAGGATTATCGGTTCATGAATTACCTGCTAGCTATGGTCCTAGTACTAAAAATGTTAAATTACGAAATAATGAAGTTATCACTGTTGAACCTGGTATCTATATTCCTGAAATTGGCGGAGTCCGGATAGAAGATGATATCTTGATTACTCACGGTGGAATCGAGGTATTGACGAAGGCGCCCACTGACCTAATAATTGTTGGAGAATAAGATGCAACTAGCGACTCTGTATAATAATATTAATCAACAGGGAATGTCGGCAATTAGAAACCATCAAGAACAGCTAGATAGTAACTTGCTAAATCCTGATAAAGATATGCGACGGGGACTGACGCTTACTGCTTCACTTCCTGCGCATGTTAGCCGTAATATTATGTTTTGCCTGCAAAAATTGGCTGCAATTGAACCTAACCAATACTTTTATCCTCCTGCTGACTTGCATATTACAATTATTGACCTAATTGCAGCTAGTTCTAATTTTTCGCTCTCAACATTCGAAGTGGAAAAATATAAAAACGTAGTAGGGCAGATTATTTCACAAATTGAACCGATTCACTGGCAGTTAGCAGGGATGATCACTAGTTCAGGAGCGCTTCTTGTAAAAGGGTATTATTCAGCAGAATTATCAACGTTACGGAATCAACTTCGGCAAGAGCTGCCATTACATAATTTGTTGCTAAAAGAACGATATCCAATAATTTCAGGTCATGTGACAGTTGCACGGTATACTAGGCCTCTTCAACAAGCAGATTGCTTTTTGGAGACGTTAGAAGGATTTAAATCAATTAATTTCGGACAATTTACCACATCTAGTCTCGATTTAGTCGTTCATGATTGGTATAATCATAATTCGCAGTTAATTTCTAAATTGTCGCTACGTTCCTAATTGACCAAGTTGTTGCAATTTGTTCGAACATAGTGCAGAATAGAAATGATTACTATAATTAAGAGAAGAAATAAATTGGAGGGCTGACGATGGCTGAAGAATCAAAGATTGTTTTAAGTAGTGAAGACAAGTCACTCGGGACAATTCAAATTTCGCCACGAGTTTTAGAAATTATTGCGGGGATTGCCGCAAGTGAAATCGATGGTGTTTCAAAGATGTATGGTTCATTTGCAAATAGCGTAAGTGAACTTTTGGGACGCTCTGATCGCCGGCGTGGGGTAAAGCTTTCCAGCAATGATGAAAAATTATCACTTGATGTGGATGTTTATGTTGAATATGGTGTCTCTGTTCCTAAAGTAGCGGCAATGATTCAAGATAAGGTCAAACAACAAATCGCATTAATGACTGACCTAAAAGTAAAAGAAGTTAATGTTCATATTAAGGGAATCGTAACATCTAAAGAAGACCAACAAGTAGACCCTAATGACTTGTTTGGCGAACATCTTAACGACGAGGCTGGTGAATAAAATGAGTTTGAACCGACACATGATTCGTGAGGAGGCTTTCCAAGTTCTCTTTGCTTTACAATCAGACCCTGAAGCTGATATTCAAACTGTATACGAGGCGATTCCTCATCATGATGAAAAGCAAATTCCGCCTTATTTACTAACTTTGGTAAATGGGGTACGGGAACATCAAGATCAGCTTGACGAACAAATCAATGATCTCTTGGCAAGCGGATGGACGATTAACCGTTTAGCAAAGCCAGACTTAGTGATTTTACGGCTTGCTCTATTTGAAATTCAATACGCTGAAAATGTTCCAACAGTAGTAGCAATTAATGAAGCATTGGAACTTACGAAAACATTCAGTAGCGATAAGTCACGTAAATTTATCAATGGAGCCCTTGGTAAATTTGAAAAGCAAGTCAACGAAAATAATTAATCTTACTGTTAACAATAATTCTGGGGTGGAAAAGATGAAGCGATAAACTTCTGATTCCACTCCTTTTTTGCTTAGGCGCAATATTATTATGGTAGAATATAAAATGGAAATTTAACGAGGAGGAATCATTGTGACAACAATTATTGATGGTAAGGCCCTTGCTAAAAAAATCAATGCCCAGACCCAAGAACTGGTAGCACAGTTAAAAGAAAAACAAAATCTAATCCCGGGAATTGCAGTCGTAATTGCTGGTGATGATGCAGCGAGTTTAATCTATACCCGAAATAAACATAATAAGGCTATTAAGTTAGGAATCAATTCAATTTTAAAAAAATTCCCTGCTGATGTTAGCCAGGATAAGTTGCTTGCTGAAATTGAAAAGTTGAATAATGATGACACAATTGATGCCATCCTTGTTCAACAACCTCTTCCTCCTCAATTGGATCCAGAAGTAATTACTAATGCTATCTTACCAGCGAAGGATGTTGATGGTCTTAATCCTTTAAACTTAGGGAAATTATTTGCTAATCAGCATGGTAATTATCCCGTGGCTTGTACACCTCGCGGAATTATGCGGATGTTAGCAGAATATAATATTGATTTACAAGGAAAAAATGCGGTTATTGTTGGCCGGAGTATTTTAGTCGGCAAGCCTCTTTTAGCGCTTTTAAATAACGCTAACGCAACTGTGACGATGGCTGGCAGAAATACTCGTGACCTTTCTGCTTTAACGAAAACAGCAGATATCTTGATTGTGGCTACTGGTGTGCCTAACCTTATCAAGGCGACAGATGTGAAATCAGGAGCAGTAGTAATCGATGTGGGAATTAATCGTTTAAGCGATGGTAAATTGACGGGGGATGTTGACTTTGCAGCGGTAAAGGAAAAAGCTCAGGCAATCACTCCTGTTCCAGGTGGCGTAGGACCGATGACGATTGCAACTTTGATGGAACAAACAGTTGATTTAGCGCAGTGGAGGCACCATGGATAGAAGCCAGTATTTAACAGTTAGTGAACTAACTAAGTATTTGAAAATGAAGTTTGACCGGGATCCTTACTTACATACGGTTTATTTAACCGGCGAACTTTCTAATTTTCGTTTACGGCAAAAGCATCAGTATTTTAGTTTAAAAGACGATAATGCCGTGATTGATGCTGTAATGTTTGAGCATCAATTTCGGAAAATTAAATTTACTCCTGAACAGGGGATGAAGGTTTGTGTAGTCGGTCATGTAAGCTTGTATGAAAAAAGTGGCCGTTACCAGATTTATATTGACCGGATGGAGCCAGATGGTCTAGGTTCTTTATACTTAGCGTTTGAGCAACTAAAAAAGAAGTTGAGTGCTGAGGGTCTATTTAATTTGCCTAAAAAACAGGTCCCAATGTTTCCAAAACGAATTGCAGTTGTTACTAGTATTGATGGGGCTGTTATCCGGGATATTAATACGACTGTTCGGCGACGCTATCCAATTGCCCAAGTTGTTTTATACCCTACTGTTGTTCAAGGAGATAAGGCAGCAGCTGATATTGCTAGGCAAATTAACCGTGCCAATGACCGTGGAGACTTTGATACCCTTATTATCGGTCGTGGTGGGGGATCAATGGAAGACTTATGGCCTTTTAATGAAGAAGTGGTTGCCCGTGCAATTGCCAATAGTAAAATTCCGGTAATTTCATCAGTGGGTCACGAGACAGATACAACAATTGCCGACCTCGTAGCTGATCAACGCGCTGCCACCCCCACTGCCGCCGCTGAATTAGCAACGCCGGTAAAATTAAACGATGTGTTATTGACGCTTAAAGATGATCAGAATCGTTTATTAAATACGATGCGAACCAAAATTAATTTTGACCGCCAACAATTGAATAAACAGCTGCAAAGCTATATTTTTCAGCAACCGGAAAGACTGTATGAAAATTATGCGCAAAAGGTTGACCAACTAACTCAACAGTTAAGTCAAGCAACGCAAAATAAAATGCAAGACATGCGGATAAATGTGGAAAGATTAAGCGGGCGTCTAACCGCTATTTCTCCACTGCACCAGGTTCAACAACAAGAACAGTTAGTTAATCAGTTGCAAAAACAATTAGTTACAGCCTCCCTTGCCAACCAAAATGAAAAGAAGCAACAAGTGACGACTCTTATTAAACAATTAGATTCACTGAGTCCCCTTAAAATTATGAGTCGGGGATATACGTATGTAACGAGTGATGAAAAGGTTGTTAATCATGCCAATCAATTAACGGTTGGGCAAAATGTTCACCTGCATTTTGATGACGGGGAAGTTCAAGCAGAAATAAAAAAGGTAAAGGAGCACTAAGATGGCAACAGCAAAACCAACATTTGAAGAACAATTAGCACAATTACAACAGATCGTTAATCACCTTGAACAGGGGAATGTGCCACTAGAAGAAGCCCTTCAACAGTTTCAAGAAGGAATCAAGCTTTCTAAGGAATTACAAACGAAGCTAACAAATGCTGAAAAAACGCTTGGGCACTTAATTGACGATAATGGTGATGAGCAAGTCTACGAAAAACAAACCGATGACCCAAGCAATAATGGCGGTGGTAACCGTGGATTTGGTAGCGCTGATGAACAATAAGCAACGGAGCAAAAAAGATGAGTACACCATTGCCGATTTTAAAAGAACAGATTGAAGATTATCTAAGCAAGTCATTGGCCACAGATGTTGATCAAGCAACGTTAGAAAGCTCAATGTCTTATTCCCTAATGGCTGGGGGCAAGCGGCTGCGTCCAGCATTGACGCTTGCAACGATTGAGATGCTGGGTGGCACGCTTAATGATGATCTGCTACGTGCAGCTTCTGCATTGGAATTGCTTCATACATATTCATTAATCCACGATGACCTTCCAGCGATGGATAATGATGATCTACGCCGCGGAAAACCAACTAATCACTGTAAATTTGGAGCGGGCATGGCAACTTTAGCAGGGGATGGATTATTGACGTTGGCCTTTCAGTGGGTTGCCGATAATCACCTTTCAGCTAATGTTCGGAGCCAATTAACCCTTGAACTTGCAAAAGCTGCGGGACCATCTGGAATGGTTGCTGGTCAGGCGCGGGATATTGAAGGCGAACACCAATATTTAACTTTAAACCAGTTGAGATACTTGCACCATCAAAAAACGGGGGAATTGATTCGCTATGCTGTTTTGGCAGGTGGGATTATGATGGATCAATCTGCTGAAATCAAACAAGAGCTAGCAGCATTTGGTGAAAACTATGGGTTAGCATTTCAGATCTATGATGACTTAATGGATGTTCTCAGTACTACTGAAGAGATGGGAAAAGCCGTTCATAAAGATGCTGATGAACAAAAAAATACTTATCCAGGATTGCTCGGTGTAGATGGCGCAAAGGAGCAGTTGCAGATAGCTTTAACGGCTGCTAGCCAAAATCAAAAGAATCTTGAAAAGCTTACTGGCAAGTCATTTGCTGGTTATGATGACTTTTTAGCATATTTTAAATAAGGAAAGGGATTATGAAAAAAGAACGTGTAGATGTATTATTAGTTCAACAAGGGCTGTTTGACTCTCGCGAACAAGCAAAGCGGGCAGTGATGGCAGGAGAAATCCTTGGCAAAAATAATGAACGATTAGATAAACCAGGACAAAAGATTCCGATTACCACAACCCTTCACATGAAAGGTCATAAAATGCCGTACGTTAGTCGGGGTGGCTTGAAGTTAGCAAAGGCATTAAAAGTTTTTGATATTTCAGTTAAGGACAAGACGGTTTTAGATATTGGTTCATCAACTGGTGGCTTTACTGATGTAATGTTACAAAATGGGGCGAAGTTAAGTTACGCTCTTGATGTCGGGACTAATCAGTTAGTTTGGCAATTACGGGAGGATCCCCGGGTAGTTGTTATGGAGCAGACCAATTTTCGTTACAGTAAGTTAGCAGATTTTACCAGTGGTCAACCAGAATTTGCTTCGATTGATGTTTCGTTTATTTCCCTTCGTTTGATCTTGCCACCCTTGGCTCAGATACTGAAAATGGGTGGTGAAGTAATAGCGCTGATTAAGCCGCAATTTGAAGCGGGCAAAGAGCATGTTGGCAAAAATGGGATCATTCATGATCATAAAGTTCACCGGGCCGTTTTAGAAGAAGTACTGACTTTTGCTCGTGAAGATCATTTTGACATCCTTGGATTAGACTATTCACCAATCAAAGGAGGACAAGGAAATATGGAATTTTTAGTTCACCTGCGCCTAAGTGAAAATCCGGGGATCATTGCCGAAAAAGTAAATATCGATAAGGTTATTGCAGCCGCTGATAGTGATTTAAATCATAAGGAATAAATAAAGGTGACTTAATCCATGAAAAAAGCAGAACGACAACAAAAAATTCGGGAAATCATTACTAATGAGAGCATTGAGCGGCAGGAAGATCTTGTTGCGCGTCTGCGTGAAATGGGATTGACAGTTACTCAAGCGACTATTTCGCGCGACATTAAAGAAATGCAACTGATAAAGATTCCTGCTGATAATGGAGGCTATCGTTATGGCTTGCCGGCATATCATCATCAAGGACATGAAAATCAATTAGCCCAGACTCTTCAAGATAGCTTGGAACAATTAAAACGCAATGACTGTTTCTTAGCATTAACAGTTCATCCCGGGAATGGTCCGGTAGTAGCTACCTTAATTCGCAAGATGGATTTTCCAACGGTTTTCACGACAATTGGTGATGATGGGAATGTTCTTGTAGTCTGTATGTCTCCAGAAGCAGCAATTAAATTAGAAGAAAAGTTTAATGCAATGCTCGACTAGGCGAGGTGAAAATTTTTGTTACAAGAATTGACGATTGATAATTTAGCAATTATTAAGCACTTAACCTTAACTTTTGCTGACCAAATGACTGTTCTAACGGGGGAAACTGGTGCTGGAAAGTCAATTATTATTGATGCAGTCGGGTTGTTGGCCGGTGGTCGGGGATCGCAGGAATTTATTCGCCGTGGAGAAGAAAAATTAAGTCTTCAAGGGCAATTTGCGATTCCTGATGATCCTGAATTTGATAAACTACTTGAATCGCTAGGAATTGACCATGAAGATGGGATCTTAATTGTCTCCCGGGAAATTCATCGTAATGGTCGTAATATTATCCGGATCAATGGGCAACTGATTAACACGGCAACTCTTCGTAAAATTGGTGCAGGATTAGTTGATATTCAAGGACAAAATGAGCATCAACAATTAATGCAGCCTGAGACTCATTTAGGGATGCTTGACCAATTTGCGGTTAAAGAAGTTCAGCCGTTACTTCAAAAATACCAGGAAGAATATCAAGCCTATTCTAAACTAAAAGCTGCGGTAAATAAGAAGCAAGCGAATGAGCAACAATGGGCGCAGCGATTGGACATGCTTCGGTACCAAGTTAATGAAATTGCAGAAGCTAATCTGAAAGAAAATGAAGAAGATGAATTAATTAGTGAACGTGATCGATTGGAACACTTTCAACAAATTAATAATGCCCTTCAACTAGCTGTAACGACCTTTAATGAAGGTGAGCAGGCGCCAGTTTTAGATCAAGTTGCCACGGTGATGGACTCGATTAATGCAATTGCTGAATTTGATGATGCTTATGCTAACCTTAGCAAGGCTCTTAATGATGCTTATTATGCACTTCAAGATGTGGCGAATGAAGCTAGTCAGCAATTAGACATGCTTGAGTTTGATGATGAACGGTTAGCTCAGATTGAACAACGGCTAACTACTATCGGCGATCTTGAACATAAGTATGGCGATACATTGGCAGACGTTTTAAAGTATTATGATAAGATCAAAAAAGAGCTCGATTCGATGGAAGCCGCGGCTGATTCTAGCAGTGATCTAGAGCAACGGTTAGCAGAAGCCGAAAATAGGATTCGAGAAACCGGTCGTAAATTGAGTCAGGTAAGGCAAAAAGCTGCTCATGAACTCGGTAAAAAAGTTCACCAGCAGCTTAAAGAGCTTTATATGGAAAAAGCAGAATTTGAAGTTCACTTTGCCAATCAAAGTCGGGAACAGTTTACACCGACGGGAATTGACCAGGTTGAATTTTATATCCGGACTAATCCGGGGGAATCGATGGGACCATTAGCAAAGATTGCTTCTGGTGGTGAATTATCACGGGTAATGTTGGCCCTAAAGACAATCTTTGCGCAAAAGGAAGGCGTTACTAGTATCATTTTTGATGAAGTTGATACTGGGGTGAGCGGACGGGTTGCTCAAGCAATTGCTGATAAGATTCGCTTGATTGCTCAGCATTCGCAGGTATTATGTATCACGCACCTGCCACAAGTAGCAGCGGTTGCGCAACACCATTTTCTTATTAAGAAATCTGTCCATGATGACCGGACAACTACTCGAGTTATGCCATTGAAAGAAAACGACCGGGTTGAAGAACTTGCGCGAATGCTATCGGGTGAAAAGATTACCCAATTGACAAAAGAGCATGCGCAAGAATTACTTAATATGGCAAAATAAAAAGGAAAGAGAAGTGGGAAAGAGCCTTGTAACGACGCGAAGCTAGTTCCACGTTATCTTGCTATTATTCGGTAAATAAAGAGAGGATGAGAAAAAAACAAACGTTTTTTCTCATCCTCTCTTTAAATCGAATCTAATATTACAAATTTGCAATGTACCTAATTTGATTAAAGTTAACAACGTAACTCACGTTTTGATTCGTAATAAGGTATCGATTGCTATTTGCTAATTGGGCAATATTACCAGTAACATTTACAGGATAGCCATCATTGTTGATCGGCATTAGCTGAAACGTTGCTTTAATCTTATCTTTAATAGCTCGTTTTAAAAATAATTGTCGTTGTTTAGCAGGTTGGGGAGTAAGCAACCCTGCTTGCTGATCGTCAGCAGGTGTTTCTTCAAAAATATGGCGAAGTTTCTTACTAATAATTTGTGGCGTAAATTTAAAAATAGACTTTTGTTCAATTTGCATAATCGCGCCTCCGAACATTCGTTTGATTACAGTATACGAACATACATTCAGAAATGCAAGCAAAAAGCTCAATAATTTTTTGTTATTCAGGTGCTTGATTTCAGTACTAATCTAGTGCATTATAGTATTAATACGATTAAATAAATAGGAGCGTTATAATGGCAAATCGTGGAATGTTAATTGTTCTTTCAGGTCCTTCCGGGGTTGGGAAGGGAACTGTTCGAAAAGCTATCTTTGATTCAAATGATAATGATTTTCAATATTCAATTTCGATGACAACTCGGAAACCACGTCCTGGAGAAGTTAATGGTGTTGATTATTTCTTTGTAAGCAAAGAAGAGTTTGAACACCAAATTCAAACTGGTGGGATGTTGGAATATGCTAAGTATGTTGACAACTATTACGGTACCCCATTAAAATATGTTAATGAGACCTTAGATTCAGGGAAAGATGTTTTCCTTGAGATTGAAGTTAACGGAGCAATGCAAGTACGGTCTAAGTGCCCAGATGGCGTGTTTATTTTCTTAACCCCTCCTGATTTGGATGAATTAAAACAACGATTGATTCACCGGGGAACTGATAGTATGGAAGTCATTAATAAACGAATTCATAAAGCATTTGGCGAAATTCAAATGATGCAAAACTATGATTATGCAGTAGTTAATGACGAAGTACCAAATGCAGTTGAGAAGATTAAAGACATTATTCGTACTGAACGGCTTCGTGTTACCCGTGTAATGCCACGTTATCTTGAAATGTTAGGAGATGCCGAAAAATGATCCTTTTTCCATCAGTTGATGAATTATTAAAACATATTGATTCTCGTTATTCATTAGTTATGCTTGCTAGTAAGCGTGCCAATGAATTAGATGCAGGAGCTGCCCCATTGCTTGAACATTATGATTCAAGCAAGTCAGTTGGGAAGGCCCTTGAAGAGATTTTGGCTGGAAAAGTTACGATCGATCCTGATCATACTGAAGACTTACAGGATTAAAATAAGCTGGATAAACAAAAGTAAGGGACTAGGGCAAGATTGTCACTGGCCCCTTTTTTGCTTCTAAAAATGCTATAATCAATTAAGAAAAAATAAGTTGAGGTGACATAATGACACGAATTGCAGTGTATCTTACAGGCAGTGTCGCTGCTTACAAAGGGATCGAAGTAGTGCGTGGCCTGCAAAAAATGGGACATGAGGTTCGCGTAGGAATGACTGACGCCGCTACTAAGTTAGTCACTCCTGCTACTCCTTTTGCCTTGACGAAAGCACCAGTTCTTACTGACTTATGGGATGAGCATTCAACACCTATTCCTCATATTGAGCTAGCTGATTGGTCAGAACTAGCAGTGGTGGTACCAGCATCAGCAAATATCATCGCTAAAATGGCAACGGGACTGGCTGATGATGCTGTTTCTACCACCTTATTAGCAACTAGTGCCCCTAAAATTGTAGTTCCGGCAATGAATAGCCATATGTGGTTGGCACCGGCAACTCAACGAAACATTACTCAGCTTAAACAAGACGGGGTTAATATTATGCCACCAGTTAACGGCAGATTAGCTGAAGGATATGCTGGGCATGGGCGTTTGCCAGAACCAACAGCGATTTGCCGATATATAGAGGACTTTTTAACTAGCAGTCAAGCTTTAAAGGGCAAGCGCGTGATTGTTACTGCTGGCGGAACACGTGAAAATATTGATCCTGTTCGTTTTATTGGTAACCGGTCCTCTGGTAAAATGGGGATTGCACTTGCCAACGCCGCGGTTCAAGCAGGAGCTAAGGTAACCTTGATTGCCGGTCAAGTTACCGTCCCGCTTCCACAAACACCAGCGATTGAAGTTGTGCGCGTAACCACAACTGAAGATTTATACATCAGTTTAAAAGAACGATTTCCGCAAGCAGACATTTTAATCATGGCGGCCGCGGTTGCTGATTATCGACCAGTTGAGATAGTTGGTCATAAGATTAAGAAAAAAGATGGTGACCCGCATCTTACCATTACACTTACTGAAACGATTGATATTTTAAAGAATATTGCGAAGATGAAGCAAAACGGTCAATATATCGTTGGATTTGCGGCAGAGACAAATGACCTCTTAGAAAATGCCAACCGCAAACTTGCTAGTAAAAATGCGGATATGATCATTGCAAACAGTGTGGCAGGAGCTACGGGGGCATTTGGTAGTGACCAGAATCAAGTGACCATCTTACAAAAAGATCAAACGCCAATTAAATTAGCTCGGCAATCTAAAACTAAAATTGCAAACGAGATTATTGAGCTAGTTAGCGCAAAATTAAAGTCAGGTGATTAAATGCCAGAGTTGGCACAGGTAGTTGTTGATGTTCCAACAATGCAAACAAATCAACCATATACTTATCAGATTCCGCCAAAGCTTGAAAAACAAATTCAGGTCGGGGTAAGGGTGATTGTTCCTTTTGGAAAAGGAAAGCGGACTGTTCAAGGATTCGTTGTTGCCCTTGACAATGCATCCCAATATGAGGGAGAACTCAAACCGATTCAGGCGATAATGGATCTTCAACCGGTAATTAATCCTGAGTTAATGAATCTTAGCAAATGGTTGGCTGATACTACTTATTCTTTTTGGATTTCTTGCTTATATACGATGTTGCCTAACTTATTGAAGGCTAAGACTACCAGAATTATTCGAATTATAGATGAAGTAGACGAACATGTTGCCTTTGATATTTTTCATGGTCGAGATGAATTAGAAATGGTGGCGGTACAAGATAAACCGGCAATTTTAAGTGAATTGTTCAAACTGCAAAAGGAAGGAAAGATAGCGATTGAATACCAAGTGGAAGACCGGGCCAAGGCTAAAACGGTGACTGGTATTCGCTCTTTACTTAACTTTGAACAACTGGAAGATGAGCGCGCATCCCTTCATGCTAATGCGCATGCTCAAAACCGCCTTCTTTCATATTTACAATCAATTGGCAGTCAAGTTGTTAAGCAAAAGGATGCTGAACATAAAACTGGTTTAAAAGCAGCCACCTTCAATCAGGGACAACAGAAGGGATGGTTAGAGAAAACACCAGTTGAAGTATATCGACAACCCTTGGCTATGCAGGGCACTCCTGATGATGCTCATTTAGCAGCCCCCCTGCAGCTCAACGCCGATCAACAAAATGCTGTTAATCAGATTAATCAAGCAATCGACAATCATGACCCTAAAGTTTTTCTCTTACAAGGAGTTACGGGGAGTGGCAAGACAGAAGTATACTTGCAATCGATTGCTAATTCTCTTCAACAGGGAAAGACAGCATTAATGCTTGTACCCGAGATTTCATTAACTCCCCAGATTGTTAACCGTGTGCGGCGACGATTTGGCTCCAAGGTTGCCGTTTTACATAGTAGCTTATCGAATGGGGAACGATATGATGAATGGCGACGGATCGAACGTGGAGAAGCGCAAGTAGTTGTGGGCGCTCGTTCAGCAATCTTTGCTCCGTTGACTAATTTAGGGTTAATCATTCTTGATGAAGAACATGAATCTAGTTATAAACAAGATGAATCACCCCGTTATCAAGCGCGGGAAGTAGCTAAATGGCGAGGGAAATATAATCAAGCACCGGTAGTCCTCGGATCAGCTACTCCTAGTCTGGAGAGTCGTGCACGAGCAGTAAAAAACGTTTATCACTTGTTGCGTCTTCCCCACCGGGTAAACAAACAGGAACTGCCGCCAATTGAAGTGGTTGATATGCGGGATGAAATTAAAAAGTACGGGGAGAGTAACTTTTCGCAGAAACTATTAATCGACTTAAATGACCGCCTGCAAAAGAACGAACAAAGTATTTTAATGCTAAATCGACGGGGATTTTCATCCTTTATGATGTGCCGTGATTGTGGAAATGTCTTAAAGTGTCCGAATTGTGATATTTCTTTGACGCTCCACATGGATACGCGGACAATGAAATGTCACTATTGTGGTCATGAAGAACCAATCCCCCGTGAATGCCCAAATTGTCATAGCCATCAGATTCGCTACTATGGGACCGGAACAGAGAAAGTTGAGCAAGAATTGCATCAATTATTACCTCAGGCCCGGATTATTCGTATGGATGTTGATACCACCCGGCGGAAGGGGATGCATGCAAAATTATTGCGACAGTTCGGTCAACACCAAGCGGATATCTTATTAGGAACCCAGATGATTGCCAAGGGGCTTGATTTCCCTAATGTTACCTTAGTAGGGGTCTTAAATGCTGATACTGGTCTAGGCTTACCAGATTTTCGTGCTAGTGAACGGACTTTTGATTTGCTAAGTCAAGTTAGTGGTCGGGCTGGTCGGGCAAATAAGCAAGGAAAAGTTATTATCCAGACATATAACCCCGATCATTACGCTATTCAAGATGCTAAAACACATGATTATGAAAAATTCTTTAACCAGGAAATGATGCTGCGAAGACAAGCCAGTTATCCGCCATACTATTACACGGTTCGTTTGATGGCTAGTCATCCTGAAGAAGCCAAAGCAGCCCGGGCAATGGCAGATATCTATGGTCGCCTAAAACAGGGGTTGTTATCTTCGACGGTTATTCTTGGCCCCACCCCACGAGCGATTGCCCGGATGAAGCGTCGTTACTATTACCAAATCGTCATCAAATATAAGAAGGATCCTTATTTGCATCAGCTATTGTTTGATATTCTTCAGGATACGCAAAGTCGCGGTTTTAAGGATGTTCAAGTAAGTATCGATCCTGATCCACAGTATTTTATGTAAAAGAAAGGATGTTATTAATGTCAACATCAGTCGTTTTTATGGGAACACCGGAGTTTGCTGTTCCGATTTTACAAAGTTTAATTGATAATCCAGAATACGATGTTCAAGCAGTTCTTACCCAGCCAGACCACCATATCGGCCGGAAACGTACTCTTCATCAATCGCCAGTTAAAGAGTTAGCTGAACAATATAATATCGAAGTCTTACAGCCGGCTAAACTCAGCAAAAGTCCTGAAATGGAGAAAATTATTAGTTTACAGCCTGACTTAATGATTACTGCTGCTTATGGGCAATTTCTTCCAACAAAGTTATTGGCGGCTGCTAAAATTGCGGCAATCAATGTTCACGGTTCATTACTGCCAAAGTATCGTGGAGGGGCTCCAATTCAATATTCCATTATTAATGGTGATAAAGAAACCGGGGTCTCCATTATGTACATGGTTAAGAAGATGGATGCGGGAGATATTATTTCACAAAGGTCTATTCCGATTGAAGACACTGATGATAGTGGCACGATGTTTAAAAAGCTTAGTTTGCTAGGGAGAGACTTGCTGTTAGAAACGCTGCCTAAACTTATTAGCGGGGATGTTAATCCGGTCGCTCAAGATCCGGATAAAGTAGTCTTTTCTCCCAATATTACTAGTGAACAAGAACAGATTGATTTCCGCCTTCCAGCACATTTAATTGATGCTAAGGTGCGGGGATTACGGCCGGCTCCTCTTGGTAACATGGTTATTGATGGATTACGGACAAAAATTTATGATGTGACCCCACTAGAAGAAAAAACAGACCTTGAACCAGGAAAAGTAGTGCGGGTCACGAAACATCAATTAGTAATTGCTGCTGGAGATAGAACGACATACCAGATTAATAAGTTAAAGCCAGCAGGGAAAAAGGCGATGGACATTACATCCTACCTTAATGGACATAAAGATATTATAGAGGGAGGCCAAGTTGTAAGTGAAGACTAAATTTCAACCGCAAAATGCACGTGAATTAGCTTTAGTGGCGCTTGAAGGGGTTGTCGAAAATGGTGCATACTCAAATTTGCAGGTTGACCAGTTATTAAAAAAGTACCCGTTGGCAGATAAAGATCGCCGGTTGGCAACTAATATTATTTATGGTGTTTTGCAGCATAAACTTACCCTTGAGTATTGGTTAAATTCGTTTGTGCAGGGGAAACGGCTTGATCCTTGGGTAAAGACACTTCTCCTATCTGCACTTTACCAGTATCATTATTTAGAACGAGTTCCAGATTGGGCGGTAACTGACGAAAGTATTGAAATAGCTAAACACCGGGGAAATCCAGGTATTCGAAAGTTTGTTACTGGTGTTTTACATGCCGTTTTGCGGAAAGGATTACCTGACCTGCATCAAATAAATGAACGTGATTTACGGCTGAGTATCGAAAACAGTGTGCCACGGTGGCTAGTCAACGAGCTGACTAGGGAATATGGCGAAGAAGATACTGAAAAAATACTTCAATCAATTAATGAGCCGGCTCATCAGGTAATTAGAGTTAACACCGTCAAAACTGACCTTCCGACCGTCAAACAAACTTTGGATGCTGCTGGAATTGAATATCAAGAAAGCCGTATTGCTCAAAATGCTTTAGTAATTACTAAAGGTGAAATTATCAGTTCCGATCTCTTCAAAAAAGGCGAAATTACTATTCAAGATGAAAGTGCCATGTTAGCCGTGGAAAGCATGCATATTGAGCCGGGCGATAAAGTACTTGACGCTTGCGCAGCTCCGGGTGGGAAGACTGTTCAAATAGCAGAAGCCCTTACTAATGAAGCCGGCCATGTTGATGCACTTGATATTCACCAACACAAGGTTAAGCTGATTGAAAGAAACGCTCGTCGACTAGGAGTTGAAAAGCGCGTTACTGCTCACGCTCTTGATGCACGAGAAGTTGATCAACTTTTTGATGATGAAAGTTTTGACAAGATTTTAGTTGACGCACCTTGTAGTGGAATCGGGCTTTTACGCCGGAAACCAGAGATTCGTTATACAAAGACGCTAAGTGATAGCAAACAATTACATAAGATTCAATTAGCAATTTTAAATGCGGTTGCCGCAAAAGTTAAAAAAGGCGGTATAATCACATACAGCACGTGCACAATTTTACGACAAGAAAATGATGATACTGTTCAAGCATTTTTAGCTGAACATCCAGAATTTGCGTTAGTAAAAACAACAACTGCACGAAAGGTTAAGGATAGTCGTCACTCACCAACCTTAACTATTTTACCGAGTGACTTTGATTCTGATGGCTTCTTCATCAGTAGCCTTAAGAAGGGAATATAGTAAATTAATGAAAGTTGCTTATCAAACAGATATCGGCCACCAGCGAAAGCAAAACCAAGACCGGGTTGCTGTTTTTACTAATAACCTCGGTAATCAATTAATGGTGATTGCTGATGGAATTGGTGGCAATCGTAGTGGAGATATCGCTGCAGAGCAAACTGTTGCTACTTTGGGGAGCCAGTTTAAAAAACGGCCCCCGCAAACTTCGATGGAAGGAATCCGCTGGTTTGCTCGTGAAACCCAATTAATTAATAATAAAATCTTAGCGCAATCCAAACGTAATCTTCGCTTGCAAGGGATGGGAACAACAATGGTCGCCGCTATTACATTTAAGGATGCGGTTGTGGTTGCTAACATTGGTGATAGTCGAGGATATATTCTTCACCAAAACCTATTAACGCAGATTACAGTAGACCATTCATTGGTTAATGAATTGGTAAAAACGGGAGATATATCAGAAGATGAAGCACTAAAGCTCCCCCAGAGCAATATAATTACAAGGGCAATTGGAATCTCTCCTGATGCACAAGTTGATGTAAATCGCTTTGAATTAAACGAGGGTGATCAACTGTTAATGTGTTCTGATGGCTTGTTTAAGACTGTTTCTAAGGAGCGGATTATCAAGGTACTTGAATTGCCGATACCGCTTGAAGAGAAGTGTGCTCAACTTATAAAAATGGCAAATGATGCCGGCGGACCAGATAATATTACCGTTTTAATTGGGATTAATAGTAACCAGGAGGGATAGGAAATGAATCCTGGATATGAAATTGGTCACCGATATCGGATAATTCGGTCACTTGGTGAAGGTGGAATGGCTAATGTCTACTTGGCACATGATATGGTTCTTGATCGGGACGTTTCTGTTAAACTATTGCGTCTTGACTTACGGGACGATCCAAGTACTAAACGGCGATTTCACCGGGAAGCAATGGCCGCGACGCAGTTAAATGATCCTCATATTGTTGGAATTTATGACGTTGGTGAGGATCATGGCTTGCAATACATGGTAATGCAATATGTAAAAGGAACAGACCTTAAAGCATATATAAAAAAGCATTATCCAATTCCACTTCCACAAGTTATTGATATTATGGAACAGGTGCTTTCGGCAGTTGCGACCGCCCATGCTCATGGGATTATCCATCGGGACTTAAAACCACAAAATATCTTAATTGATGAAAATAAAAATGTTAAAATTACTGATTTTGGAATTGCGGTTGCTGTATCGCAAGACTCATTAACGCAAACTAATACCTTGATGGGTTCAGTCCACTACCTATCTCCAGAACAAGCGCGAGGAAGCATTGCTACTAAACAATCAGACATCTATTCACTAGGAATTATCTTGTTTGAACTTTTAACAGGAAAGGTTCCATTTGAAGGAGAAACAGCTGTCTCAATTGCATTAAAGCATTTCCGTGAAGAAATTCCTTCTGTCCGTGAACAGAATAAAGGAATTCCTCAAGCACTCGAAAACGTAATCATTAAAGCGACGGCAAAGGAACCAGCCGAGCGGTATAATTCAGTTAATGAAATGGCGGCTGATTTAAAAACTGTCCTTGATCCACAAAGAGCTAATGAGCCGCGGTTAAAGATCCAACAAGATGATAATGGAGAAACTAAGGTGTTAGATATTAAACACCTAAAAGCTGATGATTATCAATCAAAGAAGTCAACTGATTCACCAACCGTTGATCCATCAACTAAAACGCAAAAGTGGAAAAAATATGGGATTGTTAGCGGGACGCTTGGTATGATTGTGCTGATTGCAGTCTGTAGCTGGTGGTTCTTGATCCGTCAAGTAATCATCCCCGATGTAGAAGGAATGACGGTACAAAAGGCAGAGCAACGATTGCACCAACAAAATTTGCGGATTGGTAAGATTACTCAGGTAAATAGCCAGGCAGTGGATAAAAACCGAATTGTTTCAACTAATCCAGATGTCAGCCATAAGACCCGTGTTAGTACCCCGATTAATTTAACGGTTAGTACAGGAGTTAAGCAATTGCAAATGGCTGATTATGTTGGTGAAGACTATTCTTCAGTGGCCGCTAACCTTCGTCGCAAGGGATTTCAAGTTCATCAAGAACCAGTGTATTCGGATGATATTGATAAGGGACAGATTATCAAACAAAACCACAAAAAGGGTACGATTGTTAAGCCTGCTTCTGATACAATTATTTTTCGGGTAAGTGCAGGTAAAGAACCGATCAAGATTCCAAACTTTAAGAATCAAGATATTAGTGCTGTGCAACAGTTTGCAAATAAAAATAATTTGCAATTGACAACTCAAGAGAAAAAATCAAAAACAATTGCGACTAACCATGTGATTAATCAGACGCCGCGAGCCGGATCGACATTAAATCATGGTGATACGTTAACAGTTTCCATTGCTAATTCTGGTAACCAAACAAAGACGACGAATATTCAGATTAACATTCCATTCGATGGAAATGGTGGGCAGCGCGAAAACCGGGTGCAGGTATATATCAGAGATGCTAACCATAATTTAACAATGGAGTATCAAGATATTACAATTAATCAGGAAACAACAATTAATGTGCCATTTACTCTTAAACAAGGACAAACAGGCGCATACCGTGTTGTTCGCAATGGACGAACGATTATGAGTGCAACAAATATTACTGGATAATGGAGGTGCAGTTTGAAAACAGGAATAATCCAACAATCATTAAGTGGTTTTTATGATGTAATTGCAGATGAAAAGATCTATCGGACAAGGGCACGTGGAAATTTCCGTCAACGAAAGGTTAAGCCGGTAGTTGGCGATCATGTTGAATTCAGTGCTGAAAATCAACAGGAAGGGTATTTATTAAAAATCTTGCCCCGCCGCAATCAGTTGGTGCGGCCACCTGTTGCTAATGTTGATATGGCAGTTGTCGTGACCTCAGCTAAAGAACCAGCATTTTCCGCTAACCTTTTAGACCGTCAATTGATTGCTTTAGAAGCACAAGATGTTACTCCTTTAATTTATTTTTCAAAGACTGACTTACTGACAGATGAGGAATACCAACAACTTTTGCCAACGATCGAGGGCTATCGTAAAATCGGCTACCAGGTCTATGCGGCCCGTGAGCCTTTCGATTCCGATCAATTAGCAAGTTTGATGGAAGAATTAAAGGGAAATATTGTAACGATGATGGGGCAGACAGGAGCAGGGAAGTCAACTTTGCTTAATCATTTGGCTCCCCAATTAAAATTAGCGACTGGCGAAATTTCCCAAGCACTTCAACGGGGACGGCATACAACACGAAAAGTAAGCTTACTAGATGTTAACGGGGCTCTGATAGCCGATACCCCCGGTTTTTCGTCGTATGAGACATTTGATATGACGGTAAATGATTTGCCGCATTTATTCCCTGAAATGGCTAAGATTTCAGCTGATTGTAAGTTTCGGGGATGCCTTCACATAAAAGAGCCACAATGTGCTGTGAAGGAAGCAGTAAACAATGGTATAATCATGAAGAGTCGGTATGATGATTATCTTCAGTTCCATGAATTGATTGCTAATCAAAAACCAAATTATAAGAAATGAGGGAATCAGGATGATTAAAGTTGCACCATCAATTTTAAGTGCAGATTATGTAAATTTACAAAAGGACATTGAAAAGGTAGAAAAGGCCGGTGCACCATACTTACACATTGATGTTATGGATGGTACCTTTGTTCCAAGTATTTCTTACGGACCAGGTTTTGTTAAGGCTATTCGTTCAATTACAAACATGGTATTGGATGTGCACTTGATGGTTGAAAGTCCAGAACATATTTTGCCAATGTTCATTGATGCTGGCGCTGATATTATTGGTGTTCAAGTAGAAGCTACTCAACACATTCACCGTGCTCTTCAAATTATCAAAAACGGTGGCGTAAAAGCCGAAGTTGTTATTAACCCGGGTACTCCAGTTGCGATGATTGAACCGGTATTACACATGGTTGATCAAGTCTTAGTAATGACGGTTAACCCTGGTTTTGGTGGTCAAAAGTTCTTGCCAGAAACAGTTGACAAGATTGCCCAATTAAACGCAATTAAGGAAGAAAAGGGTTACAATTTCGATATTGAAGTAGATGGTGGAGTTAACGACAAGACGGTTGTAGATTGCTACAAAGCTGGTGCTACGGTAGCAGTTGCTGGTTCATATGTCTTTAACGCTGAAGATCCTGCTGAACGAATCAAGGCGCTTGAAGATGCTACTAAGTAATTAGTTACATTAAGTGAAAAATAAAATGGATCTTCTAGTTCGGGTTTATCTGAATATTGAAGATCTATTTTTTTAGGAGTGAAAAATGAGAGTAAATGTACTAGTTGGCGGTCCGCTTGAAATGGTTCCAACCGAGTTGATTTTGCAACGTAAGGATGAAAAATGGATTGGGGTTGACCGGGGCGCTTTAAGATTATTAAAGTGGGGAATTAAGCCGGTATTAGCAATTGGTGACTTTGATTCCGTTACCGGGGATGAATTGCAAGGTTTAGAAGGTAAAATTACTCGTATAAAAACTTATCCTCCTGAAAAAGATTATACCGATACGCAATTGGGCGTGAAATTTGCAATTCAGGAACAGGCTGATGAAATTGAAATTTTTGGTGCAACGGGAGGCCGCTTAGACCATCTATTAGCTAACCTCTTTCTTCCGCTGCAGAGTGAATTTAAACCATACTTAACCCGGATTAAGATTATTGACTGTCAAAATGTTGTCTCTTATTACTTGCCAGGGGATTACACTATTTCTCGCCTGCCGCATAAGAAGTATCTGGCCTTTGTCAATCTTACTCCTGTTCGAGGTCTTACATTGAAAGACGAAAAATATCCGCTGCAAAACTGGAGTAGTCAAATTCCATTTTCGTGGACAAGCAATGAATTTACAGCTGAAGAAAATCATTTTTCATTTGAAAGTGGAATTGTTTCTGTAATTCAGTGTAGCGACCAATTAAAATAGGTTTTTGAGGGGAAAATACCCTGTCAAGGAAAATTACTTGAAAGAAAACTATTGCATTGTTACGATGCCTATGGTAGATTAATTAGGTGAGTTACATCGCAGTTTTGCGTAAACGAAAAAATTATGAAGCAAAGAGGAGGGTATCACCAATGGCTAAAGATTTTATCAACGGTAAACGGACGCAATTTGGTAACAAGCGTTCTCACGCCCTTAACTCAAGTCGGCGTAGCTGGAAGCCTAACTTGCAAAAGGTAACCATTTTAGTTAATGGTAAGCCTAAGAAGGTATACGTTTCAGCACGTACACTGAAGTCAGGTAAAATGACTCGGGTTTAATTAAAATGATGCCGTCCAGTTTGGGCGGCTTATTTTTTACACTAATTGATTAACCCCATTGATTGATGGCAAAAATATCCATCAGTTACTTTTTTAGTGAAATATGCTATGGTATGATGGTATTGATTTAATTGTGAATTTTAGTATCATAGGATTCTAAAATCAATTGGTAATTTTATAAGGAGGCCATGACGATGGCAGTAAAAATCAAAACTAAGTCAGGTACAATTGACATTGATAATGATGTGATTTCATCAGTTGTTGGTGGGGCTGCTACTGATAACTACGGTGTTGTTGGAATGGCAAGCCGAAACCCCCTCCGTGATGGGGTTAACCAAATTCTTCGTCGTGAAAACTTTGCGCGCGGCGTTGTTGTTCGGCAGCAAGATAATGGTGTAGCTGTTGACGTAAATATTATTGTAGGCTATGGCACAAAGATCTCAGAAGTATCAAAAAGTGTCCAAGCAAAGGTAAAGTATAATCTTGAAACAATGCTCGGCATTACGGCAAATTCAGTTAATGTATGTGTCCAAGGTGTACGGACACTAGAAGATTAAGTGAGCATTGGGGAGGAATTTCGAATTGGCTGTAACAAAAATTACAAACCTTGAATTCGGTAAAATGGTCCAGGCGGCCGCCGATAAACTTGGTAAGAACGCTGAATTTATTAATTCATTAAATGTTTTTCCAGTTCCAGATGGAGACACCGGGACAAACATGACTTCTTCAATGGCAAGTGGTGCCAAGTACGAACGCAACGAAACCAGTAAGAAGGTTGGCGACCTGAGTGCAGCGTTAGCAAAGGGCCTTTTAATGGGAGCACGCGGAAATTCTGGGGTTATTTTATCGCAGATTTTCCGTGGCTTTGCAAAGGCAACAGAAGGCATGGATGTTTTATCTACTGCTGACTTTGTTAATGCTTATGCTAATGGTGCAAAGACAGCTTATAAGGCTGTGATGAAGCCAACAGAAGGTACCATTTTAACTGTTGTTCGTGAATCAGCTCAAGCAGGCCTCAATAAGATTAAAGAGACTGATGATCTTGTTGAGATTATGCATACTATTTATGAAGCAGGTGAAGAAGCGCTTAAAAAGACGCCGGATTTATTGCCAGTCCTGAAAGAAGTTGGCGTGGTAGATTCTGGTGGGCAAGGACTCGTCTTTGTACTTCAAGCCTTTGACGAAGCCTTGAGTGGCCGCGTAGATAAAAGTGATGACTATAAACCCGACAATGCTGAAATTGACGAGATGGTTCACGCCATGGATCACCAAAGCGTTCAAGGAAAGCTTAATCCTGAAGATATCAAGTATACTTACTGTACTCAAATGTTGGTACGACTTGGTAAGGGTAAACAAGTGACTCAAAAGTTTGACTATGATACTTTCTATAACTACTTAGCTGACTTAGGCGATAGTTTACTTGTTCTAAACGATGATCAAGTTGTGCGGGTTCATGTTCATACTGAGCATCCTGGTAAAGTATTATCTTGGGGTCAACAATTCGGTGATTTACAGACAATTGAAATTCATAACATGGTTTGGCAACAAGAAGAAATCATGGAAAAAGATGAAGAAGACGCTGACAGTGAGTCGCCAATTGAGAGGGCAAAAGCAGCTGCAGAAGCTAAAAATGACCTTCAGACAGCTGTTATTGCTGTAGCATCAGGAGAAGGAATTGCAAAATTATTAAAGAGTTTGGGTGTTACCCATATCATTACAGGTGGTCAAACAATGAACCCAAGCACTCAAGATATTCTCGATGCCATTAATAATAGTGATGCCAAGCAAGCTCTTGTTTTGCCAAATAACGGTAACATCTTTATGACTGCTGATCAAGCCGCTGAAGTCGCTGATATTCCAACAAAGATTGTCCACAGTAAGACGATTGCCCAAGCGATGAGCGCACTGCTTGAGTACAACCCAGAAGCATCTTTAGACGAAAATCAAGCGAATATGGAAGCTAATACAGGGATGGTTGCCAGTGGAGCAGTTACTAATGCTGTTCGGGATACAACAATTGACGGTCGTGAAATCAAGAAAGATGATTACATGGGAATCGTTGATGGTAAAATCGTCACCACTGATCTGGATCTGAAAGAAGCCGCTATTAAGATGGTTAAAGCCATGCTTGACGAGGATAGTGAAATTGTAACAATCTTATATGGAGCTGGTGGTGATCAAAAAACTGCTGAAGAGATTAAAGCAGCAGTTGAAGAAGTAGATGATGAATTAGATATTCAGATTTACGATGGTGGTCAGCCAGTTTATCCATACCTGATTTCGGTTGAATAGTGGCATATTAAATTAATTCCTATAGGGGTGGGTTAATAAAGGACTACTTTTATTCCCACTCCTATTTTGGTTACTGGTTGTGTTAAAAAAGAGGTGAAAGATTTGCGGAGTTTAACGGATTCAGTCGCCAATTTAAAAGGAGTTGGTCCTAAGCGGGTAGCAGATCTAGCTACTCTGGGAATAGATACTATCGAAGATTTGTTGACATATTATCCCACTCGCTATAACGATTTCACGCCTACAGACATTGAAAGCGCCAAGGATAAACAGAAAATTACTCTTCAAGGAGTAGTGGTGTCAGAACCGCTCTTGGTCCGCTATGGTTATCGGCGCAACCGGCTTACCTTTCGAATGCAGGTAGGTAATGAAGTGGTGATCGCAACTTTTTTTAATCAACCCTATATTAAAAAGCAAATCGAACTAAATCAGCAAGTAACTGTAATGGGGAAGTGGGATGCACCTCGCCGTCAAGTAACAGGAAACAAGCTTCTTAAGGAAAAAGCTGATGATCGCAATGAGTTTGGTGCGGTCTATGCAGTAAATAAGCATATTCGCCAAAATGTCCTTCAAAGTTTTATCCGTCAAGCTTACGAGGAATATGCCAATATCATTCCAACGTATTTGCCAGAAACGATTCGTCAACGATACCGGTTAATGGATCGGCGTCAAATGATTAGGGAAATTCACTTTCCACAAACTCAGGCAACTGCAAAAGCCGCCCGCCGAACAGCAGCTTACGAAGAGTTTTTCCTGTTTCAGTTACGACTGCAAGCGATTCGCCGTGCCCACCGTCAAGAAGATGGCGAACGGATTCTATACCATAATGACGAGTTAAAAGAATTTATTGGCGGACTCCCATTTGAATTAACTGATGCCCAAAAACGGGTTGTTAATGAAATTTGTCGTGATATGCGTCAACCATACCAGATGAATCGATTGTTACAGGGAGATGTTGGTTCTGGAAAGACAATTGTTGCTGCTATTGCCATTTATGCAGCTATTACTGCGGGCTATCAAGCAGCTTTAATGGCGCCGACAGAAATTCTGGCAGGACAACATGCTGAGAAATTAGCGAAAATTTTTGAAGGAACCCATGTCCAGGTTGCTCTTCTGACTGGTTCATTGACTGCTAAGCAACATCGGGAACTATTGACGGCGATGAAGCGGGGAGATGTCAACCTCATTGTCGGAACCCATGCGCTAATTCAAGATGGAGTCGAATATGCTAATCTTGGTCTAGTAATTACCGATGAACAACACCGTTTTGGGGTCAACCAACGTCAGCAACTTCGTGAAAAAGGCGAACATCCTGATGTATTAGCCATGACAGCAACCCCAATTCCTCGGACACTAGCGATCACTAATTATGGTGAAATGGATGTTTCGATAATTGATCAACTGCCAGCTGGTCGAAAACCAATTCAAACAAAATGGTTGCAGTCTAACCAACATGCTGCAGCAATCCATTTTTTGCGTGAACAATTAAAACAGGGAGCACAGGCATATGTTGTGAGTCCTCTGATTGAAGAATCCGCAGCTTTAGATGTACAAAACGCGACAGATCTTTATAATCAGCTGTCAGCCGATCTTGAACCAACTTATAAAGTAGGATTACTTCATGGACGAATGGGGACGGAAGAAAAAGATGAGGCAATGCATCAGTTTAAATCTGGTGAGCTTCAAGTTTTGGTTGCAACCACGGTTATTGAAGTTGGTGTTGATAACCCCAATGCAACGGTAATGGTTATATATGATGCTGATCGCTTTGGTCTCGCACAGCTTCATCAATTACGTGGTCGTGTTGGTCGTGGCGATCGGCAGAGCTATTGTTTATTGATTGCAGATCCGAAAACTGATGAAGGAAAAGCTCGGATGAAAACGATGGTTGCTACTGATGATGGATTTAAGATTGCTGAGCAAGACTTGAAACTACGCGGATCTGGAGACGTCTTAGGAAAGAAACAATCGGGGATGCCAGAATTTAAGGTAGGTGATCCGGTTGCTGATTTAAAGATGTTGCAAATTGCCCGTGCCGATGCCGGAAACCTGTTAGGAATGCCCAATTGGGATCAAGTCGATGAAAACCAGCCACTTGTTTTATATTTAAAGCGTCATGAATTGGAGACACACTTTGACTAATATGAGGAGGAAATTTTATGAAAATTGCTGTTGATGCAATGGGTGGAGATAACGCTCCCCAAGTAATTATTGAAGGGGTAGAAGAGGCACGGGATCTATACCCTGACTTAGAATTTGACCTATATGGAAATCTAGATAAGGTTAAGCCCTTAATAAAAAATAATGAGCGGCTTAATATTGTCGCTACCAGTGAAGAAATTTCAATGGGTGAAGAACCAGTCCGGGCAATTCGGCGGAAAAAAGATTCGTCAATTGTTCGTGCGGCAACAGCAGTTAAAGAAGGTAAAGCTGATGCCTTCTTTTCTGCGGGAAACACCGGGGCAATTTTAGCGGCCGGCCTCTTTATTGTTGGCCGTATTAAAGGAATTGACCGTCCTGGCCTCACTAGCATTTTGCCAATCGCCAAGCCGGGTGCTAGTCGACACAATTTTGTCTACCTTGATACTGGTGCAAATGCGGAAAGTAAAGAGAGAAATTTGGAACAATATGCCTACCTTGGTAAATTCTATGCCGAAAATGTGTTGGGAGTTGCTAATCCCCGGATTGCATTATTAAATAATGGTGCGGAAGAAGATAAGGGTGACAAATTGCATAAAGAAGTGTGGCAAATTCTCAATAGCAAAGCTGATCTGAATTTTGTTGGTAACATTGAATCCGGTGACCTTCTTTTTGGCAAAGCTGATGTTGTTGTAAGTGATGGATGGACGGCAAATGCAGCCTTGAAAGCGACTGAAGGAACCGCCAAGATGATGATGACGTTAATTAAAGATGGAATCTTACATGGTGGTCTCCGTGCTAAGTTAGGCTACCTCATGCTAAAGCCAGTTTTCCATCAAATTGGACAAAAAATGAATGCTTCAACTTATGGTGGGGCGGTCTTATTAGGACTTAAGGCACCAGTTGTTAAAACCCATGGATCTTCTGATGCTTTAGCAGTGAAAAATACAATTAGTCAAATTAGAACGATGCTCAAAACGGATGTGATTGAAAAAACAGTTGAATTTTTCAATCACACCGAAAATCTAGACAATTTTAAGAAAAACGAATAGAATAAGTAGCGAACTAGTAAAGAGAGGTTAATAATAATGGCTGATAATAAGAAAACAGAAATCTTTAATAAGGTTTCAGAGATTGTTGCTGACCATTTTGATGTTGATCGGGCTAAAATTACTGATGATTTGAACTTAAAGACAGATTTGGATGCTGATTCAATTGATTTTGTTGAATTTGTTCTCGAATTAGAGGATACGTTTGGCGAAGAAATTAATGATGAAGATGCTGAAAAGTTAAGTACGATCGGTGAAGTTGTTGATTATATTGCAGAGCATACTGCTAACTAATCGAACTGTTTAATTATTAAGGTAGAAAAGCAAGGGGCTGAGAAAAGGCGAAAGTTTTTTCACAGCCTTTAATTTTTTCGAATATTATTAAAATTACCTGCGGAATAGCGGGTTGTTTAGTATAATAGGCCTTAGACATTTTTTATAATTTTAAGTCAAAAACGAAAGGAATTTTTTATGATCGAAGAATTACAAGACTACCTGGCCAAGGAATTTAATATTCATTTTGATAATCCTGCTTTATTAGCAGAAGCTTTTACTCAAGCTTCATATGTAAATGAACATCCTAACCAAGGATTAAAATATTACGAACGGATTGAATTTCTTGGCGATGCTGTGTTGGAACTGATCGTTTCAGAATATATTTATAAACGTTTCCCTGAATTGCCACAGGGAAAACTTACCCGCTTAAGAGCAGCAATGGTATGTGAGGATAGTTTTTCTAAATTTGCCAAGGAATGTCACTTTGATCAATATATTCGCTTGGGTCATGGTGAGGAAATGGCTGGCGCAAGAGAACGTCCAGGCTTGCTATGTGATATTTTTGAATCATTTATTGGTGCCCTCTATTTAGATCAAGGCCGACCAGCAGTCGAAAAATTTGTTCAACGAGTTATCTTTCCTAAACTTGATATGGGCTGGTTTGATCATGCTGTTGATGCCAAGACTAGTCTCCAAGAATTTCTCCAACGTGACGGTGATATTGCCATTGAATATCATTTGGTAGAGGAAAGCGGAACAGAAAACGACCCTGAATTTAAAGTAAATGTTACTGCTAATGGTGACGTTATCGGTGAAGGAAAGGGCTCATCAAAGAAGCATGCTGAAATGCAAGCAGCACAACAGGCACTTGATAATATGAGAAATAAAAATAAATAGTAAGTAGGAATAACTGATGCAATTATTGTCTTTAACTTTGGACGGCTTTAAGTCCTTTGCCCAAAAAACAACAATTAAATTTGAGCCCGGGATGACAGGGATTGTTGGCCCGAATGGTAGTGGAAAGAGTAATATTATCGAAGCTATTCAATGGGTAATGGGCGAACAATCGGCTCATCATTTGCGGGGAGATCGGATGGCTGATGTTATCTTTAATGGGTCATCAGATCGTAAACCTTTAAACCGGGCCCTGGTTTCGATTACGCTAGATAATAGTGATCATTACTTAGCTAGTGAATTTACTGAACTCACCATTACTCGTAAAATATACCGCAATGGTGATAGTGAGTACTTAATCAATGACCAGAACGTTCGCTTAAAGGACATTACAGACTTATTTATTGATTCTGGCTTAGGTCGAGAATCCTTTTCCATTATTTCCCAAGGACGGATTGAAGAGATCTTTAATGGTAAACCAATTGATCGGCGGGGAATCATTGAAACCGTTGCGGGAGTTGCCAAGTATAAGAAGAATAAAGAAACAGCTGAAAAGCGACTTACTACGACGATGGAAAACCTTAACCGGGTAAATGACATTATTAGTGAGTTAGAAAAGCAGATTGAACCTTTAGAAGAACAAAGTGCAATTGCCCAAGATTACTTAGAACAAAAGAAACAATTTGATGTGCTTGACCGGACACAAACAGTTCGTCATTATGATGAGTACTATGAAAAGTTAACCAAATTAAGTACCAAGCTCGATCAAGCGGGTGCGATGGTAAAAGACTATCAAGGACAAGCTGGTCATGATCAGCAGCAACTTGATAACTTGAAGCAAAAACGCCAACAACTAAACGCAACTAAGGATCGGCTCCAAGCAATCATCTTAAATCAAACGGAGGCAATTGCTAAGTATGAAAATCAGCAATCGGTTTCCAGCGTTCGTCGCGAGCAGCGTGAAAATGAACAGCGACGGTTAACTGCCCAACAGGCTGAACTCAATGCACGTTTAAAAGAGGTTAAGACAAGCCAACAGGCAAATGACCAGCAATTGACTAAGCAAAAAGCGCTGATTAATAGTCAGCAAGCTGAGTTTGAAGCGGCCAGAAAGATGAGTAGTGGTGAACGGATCGCTGCCCTGAAACAGCAAGTGGAGGATTTACGTAACCAACAAGTTAGTTTGATGCAGGAAAGAACAACGATTCACAATCAGCAATCTTTCTTGTCCCGTAATCATGAACAGGCGATGAGTCTTCAAAGACAAAATATCGAGGAACTTGACGCTACTAAGAACCAGCTTGCAGAGATTAATCAAGAATTTAACCGTTACCAACAAGAAGCTGCTAATACTAAGAAAGACCTGCAGACGGTCAGCGAAAAATTAAACGCGGCTCAAGATCACCGTGAAAAACTTAATTACGAGTATCAAACCAAACAACGTGATTGGTATGAAGCATTGGGGGATGTGCGGTCGCTTAAGTCACGAATTAACGCTTACCAGGCAATGGCTGATGAATATAGTGGCTATTACCGAGGAGTTCAAGAGGTTCTTCGGCAACGGCAACAATTTCCTGGATTAGCTGGAGCAGTCAGCGAATTATTTGATGTTCCTGCCAAGTACACGCAAGCGGTTGAAACAGTATTAGGAAGTCAGCTTCAGCAATTGGTTGTTGATCGGCAAGCTACTGCCAAAGCAATTATTAACTTCTTGATTAAGACGCGCGCTGGTCGGGTAACTATTTTGCCGCTTGATACGCTTAGCCACCGGCGACCATTAAACATTTGGTCACAACTAACTGGCCTCCCTGGCTTTTTGGGGCGAGCAACAGAACTTATTAAGTTTGATCAAAAGTTTCAGATTATTGCTGACCACTTACTAGGAACAACGGTTATTGCTGACAACCTTGATCATGCGACTGAGATTGCTCGTGCAGGTCGTCATATGGTACGGGTGGTAACCCTTGACGGTCAGTTGATCAATGCTAGTGGAGCAATGACCGGGGGAGCCACCCGTAGCCAACGGACAGGACTTTTAAGTCAAAAGCAAATGGCTAAACAACTAGAAGAAGAGCTAAAAAAACAGGAACAGCTTGCAGCAAACTTAGAGCAAGAAGTTGCTAAACTACAACAGGCGCAAAAAGCGAACGAACAAGTAGTAGCTGATTATCAGCAACAAGTTCAGACTTTACAGGATAAGTTTCATGAGCAAGAAAGTAGTTGTCAGTTGATCTCAAGTAAGCGTGAGACGCTTACTAATCGGGTACAGATTTTAGAAACCCAAAATAAACAGCAAGACACTCAACATCAGGATTACGAATCACAAGTTCAACAAAATAATGAACAAGCTGATAAAGTAAACTGGGAATTGACGCAAGTTGTTGCAAAGATTAAGCAAATTCTTACCCAGATCGATGAATTACAGAATGATGAGTCGACTCAGGCACGACAATTAGCACAAATGCAACAAAAAATTGCAGTGGCCGAAGAACGACTTCAACAATATCAACGCCAAAGTCAAGAGTATAACCGGCAACGGCGAGAAGTTGAGGAGAGTTTAGAAAAGGTCACAATTGCAATCGCTGAGTTAACGACTCAATCAGCTAGTCAATCAACAAGTGAACAATCGACACAAACAGCCTTAAAAGATGCTAAAGAAGAGCAGGCAAAAGCTAAGGTGCAACTGGAAGATAATTCAGCTGCGCTTGAAGAACTTGAGCAAAAGCTGTCACAAGCCGAAGCACATTATAATCGTCTGCAAGAACTTCAGCGGGCAGCTCTTGATGATCGTAATACCTTAAATGAAGAGCGTGTGAAGTATGAGTCAATGGTTGACCAAGCTCTTAATCGATTATCTGAGCAATATTCTATGACCATTGATGAAGCTCGCCAGCAGATGAGTGAATTGGACAAAGAGACCTTGGCGACCCGGTTGAAGCTATTAAAGCGGGGATTGGATGATCTTGGTCAGGTTAATGTGGGAGCGATTGAAGAATATGAGCGCGTTCGTGAACGGTACGATTTCTTAAAGGGTCAACAAGATGACTTGCTTGCCTCACGAGCTCAGCTTAATCAGACGATGGGTGAGATGGATGCCCAAGTAAAGAAACGGTTTATTACGACCTTTAATCAGGTTTCACAGATGTTTGACGAGACGTTCCAGCAAATTTTCTCTGGTGGTCATGCTAAACTTGTCTTAACCGACCCTCATGACCTATTAACAACCGGGGTCGATATTATGGCCCAGCCACCAGGAAAGAAAAATCAGCACCTTTCATTGTTATCAGGTGGGGAACGAGCATTAACGGCGATCACCTTATTATTCGCTATTTTAAAGGTTCGCCCAGTTCCATTTGCAATTCTTGATGAACCAGAGGCTGCCTTGGATGAGGTTAATGTACAACGTTTTGCCCATTATCTCAGCAAATTTGGTGCTGAAGGTCCACAATTTATCGTCATTACCCACCGGAAGGGAACGATGATGGATGCCGATGTGTTGTATGGGGTTACAATGCAAGAATCAGGAGTTTCGAAGATGGTATCAGTGGATGTTGTTGATACTTTACAAGAGAGTGATAATTAACTAATTTAGGAGGCTTCAAGTATGGGATTATTTGATATTTTCCGTCGTCATAAAAAAGAAGAAAAAAAGCCTGATAGTTCAAGTGCGGCTGTTCAATCTGAAACCGCGCATGAAGATGAATCAGCAGATACGACAAGTGCGGCGCCAGCTTCTGCACCAATTCATCCTGAACCGATAAATATTCCTCCTGCTGATAGCTATGAGGAAAAGATTAACCCGGATGGAACTCGCGAAACGTTTCATAACGGGGTTAAAGAGGAAAAAGAAGAGGGAACTAATGAGGAGAGTCACTCAGAAGAGGTAGCAGATTCAAGTGTTTCTGAAGAAGAAGTACCATCATCTAGTACTCCTAATGAGACTATTTCTGCAGAAGAGTCGGCTCCGTCTAGTACTTCTGAAACTAAAGAGGCGGTTGAACCGACTGAACCTGTTGCAGAAGAAGAAAAAACAGTTGAAGAACCAGTAATAACAACCGAAGAGAAACCGGCAGAAGATTCTTCGGCTGCTGAAGAATCAAATGAGCCTGATAATTCTGAAGAAAATGATGGTGATGAGGAGCAAGAGCAACAACCTTCTCCTGAACCAGAAGAGGATCAAGAAACTGAGACGGTTAAGAAATATGATCGTGGGCTTGAGAAGTCCCGAACAGGCTTTGGAGCACGATTAAATAAGTTCTTGGCTAATTTCCGGCATGTTGACGAAGATTTCTTTGATGACCTCGAAGACATGTTGATTGAATCTGATGTCGGTTATGATATGGCAATGAAACTCAGTGATGAATTGCGGGAAGAAGTAAAACTGCAAAATGCTAAGAACAGGCAGGACGTTTCCAATGTTATCATTGAAAAAATGGTCGAACTTTACGATGAAGCTGGTCAAGATGAAAATCCTGACTTAACCATGGCAAAGGAAGGCCCAACTGTTATTATGTTTGTTGGTGTTAACGGTGCCGGAAAGACAACAACGATTGGTAAGATGGCCGCCCTCTTTAAGAAACAAGGTAAGAAAGTTCTTTTAGCGGCTGCTGATACATTCCGAGCTGGGGCAACTGAACAACTAGATGTGTGGGCAAAACGTGACGGTGTTGACATCGTTACAGGGCCAGAAAACGGTGATCCAGCGGCTGTCGTCTTTGATGCAGTAAAACGGGCAAAAGATGAAAAGTATGATATCTTGTTTGTTGATACTGCTGGTCGGCTCCAAAACAAGGTTAACTTGATGAATGAGTTAGCTAAGATGAAGCGCATCCTTACTCGTGAAATTCCAGATGCTCCTCATGAAGTACTGTTAGTCTTAGATGCAACAACTGGGCAAAACGCTCTTAACCAGGCTAAGCTATTCAAGGAAAGTACCGATGTAACAGGGATTGTTTTAACAAAACTAGACGGAACTGCTCGGGGGGGAATTGTCCTTGCTATCCGTAATGAGCTCCACTTACCAGTTAAGTATGTGGGGCTTGGTGAAAAGGTAGACGACCTCCAGAAGTTTGATGCTGGCGACTTTGTTTATGGCCTGTTCAAAGGGTTAGTCGAAGTTGACTAGGCAGGTGTGACGATATGGAAATTGAAAAGAATTATCGGATAAATTCATTATTTGAGTTTTACCAACCCTTATTAACAAAAAAACAAAATGATTATTTAGAGCTTTATTACGGGGATGACTACTCATTGGGCGAAATTGCCGAGAATTTCCATGTTAGTCGTCAAGCCGTATATGATAATATAAAGCGCACAGAAAGCATACTAGAAGATTACGAGGCCAAATTGCATTTGTATGCTGAATTTCAAGTTCGTAATCAACAGGCGGATCGAATTCAACGATACGTCCGAGAAAACTATCCAGATGATGCAACGCTCAATCACTTAGTAAATCATCTGGAAAGCTTGGAGGAAGAATAAAATGGCATTTGAAGGTTTAACAGATCGTCTGCAAAAGGCGATGGAAAAATTACGACGCAAACCCAAAGTTACGGAAGCTGATCTTCGGGAAACGATGCGTGAGATTCGGCTCGCCCTTTTAGAAGCCGATGTTAACTTTAAAGTTGTAAAAGACTTTGTAAAGACCATTCGGGAAAAAGCAGCCGGGGCGGAAGTATTGAAAGGGTTAAATCCAGCCCAACAAATCGTTAAAATTGTTAATGATGAATTGACAAAACTGATGGGGGAAGAAGCGGTTCCGCTTAACAAAGCACCGCATATTCCAACTGTTATCATGATGGTTGGTCTTCAAGGGGCAGGTAAGACGACCACTGCCGGTAAATTAGCATTACGGTTAAAGAATGAAAATCACGCCCGGCCAATGTTTATTGCGGCTGACGTTTACCGGCCCGCTGCTATTACTCAGTTACAACAAGTCGCTAATCAGATCGATGTTCCTGTCTTCGAAAAGGGGACAGACGTTGACCCTGTTGAAATTGTTCGTGAAGGGATGGAAGTAGCCAAGAAAAATCATAATGATTATGTCATTATTGATACTGCTGGTCGACTCCAAATTGATGAACAATTAATGGATGAGCTTGCAAACATTAAAGAGCTAGTAAATCCGAATGAAATTTTGCTTGTCATTGATTCGATGACTGGTCAAAATGCAGTAAATACTGCTCAAGGGTTCGATGATAAACTTGATATCACTGGGGTTATCTTAACCAAGTTAGATGGTGATACCCGTGGTGGGGCTGCCATGTCAATCCGAGCAGTTACAGGTAAGCCGATCAAGTTTGTCGGTGAGGGTGAAAAGATGGAGGATCTTGATGTCTTCCACCCTGACCGGATGGCTTCACGGATTTTGGGTATGGGGGACATGATGACCCTGATTGAAAAGGCCCAAAAGAATTTTGATGAAGAACAAGCCCAAGAAACAATGGATAAAATGCGTGAAAACACATTTGACTATAATGATTTCTTGGCACAAATGGACCAGGTTACCAAGATGGGACCGTTGGAAAACATTATTAAGATGATGCCAGGGATGGCTAATAACCCGGCCTTGAAGAATCTTAATTTGGATCCTAAGCAATTTGCTCATATCCGGGCCATTGTTCTTTCAATGACACCAGAAGAACGTGAAAATCCTGATTTAATGAATCCTAGTCGTCGTCGTCGTTTAGCAGCAGGGGCGGGACGACCAATTGTTGAAGTTAACCGGATGATTAAGCAATTTAATCAAATGCGTAAGATGATGAAGCAGGTTACAAACGGTAATTTCAATGGAATGCAAAATATGTTTGGTGGACAAATGCCAGGTGGCAAGATGGGACAAATGGCAATGAACCGCATGGCGCGAAAAATGAAAAAAGACAAGCAAAAACGCATTAAAAAGCTTCGTAAATTACGAAAGAAAAAATAATTTCAAAAAATTTAAGCCTGTCAAGAAAAAATACTTTACATTCTATTTGAACACTGGTATATTATTACCTGTTAAAAGAAATCAGGGAGGTGCAAAGAATGTCTGTTAAAATTCGTTTAAAGCGCATGGGTTCAAAGAAGCGTCCATTCTACCGGATCGTTGTAGCTGACTCACGTGCCCCACGTGATGGTCGTTTTATTACTTCAGTAGGTACTTACAACCCATTGACTACTCCTAAGGAAGTCAAGTTTGATGAAGACGCTGTTATGGAATGGTTACAAAAGGGTGCTCAACCTTCAGATACTGTTCGTAACATGCTTCAAGCAGCTGGTGTTATGAAGAAGTACCACGAAGCAAAGTACGCTAAGAAGTAGTGATAATCAGTCATGGCTGAGACAGATATTGAGTCGTTAATTCGTAGTTTAGTTATTCCGCTATTGAAGCAGCCACAGGCATTGTCAATTACCCAAAAAGATGATGGACGTTACCATCGTTATATAATTGATGTTGCTCCCAATGATGTTGGCCGTCTAATTGGCCGACAGGGACACGTTGCCGCAGCATTGCGAACAATAGTCGAGAGTACTCAATCTCGGCGGGCTAACTCTAAGCGAGTCCGGTTATTAATTAATGACCATCGTCACTAAATTTAAAACTCCCACACTAATCTGTGGGAGTTTTTGTCTTTTCAGGAGGAATTTATGGAATATTATAATGTTGGTAAAATTGTAAATACTCATGGTGTTCGTGGAGAAGTGCGTGTATTAGCAACTACTGATTTTATTGATGAACGATTTGCCAAGGGAAGTATCTTGTACTTACAACAATCAGGAGAACCCTTACCATTGACAATCGAAAGTGCTCGACAACATAAGGGCTTCGTTCTTGTTAAGTTTGTCGGCTACGATAATATCAATGATGTTGAACAATTCCGTGACCACGAATTAATGGTCAGTGCTGATGATCAACAGCCCTTAGACGATGGTCAATATTACTACCACCAGGTTATTGGATTAGACGTTGAAACAACAGATGGCCGTCATCTGGGTAAAATTAAGGAAATTCTATCCCCTGGTGCGAATGATGTATGGGTTGTTGAACGTCCGGAAAAACGGGATTTATTATTACCAGTGATTGATGATGTTGTTAAAAACGTTGATCTTGATAAAAATCTTGTAACAGTCGAATTAATGGAAGGACTTGAATAATGAGGATTGATATTTTAAGCTTGTTCCCCAATATGTTTCAAGCAACAATGGGGGAATCCATTATCGGTAAAGCACAAGATAATGGATTTGTTGATATTAATGTGACCGATTTTCGTCAATATACTACCGATAAGCATAACCATGTTGACGATGCACCATTTGGTGGGGGAGCGGGGATGCTTCTTCAAGCGCAACCGATTTTTGACGCTATGGATGCAATTCATGAACAAACGAAAGATCAGTATTCAAAAGGGCGCGTTATTTTAATGGATCCCGCTGGTCGAAAATTTGATCAAGCCTATGCCAAAGAGTTAGCCCAAGAAGATCACTTAACATTTATCTGCGGTCATTATGAGGGATATGATGAACGAATTCGTAATTTAGTTACCGATGAAGCATCTCTTGGTGACTATGTATTAACAGGTGGAGAATTAGCTGCGATGGTGATGATTGATGCAACCGTCCGCTTTGTTCCTGGTGTGCTCGGCAATATGTCTTCACCAATGGGAGACTCATTTAGTAACGGTTTGCTAGAATATCCGCAATATACACGTCCGGCAGATTTTCGGGGAATGAAGGTACCGGAAGTTCTTACGAGTGGAAATCATCAGAAAATTAAAGAATGGCGGATGCGTGAATCGCTACGACGGACTCTTCACCGTCGACCAGACCTTTTAAAAACTGCTAAGCTCAGTCGGGAACAACAACTAATGTTAGAAGATATTAAGCTGGATGAAGATCCAACTGTTCCAGACTAAGGTGACGCGAATGAAAAAATTAATTAAACGATTATTTCTTAAGCAAAATCCGCGCGTTTATGAAGAAAAGGATGCGCAATTAACTCCTAGTTTACGAACAAGAGACTTAATTGGACTAGGAACTGGGATGGTAGTGGGCACAGCTATATTTACTTTGCCAGGGATTGTTGCCGCTGAGCATACCGGTCCTGCAGTTCCATTGGCCTTCATTGTAGCCGCAATTGGTGCAGGATTATCGGCATTAGCTTATGCGGAAACGTCTTCGGTACTGCCTTTTGCTGGTTCTGCTTTTTCCTGGATCAATGTTTTGTTTGGTGAATTCTTTGGCTGGATTGCTGGCTGGGCCCTTTTAGCTGAGTATTTTATTTCAGTCGCCTTTGTTGCGTCTGGGTGGTCAGCTTATATGCAAGGCTTTCTCGGCAGCTTTGGGATTAATTTGCCCCATACTTTAACTGGTGGCTTTGATCCACATACAGGGTCTTATATTGATATTCTGGCCGCCTTTGCAATTCTAATCGTTGGAATTTTAATTTCCCGCGGTGTCCATCAGGTTAGCCGGATTGAAAATATTATTGTTAGTGTAAAGCTATTGGTTATTTTAATGTTTATCGTTGTGGGCGCAACTGCAATTCATCCCCAAAACTATGTCCCATTTCTCCCCGCTCATCAACCAGGTACCACTTTTGGAGGCTGGCAGGGGATATTAGCTGGGACTGCGCAAATCTTTATTGCCTATGTCGGCTTTGATGCGATTGCGGCTAATACAGCTGAAACGATTAACCCGCAAAAGACAATGCCACGAGGATTGATCGGGACACTCTTACTAGGAACAGGCTTCTTTATTGCAGTTTCGCTCGTACTGGTGGGGATGTTTAAATATAGCCGTTATACAAATAATGCAGAACCAGCAGCCTGGGCTTTAAGGCAGTCTGGACACTATATTACGGCGAACTTGCTTTCTGTTGTTGCGATTGTTGGTATTTTCTCGGCATTAATCGCAATTCTCTTAGCTTCCTCTCGACTAATCTATGCTTTTGGACGGGATGGGTTATTACCAAAATCACTCGGACAAATCGATGATAAACACGTCCCTAATCATGCATTATGGATGATTACTTTCTTGGCTATGATCTTGGGTTCTGTTTTCCCATTTACGTTCTTGGCAACCCTTGTTTCTGCGGGAACCCTGGTCGCATTTATCTTTGTTTCACTGGGAATCTATGCCTTGCGTCCGCGGGAAGGGGTAGATTTACCCGAAGCTCAGTTTAAGATGCCGTTATATCCAGTACTTCCAGCGATTTCGGCGATCTTTTCAGCTGTGATCTTCTGGGGCCTAAATACTGATGCGAAAATTTTAATGGTTGGTTGGTTTGTGATTGGTTTGTTAATTTACTTTATCTATGGGATTCGTCATTCAATCATTAATAAAGAAACCCACTGATTTACCCTTGAAAGACAGTCGAAAACAATGTATAGTAGTTATTGGCTGTTTAGCTGTGAATAACGGTATTCCGCTGCCCGTCATACAGGACATGAATGTCGGCGAAAGGAAAGAAATATATTATGCGTCAAAATAAGTTAATCGAAAAGATTACTGCTAGTCAATTACGGGATGATATTCCAGAATTCCGTGCCGGTGATACTGTTCGTGTTCACGCTCGGATCGTTGAAGGTTCACGTGAACGTATCCAAATGTTCGAAGGTGTTGTTATCAAGCGCCACGGTGCTGGTATCAGTGCTACTTACACTGTACGTAAGATCAGTAACGGTGTAGGTGTTGAACGTACTTTCCCAGTTCACTCACCACGTGTTGACAAGATTGATGTTCTTCGTTACGGTCGTGTACGTCGTGCTAAGCTTTACTACTTACGTGAACGTACTGGTAAGGCTACTCGTATCGCTGAACGTCGTCGCGACAACTAGTAGTGCAGAACCCTTGTGTATCAAGGGTTCTTTTTTGTTTGTGCGCCCGGCATGGGTATTAGCTAGGCGGTGAAAGTCCGCTATGGGCCGTAGTAGTCGGAACCATGAGCTGAGGACAAGGGTGTCCGTCGTGAGACGGGATCGGACGGAAGTGTAAGGCCAAATACT
>NZ_NGPY01000043.1:0-1734 GCF_002254085.1 Limosilactobacillus reuteri | reverse complement strand
GCGCTGGTTGGGGCGGTCGGTGGCGCGCTGGTTGATGGGCTCGGTGAGGCACTCGTTGAGGCACTTGTTGAGGCGCTCGTTGAGGCACTTGTTGACGCACTGGTTGATGCGCTTGTTGACGCGCTCGTTGACGCACTTGTTGATGCACTTGTTGAGGCGCTCGTTGAAGCGCTCGTTGACGCACTAGTCGAGGCGCTGGTTGAGGCACTCGTTGATGCACTAGTTGAGGCGCTGGTTGACGCACTCGTTGATGCACTCGTGCTTGCGCTCGTCGAGGCGCTCGTTGACGCACTCGTTGATGCGCTGGTTGACGCGCTCGTTGACGCACTTGTTGAGGCACTAGTTGAGGCGCTGGTTGAGGCACTCGTTGATGCACTAGTTGAGGCACTAGTCGAGGCACTTACTGAGGCACTCGTTGACGCACTTACTGAGGCACTCGTTGACGCACTTGTTGACGCACTTGTTGACGCGCTCGTCGATGCACTCGTTGACGCACTGGTTGACGCGCTCGTGCTTGCGCTCGTCGAGGCACTCGTTGACGCACTGGTTGATGCACTTACTGAGGCGCTCGTTGACGCACTTGTTGATGCACTGGTTGACGCACTCGTGCTTGCGCTCGTCGAGGCGCTAGTTGAAGCGCTCGTTGACGCACTAGTCGAGGCACTTACTGACGCACTCGTTGACGCACTTGTTGACGCACTTGTTGAAGCGCTCGTCGATGCACTGGTTGAGGCACTCGTTGAGGCGCTAGTTGATGCACTTACTGAGGCACTCGTTGACGCACTTGTTGACGCACTAGTCGAGGCGCTTGTTGACGCACTTGTTGACGCACTTGTTGAGGCGCTCGTCGATGCACTGGTTGACGCGCTCGTTGACGCACTAGTTGATGCACTTACTGAGGCACTCGTTGACGCACTCGTTGACGCACTTGTTGATGCACTGGTTGACGCGCTCGTCGATGCACTTGTTGATGCACTCGTTGACGCGCTCGTCGATGCACTCGTTGATGCGCTCGTTGACGCACTCGTTGCGGCGCTGGTTGAAGCGCTTGTTGACGCACTGGTTGAAGCGCTCGTTGACGCACTTGTTGATGCACTTACTGACGCACTCGTTGATGCACTGGTTGACGCGCTCGTCGATGCACTTGTTGATGCACTCGTTGACGCGCTCGTTGATGCACTCGTTGAGGCACTTGTTGACGCACTTGTTGATGCACTTACTGACGCACTCGTTGATGCACTAGTTGAGGCACTCGTCGAGGCACTAGTTGAAGCGCTCGTCGAGGCGCTCGTTGATGCACTCGTGCTTGCGCTCGTGCTTGCGCTGGTCGAGGCGCTCGTTGACGCACTCGTTGATGCGCTGGTTGAGGCACTAGTTGAGGCACTCGTTGATGCACTAGTTGAGGCGCTGGTTGACGCACTAGTTGACGCACTCGTTGATGCACTCGTGCTTGCGCTCGTCGAGGCGCTCGTTGACGCACTCGTTGATGCGCTGGTTGACGCGCTCGTTGACGCACTTGTTGAGGCGCTTGTTGAGGCACTCGTTGATGCACTAGTTGAGGCACTAGTCGAGGCACTTACTGAGGCACTCGTTGACGCACTTACTGAGGCGCTCGTCGATGCACTCGTTGATGCGCTCGTTGACGCACTTGTTGAGGCGCTTGTTGAGGCACTCGTTGATGCACTCGTTGATGCACTAGTCGCAGCGCTCCGCCGTGCACCCCTCTGGGTCTCG
>NZ_NGPY01000042.1:0-2129 GCF_002254085.1 Limosilactobacillus reuteri | reverse complement strand
TGTAGAGGGCGGCTGTAGAATGTAGGAAATCGGCGGTTTAAAATTGTCGATTTTCCTGCATTTTTTGTATACTCACTTTATCAATCTTTTGAGGAAGTGATGAGTATGCGAAAAGACGTTTACGAAAGGATGAGATATTTTGTGTTAGAGAAGATAAGACCAAATTATTCCGCTATTGCACGGCAGTATGATGTTGATCCACGAACCGTAAAAGCGGCATATGTAAGAGCTCAGAGTGGTGAAGTAGCAGTTGTTAGGAAGCGACAAAAGCGTCGTAGTAAGCTAGACGGATATCGAGATATCATTGAAGATAAATACACTACAGGATGTTCTGCTAGATCAATCTATGATTTTATCGTTGAAAAAGGATTTACCGGTAAATACACTATCGTTAAAGATTATTGTCGCCGTTTTCGTAGGACACAAGCTAAGAAAGCAACGATTAGAGTTGAACATACGATAGGATTAAGTGCTCAAGTTGATTGGAAAGAACGGGTAACAATGACGGACAGAAATGGTGTCCCACATACTTTCAGTATTTTCCTATACGTTCTGCCCTATTCTAAATTTAAGTTCCTAAAACTAACCTTAGATCAGAAGCAGGATACTTTATTTAAATGTTTGTTTGAAGCCTTTAAGGTTACTGGTGGAATTCCTAAAGAAATCTGGTTTGATAATATGTCAACTGTCATTGACCATAAATTAAGCGATTTTCATCATCATCGATTTAATGAGCGATTCCTATCATTTAGCCATGATGCCGGATTTCATCCAGTCGCATGTCGCCCATTTAGACCGCAAACCAAAGGTTGCGTTGAAGCATTAGCAAGAACAATGGAACGATTAAAACCTTATGATGGAGAATTTAGTACGGTCAATGATTTAAATGATATCGTTAATCGGCTAGCTGAACGGCTCAATCATGAGAAATCACAAAGTAATAATCAGAAGCCAATTGAATTATGGACAAAAGAAAAAGAGCATTTCCGGTCTCTCAACCACGATCTCGTGAGATACTTTAACAGCGACCAAACTAGAAAGGTATCCCAAGACTCAATGATCAGATTTCAAAACCATCAATACTCTGTTTCCCCTAATTATATCGGAAAAGAAGTCGAAATTAAACCGACAACTGATGGTAAGACTATCCGCATTTTCTATCATGGTACTGAGATTCAAAAGCATGATTTAACCAATAAGCAATTTAATTATGATCCTCATGATAAACATGCCATTCTTAAAAGTGACTTGATGAAAGATAAAACGGATGAAGAAATTAACCAGTATATGCTTAATAATCTTAGTATTTATGATCAGATTGGGGAATAAAATGAATCAATATCAAAAATTAGTAGATAATTTAACGAAGTTAAATTTACATAATATGGCTGCATCAATCGCAGATTATCGTCAACAAGTCAATGATAATCAAATTAGCTTTAGTGAAGCATTGTTAAAACTAACGGATAAGGAGATTACCTATCAGCAACAAGAAAGCTTAAAGAGAAGAATCAAACGCGCTAGATTTCCGATTATTAAACGACTCAATGATTTTAATTATCAATTTCAGCCTTCAATTAATCCGCAACAAATCGCTGAATTTGCGACTATGTCATTTCTGGACAATCAAGAAAACATTATCTTTATTGGCAGCCCTGGCGTAGGTAAAACACATCTGTCAATTGGGCTTGGTATCGAAGCATGTCGACAAGATGTACGAACGCTATTTATTAATTGCCATGAACTAATTCTTAGATTGAAAGCAGCTCAAGAGAAGCAACACTTAGAGCGCGTAATGCGTCGATACGAACGGTATGATCTATTAATTATTGATGAATTAGGCTATTTACCAATATCGACGGAAGAAGCAAAACTATTATTTCAACTAATAAATGGTCGCTATGAACGTAAATCAACAATCATAACGACCAATGTACCATTATCAAGTTGGGGAGCTGTTCTCCATAGTACGGCAACCGCAGAGGCCATTTTAGACCGACTTGTCTATCACTCACATGTGATTAAGATCAAAGGAAAGTCATATCGCTTGGCATCGGTCAATTCCTAAACCGCCCAAATCATACATTTTTAAACCGCCATAAAATGACAATTTAAAACCGCCCTTGACA
>NZ_NGPY01000041.1:0-2199 GCF_002254085.1 Limosilactobacillus reuteri | reverse complement strand
GCGGCTTTTTCATCTTTCCACCAATCTTGGTGTTCCGTATACCAATCAATCGTGTGTTGTAAACCGGTTTTGAAGTCAGTAAATTCTGGCTCCCACCCTAATTCTGTCCGCAGCTTTGTAGCATCAATGGCATAACGCAAATCGTGGCCGGGACGATCCTTAACATGGTCATAAGCATCTTTAGGTTGACCCATTAACTCTAAGATCATTTCCAGAACTTCCTTGTTGTTCTTTTCACCATCGGCCCCGATGAGGTAAGTTTCACCGATCTTCCCCTTGGTTAAAATATCCCAAACCGCCCGGGAATGATCATTAGTGTGAATCCAGTCACGAACATTCTTGCCTGAACCGTAAAGCTTGGGCCGAATACCACTTAGGATATTGGTAATCTGACGGGGAATGAACTTCTCAATGTGTTGGTACGGACCATAGTTATTAGAACAATTGGAAATCGTCGCCCGTAAACCAAATGATCGGACCCAAGCCCGCACTAATAAGTCAGAGCTAGCCTTCGATGAAGAGTAAGGACTTGATGGCCGGTATGGTGATTCGGGAGTAAACTTTTCGCCTTTTCCTTCACCATGACCGGGTAAGTCTTCCCGTAATGGTAAATCGCCATAGACTTCATCCGTTGAAATATGGTGGTAACGAACGTCATATTTCCGACAAGCATTGATTAAAACCGAAGTCCCAACAATGTTAGTTTGGATGAACGGGGTGGGATCAATCAAGGAGTTGTCATTGTGACTTTCCGCCGCGTAATGAACAACGGCATCGGCTTGGCTTACCAACTTATCAACTAAGTCTTTATCACAAATATCCCCGACTACGAGTTCAACTTTATCCTTTGGCAAGCCATCAAGATTAGCCGGATTACCAGCATAAGTCAGTTTATCTAAAACTGTAATGTGTTCAACTTCCGGGTGGTGGTTAACAACATAGTGAACAAAGTTGGAGCCAATAAAGCCGGCTCCCCCAGTAACAATAATATTCTTAAAAGTTTCCATAACGACCTCGCTTAAATTTCACCATAAACAAATGGGTTATCTTTTTCAAATTCAGTTAAGGTTGGTTGTGCGGCATCCTTTTCGGAAGTAATGGCCTTATCAAATTCAATTGGCCAGTCAATGCTTAATTCCGGCGTCTTAAAGGAAATTCCGCCATCAGCTTCCGCATCGTAATAGTTATCACACTTGTAAACAAAGTTAACGTTATCAGTTAAAGTCAAGAAGCCATGGGCAAATCCACGCGGAACCAGGAGTTGACGGTGATTACTTGCCGATAAGATATAACCTTCCCATTGCTTGTATGTTGGGGAACCCTTCCGTAAGTCAACAATCACATCCAGGACGGCACCGGTGACTACTCGGATTAATTTTGTTTGAGCCGCTTTCCCCCGTTGGAAGTGTAAGCCACGAAGGACACCAGCATGCGTAGAAAGAGACTGGTTATCTTGAATAAAGTTAAAGTCAATTCCAGCCTTCTTAAAGTCTCGATCAGAGTAAGTCTCTTCAAAGAAACCACGGTGATCACCAAAGACTGCTGGTGTAATAATTTTAACGTCTTGTAATTTCGTTGTCTGAACGTTTAATTTTCCCATTATTTATCCACTCCTAGTCTTGTTGAGCTAACCGCAATAAGTATTGACCATAATCATTTTTCTTTAGCGGTTGCGCCAGCTCTACTAATTGTTCCTTATTAATATAGCCCATCCGATAGGCAATTTCCTCTAAGGAAGCCACCTTTAAGTTTTGTCGCTTTTCAATTGTAGCAATGAAGTTGGCTGCTTCAAGCATGGAATCATGAGTTCCGGTATCCAGCCAAGCATAGCCGCGCCCCATTAACTTGACATCGAGCTTACCTTGACGCAGGTATTCCTTGTTAACATCAGTAATTTCAAGTTCACCGCGATCTGATGGCTTGATGTTTTTAGCAATCTTAACTACTTGATTATCATAGAAGTAAAGACCAGTCACCGCATAATTACTCTTAGGATGAACCGGCTTTTCTTCAATCGATAAGGCATGCATCTGGTCATCAAAGTCGACCACGCCAAAACGTTCAGGATCATTGACATGGTAGCCAAAGACCGTGGCGCCATCAGTTTTTTTCGCTGCTGATTGCACAAGGTCCGATAATCCAGCGCCGTAATAGATATTGTCCCCTAAAATCAAACAAACACTATCGTCACCAATAAAA
>NZ_NGPY01000040.1:0-2552 GCF_002254085.1 Limosilactobacillus reuteri | reverse complement strand
ACTGGTTCAAATCAATTGGTATCTGAATTCACGGCCACTTAAATGTCTTAATTGGCATACACCAATCGAGATCTTCTTGCTTAATCTACGTCACTAAATTCGTTCAAGTTATTTCTTGCAATCTGCCTTTCTTATAGTTTTTTAGTTAAAGGGTTGATATGTTATAATATTTCAGCCTTTACTAGCAATAGTAATAGTGTGTTTGATATATGTTTGATATATGTTTGATATATGTTTGATATATGTTTGAATACATTTGATAAACCGCCGTAGAATAATAATTCTTGCTCGTGTTATACATTTGATATATATTTAAATACATTTGATATATATTTAAATACATTTGATAAGTAGTCATATATTTATGCTTACTCATGTTATATATTTGTAATAATAACTATTGTCTGTATATGTTTGGAGGATCCACAAGATTGGAAAGTATAAAAAGTCTAGTACCAGAAAATCGACACCTTGAATATAAAGAATGCAGAGAAAATCGTTTACCTACGAGCATCTGGGAAACGGTTAGTGCTTTTGCAAATACTGATGGTGGAAAAATTATATTAGGGGTTAAAGAAATAAAAAAGAAACACTTAAATATCCCTGTTGGAATTACAGATGAAGATAAATTAAAAACTGATTTTTTAAATACTCAAAAAAGTGGCAAACTTTCAAAAATGGTGGTAAAGGAATCAGATTTTGAAACTAAGAATATTTCTGATAGAAAGTTATTAATTATAAATGTCAATAAGATCAGCTTTACAAAAAGACCAATTTATTTGGATGATGATATTAGAAAAACATATATTAGGGAAAACGAGAGTGATCGTAAAGCTAATGGTGATGAATTAAAAATTTTCTTAAGAGATGCTGATTCTAATACTGATTCAGAACTATTAGATAATTTTTCAATGGATGATTTGAATAAAGTAGATATACAAAATTATTACTTAGAACTTCAAGATAAAAATAATGATTTATTTAGTGATTTATCTCTTGAAGAATTTTTGAAATCTATGGGACTTATTAAACGAGATCGAAGTCAAGAAAATGCGCCGTTTAAGCTTACAAGTGCAGCGTTATTATTATTTGGGAAATTTAATTCAATTACGGATGTTTTTCCGAACTTTTTCTTAGACTTTATAGAAAAAACTAGTCCATCATCTGTAGACTATGATGATCGGGTGTTTACATCGAATGAATTAGGTCATCCACAGAATATTTATAGTTTCTATAGAATTGTTGCTGCAAAAATAGACAATAATATAAAAAATGGTTTTGTTCTTCGAGGAGATAGAAGGGTTGATGCAGGTGAAGATTTTAAGCGTATTACTAGAGAATCTATTGTAAATTCTTTAGTTCATGCAGATTACTCGTCTAAAAGAACGACTAAGATTTCGATGTATGATGATTATATAGAATTTGACAATCCTGGAGAAATGAGAGTTTCGTCCTTAGATTTTATCCAAGGTGGTACTTCAATAGCTAGAAATCCTAAAATATTCGACGCGTTTATAAGAGCGAGGTTAGGTGAACATACTGGGAGTGGTGGCTACAGAATATATAAAACAGCTGGAGAGTTAAAATTAAGAACACCGATTATTAGTTCTTCGATAATAAATACAAAATTGATTCTTTGGAAAATTCCATTAATTGATTCTATTTTAAAAGATATGCCAGAAGAACTAAGACCAACTTATAAACGTATAGCTGAAAAGTTAGTAGTATCTTATTCTGATCTTAAGGATCTTTATGCTTCTAGTTATCAAGGACATAATATAATTAATGAATTAGTAGATAAAAAATATGTCAAAAGAAGTGGAAAGGGAAAGGGAACAAAATATTATCTACCAAGTGATGATCCATCTGTAAGAATGTCATTAAATTCGTATATACAAGAGAATCTTTTAGGTCATTAAAATTAATAATAGTAGCAAACTATTCAATCTACTATTATTAATAGCTGTAGTACAAATTGATTTAAGTTGAAAATATACTTATGGATAACAATTATATTATTAACATCACCAATGTGAGGAGGAGCTATAGCTCATGTTTTCAGCCTTTAGAGATTTATTCAAATCTAAAGAAGTTAAGGATCAAATAAATGAGGACAAAATAGAAAAAGAAGATTTAAACAGTAAGCAATCTACTTCATTCAGAATAAAAACTATTGGTAAAGTGAATACATTGTCAGTTTATAATCTTAACAGAACAATGAAAACTTATAAGCTATTCGATCCTGATGCTTCTTTTATTTTTGGCAAAGATAAAAAATTCACAAAGGATAGAACCGAAGGTAAGGTAATTCCTTTATCACGAAATAATTCTTATGATTTTTTTAAATGGTTTGAATGCTTTAACGAAGATAAGATGCTTAAAAATATCATACATAATTATAATATTCAAGAAAGCGTTGGCTGGAGTATCTGTCAAGTTTTCATAGGTAGCCTTTAAATATACAGTTTTAGTGGGTTAGTGCCTTAAAAAGTTGTCCCATTGGTCTACTTGTGGCCGTGTTAATCGGAATTATTCCTTGTACTGCTCCAATT
>NZ_NGPY01000039.1:0-2757 GCF_002254085.1 Limosilactobacillus reuteri | reverse complement strand
CTATTAAATATTTCAACACTCAACGAGCTTATACATCCAAAAACGGCTTGAGCGCAGAAAAATTCCGCGCTCAAGCCGCATAAACTATTTTTCTATTTAAACTGTATACTTGACAGGCACTAGTGCAAATTTTGTACTATTAAATCGTTATACTAAGAAAAAGGATGAAACAAATCCTCGTCAGATAGAAAGAGCATTGTCGCTACTTGACGATTGATATGAAATGAAGGGTAAATAATGAGAAAATGGGAAGATATAGATAAGCATTAAACGGCTGCAACAAAAGAAGAACTATCGATTATTGACACCTTAATGTGAAAGGTGGAGTGTTATTAGTTTACTTTTTAGTAGTATTGAAGAGACGTATCTTCACAAAAATGTACAAAAACAAGCTCCGATAAAGCGCTGATATATCACCACTTTATCGGAGCTTTTGTTTAGAAGAAAGAATGATTAATGCTGTAAAATATAATTTGGTAACTAAAGTGATTGGGGGCTAAATAAATGCAATTAAATGAGTTAGTGATATTGGTAATTTAGACCGCCTAGTAATGACTAAAGAGGGACTTACGATGAAACTCCTTATCAACTATCAGAAAAATTAGCTGAAAATATTTGGTGGTTGATCGAATTATCTCAACGTCTAAATATTGATATCGAAACAGAGTTAGAGAAATTTCTAGCTAAAAGGGAACAACAACTATCCATTGATTTAGAGAAAAATAATGATAAGAAGTGATTTATTAGCGGTTCAAATACTTGTCTAAAAAGTCCATTACAATCTTAAATACCTGTGGTTGAAGGAATTTCACATCCATATGACTTGCACCTTCAATTTCATATAATTCAGTGGGAACATTGTTTTCTACTAATGCATCATAAAGTTTTTCACTATCTTTAATTGGGACAACAACATCCTCTGTTCCATGAAAGATAAGGAAAGGCGTAGAAGTAGAATTTACATAGGTGAGGGGATTTGCAGCAGAATCAAGCTCGGGAGCGTTTTCAGGCTCAGCGCCAAGCAAGTTACGGTAAACAAAATCAAAATCGTTTGATGCACTTCCTGTTTTAGCGGTTAAGGGGTCAACTACACCATAAAAAGGAACCGCTACTTGAACATCACTGGAGTAATCTAAATTAGTACCTTTGTCGAATTGGTTAAGACCGTTAGTAACACCTAGCATACTTGCCATATGCCCACCAGCCGATTCTCCCATCGCAATAAACCGATTAGGATCAGCTTGAAAGCGCTTGGCATTAGCTCTTATATAACGAATGGCAGCCTTAGCATCTTCCAATTGCCCAGGAAACTGAACTTTATTGCTATCACGATATTCGACACCAACAACAATATAACCATGCCGAGCAAAATCAACCAAATTTGGCAGATGAACATTGTGATCAGTATCCATCCAGCCGCCACCAGCAAACCAAAAAATTACTGGATAACTGGTATCATCATTAGTTTGAAAATGTCGAATGACTGAAAGCTTCAAATCTCGCGTTGTATTACCAAGCCATCCAGGAACTTGCGTATACGTAATATCTGAATCTAGCCATAAACCGTCACGTACTTGATCAACTTTAAGCGTATGTTTCATGATAAAAACTCCTTTTAAAATACTTTTGACATAGACTTCAGCAATAGTATTACATAAAACTTTTAAAACATAAATCAAAAGTATTAGTTTTGTTTAGAAAGTTTTATTAAAGTTAAAAATAAGCATTAAATAAATTCTTTTGAGAAAGCTAAAAATTAATATTCTGGGGGGAATTTTAAATCCTGTCGCATTAAAACTATAATTTTAATGACAGGTTAATTTTAAAATAAATCGTTCCCTCTTTACGTATTTACTAGCAACTTCACTTATTTTATGGTTAGATTAAATTAATATATATTTATAAGGAGCGATCATCTATGGAAATTCAATACTGGGCTGATATTGCGTGCCCATATTGCTATATGGGAATTACGCAATTACAACGGGCGCTTAAAGAATTAAAGATTGCCGATCAGACACCATTAAAATTTATGTCATTTCAACTAGATCCAACGTTGCCAACAACAACTGATCTATCAATGACAGAATATTATGCAAAAACTCATCAACTGACTAAGCAAGAAGCTGCTACACAAATACAAAAAATTGATCAACTTGCTGCCGATATTGATTTACCAATTAAGATGGAAAATGCGATTCCTGTTAATACATTAGCTGCTCATCGCTTAATAAAATACATTGAGAGTTTAAACGACCAAGCATTACTTAATAAGGCTGTTAAACGCCTTTATCAACTTTATTTTAATGATAATGAATCAATCACGGACTATGAAGCTCTAACTGTTGCAATGAATGAAATTAGACTACCTGTTGCTGATGTTAAAAAAGTTCTTGAATCTAATCAATATGAAGATGAGGTTCGAAAAAACGAACGGCGCGCATTTATGATTGGAATGCCAAGTGCACCGTTATTTGTGATTAATAATAAGTATTCAATCACTGGTGCGCAACCTTACGAAGTATTTTTAGAAGCCTTGAAAAAAGTAAAAAATACAACTAAATAGGATTCAAGCAAATCAGAAGATAATTTCTGGTTTGCTTTTTTGTTCCCCCTGCTCTATTTGTAAACCTGAAATGTCAATTTAAATTAGAAAAAAGATGAAAGTTGTTCTTCTGTGACATGACTCAAGAATACTTCTAATGGTGTACGATAATTAAGAGATTTTCGTGGGATATTGTTGCGACGATGCATTAG
>NZ_NGPY01000003.1:0-73009 GCF_002254085.1 Limosilactobacillus reuteri | reverse complement strand
TTGCCTTAGACTTCCTTCAGATTCCGTCTCACGACGGACACCCTTGTCCTCAGCTCATGGTTCCGACTACTACGGCCCATAGCGGACTTTCACCGCCTAGCTAATACCCATGCCGGGCGCACAAACAGAGACTGTTGAAAAACTTTCTTTTTTCAACAGTCTCTGTCTTTATTCCTCAGCAAATTCTTGTAAAGCCTTTTCGAAATTAGCTAATTTTTCATTTGCTTTATCTAAGGTATCGGCACTTGTACCAATGTAGAATTTAAGCTTTGGTTCAGTTCCAGATGGACGAATAGCAATCCAAGTATCATCATCAAGAATGTAACGCAATACATTTGATTCTGGGATACCTAATTCACTTACTTTACCATCAGCTGTAGTTTTAGTCCCATTAGCGAAGTCTTCTGTAACTACTACTTGGTGACCAGCAAAATGAGTTGGGGCTTCTTCTCTAAACTTCTTCATTAAAGCCTTAATCTTAGCTGGACCATCAACACCAGCATAAGTATTAGCAATTGTCTTTTCGCGGAAGTAGCCGTACTTCTTAAACAATTCTTGTAAGCCATCGTAAAGGGTCATATTACGACTACGGTAATAAGCGGCAACCTCAGCAAGTAACGTTAAGGATTGGATAGCATCCTTGTCCCGAACAAATGGCTTAATAAGGTAACCATAGCTTTCTTCAAAACCAAACATAAAGGTATGGTCAGCTTTTCCAGTCTCATATTGATGAATTTGGTCAGCAATCCACTTGAAACCAGTTAAAACATTGATCATATCAACGCCGTAACTTTCTGCAATCTTAGCAGCGAAGTTAGTAGAAACAATTGATTTTACCGCAGCAGCATTCTTTGGTAAGGTTCCCGCTTGTTTATGCGCCTCGAGAATATAGGCAAGCATGATGGAAGCAATTTGATTACCAGTTAGCAATTGATATTCACCATCTGGTTGACGAACTGCACATCCAAGCCGGTCAGCATCCGGGTCTGTGGCGATCAATACGTCTGCACCAACCTTTTTACCAAGAGCAATCGAACGAACAAAAGCCTCTGGGAATTCTGGATTAGGATGTTCCAAGCCAGGGAAGTCACCATTTGGTTGTGCTTCGGTTGGTTCCATTTCATAATTTGTAAAACCAGCTTGACGCAATGCCCGTTCACCAAGCATTCGGCCAGTTCCGCATAATGGGGTAAAGACAAACTTCATATCCTTACCGTATTCCTTAGCTAATTCGGGATTAACAGTTACACCCTTGGCATTAGCAAGGTATGCAGCATCGACATCTTCACCCATGATTGTTTCTAAACCATTGTCCAGCATCTCTTGTTCATCAGCTAAAGCAATATCAAAAATATCATCAATCTTACGAATGTAACCTGTCATCATGTCAGATTCTTTAGGTGGCATCTGCCCACCATCTTCACCGTAAATCTTGTAACCATTGTATTCCTTAGGGTTATGACTAGCGGTAATCATGATCCCCGCATAAGTTCTCATGTGACGAACTGCAAATGACAATTCAGGCGTTGGGCGTAAATTATCATAGATGTAAACCTTAATCCCATGAGCCCCCAATACACGAGCAGCATCATGAGCAAATTTACGGGAGTTGTGCCGAGAATCGTAACCAATAGCAACTCCTCGTTTTTTAATATCGTCTCCCAATGAATCCATTAAAGTTGCCAAACCTTCAGTTGCTTGACGGACAGTGTAAACATTCATCCGGTTAATTCCTGGTCCCATCAGTCCTCGCATTCCTGCAGTTCCGAATGATAGCGGACCATAAAAAGCATCTTCAATTTCTTTATCGTCGTTCATTGCAGCTAATTCTTGCTTTAAGTCTGGTTCAAGATCTGTTCGTTCTTGCCAAACCTTATAAGTATCTTTCCAGCTCACAATAATGTCTCCTTTATGTCATACTCTGCTTTTTAGTATACCGCATAAAATCTTATCTGTCGCTTTTTACTTAAAAGTTTACTAAAGTTTTACCATGGCTTGGAAATTGAAATATGAGGCAGAAATTCTTGCTGTTTTTGCCGCTGAATTTGGCGTTGCTTTACACGTTGAGAATATGTTGCCATTAACGTCTTTTGTTCTTCAGTTTCCGGAATTAATTCATTAAATGCTGTTTGCTTTTCAGGATCAAGAATTACAAAAGTCATAAAACAATAAAAACCGAGGAATCGTTCACCGGTCATTAAGTGCTCACCAATTACTTTTGTGAACACTTCAATAGATCGTTTACCAAAGCCTGTCACATAAGCTTCCATACACATCGAATCTTGAAGGTCAAATGGTCGTAAAAATTGAATATCATCCATTGCTACTGTTGCAACCGTTGTCCGAGCTACCCGCATTGCTGCTACCGAAGCTTGACCATCAATTAATTCCAAGATTCGTCCCCCGTATACTGTCCCGTGTTCGTTCAAATCTGAATTACGAATCCGATGAATTGACACCGCTAATGTATCATTACATTTGATTGCACCCATTAAAAAACCTCCTTAGTCCTTGTTATATTAAATTTTAGCAAATCATTAACGATTATTGTTGGATTTTTGAAATTCATCAACCGGGCCAAGATAATCGCTATCAATCCCTAACCATTTTTTATTAATCTGTCGTAAGGTGCCATCTTTTTGTAGAACCCCAAGAGCATAGTTAATTTTATTAATAAGTGTCCAGTCTCCTTTCCTCATTCCAATCGCAACCCGGTCTGCAGGATACTTTGTCGCTGAAATCAATTTATAATTATTGCTATTAGCGATGTGTGTGGCGTAATAGCCTGCATAGACAGTGCCGGCAAGTACGCCTTGTGTTCGGCCTGCTTGCAGATCCATAAAAGCACTTGAGTTATCTTGATAAAGAATTGGCTTTTGTCCTTTAACTAGCCTCTTCAATACTTGAGGATATTTGTCAAAATCAGTTTGAGCGGTTGAACTTTCTTGAATTCCTAATACCTTTCCTTTCATATCCTTGAAATTTTTAATTTTACTATTTTTCCGCACCACTAATGATTGCCCAGAGAGTTCATAAACCCGACTAAATGCAATTCGTTTTTGTCGGGAAGGAGTAGCTGTATAACCGTTCCAAATACAATCAATTGTGCCATTTTTTAATTCGGTTTCCTTCATTGACCAATCAATTGACTGAAAATCAGCTTTCAATCCTAAAACTTTCGCAACTGCGCGGGATAAATCAACATCATAACCAACCAGTTGACCATTCTTCTTCCGAAAATCCATTGGAACAAAAGTATCATCAACCCCGATAAGTAATGTTCCCCGCTTCTTTATTCTTTCCCACGTATCAGTGTGGTTCGCCCGGTAATTCTCGTTTTGAATCTTAAAGCCACTTGCAAAAACAAATAAAGGTAATAGTAATATCAAAACTAAGCCGAAATTAATTATCTTTTCCTTCATGTTTATCTTCTCCTTTATCAAAAAAACGCCCCTTGAAGAATAAATCTTCAAAGGACGTATTTAGTATGCGTGGTGCCACCTTTTTTCACAGCTACCTCACAGCAACTGCCTCATTAAGTTCAGTCATTTGCGACGAAACTCTTTGTGATAACGGGTGACTCCCGGATTCTTCTTTCAATCAAAAAATCTTTACTCCCAGGTGTGATTCATTAACATAAAAGCTCCCTTTCCACCAACCGGAGTCTCTGTACAATCATGCTTAACTACTAGCCTGTTCATCGTATTTAGTATTATTCAAATATTGTTTAGCAATTTCAACATAAGCTTGCTGAGCAGTTAAATAATCATCAAGCGCAATATGTTCATCAATTTGGTGCGATAGTTTTTCAATTCCTGGTCCGTATTCAATTATTGGAAATTTATGGTTGTCCAAAACATAACGAGATGCATCCGTTGCGCCATGAGAAATGACTACATCTGGTTGCCTGCCGTTAACTTTTTTAATTGCTGTTTGAGCAAGGGCAATAAAGCGATCTTGCTTATTTGTAACCACTGGCATAAAGCTGGCAGCAACCTTTAATTTCAATTGGATTTTAGGCTCCTTATTTAACTCATCAATAATACCCTGTAATCTTTTTTGCGTCGCCACATTATCGCATTCTGGAATCGTGCGCACATTTCCCTTTAAATAGGCAAAATCAGGAATTGAGTTTAACTGGTCACCACCATGAAAGACAGTCACACTATGAATTAATTTTCCTAGGGTGGGACTTACTGCTGCATCGTCAAATGCCCGTGATTCTTTATTGATAAATTTCACTAGATTTGTAACAGCATTTGCTCCTAATTCTGGTTGTGAACTATGGGCTAATTTCCCATAAGATTCAACAATATAATCAAAGGAGCCACAGTGGGCATACTCAATTTGACCAGTAGTAGCCTCTCCAATGATCATTGCATCAACATCGTGTACGTATCCTTGATTAGTAAGTTCAAGAGAGCCTTTTCCTCCAACCTCTTCATCAACGGTGGCAATCAAGCGCACCTTACCATGTTTTAGTAAATCTGCTTCTTGAAGCTCAATTAAAGCACCCACCATGGCTGCCAATCCTGACTTCATGTCGACTGCTCCCCGACCATAGATTTTACCGTCTACTAATTGACCAGCGAATGGCGGATATGTCCATTTTTGGAAATTACCTGCAGCTACCGTATCTAAGTGTCCAGAAAGAGCGAGTACCGGCCCTTTTTCATCACCAACTTCCGCAATTAGATTGGTGCGGTTGGGTGCAAAAGGAACTAATTCACAGGAAATATGATGATCTTCTAAGACCCTTTTAATATAACTTGCTTCGTCCTTTTCGTTACCATTTACTGTATCAATCTGAATTAACTTCTGTAATAGTTTTATTTTTTTCATCATTTTCCAATGGTAATCACCCTCCTTTTCTAACGAAATTTTAATCAAAACTATACCACTAAATAAAAAAAGATGCTAGAGCTTTTCTCTAACACCTTTTTTTATTAATCCATCGATTTAATGTATTGGTAAACTTGCTGTCCAGCAATCGCTCCATCACCAACAGCTGTTGCAACCTGCCGTAATGGTGTTTCACGAACGTCCCCAATGGCAAAAATACCTGGTACTGCTGTCCGCATTCGCTCATCAGTCTTTACCCAGCCTTGATCATCAAGAATATCTAAATTCTTAAAAGCAGCTGTCATTGGGAAATTACCAACATAAATGAAGACACCATCTGCAGCCATTTCACCATCTTCACCAGTCTTATTATTATGAGTTTTAACACCTGTTACTTTAATATCATCCCCAATAATTTCAGTCACACTCGTGTTATAAACAAACTCAATCTTGTCATTATTCATCGCTTCTGCTTGAATAATTGGTTCAGCCCGGAGCTCATCACGACGAACAAGCACTGTTACTTTGGAAGCTAATTGCGTTAAGTAAACTCCCTCTTCAACAGCCGCATCACCACCGCCAACGACGATAAGATGCTTTTCTTTAAAGAAAGCTCCATCACAAACCGCACAGTACGAAACACCACGGCCACCAAATTCTTCTTCTCCTGGAACATTGAGGTGACGTTGGTCAGACCCAGTAGCGATAACAACCGCCTTTGCAGTATATGTTTCATCCATGTCAGTAGTGATCTTCTTTAAGTCACCATCAAGCTCTACTTTAGTTACTGTTCCATAAGCATATTCTGCACCAAATTGAGTTGCACCTTCATACATTTGTTGGGCAAGTTCAGGACCCTTAACACTTTTGAATCCTGTGTAGTTTTCAATTTCAGCAGTATTATTCAAGTTTCCGCCGTAAATTCCACGATCAAGCATCAAGACAGACAGGTTTGCACGTGAGGCATACATTGCTGCGGTCATTCCACCAGGACCGGCACCAATGATTACAACATCATATTGCTTACTTTCAGCCATTTCTCTCTTCCTCCTCGAATAATTTTTTACTATCCATATCATACCGACTTTGGATCTTTTTGTCTATCGTTTAGCTTACTTTTTATCGGTAATATTCTTTATCGAACTATAACTAATATTATAATTTTATATAGAGAATTTAAACAATCAAATCGTTTTCAATCCTAATGTTATCATATTTGAGTTATACTTATTATGATAAGTAATTATATTTTTTAAGGAGGCGAAGTGCATCCAACTAATGCACGCATGTATGAAAGTCTGTATTTTTTCTACTTGTATTGTTGATTTGCTTTATCCAGATGTTGGGAAAGCAACGGTTGAACTTCTTCAACGTTTTGGTTGCGAAACAGTTTTCCCCGATAAACAAATCTGTTGCGGACAACCAACTTATAATAGTGGTTATGATCGCGAAACAATCGCTACATTTAAAAATCAACTCGACGCCCTTTTAAGTATCGATGCTGATTATATTGTTGGCCCATCTGGATCGTGTGTCGCCATGCTTCACGAATATAAAAACATTTTCAAAGATGATCCAGAATATGCGAAGAAAGCACAAATTCTTTATGATAAATCTTTTGAACTAACGCAATTTATTTACCGGGTTCTCGGTATTCTTGATTGCGGTGCAGAACTGGATGATACAGCAACCTTTCACCGTTCTTGTCACATGACTCGTCTTCTTGGGGAACGTACGGCACCAATTGTTCTTCTAGAACATGTTAAGAGGCTCGAACTTATTCCCCTTCATAACATTCAATTATGTTGTGGCTTTGGTGGAACATTCTCTGCTAAAGAACCCCTTCTCTCTGAAGCGATGGTTGATGATAAAGCAAATAATGTTTTGAAGACGAAAGCACATATTCTTATCGCTTGTGAGCAAACATGTTTAATGAACATCGGTGGACGAATTAACCGTCGCCGTGATGGCTCTCATATTACGATTATGCATATTGCTGAGGTTCTTAACCATAACGTTGACACTAGCCGGATCACTTATGTCAAAGATACGGATCATGTAATGGTACCAGCAAACGGAAACGGGGTGTTTTAGATGGGAATAGCCACAAGCGATAAGCCTTTTACGGAACGGATCAAAGACGCAGAAGCCGATAAATTTATGCGAGCATCTGTTGCTAAAGCACAAGATGCTCAATTCCAAAAACGAACAGAAGCGCGCCGCCAGCTAGGTCATTGGGAAGGTTGGCGTGATCTCTCTGCCGAAATTCGTCAACATGTTATTAAGCACCTTCCTGATTACTTGGAAGAATTCAGTGACAACGTTCAAAAAAATGGTGGTCATGTTTTCTTTGCCAAGGATGGTGACGAAGCAAGTGCCTTTATTAAACAATTAGCAATCAAAAAGCAAGCTCATCACGTTGTTAAATCAAAATCAATGGTCACTACAGAAATTGGCCTTGATAAAGAACTATTAACGATCCCTGGACTTTCATTAATGGAAACAGATTTAGCTGAATTTATTTTGCAAGAGGATAATTGGGATGAACCAACACATATTGTTTTCCCCACTCTGCATAAAAACCGCAATCAAATTCAAAAAGTATTTGAAAAACTTGGCTATGACGGTGACAATGATCCTGAACATATGGCTAGGTTTGTCCGTCACTATCTCCGCAATTACTTTATGCAAGCTGATTTTGGCATTACTGGCTGTAACTTTGCGATTGCTGATAACGGGATGATTAACCTGGTCACAAACGAAGGAAACGCTGATATAAGTATGGCGATTCCTCAAACCCAAGTTGTAGTCATGGGGATGGAGCGTATTGTGCCAAGCTTGAAAGAAGCTGAAGTCCTTGACAACGTTTTATGTCGAAGCGCGGTGGGCCAAAAATTGACTAGTTACTGTACTTTTTCGAAAGGTAAGGAAGCAAGTGAAGCCGATGGACCAGATGACTTCTATGTTGTCATTGTTGATAATGGTCGTTCTAAGATGCTGAACTCTGATTTTGAACCAATGCTCCAATGTATCCGTTGTGGTTCTTGCTTAAATGTTTGCCCCGTTTACCGGCAAGTCGGTGGAAAGGGCTATGGATCGATTTATCCAGGACCAATGGGTGAAGTTCTTTCCCCAATTTTAGGCGGTTATCAAGAATTCAAGGAATTACCCTATGCATGTAGTCTATGTGCTGCTTGTACAGAAACTTGTCCTGTTAAAATTCCCCTTCATGAGTTAATTCGTCATCACCGTTATGTAGAAATGGATGAGCTTCATTTAGATCATAGTCCTTCGAATGCTCTTTTGAAGGCAGTTGGTAAAGGGACCAGCTCCCCTACGCTTTTTAATGATGCAATGCGATTTGCTCATATTGCTCTTGAGCCATTTGGCAAGAAAACAACTCCTGAGGACATTAAAAACCTTTATCCAGATGGTAAAATTAACCACCTTCCCGCAATTGCTCCTAAACTAGCTCATGGCTGGGTAGATGTTCGTGATCTCGCTGTTCCGCCGAAGTATCATCAAAATTTCCGTCATTGGTACCACCATTATGAAGAAGAGGAGGAACAGGGAAATGACTGATTACTTACAAGAAGCAAACACTACTAAGAATCAAGAAGACTTCTTAAATCGAATTGCAAAGGCTGCCAATCGTCCTCGTCATACACTTGCTGAGGACCCATTTGTCCCCGTTAATGATCTGCCAGAAACTACCCTTGCTGGAAAAAGTCAGGATGAACTTCTTGAACTTGCGCGCAAAAATAGTGAAGAAGTTCATGTTAATTTCCATGTTGTTAAATCAGCCGACCTTGGCCACACTCTTAATGATTTTATCCAAGAAAAAGAGATTAAAAGTTTAATGCTGCCCTCCTTTGATGAAGAGAAATGGCAAGATTATTCATTGGGGAAATGGCAGGATAATTTGCGAGTAGATCCTATTTACTATTGGGAGCCTGAATTTGGACGGCAAAACATTATAAATGCAAATAACAGTGATGGGGCAATTGGTTTTGCGGACTTTCTATTAGCCGAGTCAGGGACCGTAACCGTTGCAACCTACCCACAACAAGGACGGATGTTTCATTTTCTTCCAACCCATTACCTAGCTATTGTACCAAAAAGCAAAATTTTACCACGTTCACGGCAAGCAATGGATTATTATCAAAAAGCAATTCAGGATGGTAGTTTACAAACATCAAACATCAACTTTATTACCGGCCCATCTAATTCTGGTGATATTGAAATGGTGCTAATCGTTGGTGTTCATGGCCCGCTTGATATGGAATATGTCGTTGTTGAAGATATGTAAAAAATAGACCTTCAAGATCCCTATAACGAATCTTGAAGGTTTATTTTGTTAAAAGGCTAATGCTAGTCTTACTTCTTAGAATTATTTTGCTTATCTTCAGCAGCAAGCTTTGCACCTAATTCCTTAATGTATTCACGCAATTCTTCTTTAACTTGTGGGTGTTCCAAACCATATTCAATGTTTGTCTTAACCCAGCCAAACTTATTACCAACATCGTAACGGTCACCCTTATATTCACGAGCGAATACCCGTTGAGTTTGGTTCAAAGTATCAATTGCATCAGTTAATTGAATTTCGCCGCCCTTGCCAGGCTTAGTCTTTGCTAATACATCAAAGATTTCTGGAGTAAAGACATACCGACCAATGATTGCTAAATCACTTGGTGCGTCTTTAGGAGCTGGCTTTTCAACGAAGCTAGTTACGTTATAAAGTCCTGGCGTAACTTCCTTGCTAGGGTTAATTACACCATACTTTGCAGTATCTTCATGTGGAACCCGCATAACTGCAAGAGTAGATGCGCCAGTTTGGTTATAACTTTCAATTAATTGCTTTGTTAAAGCTTCATTCTTGTTGTTAATGTTATTAAGGTCATCCCCAAGCATAACAACAAATGGTTCATCCCCGATAAAATCACGAGCAGTTAAAACAGCGTCCCCTAAACCACGAGGATGAGATTGACGAATGAAGTAAATATTAACATCAGTTGTTTCTTCAACCATCTTTAACATCTCGTCCTTGTGTTTTGAACGAAGATTATCTTCCAACTCTGGATTAGAGTCAAAATGGTCTTCAATCGACCGCTTATTCTTTCCATCAACAACAACAATATCTTCAATTCCTGATTTGCGCGCTTCTTCAACGATAAATTGAATCGTTGGCTTATCAACAATTGGTAACATTTCCTTTGCCAATGCCTTGGTTGCCGGAAGAAAACGAGTTCCTAAACCAGCAGCAGGAATAATGGCTTTTCTAACACGTTTCATACTTATAAAACCCTTTCCATGTTTCAATTTCTCTCAATATCCATCCTCTAGCATTTTACCATATTTATTCGTTTTCTGAAGTAAGATCTCGGTCCATTAATTGAGAAATTGCAGTTTTAATATCTTCGCCTTCATACAAAACACGGTAAAGAGCTTCGGTAATTGGCATCTGTACTTGTCGTTTACGACTCAATTCATAAGCGGCCTTGGTAGTATAGACACCCTCGATAACCATTCCCATATTATCAATTACATCTTGAAGCTTTTTTCCTTGTCCCAATTGATAACCAGCACGCCAATTTCGAGAATTTTTACTGGTAGCAGTAACAACAAGGTCACCAACCCCAGAAAGACCAATAAAAGTCATCGGGTTGGCACCAAAAGCAACCCCCAATCGACGAATTTCTGCAAGTCCACGAGTAATTAATGCTGCCCGTGCATTATCATGATAACCAAGTCCCTGAATAGCTCCAGCACCAATTGCAATAATGTTCTTTAAGGCTGCGCCAAATTCGGCACCAATTACATCGTCATTAGTGTAAACCCGGAAATAAGAATTACTAAATAACTTCTGCGCCTTTTTAGCACTGGCCAGGTCCTCACAAGCCGCGGTTACAGCTGTCATATCTTTAATCGCCACATCTTCAGCATGACTTGGACCTGATAAAACAACAATTGCCTGACGGTTTTCAGGAGAAATATCTTCGCTAAGCATTTCCGATGGTCGCTTATAAGTATTTTGTTCTAAGCCTTTCGTTGCGTGAATAATTAACGGTTTTTGATGTAATTCAGTCAAAATTGCATTTAATTGCTTAGCAACTTCACGAAGACCCTTTGTTGGAATTACAATCAGGACCACACTGGCATCCTTAACAGCTTCTTTCATATCCGTTGTTGCTGTTAATTTAGTAGAATAAACAAAATCTTTCATGTAGCGAGGATTTGTATGTTCAGTATTTAATTGCTTAACTTGTTCCTCATTACGAGACCATAATGTTACATCGTGGCCATTTTCTGTAAGCATGTTTGCTAAAACACTACCCCACGAACCAGCACCTAAAACAGCAATTTTTTCTGCCATAATTTTTTCTCCTTCTCCAATTCAATTAATTTTTGTTTATTCCGTTATAATACCACGGAATATTTTTATAACGTCGAATTATTAGTATTACTAATGCACTAACAAAAAACACTACAGAAAGTAACTGTGAAATGCGAATATTTCCAATCATTAAACTATCAGTTCGCATACCTTCAATAAAGAACCGGCCAAACGCATACCACATTACATAGGTTAAGAAAATTTCCCCGCGACGAAATAAGTGTTTGCGATGGCGAAGTAACATTAATAATGCAAAACCAGTTAAATCCCATAATGACTCATATAAGAACGTTGGAATTCGATAGTGACCGCCAATATACATTTGGTTTATTATCCAATTCGGGATATGCTGAGCCATTAAATGCGCCCGCGTCGTTATATCACCAAATGCCTCTTGGTTCATAAAGTTACCCCATCGGCCAATTCCTTGAGCCATGATAAGGGTTGGGGCAATAATGTCCATCATCAACCAACTAGATAGGTGACGATAATGGCAAAAGACAAGTAAAACAATAAAGCCCCCTAAAATTGCTCCATATATTGCAATCCCACCATCCCAGATAGCAATAATCTCACTTGGATGCTGGGAATAATAGCTCCACTGAAATACGACATAGTAAATCCGTGCGCAAATTATCGCAATCGGAAGCGCCCATAGAAGATAATCATAAAAATCATCTTCAGAAATTCCCAGCCTCTTTCCTTCACGAACAGCTAATAAAAGAGCCAAAACTACCCCACTAGCAATAATTACGCCATACCAATGGATAGTAAACGGACCACCTTGGAATGCAATTGGGTTTAAGGCAGCTCTTATTCTTTGATTAATCATCTAGTTTGCCGACCCCTTATTATTCTTACTATCACGTTCCGAATTCTGCTTAATTAACTGGTTAAGGTTTCGATCAAATGTTTCGGTAGCATCATAGCCCATTGTCTCGGCCCGATAATTCATTGCGGCTGATTCAATAATAATCGCTAAATTACGACCAATTTTAACTGGGACAGAAACTTTAGGCACAATAACACCTTGAATTGTTTGGGTATCTCCACGATCACCAAGACGATCAAATTGTACATCTGGAGTCCACGTTTCGAGATGTACAATTAAACTGATTTGATCAGAAGGCATAATTGCCCCTGTTCCATAAAGAGTAGAAACATCAATGATTCCAATTCCACGAATTTCCATTAAATGTTTTAAAATTTGCGGAGCAGTCCCTACCAAGGTCTGTTCGTCACGGGCGTAAACTTCTACTCGATCATCAGCAATCAGTCGGTGTCCACGACGCACAAGTTCCAACGCGGTTTCACTCTTACCAACTCCCGAATCACCAGTAATGAGCACTCCAACCCCACTTATATCAACTAATACACCATGGAGAGATTTTCGTGGTGCCAAACGTTCCAGTAAGTAAGAAGTCATGTTACTTAATATTTGAGAAGAGGTTAAGTGCGTTCCCAAAATTGGAATTTTTGCATCTTCAGCCGCCTTCTTTAGCTCCTTAGGAATCGGCAAATTAGTTGAGATAACAAAACATGGTGTTTGTGGCATACACATTTTTGTCATGTATTCCTCACGTTGCTCATGAGTTAAATCTTTAGCAAATGAGGTTTCGGTAATTCCTAACAATTGAATCCGTACTGCGGGATAATGCTTGAAATATCCTGCAAATTCAAGAGCTGGCCGTGAAATATCACTAGTTGTTATCTTGCGTTGGAGGTAATCTTCTCCTTGTAAGACTTTTAACCGGACCTTATCAACTAATTCTTGCACCGTTACATTGTTTGGCATTTTTTCCACTCCTTTACAATCTATCCTCGTGGCTTGTGATAACTGCATTGAAGATTGCCATGATAATTGCAATCAACATTGCAGAACCAAATGACGAAAAATGAAAGTTTGCCGACCCGACAAGCATCGATGTTAGTTGTAGCATAATTCCATTAATTACAACACTAAAAAGGCCCAGAGTCAAAATATTAATCGGCAACGATAAAATTACTAAAATTGGCTTAATAGCAACGTTCAAAATTGCTAAAACAAAGCTTGCCAATGGTGCAATCCAAGCACTTGTGATATAAAACATTCCTGTTCCGGCAAATAAACCAGCAAGGGCAATAAAAAGGATTGTATCAATTAATACTCGTTTCCAAAATTCCATCATGATCTTCCATTTCTTTTAATGTCTTTTTCCTCGACATTCGTTAAAGTCCGTCGAGAACGTTGGTGAGGCTGCTGAGAGGTTTTTTGTGATTCACTAAAGGACTTTAGGAATCCTAGTAAATCGGGCTTTTGCGGATCAGCAGGCATCATTATTATCAAAATAATATAGATAATAATGCCCGGAACAAAACCGGTAAAAATAGTCAGTAAGACATATAAAATACGTAAAATATTTGGCTGAATCTTAAAGTACTGGCCAATTCCGCCAAATACACCAGCTATCATTCGATCTGATCCTGAGCGAGTTAATCTTTTATGTTGACTTTCGCGCACTTTACTCACTTCCTTCCAAGCTAAATAAATTATTGAGGATTCTTTTGACTAAGTTTCCATTGTAAGAAAGCATCAATAAATGGATCAAGTTCCCCGTCCATTACAGCTTGTCCATTATGTGTTTCATAGCCAGTTCGGTTATCCTTGACTAGGGTGTATGGGTGAAAAACATATGAACGGATTTGAGAACCCCAACCGATATCAAGTTGTTCGCCCTCAATTTCTGCCCGCTTTTTAGCTTTCTTTTCTTCTTCTAGTTCATACAACTTTGATTTTAACATATTCATTGCAGTCACTCGGTTTTGGAGTTGAGATCGTTCGGCTTGAGAAGAGGTTACAATCCCGGTTGGAATATGCGTAATTCGAACAGCAGATTCTGTTTTATTAATATGCTGACCACCAGCACCACTAGACCGGAAAGTATCAACTCGTAAATCTGACGGATCAATATCAACTTCAACACTATCATCCAACTCTGGCATTACATCAACCGAAGCAAATGATGTATGGCGCCGACCGGCCGCATCAAATGGGGAAATTCGAACAAGTCGATGGACTCCCTTTTCACTACGAAGATAACCAAATGCATTATGCCCTTTAATTAGCAGCGTAACACTTTTGATACCAGCTTCATCACCGGCCTCATAACTCGCTGTTTCAACAGAGAAACCATGCTGCTCACCCCAACGAACATACATCCGCAGAAGCATTTCACCCCAATCTTGGGCTTCGGTACCACCTGCTCCCGGATGAATTTCTAAGATAGCATTTTTAGCGTCATACTCCCCATCAAGAAGTTGCGTCAATCGATACTGTTCTAAAGCCTTTTGTGTTTTTGTAAATGATACTTCAAAATCTCTTTGTAAATCATCGTCCGGTTCAACCGTGAGTAATTCAATCGATGTTTCAAGATCACCAATCTGACCACGTAAATTTACAAAGGTATCCCGCTTTTCTTTTAAAATATTATTTTCCGCAATGACCTTTTGTGCCTGCTCATTGTCATTCCAAAAGTCTGGCTGAGCCATTTCTTGTTCAATTTCCGCAATGCGTTCATCTAGTGCATCAAGGTCAAAGAGACCTCCCGAAGTGCGTAACTTCTTTTTGCATTGATTCTACTTGTTTTTTTGCTTCGCTTAATTCCACAATCAAACCTCCGTTATACAACAATACGGCAGCGGTACCGCCATGGGTTACCTTACTGCCGTACCTAGTAGTAATTAACAATTAACGTGTTACATTTTGCCGAATTTCTGACTTCATGAAGAGTCGGGTAGTCTCATACTCAATATCAGCAATCATTTGTTCAAACATATGATAACCAGCTGTTTGGTATTCAACTAATGGATTTAATTGTCCATATCCACGTAACCCAACTGACTGCCGGAATTGGTCCATGATATCAATGTGATCAGTCCAATGTGAGTCAACCACCCGCAAAATAACAACCTTTTCAAATTCAAGCATTTGTGCTGGATCATAAAGTTGCTTTTGCTTTTCCTTATAGACTCCCTGGGCAAATGTCATCAAGTAATCCACCATTTCTTGAGGTGATTTACCTTCCAGATCTTTAACTGTGATGGTATCAGGTTTGATTAAGACTTCTTCTGCAAAGTCAACAATTCCTTGTAAATCCCAATCCTTCTTGTCACCAAGGGTATGTTGATCAACTTCACGCTGGATTGTTCTTCTAAACATTGGCATAAGGACCCACTTCAACGACTTATCTTCAGTGATAATTTGTTGCCGCTCCTTATAGATAATTTCACGCTGTTCACGCATAACATCATCATATTGAAGAACGTTCTTCCGTGAATCATAGTTGTTACCTTCAACCCGCTTTTGAGCTGATTCAACCTGGTGAGTTAAGAAACGACTTTTAATGACAGCATCTTCATCATTAACCTTCATCCGTTCTAAGAAGGCTTTGATCCGGTCCCCACCAAATCGCTTCATCAAATCATCTTCAAGCGATAGGTAGAATTGTGATAAACCAGGATCACCTTGCCGTCCAGAACGTCCACGAAGCTGATTATCAATCCGCCGTGATTCATGTCGTTCAGTACCAATAACTGCAAGTCCACCAATTTCACGTACTCCAGGGCCTAATTTAATATCTGTACCCCGTCCAGCCATGTTGGTAGCAATAGTTACTGCACCTTTTTGACCAGCATTTTTAACAATTTCCGCTTCCTTAGCGTGATTCTTAGCGTTTAAAACAACATGCGGAATGTTCTCTTTATCAAGAAGTTGAGATAGGTATTCAGAAGTTTCAACAGCAACTGTCCCAACTAAAATTGGTTGCCCTTTAGCATGAAGTTTCTTAATCCGATCGACAACAGCTGCAAACTTACTTTGTAATGTTGGATAAAGCAAGTCAGGCTCGTCTTTCCGCTGAACGGGACGGTTAGTTGGAATAGTAATAGTTTCCATATTGTAAATTTCACGGAATTCTTCTTGTTCAGTTTTAGCAGTACCAGTCATCCCCGCCAGTTTGTTATACATCCGGAATAAGTTCTGGTATGTAATGTTAGCCATTGTCTTATTTTCTTCTTGAATTTCTACGCCTTCTTTGGCTTCAATAGCTTGGTGCAGGCCATCAGAGAAACGCCGACCTTCCATTACACGTCCAGTAAAGGAGTCAACAATTAATACTTCACCATCTTGAACCACATAATCCTTATCCAAAAGCATGATATAGTTAGCACGCAAAGCCTGATCCAAGTGGTGGGTCAACGCAGTATTTTCTGGATCATATAGGTTCTTTAAGTTGAAGTATTTTTCAGCTTTTTTAATTCCTTCATCAGTTAATGAAACCGTCTTTGATTCAAGATCAATCTTGTAATCAACATCTTTCTTTAACTGCTTAACAAACCGATCAGTCTGTTTGTATAACTTAGAAGTTCCCGTTCCTGGTCCTGAAATGATTAACGGTGTTCGCGCTTCATCAATTAAAATTGAATCCACCTCATCAACTAAAGCATAGTTTAACCCACGTTGGACTTGGTCTTCTTTGTAAACAGCCATGTTATCACGAAGGTAATCAAATCCAATTTCACTATTAGTGGAATACATGATATCAGCTTTATATGCTTCTCGTTTTTGATCAGGGCTCATCTCTGAATTGTTAATACCAACAGAACACCCAAGCCAATTATAAAGCTGTCCCATTTCGGTAGCATCACGCTTTGACAAGTATTCATTAACAGTAATAACATGAACACCTTTTCCCGAGATCGCATTAAGGTAAACCGGCATTGTGGCAGTTAATGTCTTACCTTCACCAGTCCGCATTTCTGCGATATTACCTTCGTGAAGAACAATTCCTCCCATAATTTGAACATGGAATGGATAAAGTCCAAGAACCCGTTTAGCACCTTCACGAGAAACCGCGAATGCTTCTGGCAACATATGATCCAAGGATTCACCTTTTTTATAACGTTCCCGAAATTCATCAGTTTTTGCCTGAAGTTGTTCATCAGTCAATTCAGACATCTGTTTAGCATAACTTTCTACTTTATTTGCTATTTTATTAATTCGCCGTAATTCACGACGATCGCTTTCAATCCATTTTTTTAGAATATTGGCCATAAAAGCGTCCTTCCTACTTTCTGGCTTAAGTCCAAAATCAATAAAAAAGTACTACTCAAGCCAATTATATTTTTTACTCTAACCATAACATTTTACCACGTTCATGGTATAAATAAAAATTATTAGTATGGATATTACAAGGTGGCTATAAGTTATAAGATATAAAAAGCGCCAATGATTTCTCATCCGCGCTCTTCATATTGGCATTGACTATTCAGCTTCAATCAAGCCATAACGACCATCATTACGACGGTAAACAATGCTTGTACCATTAGTTTCAGCATCTTGGAAGATAAAGAAATTGTGTCCAAGCATATCCATTTGAAGGACAGCTTCTTCAGGATCCATTGGCTTTAATGAAACTTGCTTCGTCCGTACAATCTTTAATTCATCATCTTGTTCATCTGCTCCATCATTATCAGATGAGATGAATTCAAGGTTCTTTAGGCCTTTTTCACGTGACTTACGGTTAACCTTCGTCTTGTACTTCCGGATTTGCCGTTCAAGCTTATCTGTAACTAAGTCAATACTTCCATACATATCATTAGAAGTCTCTTCTGCCCGCAACGTTAGGTACGGAAGTGGAATTGTTACTTCAACCTTGTACGTCCGGTTTGGATAAACTTTTAAGTTCACGTGGGCGGTAGCTTCAACACTATCTTCAAAGAACTTTTGAAGCTTGCTGATTCGCTTTACAACGTAATCACGAATTGACTCAGTAACTTCGACATTTTCACCACGAATATTGAACTTTAACATTGTACTTCTCTCCTTTCAGCCAAGCAACTGCTTGATCTGATATCAGAAGGACCACTCTTCTCATATCCTATTTTTATTATAGATTAGTTTGTGTTAATTAACAAACTTTATTAATGCATCTTAAGAAGAATTTAACGTGCCAGTGAAACGCTACCAATCTCTTTACAGCCGGCTTGTTTGAAAAGTACCGCTGCATGGTATAACGTCCTCCCCGTCGTATAGACATCATCAACCAAAAGGATTCGTTTATTAATTACTTTTTCTGGAGATTCAAGAATAAATGGTTGCTTAGTTGTAAGTCGTTCTTCTTTAGTCTTACTTGATTGCGCTACTTTTGAACTTGCTTTAGTTCGTAAGATCGGTTGGTAAGATACTTCTCGTAATAGACCAATAACTTGATTAAAGCCGCGCGTTTGCATCGTTGTAGACGTTACTGGAATTGGGACAATTAAATCCGTTTTCTGTTCATTAACTACTTTACTAAATTCGCGCTGAAACACCATTCGCAAACGGTAATCGCCATTAAATTTATAACGTTGCATATACTCTTTCATTGCCTCGTTATACCGATATAATCCTCGATGATGCAAGTTCCAGCCGTAAATTTTCCCCCAAGTTTGACAGTCTGAGCATAAGAAACCATTTTTATTAACATTTTCTTTACCGCATCCTGTACATCCTCGATCACCCCAGCATACAAATCTTTCCTTACATTGAGTACAAACTACTGGCGTGATAATTTCACGAAAGCCAAAAATCTCTTTCAAAGTTAGCTGGAAAGTTATTTTTTTATTACATAGGAGACAATTCATCTATCAACCTTTGACCTTTCTGATTCAAATACTTCACCTGGGAAACAGCTTGGTTAATTTGGTGACAATTACAATTAATCCAAAAAACAACTCGTCCAGTTGGTCGACTTTGTGCACGGCCAGCGCGACCAGCAATTTGTACTAATGCTGATGAAGAAAAGACTGGATCATCAGCACCCAAAACATAGACATCAATTTCCGGAAAAGTAACCCCTCGTTCAAGAATAGAAGTCGTGACTAAAAAGTCATAATCACCATCACGCATTTTTTGTACCTTTTCTAACCGCTGCGGATCACTTGCATGAACAGTAGCAAAGCGGAAAGTTGTAAAAGAATGCTGTAATGCAGCTTTGACTAATGCTAAATCAGCAATATGAGGAACAAATAACAAAAAGCGGTGGCCTTCTTTTAGCGTTTTCTGCAACTGTTGAATAACTTGCGGGGGTAATTGATGGCGTTCTAATCGTCGCCTCCATCCAAAAGCTAGTCTAACTTTTATTTCTGGAAGTAAATGCCCATGATAGCGAAGAGGTAAATAATTAACAATCAATCGTTTACTTTTGATTTCTCGGAGCAAAGCATCTCCTGGGGTTGCGGTTAAATATAGACATCCTCCATTCTTTTTTATTGCTTGCTTTGTTGCATATAATAACGAAGCATTAGCAGCGTACGGAAAGGCATCTACTTCATCAATAATTAAATTATCAAAAGCATGATAGAAACGAAGTAATTGATGAGTTGTACAAATAGTCAATTGAGCATAATGATAAGGTAATTCTTGTCGACCATGTAAAAGAGCAATATCACAATTAGCAAAAGCAGCTTTTAAACGAGGAAATAATTCTAAACAGACATCTACTCGTGGAGAAGCTATTCCGATTCTTTCACCACGTTTAATTGCTGCAGCGATCCCCGCAAACATCATCTCAGTCTTCCCGGCACCCGTAACTGCCCATAACAATTGCTGAACATGATCAGCCATTCCCTGGGAAATTTTTTCTGAAGCTTGTTGCTGAAGAGGCGATAATTTTCCTTTCCAGGTCAACACCGGTTCGGTAACCGTAAATTGATTTGGCTCTGGAACATGATAAAATTTATTTAACGTTGAAACACGACCAAGATTAATGCAATGTGGACAATAAAACTCACCTCGTGGCAAAGCACCCAGCGATTTTTCTGTGACATAATTGCAGCGATAACATCTAATATTCGCAGTATCGATTCTAATTGTTGGTAGTTCTTGAATTCCTGATTGTATCAACTCATGACGCGGAACTAAGACTCGTCGCCCATAATAATTGTCTAAATCCATTATTCACCTCCTACTTTATATATACGTAAATTAATCAAAATAGCACGAAGGAAGTTTAAAAATGACAGAACCATATTTAACAATTGCTAAAAATACCACTTATGAGCAAACAATTAAAAAATCACGGTTTATTTGCTCCATTGCTCGTGTCTCCTCAGAAGAAGAAGCTCAACAATTTATCACCAGCATCCAAGCAGCTAACAAAAAAGCTACTCATAATTGCTTCGCATATATGATTGGTGACAATGACCAAATTCAACGAGAAAGCGATAATGGCGAGCCAAGTGGAACAGCGGGAATTCCGATCCTTGAATCACTTAAACTTGCAAAGATCCATAATGTCGTAGCAGTGGTTACCCGTTATTTCGGCGGGATTAAGCTAGGCGCAGGTGGTCTCATCCGGGCATATAACAATACAACTACTGAAGCAATCCACCAAGCTGGTCTCGTCCAACGGATCAAGCAAGCAATTCTAAAAATCACTGTTACCTATGCTCTTCACGATCCCCTTCTTTACTACCTCAAGGAGAACAATCTTGAGGTGGCCGGTGAGGAGTACGGGGTTAATGTTGAAACAAGTATTTACGTAAACGAAACGGACTTAGAAGATGTTAAGGAGAAGCTCATTAATCGTTTTAACGACCAGCTTCAAATAACTGAAGGCGATCAGCACTTTAACGAAATTCCATATTAAAAAATTCAGGTTAGAATCTTCTAGCCTGAATTTTTTAATATTTTATTTTTTCACACTTCGATAGTAACTTATCCAAATTATAATACAAAAAACCGTTAACATACCAAAGGCTTCTTGAGTACCAATTGCTGTTGAGACCCGACGAACAACATTTAAGTGTGATTGATTAGCAGCTACAATCATCGCTACCAATGAAGTACCAATTGCCCCGGCAAATTGCTGAAGGGTATTAAGAATTGCATTTCCTTGTGATTGCTTTTCTTTACCAATAACAGTTAGTGCACTTGTCATTACGCAGCCCATGCACATCCCCATTCCACCCATATAGAGAATATAAACTAGCGCAATAAATATATTTGTTAAATGTCGTCCAGAAATCGTAAAAGCAACAAGCGCAAGTAAACACAACGAAGTACCAATCAAAATAGGCTTACGAGCGCCAAACTTATCTAAAATTCGTCCTCCTAATGGTGCAAATATCGCTCCAACAAAACCAGCTGGGAGGACAATCAAGCCAGCTGTCATTGCACTATTACCATTTACCAATTGAATATAGTTTGGTAAAAGAAATGCAAAACCTAATGAAATAAGTTGGGTTAAAAAGAAGCCAAGAACATGCCCAGAAATTTTTTATTTCTAAATAATCGTAATTGTAAAATTGGTTCTTTTAGGGTTAATGAACGCCAAGCAAAAAGGCCCATTCCTAAGATCCCAATTAACAATGCGCCACCAACTGAAAAGGTCATAAAGGCTTGACTTCCCAGGTTACTAAACCCTGTTACAAAACCACAGAACATGAAGACAATCATTAACATACTAAAGATATCAATCTGTTGTTTTTTAATCGGTGATTTTTGGGTAATTCCCCATTCACCAAGCACAAATGAAATAATTAACAGCGGAATTAATGAATAAAATACCCACCGCCAATTAAGCTTACTGGCAACGATTCCACCGAAAGTAGGACCGATCGCTGGAGCAACTCCAGTAATAAGATTACCAATTCCCATCATAAAACCAATTTTGCTTGTTGGAACTTGCTCCATAATAATATTAAACATCAATGGTAATGCAATCCCAGTTCCAATCCCCTGAATTACCCGCTCAACTAAAAGCAACCCAAACGACGGCGCCAGCGCATCGATCATTATCCCACCAATAAAAAGCAAGTTTGCAACCGTAAAACCTTGTTCGGTAGTAGCTTTTCAAAATTGCCTATAGAGGAACAATAATTGCGACTAAAAGTAAATAAATGGAAGTCATCCACTGAACCTGATTAGTAGTAATTGAAAATTCACGCATTAGGATCGGAAAAGTTACATTCATTGAAGTTTCAACTATCACGCCACAAAATGACATCAATCCAGTTGTCACAATTGCTGCAACAACTTTTGCTGGAATTTTTTCAGTATTCATACTCATTATTTCTCCTCTATCATCGTTGATAAGAATCGTTTTATTTTCGAAATGTCCTGTTCACTAAAATCTGCTTTTAATTTCTCTTCGTATTGTGTAATATACGCACTTACATCTGAGGATAATTTTTGCCCTTCTGCAGTAAGCGTAACGATTTTTTGACGACGATCTTCTGGTGACGGATAACGTTCAATCAAATTTTTCTTTGCCATTCGTTGAAGCAATACAGTAGTAGGTGATCTCTTTATTCCAAATTTATTTTTAATCTGGTGTTGATCACAACTATTTCCCGGGAAATGCGTTAAAAAATTAATAATCGACATTTGCGTCCCTGTCAATCCATGCTGCTGCGCAAATGCATTCATTTCTTGATTCATCGCATTATTAGCTTGTTTTACTAGACGACCTATTAGCAATTTTCATCTCTCCTTTTCGTTAGCCGACTAACAAAAAGGAGAATATGATTTAGCTTATTAGTCAATATAAAAAGAGACTGAGACATAAGTTAAGTTGCTTTCATAAAAAGCAAATACGCAGTACAACAATGGCCTCCAACGTCCGACAAAGAACATTGGAGGCCTATTGTTGCTTGCGGGGGCTCCCAGAGGCTAGCTTCGCGTCGAAAAACGAAGTCACAAGTGACTTCTGTCTTGCTCCCTCAATAAGCTTTATTTAATTATCTTAAAATTATTTCAGCAATATCAAGGACAATGATAATCCCTAAAATACTGCTTAAAAGCAATAAAATTTTTCCCGTATGCTGATCTTTTGATTGCAGTTTTTCCCAATTCATTCCTGCATACGCAATTAAGATTAAAGCACAACCAATGATACCGTATATTCCAGAATGAAAGCCACGATTATCAATGGTATAACTTGCCGCCATGAAAAGGCCAACTGCAAACAAAAGTCCCCATAATAGTTGCTTTTTATTCATTAAATCAATACTTTCTCTCTAAATAAACTATTCTTGAAGATGGTAGTTATAACTAGCAACAATAATGTTCTCGCGGGAATTCAATAACGCCCGTAAACGAACACTAGTCTGATTATGCAAGGCCAATTGCCATGGATGTTTAGGAATAAATTGAGGAACAAGAACAGTTGTCGAATAATTTCTTGCTTCCGCCCGCTTGGCAATTACATCAACGAAACGTAATGTTGGTTTAGCGATCGAACGGTACGAAGAGTGAATATCAACGAAACGAACATCTGGATATTCAGCTTTAAATTCATTTGCTGTTTTATGCTCTTTGCCTGGATTTTCATCAAATGAAACATGCATGGCAATAACATAATCACCAATCGACCGAGCGTAATTAATTGCACCACGAGTTACCCGTGTTACATTACCAACTAAAACGATCACTGTTGCGCCATCGTAATCATGTAATTGGACTTTTGTTTTTTCAGCAACCCGCAACTGAGCGGCTACTTTTACGTAGTGCCGGTGAATCGAATGGAACATCCATAAAAGCAGCGGCATGATAATTAAGTATGGCCAAACATTTGCAAAGTGTTGCCAGAACAAACAAATAACAAGAACAAATGAAATCAAGGCTCCTACTAGGTTAATAAAGGCTTTCCCTAACCAGAAACCTTCCCGTTCTCTAAACCAGTGAATAATCATCCCAGATTGCGATAAAGTAAATGGAACAAATACCCCTACTGCATAAAGCGGAATTAACATATTAGTCTGACCATGGAAGATCAAGATCAAAATAATTGCTCCAATCGCTAAGGAAATAATTCCGTTAGAGTAGCCTAACCGATCACCACGATCCATGAATGCGTGTGGCATATATTTATCTTTAGCCATATTAAAGGCAAGAATTGGAAAGGCTGAGAAACCAGTATTAGCAGCAACTGCTAAAATCATTGCAGTTGAAAGTTGCAAGAGGTAAAAACCTAACCCATGCCCACCAAAGATTTGCGCGGCCATTTGGGAGAGAATTGTTGTCCGTGAATTAGGAACTACCCCCAGATAAAAGCTAAAGAAGATAACGGCAATAAAGAAGAACGCTAAAATAGCACTCATAATTGCCAGGGTAGTTGATGCATTCTTTTCTTTAGGCTTATTAAAGTTAGGAACAGCATTACTTACGGCTTCCACCCCAGTTAAGGATGATGAACCAGCCGAGAATGCCCGAATAAGCAAAACAAATGACATTCCCGATACCGGTGTTCCATAATCGACAATTGCCCGGTAATGAATATGACCAGTGGCAATATTATAACCACCCCATACTACCATCACAATCATCATAATAACAAAGAAATATACCGGAATTGTGAGGAAGTTTGCACTTTCACTCATTCCCCGTAAATTCATAAACATGATTAAAAGGACGATAACGATCCCAATTGGAATTGAAAATTTATATAAAGCAGGAACTGCCGAAGTAATCGCTTCAACTCCAGATGTCGTTGAAACGGCCACCGTTAACATGTAGTCAACTAGTAATGATCCTCCAGCAAATAATCCTCCATTACTCCCCCAATTCCGTGTGGCAACGACATAAGCACCACCACCACTAGGATAGGCATGAATGATTTGTTGGTATGATAACGTGATAGCTAACAAAAGAACCAACACAACTGCCGCAATCGGAATTGAATACCAGATTGCTGCTGCAGATAAAGTTACCAGAACAGTTGTAATTTGCTCTGGTCCATATGCTACTGACGATATTGCGTCAGAAGAAAGCATGGCTAATGCTTTAAATTTAGTTAAGTGTGTTTGCCCTTCATCAAGGGTTTTTAACGGTTTCCCGATTAAAACACGTTTCAAATAGCGCCACATACTATTTCTCCTTTGATTTTTACACTTTTTAAGTAGGTGACAATACTACAATTTATTCTTTAATTTTGCAACCTACAAATATATCTATTGATCTTTTTCTGGCATCTTTACCTTGGCATTAACCTTTTCTGCCGTAGAATCAATTTTTTTCATCCGGCTAGCTACAGCCCACCGGTAAAATCCTAACGAGCAGATGATAATAACAACAAAATCCCATGGGTACTTCAACCAGTCCTTGCCGCCAAATCCTTCACTCCCAATGTAAGAAACTATTGAGATAAAAACAAGATAAGCCAACATCCAATAACTATTGCGTAAGTCACGTAGCCCTGATGCGTGACGATACTTAACCTCATAATAAAGATAGATCGGTAAGCCTAATAAGATAACCCCAATTACCTGAACAGTTGTTGGCCACATTGTCCAATAAATTGAAAGACTCGTCAAGACAAATGCAAATGGCGCTAACCAGGACATAAAATGTGGATGAAACGGCCGCTTTAGATTAGCATCCATTTTACGAAGCGACATTACAGTAACCGGCCCAGTAAGATAAGCAATTAAAGTTGAACCAGTAATTACAGTGGCTAACAAACTCCAATTTCTAAAGAGACTAACCATTACCACTGCTAAAATCAGATCCACAACCATTGCAAACCGCGGAATCATGTAGCGCCGTTCTAACCGTCCCAACCATTGGGGCAAATGTCCGGTATGAGTCATTGCTGCCAATGCTCGTGAGGCAGTCGCCACGAACGCAACCCCTGTCCCAAATGGTGAAACAAAAGCATCCATATATAGTAAAATTGCAAGCCAATTCATCCCCAGCAGGATCGCAATATCAGCAAATGGAGACGTATAGTTAATCCCATGCCATCCTTTTTGCGCTAATAAATTCGGATCAATTGCTCCAATAAAAGCAACTTGTAACATGACATAGATCACAGCAGTAATAATCATTGAAATCAATACGCCTCGCACGATATTTTTATGAGGATTAATCATTTCTCCTCCCATGTTGATTACCGTTTGAAAGGCATCATAAGACATAATAATTCCAGAAATAGCAGCTGCTTCAAAGATTGAACGGCTACCATATGGCATAAAAGTAGTTACGCTATGACCAAAATTGCTAGGATGAAAACCCGCCGCAATAAGCATCACAATTGTTAATGTGGGTAATAAAATCTTAAAAATTGATATTAAATTAGTAAAGCGAGTCATCAATTTTACCGACCAGAAATTGATCAAAGTAAAAACCAGCATAAAGGCAAATACAATCAACAATCCAGGAGTTGTAATATTACCATTTTTCATAAAGTGGTGGGTCCAGTTTGCCCATGCCCACGGCCACGAACTCATATATTGAACTGAGGCCACGGCTTCCATTGGGACTAAAGTGATTAATGAAATCCAATTTGCCCATGCAGCAATAAAGCCTAAAAACGGACCGTGGCTATACTGAGCATAACGACTCATTCCTCCACTTTCTGGAAACATCGCCCCTAATTCAACATAAGTAAGGGCAATGCTAATAATGATTATTGCTCCTAAGATCCACGACAAAATAGCAGCTGGTCCCGCAACCTTTGCAGCAGTTCCGGCACCAAACAACCATCCTGAACCAATTAAGGAATTTAAGGCAAGCATTACACCAGAAAATAGCGTTATCTTCTGGAACTTCATTTTTTCCATTTCTTAGTTCCTTTCAGTTATAGTTTGGTTAAAAATTAATACTAATTTACTTTACCACAATTTAAGATTTTTAGATTAACTTTATAGTTGAACCGCCTTAACTGGATTACCATTCTGCTTTATTATTTGAAGCAAATCTTCTATTCCTAAAATCACAGTGGCCGTATTATCATTTGGGTGACAACCTATTAAATCCTCGTTCTTAAAGATATCAGCATCAATAATAAAGGTAACCTGATGTTGTTTATCATTAAACAAGTTAAAAGGTGAAACAGCCCCACTTGTTATTCCTAATTTCATAGCTAATTCTTCTAGACGGGCAAATAAAAACCGACTAGTCGATAGATTCTCTTTCATTTTTTTCATATTGAGACGCTTATTTTCTAAAATTGTAACTAAATAATAGCCAGCTCTATTTTTTAGAAAAAGGTTTTTAGTGCGGGCAAATTGATATTTTTGAACATACTTGTCTGCTTGTTCCGCTGTGTAAACTGGGGGATGCGTAACAATTTGATAGTTTATTTTTTTGGCATTTAAATATTCATAGACACTGGCCGCATTTTTCGTCATTGATTTTCCTCCAATAAAAAAAGATCCTAACATTTGAAAACCAAACATTAGAATCTTTTCTGCCCACAAAATTAAATTTTAGTCAAATGGTATTACATCATACCGCCCATGCCGCCTTGTGGAGCAGCAGGAGCTTGGTTATTAGCATTTGGATCTGGCTTATCAGCAACAACTGCTTCAGTAGTAAGAAGCAATGCTGATACAGAAGCAGCGTTTTGAAGAGCAGACCGGGTAACCATTGTTGGGTCAACAATACCAGCCTTGATCATATCTTCAAACTTGCCATCTGCAGCGTTGTAACCAATGCCTTCTCTTTCATTCTTTAATTCATTAACAATAACAGAGCCTTCAACACCAGCGTTTTCAGCAATTTGACGAACTGGTGCTTCAAGGGCAGCCTTAACAATGTTGATACCAGTTAATTCATCACCATCAGCATTAATCTTGTCAAGAGCAGGAATTACGTTAATCAAAGCAGTTCCACCACCAGGAACAAATCCTTCTTGAACAGCAGCACGAGTAGCATTCAAGGCGTCTTCAATCCGGTACTTCTTTTCCTTCAATTCAGTTTCAGTTGCGGCACCAACCTTAACAACGGCAACCCCACCTGAAAGCTTTGCAAGACGTTCTTGAAGCTTTTCCTTGTCGAAGTCAGAAGTTGACTTAGCAATTTCTTGCTTAATTTGGTCAACACGTTCTTGGATAGCTTCCTTTGAACCAGCACCATCAACGATAGTAGTAGTATCTTTTGTAACTGTAACCTTGTTAGCTTGACCTAATTGATCAACAGTAGCGTCCTTAAGACTCATCCCAAGGTCGTCAGAAATAACAGTTCCGCCAGTCAAAACAGCAATATCTTGAAGTTGAGCCTTACGACGGTCACCGAAGCCTGGAGCCTTAACAGCAACAACATTAAAGGTACCACGAATCTTGTTTAATACAAGAGTTGGTAATGCTTCACCAGTAATGTCATCAGCAATGATCAAGAGAGCACGGCCTTCTTGAACAACTGATTGAAGTAATGGCAAAATGTCTTGGATATTACTAATCTTCTTGTCAGTAATCAAAATATATGGGTTATCAAGATCTGCTTCCATCTTGTCGTTATCAGTTACCATGTATTGTGACATGTAACCACGATCAAAGCTCATTCCTTCAACAACGTCAACACTAGTGTCAACACCACGAGAATCTTCGATAGTAATTACACCATCATGACCAACCTTTTCCATTGCATCAGCAATTAACTTACCAACTTCTGGATTTGCAGCTGAAATAGAAGCAATTTGTTCGATATCATCCTTTGTCTTTACATCATGTGACATCTTCTTCAAAGCTTCAACAGCAACTTCAGTAGCCTTATCAATACCACGACGAATACCAACTGGGTTTGCACCAGAAGTAACGTTCTTCATACCAGCATTAACAATTGCTTGAGTTAAAACAGTAGCAGTTGTAGTACCGTCACCGGCAATATCGTTAGTCTTTGAAGCAACTTCGGCTACTAACTTTGCACCCATATTTTCAAATTGGTTTTCAAGTTCAATGCTCTTAGCAATAGTTACACCATCATTAGTAATAGTTGGTGTGCCATAGCTTTGTTCCAAAACAACATTCCGTCCCTTTGGACCCATCGTTGTCTTAACAGTATCAGCTAATTTATCAACACCACTGAGCATAGCGCTCCGTGCATCTTCAGAAAACTTAATTTCTTTTGCCATTTATGTCACCTCAAAATTAAATTTATTATTTAAAAGAGACGGTGAAGGAATTTTATTCTTTCTGTCTCCTGCTCTTAATTCGCTTATTTAACTATTCAACGATTGCTACTAAGTCTTTAGCATGAACAACTAAGAACTTTTCACCGTTATATTCTACTTCGTTGCCTGCGTACTTATCGAATAATACGCGATCGCCTTCCTTAACAGCTGGAGCAAGCTTTTGTCCGTTTTCTAAAGTACGACCTTCTCCAACGGCAATAACCTTTCCAGTAGTTGGCTTTTCCTTCACATTAGAAGCAAGGACAATTCCACCAACTGTCTTTTCTTCTTCAGTTTCAGCTTTTAGAACAACGCGATCTCCTAATGGTTTTAACACGTTAATCCCTCCATCTTGTTAATAAATTTTATTTTTAGCACTCAAACTCTTCAAGTGCTAACTACATGTTTAAATATAACATGTTCTCTTTAAAATGCAACAAAAACACTTTGACTTTTTTTGACCATTTTTTGAAATTTAAAAGATCATCCATATAATCGATGACTTTTACTAATAATTTAGTAAACAAAAAGCATTAGTTTAACGTTTTCATTAAACCAATGCTCTCCTAATTTATTCAATTGAATCTTCAGTATAATTTTTAATGAAGTAAATTAATGTTTGAAGTTCGTTTGTTAAGTCAATGTTTTGAACTTGAACATTTTTAGGCACAGATAAACGAACAGGAGTAAAGTTAAGAATTCCCTTTACACCAGCTTCAACTAATTGGTCTGCAACATGTTGTGCCTTGATTCCAGGAACAGTTAGAATAACAACATCAATCTGCTGCTCCTTTAACTGCTTTACCATATCCTCGGATGGGTAAATTGGAATACCACTTTTGACTGTATTGGCGTATTCTGGCTTAGTATCAAATGCTGCACTAATCCGTAAATTGGTGTCTTGGTGGAAATTAAAGTTTAACAAGGCACTCCCTAAACTACCAACCCCGACTAAGGCAACACTAACTAATGAGTCTTGGTGCAAGATTCCCTTAAAAAACTTTAATAGACTTTCAACGTCATAACCGTATCCCCGCTTACCTAATTCACCAAAATATGAAAAGTCACGCCGAATCGTTGCCGAATCAACTTGCACAGCCTCCGAAAGTTCAGTTGATGATACCCGTTGCTTGTTTGCGTCTTTCAATACATTTAAATAACGGAAATATATTGGCAACCGTTTCGCAGTCGCGCGTGGAATCTTTTTATTAGCCATTCTACTTTTATTCCTCCTAAAATAAGCCCTTCTCAACCTAGTTTGCCAACTAATTACTAAGTTTTTGACAAAGATAATGTTACTAATTTTACTTTGTGAAATTTAAGTCTGAGTATATTCTAGCAATTAAACCCCTTTTTGTGAACTAAAATACAAAAATATTTTCAACTTTTTATTTAAAATTAAAAATCTGCTAAAATAAAACCATATTAAATCAACGAAATAAATGAGGTTTCAATATGTTACTTTTACAGACAAATGACGTTGTGCGTCGATTTGGCGCGGACGTTTTATTTCACAATATGAACATGCAAATCCAAGAGCATGGCCGTACTGCGCTTGTTGGGCGTAATGGTGCTGGTAAAACGACCTTGTTAAAAATGATCGCTGGAATAACCGAACCAGATGAGGGAACAATTACGAAGGTTAAAGATTTGACAATTGGTTACTTGGCCCAGGATCAAGGACTCGATAGTCAAAATAGCATTTGGACTGAGTTAGATACTGTTTTTGCTCCTCTCCATAAAATGGAAGCACAAATTCATGATCTTGAACAGCAACTTGCTGATCTCGACAGTACCGATAGTAATTATCAACAAATTCTTTCAACATATGATAATTTACAAACTACCTTTAAAAAACAGGGTGGTTTTGAATACGAATCACGTATGCGGGGAATTTTACATGGGTTTGGCTTTGGTGAAGAAAGCTATGACACACCAATTAATTCTCTTTCAGGAGGGCAAAAAACTAAACTCGCCTTAGCAAAGATTCTTCTGCAAGCACCTGGACTTTTGATTCTAGATGAACCGACTAACCACCTCGACATGAACGTTCTTTCGTGGCTAGAAGATTACCTTAAAAGTTATCAAGGCGCGTTGCTTATCGTCTCTCACGATCGTTACTTCTTAGATCGTGTTGTTAGCGACGTTTATGATCTCGATAATAAAACACTCACCCACTATACCGGTAACTACACGCAATTTGTTAAACACAAGCAAGAACGGTTACAAGCAAAGTGGAAACATTATGACCAACAACAAAAAAAGATCGCCAAGTTAGAAGACTTTGTTAATCGAAATATTGTTCGCGCCTCAACAACTAAACGTGCCCAGGCGCGGCGAAAGCAATTAGAAAAAATGGAGCGGCTTGAGCGTCCAGAAACTGATGATAAATCAATTCATTTCCAATTCCATTCTGAAAAAGATAGTGGAAATGAAGTTCTTGATGTGGAGCAGGCAAAAGTTGGTTACGATGAACAGATTCTTGCCGGACCACTTTCATTTAATGTCCGTAAGCCACAGCGTGTTGGGATTATCGGGCCAAATGGAATCGGAAAGTCAACTTTACTAAAATCTATCCTCCATAAAATTCCGTTAATTAGCGGATCGATTAAACTCGGTGCTAACCTCGATATTGGTTACTATGATCAGGAACAACAGCAATTGCACCCAAATAAAACGGTTCTGGAAGAAGTATGGGATGACCATCCAGAAGTGCCTGAAAAGGATATTCGTTCATTATTAGGTAGTTTCTTATTCGTTGGTGATGATGTTTATAAAGTCGTTCATGACCTATCTGGTGGTGAAAAAGCACGACTAGAGTTAACTAAACTCTCATTTAAACCGATTAATTTTCTTATCCTTGATGAACCCACTAATCACTTAGATATCGATAGTCGAGAAGTGCTTGAAAACGCAATTAACGAATTTAGCGGAACTGTTCTCTTTATTTCTCACGACCGTTACTTTATTAATCAGGTTGCAACCGATATCCTAGCAATGGAACATGATGGAATTAAACATTATGAAGGCAATTATGATGACTATCTAGTTGCTAAGGAAAAAGAAAGTTCACCTAAGGCTACTTCGCATAATTCCAACACGATCGCTAAAGCACCAGCTGGTAAGCAATCTTATCAGCAGAGTAAAGAACAACAGCGTGCTCGCCGAAAAATTCAGCGACAAGTCGATGAACTAGAACAACAGATGGCGGAATTAGAAGAAAAGCAAACTGCAATTCAAGAACAAATGAGCCAACCAGAGATTGCTACGGATATTGGAAAATTAACCGATCTCCAAAAAGAACTTGATGAGTTATCAGCTAAATCCGAAGAGGTCGAACTTGCATGGACAGAAACAGCAGAAAAACTGGAAGAATTTGATCAAGAAAACTAAAAGAAGAAGCGGAAAGATCCGCTTCTTCTTTTAGTTTTGTCGGAATTTACGAGTATTTTCTGCAAGGTGAACTAAATTACGTAAGAAGTCATGAGTTGTTGCTTCATAGTTATATTTTTTACCTAAATCATAAATATATCCATTAATGTAATCGACTTCTGTTGGACGATTTTTACTCATATCTTGGTACATCGATGGATAATGCAGCGGGTTAGTAACTTCACTAACATATTTAATCGTTTGCCACTCCTCTTCACGGGTACTTAAGAGCTGAATACCAGCCCGTTCTGCAACATCAAATGCTTCATTAATTAGCTGTTTACCAAGCTTTTCTGCACCATCGTAATCGATAAATTGCCCCATTTGAATCTCAAAAAGTGTGCAGATCGTATTAATGACAGAATTGAAGACTACTTTTGTTAGGAGGGTACCATAAAAATTATCATTAAGGTGAGGATTAATATTCGCCGTGGTAAAGTCCTCAACAATTTGTTTTACCCACTCGTCAGGTTCGCCGACTTGGGGAGATAAGTTGATCGAACCAGCACCAGGTTTACCAATAAAGTCCACATCTCCCGCCTTATTAAGAACCGTACCAATTAAACAAGTACCGGCCACGACATGTTCTTTAGGAAAATAGTGGTTAATTTTTTCAATATGTCCCATGCCATTCATCCCCGAAAAGACATATTGGTGATCAGGATGGAAGAAATGAGCACTGCGTTGTAACAAATCACTAAGCGTCATCTGTTTGGCAAAAACGATCAACACATCTGGATCACCATCATATTCTTCTGGTGAGTAAATATTAATCGGGACAAGGTGACGATTTTCATGGTCCCGAGAAACATAAACCCCACCCTGTTGTTTAATGGTTTCAACTTGGGGAGCCCAGTTATCAACAAAATCAACCTTAGCGCCAGCCAGTTCTTGAAGCAATACGCCAAATCGTAGACCCATTGCACCTGCTCCTAAAACCGTATATTTCAAAGCCATAATCTTTTCCTCCTTAATTAAATAAATTCAGTTTAGCAATCCGCTCAACGGCTTCCGTTAATCGTGCTGGCTCAATCAAAAGGCCAATCCGCACATAACCTTCACCATGTTTACCAAAGCCATTGCCGGGTGCTACTGCCACGCCAGCTTTGTCTAATAACAAGTCTGCAAAGCTTTCACTGGTGTAGCCCTTCGGAACCGGCATCCAAGCATAGAAAGTACCCTGGGGAGTAAATGCATGCCAGCCAATTTTTTCCGCCGCATTAATAAAGGCATTCCGTCTTTCTTCATAACGACCTACAATTTCGGCAATTGCATCATCACGCTGTGGCAGCGTCAAGGCATCAATAGCAGCTTCCTGTAAGGCGGGAAAAAGGCTAACAAATAAATGGTCTTGAATTAAGTTTAAGGCTTCAATAATATCTGCATTACCAACTGCAAATGCGATTCGCCAGCCTGCCATGTTGAACGTCTTAGAAAAGGTATAAAATTCAATCCCCACATCTTTAGCACCTGGTGTTTCCATAAAACTAACTGGGGCTTGGCCGTCAAAGCCAATTGCGCCATAGGCAAAGTCACTAATAATTCCCACATGGTACTTTTTGGCCCACGCCACTAATTTTCGATAAAACTCAGGAGTAGCTACAGCGCCGGTAGGATTATTAGGATAGTTAAGATAGAAGAATTTAGCACGTTGCGCCACCTCTTCAGGAATTGCCTCTAAGTCTGGCAGGAAGTTATTTTCTGCTAATAATGGCACTGTTTCAAAATTAACTTCTCCTAGTGCTGCTCCTGATAAGTAATCTGGATAGCCTGGATCAGGAAGCAGGAAAGTGTCGCCGGAATTCATCAATGCCCATGGCAATTCTACAAGCCCAATCTTGGAACCACCCAAAATTGCTACTTCTTTTTCCGGATCAAAATCAGCTCCATATTTTTCTTGGTAAAAATTTGCTGCCGCTTCCTTAAACGCTGGCAATCCCCGAAATAGTGAATACTTATGAGTTTGCGGATCCGTCACCCATTTTTGCGTGCTCTTAACAATATAATCTGGCGTTGGCTTATCAGGATTTCCTTGGCCAAGATTAATAACATCGACCCCTTCACTTATTTTTTTATTAACCTTGGCAACTAAATTGGCAAAAAATTGTTTCGGTAAAGTGTCTAATAATTTAGATTGTTCAAAATTCATCTTTTCCATCTCCTTCTTAATGATAAAGACTTGGTCGACGATCCTTAAACACCGGAATCGGTCCCCGAACCTGTGCTAACTGTGCTAGGTCAATTACTGCATAACTTACTTGTTCAACTTCTCCTGCATCATGGATAATACGGCCAAGCGGATCAATTACTAATGAATGGCCATTAAAACTATTCGCTAAATCCGTCCCAACACGATTGACCGCGACTACAAAGGCTTGGTTTTCAATTGCCCGCGACCGTAACATTATTTCCCACTGTTTAATCCGTTTGCTTGGCCATTCTGCTGGAAAATATAAGATGTCAGTTCCATAACGAGCGACTGTTCTAATCCATTCAGGGAATCGCAAATCATAACAAATAAAACTTGCACTCGGAACACCAGCTAATTCAAAGTGATTTTCTTTTTGCCCGGCTTTTAGATATCGGTCTTCATTCATTAGTCCAAATAAATGCACCTTCTCGTAACTGCTAATTAGATTTCCCTTTTGATCATAAACATAGGTTGTATTAAAAAAAGATTGTCCACATCTCACCGCTACTGAACCGCCGACAATGTTAATTTGATTTTTTAGTGCTAACTCACTAAGGAATTGTTGCGTCTTTTGACCATTTTCATCTGCCACTTCTGATAATTGATCTAAGGCATAGCCAGTATTCCACATCTCTGGCAAGACTACGATATCTGCATGATGATTAGCAGCTTCTTCAATTGCTTGCTTAGCTTTTTGATAATTTTCGGCAGGATTTCCTAATTGAATATTAAGTTGAGCTAATGCAATTTTTCGTCTCATCACTTCCACCTCCATAAAAAATACCCGTCCTTAACTTAAGTAAGGACGAGTATTTTCGTGGTGCCACCTTAATTTACTATCCACTCACATGAATAGCCTCAGGAAGTTCATAATAAACTTCGATACTTGATAACGGATATCAGCCGACAAGTGCTTAGTTTTTTCCTCACACTTGTTGTATTTTTTAAGACCATCTTCAAAGCAACTTGTAATTTTCTTCCACCACCCGAAAACTCTCTTAATGCTAAATTGCTTTTACTCTTCTTAAACGACTAATATTTAATTGCTGTCCGTATTCTAATTTATTTTTAATTATTTGTCAATCGTTTTCTAATTAACTTTCGAAAATAATTAGTCTTGACAAAAGCTTAGTACTCCAATTAAAATTTCAATTGTAGATAAAAATAGGTCAGTCCAGGAACAATAGCCACCGACTGCAAGCTATTGCCAGTACCGAAGCCCTGCTACAACTTTAATATATTCTAATAATAAAATAATTTAAAAGTGTAAAGCGCGTCTTTAAACGAGAATGGTACCGCCATAATTGGTGTCTCGGTTAAGGGCGCTTTTTGTTTTTTGAAAGGATTTTCTATGACTCATAAAATACAAAAAGTGGTTGTTAAGATTGGGACGAGTAGCCTTGTTCTCCCTAATGGAAAAATTAATTTACGAACAATCGACCAGCTCTCATTTGTTCTCGCAACATTAAATAATCAAGGATACCAACTTATTCTTGTTTCCTCGGGAGCAATTGGCGTTGGTCTTGCAAGTTTAGGATTAACAGATCGTCCTGCCGAAATCGAACAGCAGCAAGCCTTAGCATCTATCGGTCAGGCTGCTTTAATGCGAATCTATTCGCAACGCTTTTTAGATTATCAAACGCACGTCGCCCAACTTCTCCTTACTCGTGATGTGCTCACTTACCCTGTTAGTCGGCAACATACGCTTAATACAATTAATACTTTACTTCAGCAAAATGTAATTCCGATCGTTAATGAAAACGACCCAGTGTCAGTTGATGAGCTTGACCATTACACTACCTTCAGTGACAATGATGAACTCTCTTCCCAGGTCGCTATTGCCATTGACGCAGATGAACTAATCATTCTTTCGGATATCGATGCCCTTTATGACAAAGATCCTCATAAATTTCCTGACGCACAAGTCATTAAAGAAGTGCCAGTCCTAACGCCCGAAATAGAGAACGCCGCAAGCGGTAGCAGCACCAGGTTTGGAACAGGCGGAATGGTAACTAAATTACGGGCGGCTGCCACAATGATGCAAGCAGGCAAACAAATGATTTTATGCAATGGTCGTGATCCTAAAATTCTTTTTGATATTTTTGATGGTCATACTATTGGTACTCATTTTGGAAAATAGGAGTGATGATAATGAACCAAGACTTAATCGCAATTGGAAAAAGAGCTCAAATTGCTGCAAACAAACTAGCTTTAATGAACACTGCTACCAAAAATAAGGCATTGCTTCAATTGGCAGATGATTTGATCAAAAATAAAAAACAAATCATCGCTGCCAACCAACAAGATTTGGCTACTGCTACCCAAATGCCAACTAAATTTACGGATCGGTTAATGGTCAATTCCCAACGTATCGCGGACATGGCTAACGGTCTCCGGACAATCGCTGATTTGACCGATCCCACTTCCCAAATCGATAAGGGTTGGATTACCAAAGATGGGTTGCAAATCCTTCAACGGCGCGTACCATTAGGAGTAATTGGCATTATCTTTGAAGCACGACCAAACGTAACCGTGGACGCGACCGGCCTCACCTTTAAGAGTGGCAATGCAGTTATTTTACGGGGCGGAAAGGAAGCTATCCAGACTAATACTGCCTTAGTAAAAATTCTTCGCGAATCATTGCAAAAACAACATTTACCGGTCGATGCGGTTCAGCTTATTACCGACACTAGTCATGCGATTGCTGATGAAATGATGAATCTCACTGACTACATTGATGTCTTGATTCCCCGAGGCGGCCGAGCCCTTATTCAGCGGGTTGTAACAACAGCTACGGTCCCAGTTATCGAAACTGGTGCGGGTAATTGCCACATTTATATTGATAAGGATGCCGACCTAACAATGGCGACCAATATTACTGTAAATGCAAAAGTACAACGGCCTTCTGTATGCAATGCCGCTGAAAAATTACTTATCCACCGCGATATTGCCGCTGAATTTCTTCCTGTTATCGCAAGAGCTTTAACGGAACATGGAGTCCAATTACGCGGTGACGAAACGGCTTGCCAACTAGTATCAACTATCCGCCCCGTTACTGAGGAAGACTGGGATACAGAATACAACGATTTAATTATGGCCGTAAAAATTGTTGATTCCCTCGATGATGCAATTAGCCATATTAACCACTACAGTACTCATCATTCAGAATCAATTATTACAAACAACATTACCCGGGGACGCTACTTCCAACAGGCCATTAATTCTGCCTGTGTTTACGTTAATGCCTCCACGCGGTTTACTGATGGGGGAGAATTTGGCTTTGGCGCTGAAATTGGTATCAGTACCCAAAAACTTCACGCTCGGGGACCAATGGGATTACAACAATTAACAACAATCAAATATGAAATTACCGGTAATGGGCAAATTCGGAAATAATCTAGGAGGTTTTTTAGATGAAAGTTACAATTATTGGTGTTGGAAATATGGGGACTGCAATTATGAAGGGATTAAGCCATACGCAGAATTTTACCCTCAGCGCAATGAATCCTGTTAATCCACGTGTTACTAGCCTTGCTGAGAAGCTCGGGTTTAAACTCGTTAATACAAATAGTGAAGTGGTTAACCTTACACCCGATATCGTAATTTTGACCACCCCAGCCCCTATTACAACCGCAGTCGCTAAAGAATTAGCTGTACTTAACGACCACACTATTTTTATCTCCGCCGCTGCTGGAATTACTCATGCAGACTTAGCAAAAGTTCTTCCGAATAAAGAAATTGTTAATATTATTCCCAACACACCAGTTGAAGTTAATGCTGGCACAATTGGGCTTGCCTTACCAACCGGAATTTCTGCTGAAGCAATTTCAAAAGTAATGACTGTTTTAAATAGTCTTGGTGATGTCATTGAAGTTCCAGAACGCCAACTAGATATAATTGGTGTTATCAGCGGCTGTGGCCCTGCATTCGTTGATGTGATGATGGACGCAATGAGCGATGCCGCCGTCAAGCATGGTCTCGATCGCCAAACTGCCTATGAAGTTATTGCTAGTATGGTAAAAGGTACGGGAACACTAGCCTATGATAACAAGCTTGCCCCGGCATTATTACGCGATCAAGTAACGTCACCAGCGGGTACAACAATCAAGGGCGTGGAAGCATTGGAAAAAAATGGTTTCCGTTACGCCTTGATAGATGCCGTTGACAAAGCAAATGGCGAATCATAAAACGCAAAAAACTGCAGTTACGTTCATAAGAGACGAAGAGCGCAGTATAACAATGGCCTCCAGTGTTCGGAAACACGAACACTAGAGGCCATGACTGTTTAATTATGGTTATTATTTATTCTGAATTCGATCAAACATCAATCCTGGTACTGCATTCAAGTCTAAGCCTGCTCGATCGCCATGTTTGTGGTTAACATAACCAGCGGCCCCAATCATTGCAGCATTGTCGCCACATAATTTCAATGGTGCTTGCAGCATAGGGACATCAGAATGAAATTCCTTCATGTCATGATCTAAACGAGTACGGAGACCATGATTTGCAGCGACCCCACCAGCTAAAATCAGTTGTTTCACTGGGTAATCATCTAATGCACGCATTGTTTTTTCAGCAAGCACGTCGATAACACTTTGTTGGAAACTGGCTGCAAGATCATATTTATCTAATTTTTCCCCACGTTGGTCTGCGTTATGAACAGTATTGATGAAGGCACTCTTCAACCCACTAAAGCTAAAGTCATAATTATCTTCTTTTTCCATTGCTCGTGGAAAATTAAAAGTATCTTTGCCTTTAGCTGCCCATTCATCAATCGTTTTTCCTGCTGGGTAATTAACTCCCAACACACGACCAATCTTATCATAGGCTTCACCGGCAGCATCATCACGTGTTTCACCAATAATTTGGTATTCATGTTCTGATGGCATATAGACTAATTCTGTATGTCCACCGGAAACTAATAATGCCATTTGTGGATATTTAAACTCTCCAACATAGCGTGCGGCATAGATATGACCAGCCATGTGATTAACCGGCACTAACGGAAGATTATGAGCCCATGCGATCGCCTTCGCTGCCGTCACACCAATTAATAATGACCCGACTAATCCCGGACCGTATGTTACTGCCACAGCATCTAGGTCATTATAGTCTACATCTGCTTGCTCTAAAGCTTCATTTGTACACTTGGTAATTTGTTCAATATGATGGCGACTAGCTACTTCTGGTACTACTCCACCAAACCGCTGATGACTATCGATTTGCGTTGCAACGATATTGGAAAGGATTTTAGTTCCATTTTCAATTACAGCAACACTTGTTTCATCACAGCTTGATTCAAACGCTAAAATTAATGTGCGTTCTGTCATAATAAAATACTTTCACCTCTACCTAAGTAAGCTTGCTTGCATATCAACGGCATCTTCATGATTGTCTAAGTAATAACGTGGTTTAATATGCTGGTTACGAAAGCCTAAACTCTCATATAAGCGCCGAGCTGATACATTATGCACTCGTACTTCTAAACTCATCGAATGTAATTTTAAATGCCGGGCATAGTTTTTGGCTGTTAAAATAAGATACGTTCCAATCCCTTTATTTTGGTAACTTGGGGTAATCCCAATATTCGTAATATGCAAATCATAATGATACCAATCAATAGCCGTTCCCATAAACCCAACAATCTGCTGGTCATCCTCAATAACTAAATATAGTCGATCACATGGCCGCTGTAGTTCAATGCGGAAAGCAGCATAACTCCATGGTGCTTTCCCATAGATTCTTTCTTCAATTTCGACTAAAGTTTGAATATCTTGCTCTCTTGCCATCCGAACCACATACTGATGGCCGGATATCATTACTATTCGTCGCGTAAAATCAAGGGTCGGTCGTTTAGTAGGATTGGTCGTATTGACAAACCATTCTTTAAACTTCTCGAACATAATTCTTTCTTTTTTCTCCAGGATGAAGTTTTTGCCAATTAGCCTCTGCTTCAGTAATTCGTAAATAGTGTGGAACAAAGGGGTCAATCTCTTTAACCGGTTCCTTCGTTTCACCAGCAAGAGCTAATTGATACGTTGACGGAATGCTATAAGATCGTGGCAAAAGTGTCACATTAGCTGGCAATTGATCATATTTGGCCTGAATCTTATCAGTCATATTACCCACTAAAACAACTTGTTGATCTAATTTTGCAAGCTGGTCAAGCAAAACATCAATTCCTAAATGCTGATCTTCTATTTTAGTCATTAACTCGCCATTTTCCCACTGGTAAGCCCCAGCAAATACATTTCCCCGTCGTGCATCAAAGAAAGGAACAATAATTGCTGATGATGTCGGAACCACATTACGTGCTAACACTGCTAAACTTGATACGCCAACTAAGTCAATTTTTTCTGTATCAGCCAATACTTTAGCGGTTGTAACTGCAATTCGTACTCCCGTATAAGATCCAGGTCCCTGTGCAACCACTACTCGATCAATATTTGTTGGCTGCCACTGAACTAATTCAAATAACTTACTAATTGCCGGCATTAAATAAATGCTATGATTGCGAACCATATTAAGGGTCGTCGTTGTCAACAATTGCTCATCTTCAACCAACGCTACGCTCATTGGGTGGTTGGATGTATCGATGGCTAGAATCTTCATCTTTTATCAATCCTTTCAATCATCTTACATCTTATCACACTGGATCAGCTTTGACTTCTCTTTTAATTTCTTTTGTTCATTTACGACAAAACAGGCCCCAACAATTTTTTGCTGAGAGCCTGTTTGTTATTTTAAAACCGATTATTAGTCGCGATCATCATAACCCTTTGGATGAGTTGAATGCCACTTCCAAGCAGTTGCAATAATGTCGTGAACATCATCATACTTAGGACTCCATCCAAGAATATTACGAGCCTTATCACTAGCAGCAACTAATGAATCTGGATCTCCTGGACGGCGTGGTGCCATTTTAGCTGGAATAGGTTGACCCGTAACTTCACGGGCTGCTTCTAGCATTTGTTTGTTAGAGAAGCCAGTGGATGAACCAAGGTTAAAGGCATTACTCTTGTTACCTTCTTGAAGGTACTTAATAGCAAGAATATGAGCATCTGCTAAATCCATAACATGAACATAGTCACGAACATTGGTACCATCTGGTGTATTGTAGTCATCCCCAAAGATACTCAATTCATCACGCTTACCTTGCGCAACCTGAAGAATAATTGGAACTAAGTGTGTTTCTGGACCATGGTCTTCACCGATCGTGCCATCAGGAGCAGCCCCAGCAACATTAAAGTAACGGAGGGCAACAAACTTAATACCATAAGCTTTATCAGCCCAATCCATCATTTCTTCCATCATTAACTTACTCAAGCCATATGGGTTAATTGGTTTTTGGGGATCCGTTTCCTTAATTGGCATATGCTCTGGAACCCCATAAGTAGCAGCGGTTGAACTAAAGACAATATACTTAATATCATGATCATGCATTGCTTCAAGCAAAGTAATCATTCCACCAGTATTGTTATCAAAGTACTTCAATGGCTTACTCATTGATTCAGGGACAATTGAGAAAGCAGCAAAGTGAACAACTGCAGTAATATCTTCATTGTCAAAAATCTTGTCTAAGAATTGACGATCACGAATGTCACCTTCGTAAAACTTAGCCTTGGGATTAATCGCATCCCGGTGACCCGTTGATAAGTTATCAGCAACTACTACGTCTTCACCATTTTCAATAAGATCTTTTACCATATGGGAACCGATATATCCGGCACCACCAGCAACTAAAATTGACATCTTGTTTCCTCCTTGATCCAACTAAAGCTTTCATAGTGATTGTAGCACAGTTTTACTATTTCTAATTAGTAAAATTTAGTAAAAAGAAAATAAAGTTTTTAGCAGATAATTTTATAGTGAAGATTTTAGCTGATTAAAATTAATCTGCTGCTCAAGGTACTTAAATAATAAGCCCTCTCTTAATCCACTATTACTAAAACTAATCTCGTTAATTGATAATTGCCGGACAAGAGAGATAAGTGGTAAAAGCCCCCCGACAATTACATCTGCTCGCACTTTCGTAATTCCACGGATTCCTGCCCGCGTCTGCCGATCCTCTTCTAATAACTGCCGCATAATCAAAAAGGCTTCTTCTGAACGCATTGTTAGCCCATGAACCGGTCTGACTTCATCAGGATTAAGAGCTTGTTGCCACCGATATACCTTCGCCAATGCACGGTTGCATCCCCCGAGTGCCACAATCTTTGTTTCCCGCATCCGATTCAACCACAATTGTTGAGAGAGGACTTCATCAATTTTAACCATGGCATCAAATAAATCAGCCGGATTAATCTGATCTTCAAGGTGGTAAGTTTGAGAAATGCTGACGGAGCCGATCGGAATACTAACTGCTTCTTCTGCTTCCCCATTATTTACCGAGATTAATTCCATACTTGCTCCTCCAGTATCAACGATTATTCCTTTATCAATTGGAAGAGTCTGGTTAACTCCAACATAGTCAAGATATGCTTCTCGTTCCCCACTAATTACGTGAATTTCAAAACCGGTTTCTCGCTGGACCTTTTCCAGAAATTGCAGTTGATTTTGCGCTTGACGAACGGCGGCAGTTGCAACCGCAATAATTGTCAGATTCTTATTTCGATATCGATCACAAATTGCCCGAAATTCTTTTAAGGCATCAATAGTCCGCTTTACGGGAGTTGACTTCAGCATTTTTTCTGGCCCCATATTTGAAGCAAGACGAACGTATCTTTTTTCATATTGAACCGTTTCAAAGCTCCCGTTATCTTGAATTTTTGTTATTTTAAGCCGAACTGAATTCGAACCTAAATCAAGAATTGCCAAGTACTGCTCATTGCTCATAAATTACTCATCCTTTCGCTCATCTAAATGAAGATTGGGAACATGGCGAGTTAAAGTTTCAAAAACTGAAGAAAAATGTTTTTTTGCTTTCTTCTCCTTTTTCTCACGCGCATTCAATTTCATTGCTTGTTTAACAAAGTATTCTTGTGAGCTGAATGGTGCAGCATCACCACGATCAATCCGTTCATAATGATCTCCTACTAACCGGCGAGCCTTGACATTATCCTTCCACATAACGTCAAAAATATGAATTGCATGAGCTTTTGTGTCTGGCTGGGTAACGGGATACAATTCTTCAACCCGTCGATTAAGATTTCTCGTCATCATATCGGCACTTGCAAGGTAGACTTCCTCATGACCATTACTCTTAAAGTAGTAGATCCGAGAGTGTTCAAGGAAACGGCCAATAATAGAATGAACTTCAATATTCCCATGCAGTTCTGGCAGATCATTCCGTAAACAGGTAATTCCGCGAATCAATAATTCAACCTTAACTCCACTAGCAGCGGCTGCGTATAGGCGGGCGATGATTTGCTTGTCAGACAAGGAATTCATCTTCATCCGAATTAATGCAGGATTACCATTTTTGGCATTTTCAATTTGCTCATCAATTTTGGCATTAATAAATGTCCGGATTCCATCAGGAGATACCCGTAATTCATTGAAATAAGCTGGTCGAGCAAATCCTGACAGCATATTAAACAGGTTCGTCATATCGATACCCAGCTCATGGTCACAAGTAAATAATCCCATATCGGTGTAAAAATGAGCTGTTACGTCATTATAGTTACCAGTTCCTAGGTGCATGTAACGCCGCAGTCCATCTTCATCACGACGGATAACCAAGGCAACTTTACAGTGCGTTTTAAGGCCAACTAAACCGTAAATAACGTGGCACCCCATCTGTTCAAGCCGTTGTGCCCATCGAACGTTATTTTGTTCATCAAACCGCGCTTTAACTTCAACTAAGACCGTTACTTGCTTGCCCTGTTGCGCGGCCATTCCGAGATACTTAATAATCGGTGAATTACCAGAGACCCGATAAAGAGTCATCTTGATTGCTAAAACATCTGGATCAATGGCTGCTTGGTGGATAAAGTTAACCACGGCTTGAAAATTATCATAAGGATGCTGCATTAAGTAGTCCTTTTGGCGAATTGAAGAAAAAATATTATGGTCCATATCTAACGCTGGATTGAGGTATGGCTTATATGGCGGATAGCGCAAGTCATCATGTCCATCAACCATCCCCGATAATTTTTTCAAGAAAGTTAAATCAACGGGCCCATCTACTTCATACAGTGATCGTTCACTTACATGCAGATTATCAATTAACTGATCCTTTAACCATTCATCGATTGAAGCTGGAACTTCTAGGCGCATCACCCGCCCATGTTCTCGTTCTCGCAATTGCCGTTTGACTGCCCGGAGTAAATCTGACGTATCTTCTTCAGCCACGTCTAAGTCCATATCCCGCATAACTCGATATGATGCCGTAGCTAATATCTCATATCCAGGAAAAAGCGTACTAAGGAATTCAGTAATAATTTCATCAATCAAAATGAAAATATTTTCTCCTGGCAGCCGGACTAACCGCTTATAAATTTCCGGAACACGGACTGTTGCAAATTTGATATCCGCTTCTTGACGATCATCATGTGGTTCAATTTGTGGACGATGAACTTCTTGATCCCCTTCTAAAATTTCCTCTGCAACTGGTTTACTTATTGGATGGATTTGCCGCCGCAGCTGAACAGCAATATTTAAGGAATTATTGGAGATAAAGGGAAACGGACGTGAGGCATCGTCTGCCATGGGAGTCAAAACTGGCATCAGCTCATCATTAAAATATCGGCGAATAAATTCATATTGTTTCTCAGCAAGTTCGTGAACATGGAGGATATGAATATCGTTTCTAGCAAGATCCGGAATAATTTGCTGATTGTAAACTTCATACCGTTGCTTAACCATCCGATGTTCTTTTTCATTCACTGCATCCAACTGCTCTTCTGGAGTTAGACCAGACGCATCAGTAGTAGTAACGTTGGCAGCAGCAAGTTTATGAAGCGAGGCAACACGCACCATAAAAAATTCATCAACATTGCTTTGGGTAATTCCCAAGAAATTAGCACGTTCTAACAACGGATTGGCGGTATCAGTGGCCTCTCCAAGTACTCGTCCATTAAAGTCAATCCAACTCAATTCCCGATTGACATAATTCTGTGGCTTATAAAACTCCTTATACATCTTAAAGATCGCTCCTCTCAGTTAAGACCGGTTCAATTCCGTATACATCCTTAAATAGTTGCGACTTTTTACTAAAAGACCACTTTTCAAGAACAAGGTCATCATTAGCTGTTGCTTTAATGATTAAACGGCTATCTCCTACTAATTTCAATTTAATATTTGAAATTTTTTGCAGCCGTGAATCATCCAATGCGTCAACTAATCGTAAAATAGCAGCTAATTTTGCTACTGGCATCTGGATCTCATCATCGAGATGGCGGTAATGAGCTTGACTAATATCTGGAGACTCTGCACTATGATATCTGGCCACTTCAGCAATAATCCGATTATCTTTATCCGAAAGGCCGATTAAAGGATTAGCCTCCATAATATAAGCAGAGTGACGGTAGTGTCCTCGTTGATTAATAAAATTACCAATGTCATCAATTCTACTAGCTATTTCTAATAATAATCGCTCATGTTGACCAAGACGATGAATTGGGCGTAATTGATCAAAGAGTTGGAGCGAAAAGCGCGTTACAAAATCCCGATGAGCTGAATCAACACCGTATCGTGAAGAAATATTATCGGCAGCTGTTCTGATCATTTCATTAATTTGCCGTCTCGTTTTAGGATTATCAACCCCAATTCCATGGGAAATCCCATCCATCGTTGAAATATCAGTTACGTAAAGGCCCGCTGGTTGAATTAAGCGCACTGTTCGCGCCGTTACCAAATAATTTGGTAATAATAATTCGAATTGTTGGTCATCAATCTGAATATTTTTCATTAAGCCATCTTTTACTGGCGATAAAATCTTTTGGTAATCATCATGAAATTCATTTAGGGGAACTTCCGCGATCTGCTGATCATTTGGCAAAAACAATTTATTGAGTGAGAGAGCATTTTGCACCATCATTACTGTATGCTTTTTCTTCGTTAGTTCTGGTGTTAAATACTCTAGTTTACTACTAATATAATCTTGAATAATTTCAGTTGGATTAGTGGCAGTTTTTCGGAGACGGCCCACCAACTGACTGATTTTTGCATTACCAAGATCGATATCCCATGCCCGTTCGAAGCTTCCATGGTGAAAATAGGCCAAGGTAGTTGAGCTAAGACCGATGCTTAGAAGATACATATTGTGCTTACTAAGTTTCTCAAAATCTGGCAACAAGGTTAAAAGGTAGCTCATTGACTGAGCCATTAGTTGGTTATTGTTTAGCCATTCAATCTGTAACCCTGTCCGCACTTCTAACTGATCAGCCACATACCGGGTTGCGACGGGGTCAAGGTCTTCTAAATCGCCATAAAACTTAACTGCGGTTGCTTGATAATCATTGATAATTTGTTTAAATCCCTCAATATTATTAACAATTGTAGTCATGTTTTCTGAATAATTAGCAACTTTAGCGTTCCCGATATTTAGAAGGCCCGATCGAATATTATTTATCACTTTTAAAGTAGGTATCTCAATGATCCGTAAATTAACTTGATCGGGTTCAAGGTAAATAATCGCCGTTAAAGATCTTTTCACGTCAACTCACTCCTCATAATTACTACTATTCATAGAATACCATCTTCCTTTAAATGTCTCTACATTAAACCATTCAAGATCTTTTTGTCTATATTAGGGCTAAAATAAAATAGCAACTAATTTCCTGTCTAGAAACCAGTCGCTATTATTCATTGATTAATTTTTAATACCATTCTATCTCAGCAATTGCATCAATTTGCTCACCAACACCAATCTGATGATAAGTTACCTTTTCATCATTTGTTTGGAGCTTATTAACTTTACTTTCCACTATTTCCCCATTGCGTACCTCTTGAAGATATTGCAAATTAAATCTCTTTATCTGATTTCCGCGTAAAAAATCGCGCCCAAGCGGATCAAGAAGCCAATCAAAGTAACGAGCATTATTAACATGATGATTAGCATCAAGGTCAAAATAACGAACTTGATAATTTTTCTTTATTACCGAAGCATTTTCGTCCAATTTTTGAGGTCGTTTTAGGCGAGGAATCCTTTTCGCAACAGGAGCTTTAAACGGCTCAATCAAAGCAGGTGGAATAGATTGCATTCGCCGCGTCTTTAGATTCATAAACACAAAAATCGACCTAATTCGTGCATATTCAACCTGGTGTTCTTTATCCGTTATCCAAAAATCACGAACAGCAAAAAAGCGATTGTAGGAAACAGCTTTTGTTCCTAAAATGACAGTTTCCCCAAAAGAAGGCTGCTTTGCGGAAAGCTGTCCTTCATAGCCGCTTACTACCCACGTACCGCCAGTAGCCTGTATTTCTTCGGTTCCCATTCCTAAAAACATACTGTGCTCATCGGATACCATAGAAATCATACTCAATATCATACTCAAGCTTGGATGACTTGTTTCATCACACTCATAATATGTTAGTAAGTGTGGCATTTCGAATGTTTGTGCTTCTTGCTTTAACTCCATACTTTTCTCCTACAATTGATGATATTGTTTATATAATTCCTGGCGTTTTATATTATTTTTCTTTGCCACTAGCTTAATCGCAGCATTAGTGGAAAGACCATTTAAAATTTCCTTGTCAACCTGCTCTGTTAATGGCAATCCAATCTCATTATCCGTCTTCTCTGTGGGGTGCTCATTCCCTGCTACTAGAATAACGAATTCTCCTCGTGGTTGGTGATCTGCAAACCAGGCAGTTACTTCAGCAAGCGTTCCCCGGGTAAACTCTTCATAGCGTTTAGTTAGTTCCCGTGCTAATACAACCCGCCGTTCATCGCCAAAAACTTCCGCCATCGTAGCTAAAGTCTTTTTTAAGCGGTGCGGAGCTTCATAAAAGATCATCGTTTCTTTACGATCTTTTAATTGCTCCAGTGCCGTTACTTGCTGCTGGTGTTTACGCTCTAAAAAGCCAAAGAAGTAGAACGGCTGGGGAACTAACCCCGAAGCAATAAGAGCCGTCAATCCTGCATTAGCGCCCGGAAGCGGGATTACTGGCACCCCTTCTCTAACGGCCGCCGCTACCAATTCCTTGCCGGGGTCAGAAATCGAAGGCATCCCTGCATCGCTGCACTGGGCAATCGAATAACCAGCTTTTAACTTCTCAATTAATTCTGGAACACGTTGTTCAGTATTATGCTCATGAAAACTAATTTGACGGGTCGATATATCAAAATGGTTTAATAGTTGCTGAGTATGACGTGTATCTTCAGCAGCAATCAGATCCACTTCTTTTAAGGTTTTAATTGCACGGAAAGTCATATCATCTAAATTTCCAATTGGGGTTGGAACCAAATATAAACTTCCTGATTGGTGATCATTAAAACTACTAATTTGCTGCATACTATCTCCTATTTTGTCATTCCTTGTTCGTGTCCAAATATTGCATCTAAACAAAAAGTACAAGATTCATTAGGCTCAAGACGCTTACCATAGTACTCACTGCAAACATGAAAACCCTGTTGGTAAAGTTCTTTTAAATTTTGCCGTGATCCAGATAATTGATTTTCACTATGATGTGGCTGCTTTTCTTTAATCATCTGACGCAAATGCTTGTTTTCAATTGAAAGTTCCACATTTTCCTCAGAAATAGCAATAATTTTTGCCTGTAGCTGCTCCATTTTATTAACCAAATCCTGAGTCTGGTTCATCACCTGCGCAAATTGTTCATAAAGATTATCTGAACTATATTCTTCACTCATCTTTTCGCCCCTAACTAATGCTTAAAACCTGCACAAGCCGAATCGTCAATTGTTCAACAATATTTTGAAAACTAATATTTTGTTCTAACATGTGACGAGTTTCCAACGTTAACTGACTAGCTGCTAACAATTGTTGAGGAGAGTATTTTCTAACTACTTCTCCCATTTCTCCTAAAATATTATTAAAGTGAAGACGGTTGGCTGCTGTTATTCCCGAATTTACCATTAGCGTATCACGCCAGATTAAGGTAATTAAGTCCAGAATTACTCGTTGTTTATCCCGGTCGGTAGCTACTTTTTGCAGAATTGTCTGAACATCAACAAAGCCTAACATGCCATTTCGTGTCGTATCTTGATACCACTGAATGACTCCTTTGATCGCACTCGCAAACCAATTATCTTCTTGCCATTGTTCAATCATTGCGACGGAATCTGTAATCCCAACAGCAATCTGTTGTTGAGATTGTGGAATATTATGCTCAGTTAAAACTGTTAACAATGCATCTCGTTTTAATGGTGGCAGTTCAATCACCTGTGTTCGTGATCGAATCGTTGGTAAGACAGCACTTTTATTAGTCGTTAGCATAAAGATATAAACGCCAGCTCCTGGTTCTTCAATAAACTTAAGAAGACTATTTGCTGCACCGTTTGTCATTTTATCAGCATCTTTAATAATAAAAATTTTCTTATTGCCTTCTACCGCACTCTTAGAAAACTCTGCTTTTAAGTGGCGAATCTCATCAACCTTTATTTGGCGACCTTCTGGAGCAGCATAGACAATGTCAGGATGGTTTCCAGATAAAATTCGCTGACACTCGGCACAGGTTAAGTCTGGTTCATTGTCCTGGGGATGAAGACAAAATAACCGTAATGATAACCATTGGGCAAGAGACATTTTTCCTGAACCACCTGGCCCAACAAACAGATAAGCATGAGCAAGCTCATTATTTGATAATATTTTTTGAAAACGAGTAATTATTGCTGGTTGTAATTTTTCTGCACGTGTTTGTCCTTGTTCAGCCACCCATCTTCACCTACTTAAAATTTAATGAAGTCTTCTACTGGTAAGACAAAGACAGTTGCCCCACCAATCTTTACATTGACAGGAAATGCCGAACCGCCTTCAACATCCATATGCATTTGCGATGTAACGTATTGTTCACGTGATTCAGCATTCTTTTTAATTACTGATAATACTTCTTGAACACGGTCGTCCTCAATCCCAATTAAAAATGTCGCATTTCCTTCACGAAGAAAGCCACCAGTTGTTGATAATTGAGTAACGTGAATATCAGCTTTATTAAATGCTTTTCGTAAACGATTGCTATCCTTTGATTGAACAATTGCAATAATCATTTTCATTATTAATCACCCTTTTTTAAAACAAATCTGAAAACCGGTCATGAATTGTTGTTTTTACGTCCTCAATCACTTTTTCCAATGGCTGGCTTGCATCAATCAACTTTATGCGTTCTGGATAATTCTGGTAGAGTTTTAAATAAGATTGACGAACAGTTCGATGAAATTCAAGCTTTTCTTCATCTAATCGATTAACTTGATTAGAACGATGTTCAGCAATCCGTTTTAAGCCAATTTCCGATTCAATATCAAGATAAATTGTCAACGCCGGCATTAGCCCATCAATCGCAAACTGATTAATTTGCCAAATTTCTTTTTCTCCAAGGCCCCGGCCAGCTCCCTGGTAAGCAATGGAACTATCCACAAAGCGATCACACAGAATAACTTTCCCTGCTTTCAGCCCCGGAATTATTTCTGAAACAATGTGTTGCCGACGAGCAGCAGCAAAAAGCAATGCTTCTGTCCGTCCATCCATATCGGTATTTTGACCATCAAACAGTACCTGGCGAATTTGCTCAGAGATCTTATTACCACCCGGTTCACGAGTATACATAACTTTTTCTGTGCCAAGCTGATCTTCCAATTCCCGTTGGATCTGTTGGATTACACTTGTCTTACCCGCGCCATCCGGTCCTTCAAATGATATAAATTTACCGTCCATTTCTCTCTCCTAGCGATCAATTACTCCATCATTTAATTTCCCGTGAACCTTAAATTTGCGAGCAATTTTGTATAGGTATAAAAATTTCTGCTCTTGAATCCGGGAACGATAATGAAGTTCACTATTAACGTTTGCTTCATATACTGCCCGTTCAGTCTCACGTGCATGATCCCAACTAGCCTTCGTAGAGTATACCGCTTCTAGCAGACGTTGGTTTCGTTCACGTTCTACCTCTTTAGTCGGCCGCTTAAAAAACATTTCCTTACATCTCCGTTCGCCCTTGCACTGCTTTGAATAATGTCATCTCATCAGCATAGTCAATATCAGCGCCAACTGATAACCCATGCGCCAACCGAGTAACTTTAATTCCCGCAGGCTTAATTAGCTTAGCGAGGTAACCGGCAGTCAACTCACCATCAGATGAAGCATTCGTTGCAATAATAATTTCCTTTATTTCATCATCTTTCTTTAGTCGTTTAAGTAAACTTGTAATATTAATATCTTCTGGGCCGGTTCCTGCAACTGGAGAAATAACTCCATGAAGGACATGGTATAAGCCATGGTATTCATGCATCCGTTCCATTGCCATAACGTCTTGTGACTGCTCAATAACTAGAATTTGCGAATGATCACGGGTCTTATCGCGACAAATTGGACAAGGGTCGTCTTCAGTAATATTGCCACAAATACTACAGTTATGAAGGTCCCTTTTAGCAGACAGAAGGGATTTAGCAAAGTTTGTTACATCGTCTTCTTGCATACTCAAAGTATAGAACGCCAGGCGAGTTGCAGTCTTTTGCCCAATTCCTGGCAATTTAGTATAGCTTTCAATTAATTTTGCTAATGGTTCTGGATATTGGATCACTTTTTACAACCCCATACCTTGCGTATATTTACCAAGCTTTTGTTGAGTAGCATCATTAACTTGTTTCATTCCGTCTTTCACAGCAGCAATTACCAAGTCCTGAAGCATATCAATATCATCTGGATCAACTGCTTCTGGCTTAATCTTTAAGTCAATTAATTGATTATCCCCGCTAAACTTAGCAGTTACCATATCATCTGGTGCTTTTCCAACAAATTCCTGTTTAGCAAGTTCTTCATGTTCAGCCATCATTTTCTTTTGCATTGCCTTAGCTTGCTTCATCATTTGTTGCATATTCATTCCACGCATCATAATATCATCCATCCTTTTTCTTAATTATCTTCTACTTTAACAATATCACTACCAAATAACTTCTGTGCTGTTGCTACTTGGTTATCTTCTTGAGGTAACGTTTCCTCAGTCGGTGCTTCATCTTCTGGTGGTAGCAGTGGTTCTTCCATTGGTGCTGGTGTGACCACAGGAGTTTGCCCGCTTCCTTCAGTAGTTTGTGGCTTTTGTTTAGTAGGCTGCGGCTTTTGCTGATTCTTACTAAAACCATGATCTTTAATAAAATCTTGCCGAATTTTTGGCCACTTATCCTTAGGTACAAAAACAACTTGCCGTTCATTCCCATTTAAACGTTGCAAAGCACTTTCCATATTCTTTAACAACGTTGTATCATCAGCGGCTTGCTGGAATAAGAACGGATAATCAAAAGCAACAATTATTCCCACGGCACTAGCGGCAACCGGTTGTGAAACGTGAAGTAAGGACCGTTGCGGCACCGACAATAGGTTCAACATATCTCCCCATAACTCACGAACATTTATTAAATCTTGACGAGTCGCATTTTCTAATACTGGGTAAATCTTATTGAGATTAACCTGCACTTTCTTTTGTTGTACTCGCGGCTGCTCATTATGCTGACGAGGTGATGGTCGACTAGCCTTTATCGGCGTATTCTGCAACTGTTTTACTGTTTGTTGCAATTGCTGAATCTCTTGTTGTAATTTTTCAATCGTCTTAGTAGCTTCAGTACTTGTATCCGCAGAAACTGCTGGTGTCGATTGAATATTCTTTTGTGGTTCGATTTGTGCAAGTTTTATTGTGAGAACTTCCAAATACACATCTGGATGGGTCGTAAAACGCATCTCTTCTTGAATATTATTTAGTTCATCGATCATTCGGTATAAGGTCGCTGAAGAAGCAAGTTGGACTATTTCTTCAAAGTCTTCCTGCTTTAGTCCTGTACTTTCAACACTAATCAAGCTTGGTGATTCTTGGTACAACAGAATATCACGAATAAAGGAAATCAAGTCCTCAATGAACCGCTGACCGTCTTTTCCTTCATCTAAAATATCCTTCATAGTATCAAGAGCAGTCGCCCCTTCATGTTTACTAATTTCTATAAAGTACTTCTTTAATAACTGTTTAGTAACACTTCCTGTAACTAATAAAGCATCGTCCAACTTTACCTCATTATCACTGAAAGAAAGAACCTGGTCAAGGATACTCAATGCATCCCGCATCCCTCCTTCAGCAGCATTTGCAATTACCCATAATGCTTTTTCATCATAAGTAACTTCCTTTTGATCAAGGATATATTTCATTCGATTAAATGCATCTTCTGCTGAAATTCGTCGAAAATCAAATCGTTGAACTCGCGAAATAATTGTTAAAGGAATTTTATGGGGTTCCGTAGTTGCAAGAATAAAAATCACATTGGCTGGTGGTTCTTCAAGCGTCTTTAGTAATGCATTAAAGGCCCCTGTTGAAAGCATGTGAACTTCATCAATTATATAGACCTTGTAATCCGCTTGGGTAGGGGCATATTTTGCCTTATCCCGAATATCACGAATCTCTTCAACCCCATTATTAGAAGCCGCATCGATTTCAATTACATCATTTAATTGCCCGTTCGTAATTGCTTTACAAATCTCACACTCATTGCATGGTTCGCCATCCTTGGAGTGATGACAATTAACCGCTTTAGCAAAAATCTTCGCTGCTGAGGTTTTACCAGTACCACGTGGACCAGCGAACAAGTATGCATGGCTTATCTGGTGAGTGATAATGGCGTTTTTTAGGGTTCTTGTAACAATCTGTTGACCGACAAGATCATCGAATCGCTGTGGTCGCCAGACACGATATAATGCCTGATAACTCATCGCTAGACTCCCTTTCTGAATTTAAAATACTATAAAATATTATACAAGGAATTAAGCATATAAAGTAGTTAAAATACATTTTAATTAAAATTTTAAAATAAAAAAGACCCGCAACAAATTATTACGAGTCAGCTTAATTATCAATAAAACTTAGAGCACAAGGCATATCATACTTAGTGCTGCTTCCTTCCAGACCTGACACGGTTCGTAAGCATGCCCTTGCTCTAAGGCCTTACGGCAAATAGTATGATACACTATTTTTCTTTAAATTACTAGAGGTTAGTCTTATTTTTTCTTCGGGCCTCTTTCCGACGACGGCGAATTTCACGGAAAAAGTTTTTTAACATTTGGCTACACTCATCCTCTAAAATACCAGAATGAACATTAACCTGATGATTTAAACGTGAATCACTTAGTAAATGGTATAAGCTATTAACTGCCCCTGCTTTCGGATCAGTGGCACCATAATAAACATTTTTTATCCGTGCATTGATAATGGCACCGCTACACATAATACACGGTTCTAACGTAACATATAAGTCGCAATCTTCTAAGCGCCAGCTCCCTAAATTTGTGCATGCTTCCATAATTGCAAGCATTTCTGCATGATAGGTAACATCTTGAAACTTTTCACGCATATTATGACCACATCCAATTACCTGTCCATCGTGGACAACAATCGCACCAATTGGTACTTCATCTAAAATTCTGGCTTGTTTTGCTTCTGCAATCGCCATCTTCATAAACTTTTGTTGTTCAGATAATGATGAATTATTTTTTTTCATTCTTTTTCTCCAATTACTTAAAATTACCCTGCTTTTAAGTGTATAATAATAGACTGGTTTTTCAAATTAATTTTATTAATCACCTGCTTAGGCATTTTATCAAAAAAAGTTTCACAGATGTCAATCGCCAGTTCAAGTACTATATATTGTGTTTCACTATTCCGCAAGCACGAAATATAGTGTTTTTTAATTGATTTTTTCTGATTCACCGTTATACTAGAAAACATCGACTAATCGTTTAGGAGGCCTCGTGAAGATGGTAACTGTATTTTCAAAAAATAATTGTATCCAATGCAAAATGACAAAACGTTTCCTTGAACAGCACAAAATTTCATTTATTGAACACAACATCGATGAACAACCAGAATACATATCGCAACTTAAGTCAGAGGGTTTTATGGCGACTCCAGTTGTAAAGCTTCCTAACGGTCAAGCTTTTTCTGGCTTTCGTCCTGATCAATTAAACCAACTTGCCTAAGTTTAAATAAACTAATATTTTGCCAGGCATCAATTCGCTATTGGTGCGCTGGCTTCTTTATTGACATAATCAAATTTATTCAGAAAGTGAGTTATTAAAATGGCGTTATCCGATATCGATATGACCAAAGTTAAATATTACGATTATAACAACGAAGTAAATATCCCTAAAAACGGACAAATTCAACTAGATAAAGATAAATTGGCTTTAGAAGACTTTATCAAAAATAATGTTGAGCCAAATACCAAAAACTTTTCTTCATTAAAGGAACGTTTTCAATGGTTAGAAGAAAATGATTATATTGAAGAAGGATTTATGAATAAATATAGTGAAGCATTCATTGAAAAGCTTTACGAATATTTAAAAGCACAAAACTTCCACTTCCATTCTTTTATGGCTGCTTATAAGTTTTATGCTCAATATGCCTTACGAACAAATGATAAAGAGTACTACCTTGAAAACTATATCGATCGGGTCGCAATGAATGCTCTTTACCTCGCTAATGGTGATGAAGAGTTAGCAATGCAACTTGCTGATGAAATCATCCACCAACGTTATCAACCCGCGACCCCAACCTTCCTCAATGTTGGACGTAAACGTCGAGGAGAATTTGTTTCTTGCTTTGCGATTCAAACAACGGACGACATGAACACCATTGGCCGAACAATCAATTCAGCCCTCCAACTTTCTAAAATTGGTGGTGGTGTTGGAATCAATTTAAGCAACCTTCGTGAAGCCGGCGCACCAATCAAGAAAATTCAAGGTGCTGCTAGTGGAGTTGTTCCTGTAATGAAGCTCTTAGAAGATAGTTTTTCCTATTCTAATCAGCTTGGACAGCGACAGGGAGCTGGAGTTGTTTACCTAAGCGTCTTCCATCCAGATATTATTGAATTCTTAGGGGCTAAAAAGGAGAACGCTGATGAAAAGATTCGTTTAAAGACCCTTTCACTAGGCATTACGGTTCCTGATAAGTTTTATGAATTAGTAGAACAAAATGCTGATATGTACTTGTTTAGTCCCTATGATATTGAACGAGTATATGGGATGCCATTCTCCTATGTCGATATCACAAAAGAATACGATAATTTAGTGGCAAACGATGATATTCGCAAGAAGAAAGTTAATGCCCGTGACTTAGAAGATGAAATCAGCAAACTCCAACAAGAATCAGGCTATCCTTACATTATCAACATTGATACAGAAAACCGGGATAATCCGATTAATGGAAAAATCGTGATGAGTAATTTATGTTCAGAGATTGCTCAAGTACAAGTACCAGCTCGTGTAAATGATGATCAATCATACTCAGAAATGGGAATTGATATCAGTTGTAATCTTGGTTCAACCAATATTGCTAACATGATGGAAAGCCCTGACTTCGGTAAATCAATTAAGGCAATGATGCGGGGACTAACCCGAATCAGTGACGTAGAAGACCTAGATGTTGTTCCAACTATTCAAAACGGAAATCGGCTTGCCCATTCAGTTGGTTTGGGGGCAATGGGATTGCATAGCTATCTCGCTAAGCACCATATTCAATACGGAAGTCCGGTTGCAATTGAATTTACAGGTGTTTACTTTATGCTTTTAAACTATTGGTCATTGGTGGCATCAAATGAAATTGCCAAAGAGCGACAGGAAACTTTCCATGATTTTGAGAATAGTAAATATGCGGATGGTTCTTATTTTGAAAAATATGTCACTAAGGATTGGGGCCCACAATCTGATGTTGTTAAAGGCCTTTTTGAAGGTATTTTTATCCCTGGAATTGAAGATTGGAAGAAATTGAAAGAAAAGGTGATGAAAGACGGTCTTTATAATCAATATCGTCTTGCTGTAGCGCCAAATGGTTCAACTTCTTACATTAATGACTCAACTGCTAGTCTGCATCCAATCATTAATCGTGTTGAAGAACGGCAGGAAAAGATGATCGGTAAAATTTATTATCCTGCTCCATACCTTTCAAACGATACAATGCCCTACTATCGTTCAGCTTACGATATGGATATGCGAAAGGTCATTGATACATATGCAGCTGCACAACAGCACATCGATCAATCCCTTTCAATGACCCTCTTTATGCGATCAACAATTCCTGCAGGCCTTTATGAATGGAAGAATGGACGTACAGATAAAATGACTACCCGTGATTTAAATATCTTACGGCACTATGCCTACAAACGCGGTATCAAGTCAATTTACTACATTCGAACATTTACTGATGATAGCGGTGAAATTGGCGCAAACCAATGTGAAAGCTGTGTTATCTAAGCCTAATCAGAATTTGATTTAAACGTTGGGCGCTGGTAAACTTGTTATTATGTATACAAATGGCTTTTGGTATCTTAATTTATTAAAAGCAACGTATTTGGAGGAGCTCAATCAATGAAACTGGAAGAATTTAAACCTGTAAATCAATATAAAGCAATCAACTGGAATGAAGTTTCCGACATGATCGATAAAGCTACCTGGGAAAAGCTAACAGAACAGTTCTGGCTTGATACCCGGATTCCTGTTGCCAATGATATGGATGATTGGCGTGAATTAGATGATGATCATCAATGGACTGTCGGACATGTTTTTGGTGGTCTAACCCTTCTAGATACTGTCCAATCAGAAGCAGGATTAACTGCCCTTAAAGAAGATGTTAAAACTCCTCATGAAACAGCTGTTCTTAACAACATCCAATTTATGGAATCAGTTCACGCTAAAAGTTACTCAACTATTTTCTCTACTCTTAATACCCCAGATCAAATCAAAGAAATCTTTGAATGGTCCGATACTGAAGAATATTTGCAAAACAAGGCTGTCAAAATTGCAAATATGTATCTTGATCCAAGTCAAGATCCACTAAAAAAGAAAGTAGCCAACGTTTTCCTTGAAACTTTCTTATTCTATTCTGGTTTCTACACTCCCCTTTATTATCTTGGTCACAATAAGTTAAATAACGTGGCCGAAATCATTAAGCTAATTTTACGGGATGAATCAGTTCACGGGACATATATTGGATACAAATTCCAAGTCGGATTGCGTGATCGAACGGAAAAACAACAACAAGATATGAAGGATTGGATGTATAATTTCCTTTATGAACTATATGATAATGAAGAAAAATATACTCATCTCCTTTACGATCAAGTTGGTTGGACAGATGATGTTTTGACTTTCATTCGTTATAACGCTAATAAGGCTTTGATGAACCTTGGTCAAGACCCATTATTCCCTGATACTGCTTCTGACGTTAACCCTGTTGTTATGAATGGTATCTCTACTTCAACTTCAAATCATGATTTTTTTAGCCAAGTCGGTAATGGATATCGTATGGGAGCCGTTGAGGCAATGAATGATAGCGATTATGACGTTAAAGATCCAAATGCAGGTAAAGATCTCAATGCCCGCGATTAATAAAAAAGTCACCTTTTTTGGTGGCTTTTTTATTATTCTCAACAATAATCTTCCAGCGATTAGTTAATTTAATAACTATCTAAATTCAATCAATATATTATACTTTATATTCATTTTGTGAAATACATTTCAATCGATGATGGTTATCGAATCTATTACCTCTTAGCCTTAAAAATAATACCAATGTTTTTTCTTACTATATAAGTATTATAAAGACAACGTTGTAAGCGAATTCAAAAAATCAACCATTGTTTAAACTTTCACAAAAGTATTTACAAAGCAAAAAAACGTAGTAATATTATACATGTTCAAAGGTTAACAAAGAAAAGAATTGAAAAAGGAGATTTCAATTATGCCCGCTAACAACAAAAAACAAGTTGAAAAGAACGTATTAACTGAAGAAGAAAAAAAGCAAAATGCGCAAAACTTAGTTGATGACTTAATTGCCAAAAGTGAAGCTGCTTTTGAACAATTACGTTATTACTCACAGGAACAAGTCGACAAAATTTGTCAAGCAATGGCACTTGCTGCTGAAGAACACCACATGGACCTAGCAGTCGATGCTGCTGAAGAAACAGGTCGTGGTGTTGCCGAAGATAAGGCAATTAAAAACATCTACGCAAGTGAATATATTTGGAACAACATCCGTCATGACAAGACTGTTGGTATTATCAAGGATAATGACGAAGACCAAACAATCACGATTGCTGATCCTCTTGGTATCATTGCTGGAATTGTTCCAGTTACTAACCCTACTTCAACTACCATTTTCAAATCAATTATTAGTGCTAAGACGCGGAATACAATTATCTTCTCTTTCCACCGTCAAGCCATGAAATCATCCATTAAGACTGCTAAAATTCTCCAAGAAGCAGCTGAAAAAGCGGGAGCCCCAAAGAACATGATTCAATGGCTTCCTGAAAGTACTCGGGAAAACACCACTGCATTATTGCAACACCCAAAGACTGCTACTATTCTTGCAACTGGTGGTCCATCCCTTGTTAAAGCTGCTTACAGTTCCGGTAATCCTGCCCTTGGTGTTGGTCCTGGTAACGGTCCAGCCTACATTGAAAAGACTGCTAACATTGAACGGTCAGTTTACGACATCGTTCTTTCCAAAACATTTGATAACGGAATGATTTGTGCTACTGAGAACTCAATTGTTGTTGATGAAGAAATTTACGATAAGGTTAAGGAAGAATTTAAGAAGTGGAACTGTTACTTCTTAAAGCCTGATGAAATTGATAAGTTTACTGATGGCTTTATTGATCCAGACCGTCACCAAGTTCGTGGTCCAATTGCTGGTCGTTCTGCCAATGCCATCGCTGATATGTGTGGAATTAAAATTCCTGAAAATACTAAGGTGATTATTGCTGAATATGAAGGTGTTGGTGACAAGTACCCACTTTCAGCCGAAAAACTTTCACCAGTATTGACAATGTACAAGGCAACTTCTCACGAAAACGCCTTTGACATCTGTGCCCAATTATTACACTACGGTGGTGAAGGACATACTGCTGCCATCCACACCCTTGATGATGACTTAGCTACTAAGTACGGTCTTGAGATGCGTGCTTCCCGGATTATCGTTAACTCCCCATCTGGTATTGGTGGTATTGGTAATATCTACAACAATATGACCCCATCCCTTACTTTAGGTACAGGCTCATATGGTGGTAACTCCATTTCACACAACGTTACTGATTGGGACCTCTTAAACATCAAAACAATTGCTAAGCGGCGTGAAAATCGTCAATGGGTTAAGATCCCCCCAAAAGTATACTTTCAACGCAACTCACTAAAAGAATTGCAAGATATCCCAAACATTAACCGGGCATTCATCGTTACCGGTCCAGGAATGAGCAAACGGGGTTACGTTCAACGCGTCATTGATCAATTACGTCAACGGCAAAATGACACTGCCTTCTTAGTATTTGATGATGTTGAAGAAGACCCATCAACAAACACCGTTGAAAAAGGTGTTGCCATGATGAACGATTTCAAGCCGGACACAATTATTGCCCTCGGTGGTGGTTCACCAATGGATGCTGCCAAGGCAATGTGGATGTTCTATGAGCACCCAGAAACATCATGGTACGGTGTTATGCAAAAGTACCTTGATATCCGTAAGCGTGCTTACCAAATCAAGAAGCCTACTAAGTCACAACTTATCGGTATTCCTACTACGTCTGGTACTGGTTCAGAAGTTACCCCATTCGCGGTTATCACTGATTCCAAGACTCATGTTAAATACCCACTTGCTGACTATGCACTTACACCAAATATTGCGATTGTTGACTCCCAATTTGTTGAAACAGTCCCACCAAAGACTACTGCTTACACGGGTTTAGACGTTCTCTGCCACGCCACTGAATCATATGTTTCAGTTATGGCAACTGATTACACTCGTGGTTGGTCACTACAAACAATCAAGGGAGCAATGGAATACCTTCCTAAGTCTGTTCAGGGTGACAAGCTTGCCCGACGGAAGATGCACGACTTCTCAACAATGGCCGGAATGGCATTTGGTCAAGCCTTCTTAGGAATTAACCACTCCCTTGCCCACAAGATGGGGGGAGCATTCGGCCTTCCTCACGGTTTACTGATCGCAATCGCAATGCCACAAGTAATTCGCTTTAACGCTAAACGGCCACAAAAGCTTGCTCTTTGGCCACACTACGAAACTTACCATGCAACTAAGGACTACGCTGACATTGCTCGCTTTATCGGTCTTAAAGGTGATACTGATGAAGAACTCGCTGAAGCATATGCTAAGAAGTACATCGAAGTTGCTCACCAATGTGGTGTTAAGTTAAGCTTAAAGGCTAATGGGGTTAGTCGCGAAGAGTTTGACAAGGTTGTCGACAAGCTTGCCGTTCTCGCCTACGAAGATCAATGTACTACTACTAACCCAGTTGAGCCACTCGTAAGTCAACTAAAGGAATTACTTGAACGTTGCTACGATGGTACTGGCGTTGAAGAAAAATAATCCAGCGCATAATTAAAAATTAAGACTTTTCTCCTATTAAAAAGCCCCTTGATATCTAACTACCTAGATGTCGAGGGGCTTTTATTGATCTTAGTCTACTTAATTTACTTCATTATCACCAGATTGCGTTATTAAGCGGAGCACATTTTCTGCATCATCATTTTGATGCAATGATTCTTCACCTTTATCTTCACCGTTAAGCTCATTATCACCTGCATCAGTCTTTAGGAAATAACCATCGACAGTCGTGTTTGTGATTGTATTATCACCAGACTGATTATTAACAGTATAGTGTCCTTGAACTATTAAATTATGTCCTGTAAAGTTACCCGACGAAAGTTTTGTACTTCCACCGCGTAATGTAACTTGACGATATTCAACCTCGCCTGCGCCACTATTAACATCAATATTGTCCATTTTAACTTTAGAAGCTGTTAGATCACCACTTTCTAAATGAATGCGCCCAGCTAAGGCTTGATCATGCGGGATAGTCACAATGATTAAATCTTGGTGGGGCTGATAATCATTAAAGTTAAAGACAAGCGGAAAGCCACCAGTTTGGCGAATTGAAGCAACGTTATTATGAACAGTTACGGCCGGAGAGTGCTTACTAATGCCAGAATAAGTAATCTGATAATTCTTGCCTTCATGAACTACTACATTAGCCGTCGATGCTGATATATCAATCCGTTCAAAAGCTTTATTAGTACTTATCGTTTTAGTGTGAGAATGAAAAATTGCTGGACGATTGTTCTCAAAATAAACAGCCTTGTTACCATTATTAAAGAAGCCTATTCCAAGGAGAATTACTCCTAAGATTAAAACAATTAATCCTACCTTAAACGTTTTTTTCATTTACTTTTTCCTCCTTGCCTGCACTTTTGCATAAATGAATTTAGCAAAATTTGCAATCCCTTGAACAATAACTCTGATTAACCAGTAAATTAAAGGTAAACAAACAAGGAATAAGCCGATGAGGGTCACTCCTAAGCCAAAATAAAATAGTCCGCTAAACAAGTTTGTTGCAATTAAACCAATTCCAATATAAATAGATACGATCGCTATGGCAGCAACCCCAAAGATTAAAGCAACTATTCCAACAATCAAACTTAAGGCGACTCCCCCGGCTGCCAATAGTAGTGCTAGTAAGGCAATTCCTAGTCCAAAAGTTATCGGTGATGTAATAATCGCTACTAGTACCCACCAAAATACGCGCCAACTAGAATGAGGCGAAGCAGGGTGTCCTTCTTTGATTGACTCATTATTCGCTTTAATTGAATAATCGGCTAATATCTTATGGCTTAACTGTCGTGGTGTGCCTAACCTTTCCTCAATTGCTGTTCGGGTTTCTAGTCCAGCATCTGCAATATACTCATCATAAAATTCTAAGGCATCATTTCGTTCTTCATCAGTCAATTGTCTTAAATATATTGATAAATCATTGATGTATTTTTGACGTTCATTCATCTTTATCTTCTCCCTCACCTAACCCATAAAAAATACCATCTAAACTATTTTTATAATCATTCCATAACTTACGAATACGTTGTAAGTGTTCCTTGCCGGCCTCTGTAATTTGATAATAACGGCGATTGCGTCCCTGATAAGGCTGATCATAAGTTGTTAAATAGCCATCTTTCTTTAACCGGCGTAAAACAGGATACATTGTTGATTCGGAAATGGTAATAGCTGATTGCATTCGCTGGGTTAGGGCATACCCATAATAATCTTTGTGTTCAAGAATTGCTAAGACCATCCCATCGAGTAAGTCTGCTGTAATTTGAATCTTCATTCTATCCCTCCTTTTTAATCAGTAATATTATATGGAATATAATATAATAGTTGGATATAGTATACAAGTATTATTTAAAAATAAATTAAATCTCCTTATGTCATCTCATAAAAGCCCTAAGCATTTAATTCTGTTTGATATAATCATAATTGAAGTTGTTCCCCTCTAGAGCTAGAAGGAGGCCTATTTTATGTTAAAAGAATTCAAAACATTCATTGCCCGCGGTAACGTTATTGACATGGCAGTTGGGATAATTGTCGGTGCAGCTTTTACATCAATCGTAAAATCATTAGTTAATAACCTTATCAACCCCCTTATTGGCCTATTTATTGGTCGAATTGACTTATCTAACCTTGTCTTGACAGTCGGCGACGCTCAGTTTAAATACGGAAGTTTTCTTAATGCGGTCATTAATTTCCTAATTATTTCCTTTGTCGTTTTCTTAATGGTAAAGGCAATCAACACTTTCCGCAAAAAAGAAGACAAAAAAACAGAGACTCCAAGTGAAGAAGTTATGTATCTCAAAGAAATTGCTGAACTTCTAAAAAAGAATAAAGAATAATAAAAATGCTGGTTAAAAGTTTTTAATCAGCATTTTTATTATTGTATAATATTTTTATTTTTATACCTTATTATTGGAATTGAATTTATATACTTGTTACTATTATGGTAGGACAACAAAAGAGGTGATGATTATGTTTAAAAAGAAAAATTGTCCTACGTCAAATAGCCAAAAAAATGCAACAAACGCATACCAAAAAGGTTATGATCAGGCAGTTAAGGATTATAAGGCACTAGAACCTTTCCGGAAGTATCCACAACGCATTATTAATGTCACCAATAAGTTTATTAAAGGTAAGATGCATGCTATTCGTGACTATGTTGACGGATATGAAGATGCCAAGCAACAACTTTCCCAAAAATAGTAAGCATTGCCAATTATTGTAAATAACTTCAATTGCTAACCACACCGTGTAATACTTTTTTTCGAATGTTGCTATTCATCAGTTCCGCGTTTATTACCGTTTACCTAGGCCCTAAGGAGGGATATCTCATGTTATTTAATGTTATTTTTTGGATCTTAGCTATTTGGTTTGTTATTAATGTTATTTGGATGTGGTTCCAACTTAATAATCAAATACTACAAAAGACTTTCGCTTGGATCAATGTTTGTGCAATTATTATCGGTTTCTGGGTTTATTATGGTGTATCACACGATGCAAGCGCAATCAACGGTTGGTTTATTGCTATGAACTGGGTTAACATTGCGATCGCCGCTATTCAATTCTACTTTGGTTACCGCACAAGTGACGATAGTACTACTCACCCTGCAAAGTAGTACTATTGACCTTTTTGAACTTTCTTATTTTTAAGATTTTTTGCACACATTATAAAATAGCTCCTCATTATTAAATAGTAGGGGCTATTTTCGTATTATAAAGGAATATCTTATATGGAACCCAAACAAAAAAAGAGTTACGAAAAATTACTTCTCGTAACTCTTTTTTATTTAATAATTTAAGACTACTTAAGGGTAACAGTAGCACCAGCGGCTTCAAGTTTTTCCTTGATGTCGTTAGCTTCGTCTTCCTTAACGTCTTCCTTGATAGCTGATGGAGCACCATCAACAAGGTCCTTAGCGTCCTTAAGGCCCAGACCAGTAATGTCCTTAACAGCCTTAATAACCTTAACCTTAGCTGAACCTGGTTCAGTTAATTCTACAGTGAAGCTGTCCTTAGCAGCAGCATCGCCACCAGCAGCACCTGCAACTGCAACTGGAGCAGCAGCAGAAACGTCGAATTCTTCTTCGATAGCCTTAACTAAGTCGTTAAGGTCAGAGATTGATGCTTCCTTTAATGAAGCAATGATAGCATCCTTATCAAAAGCCATGTTTATTTCCTCCAATATTTAGGTAATTAATTTTAATTTTATATTGTATTGATATACAGCAATTATGCGGCTTCGTCTTCCTTGTCGGCAATAGCCTTGACTGCGCGAGCAATCTTCCGCATTGGATCTTGCAATGCAGATGCAAGCATTGACAACAGTTCTTCGCGACCTGGCATATTTGCGTATTCGTTGATTTCGTCAAGAGTCTTAACACTCTTTTCGATGAAACCACCCTTGATTTCAAGAGCGTCGTGGTCATCAGCGAACTTCTTCAAGATCTTAGCTGGAGCAATTGGGTCTTCGTCAGAGAAGGCAACAGCAGTTGGTCCAACAAAAGTAGAACGAAGATCTTCGTAGTCAGTACCTTCAACAGCACGATCAAGAATCTTGTTCTTAATAACTGACATTTGGATACCAGCATCACGAAGTTGCTTACGTAAGTCAGTAACTTCCGCAACAGTTAAACCACGGTAATCTACAACGATAGCACTTTGAGCTGCATTAAGCATATCAGTAGTTTGCTTAACGATTTCAGCTTTCTTAGCAATAGCTGCTTCACTCATGAATTTTCACCTCCTGCAATGTTTTTTTGATCGGATTTATAAAAAAATCCCTATGACCGCAGACATAGAGAAGGAACTTTCATTTCTTCCTCGGCAGGCATTCGATTAAGGCTTTCGCCACCTGAGTCTTAGGCAGAGTCATATTTAATCAACTGTTACAGTTTAACATATTCTCTGAAGTTCTGTAAAGGGACTTTTTATAATTCTTTTTGAGTTGCTACCCATTTAGCAATAGCATCTAAAATTCGTTCGCTTGCATGCCCATCCCCATAAGGATTCTGTGCTTCACTCATCTTATTATATTCTTCAGGACTATTTAATAGGGACGATAACTCTTTCGTTACATTATTAAATTGCGTCCCAATCAATTTAAGAGTTCCAGCAGTTATCCCTTCCGGCCGCTCTGTAGTATCACGCAAAACTAGAACTGGTTTATGAAGTGCTGGTGCTTCCTCTTGAACCCCGCCCGAGTCACTCATCACAAGTAAAGACTTACTCATAATGTTATGGAAATCAACAACATCTAATGGCGAAATCAAATGAAAATGATTATCGTTTTCAAAAATTTTATTAGCAACCGCTTGAACTTTAGGATTCAGATGAACCGGGTAAATAATGTCAATATCATTCCGTTGATCCACAATCTCTTTAATCGCCTTAAAGGTTTCTTCCATCGGTTTACCCCAATTTTCTCGCCGATGCATAGTAAGTAAAATAATCTTCTTGTCGGGATCAATTTCGTCTAATACTTGGTGATGATACGAATGATCAATCGTATACCGCAAAGCATCGATGGCAGTATTTTCCGTCACTATAATTCCATGCAGATGATTTCCCATTTTGAGATTGTTAGCACTTGTTTGGGTGGGAGCGAAATATAAATCAGCAAGATCATCAATCATTTGCCGGTTCATCTCTTCTGGATAAGGCGAATATTTATCCCATGTTCGCAAACCAGCTTCGACATGACCAATAGCAACCTGATTATAAAAGGCAACCAAAGCTGATGCGTAGGCAGAACTAGTATCGCCATGAACCAGCACAATATCCGGTTGCTCTTTTTGAATGATCGGCTCAAGCTTTGTCATCGTTTTAATTGTAATTTTCGTCAATGTTTGTCCAGGACGCATTATTTTTAAATCATAATCAGGGGTTATTTGAAAAACAGCTAAAACCTGTTGAAGCATTTCAGCATGCTGACCAGTTGAAACAACTATTGATGAAAAGCGATCATCATGCTCCAGAGCCTTGACCACTGGACCCATTTTAATTCCCTCTGGCCGAGTTCCAAATACCGTCATTACTTTTACCTTTCTCATCATATCTCCTCGCTATTCAAGAAACGTTTTTTCCATGTTCCGTTTTTATCCACGAATTTTGGCGAAAACTCCACCGCCAATAAGCCATTATAATGCTAAAAAATAAGATAACATACATATAGGAAATTCCAAGCGGTAATAAGGCCAATTGGTGCTTTTTTAAAGGAGGTTCATGATAGACGACTAAATCATGGTAGTAAAATATCCCAAATATTATTCCCCAAAATAACGAAAAAGCTATTAAGCCAACCATCATTAATGAAAAGGTCATAAGAGTCAAGTGACCATAAAGATCGTGCCAATGAGTAAGGGTAATCGTCGTTAAAATAATAATCGCAACATCCGCAAGAAAATTGAGCCATGGTTGAAACAGGAAATAATATATGCCAAGTTTCTGCGTCCTGCTTAAAATGCGACTTTTAATAATCTGGGGAAGATACTTAAGACAATTTAAATCGCCTTGTACCCACCGGCTTCGTTGCCGAATAAACCTTTTTGGAGACGTTAATGCTTCCGGGTAAACATACGTATCTGTCATATAATCAACATGCAATTTTTTCAACATCATTTTTATCGTTAATTCGTAGTCATCTAAGAGCGCATTGCCCCATGGATGCGCACCAATTTTATCAATAATTGGTGCAAGTCGGAAAAACTGGCCATTTCCACTTAAACCAACTGTTTTAGTATACATTCGCATAATTTGGGCCATATGATTAATACTAAAAAACTCAATATCTTGTAAAATCTGCAACCAATTTTTAAAATGTGGATACATTTTAACTCGCATTTGGGTAATATTCGTCCTTGGTGAGGAAAAATAGGCATTTAATCGCTGCAGGGCATTATCAGCTAATTGGGCATCTGCATCCACTACGCCAACAATAACCTTTTCAAAAGGAACCTGCTGACGAATAGCGCTCTGACAGATATAATCCAGGGCAAAATTTAATACGTCGCCCTTACCTGTATGGGCATTAGGAGTATACCGACGCAAAAGATGGACCCGTGAGTTAGTAATCTGCTTAATCTGACTAACTGAATCGTCACTACTACCACTATTTTAAATTGCTTAAATCCCAACAAGCATTTGATTGTTCGTTGAATAACTGCTGCTTCATTAAAGCATGGGACAATGACATAATATTGTAAATCACGGTCAATTTTTGCTGGTTGCTGGTTCCCTGCAAAGTGATAAAAGTCCCGAGGATATGAAATTACCCGAAATAAGAGACTAATCAACGAATAAAATAAAAATATAAACAGCGCGATCCCCCAAATAAGCGTAAAAACTATAATTACCATCTATAATTATCCCTTTTTCATATTTTGGTGGTAAATCAGCCAAAATAAGAGACTAGTTACAAAAGATGCTACAAACATTATTATTAAAGTAAAGATAACGGCTACTGCCATTTCTGTATTAGTGAAATCTATCATTGACATTATCAAAAACTCCTTTTCCCTTAAAAATTTTTGATAATGCTTATTCCTATCCCAATTAGATAGCCAGAAACCCGAATATTTAAAACTTTTCAGCAATTAATATAATTATAATCACAATTAACTCAAAGTACAGAGGAAGTTTATTAACACAATTCATTTTCGGTAATAAAAAAGAGACTACGGAAAATGCTCCATAGTCTCACAATCATTTAATTTTGTTTTTTATTAGGATTGTATTTATTAATGGCTGAAATAATTACTTATTAACTGCAGCTGTTAAGGCCGCTCCTAAACGTTTCAAACCAACTTCGATCTGGTCTTCTTTCATATTTGAATAGTTCAAACGGAAAGCACCAGGTTGAACTTCACCAGCAAAGAACGGATCACCTGGAACAAAGGCTACATCATGTTCAAGACATTCCTTAAATAACTCTACTGTATCATCAACACCAGGAACTTCTACCCACAAGAACATGCCACCTTCAGGATCCGTATATTTAACTCCTTCTGGGAAATACTTTTTAATTCCCTCAAGCATCAAATCTTTACGTTTGCCGTATAAAGCACTAATTTCTTTAACATGGGCATCCACATCGTTATCGGCAAAGAATTGGGCAACCGCGAATTGAGCTAAGTTATCTGTATGGAGATCAGCTGATTGCTTAAGAACCGTCAATTTATTAACTACATTTTTATCAGCAACCAACCATCCTAAACGAAATCCTGGGGCTAACGTCTTTGAAAATGTACTCATGTAAAGGACATGACCTGATTTATCAAATGACTTAACTGCTGGTACATGTTGGCCAGCAAAACGAATTTCACCATATGGATTATCTTCTAGTACATATACATCATATTTTTCTGCTAATTCAGCTAACTGCTTTCGTCGTTCTTCAGTCATTGTCCGTCCAGTTGGATTTTGGAAGTTTGGCACAGTATAGATGAGTTTGGTATTTGGATTAGCCTTTAGTGCTTCTTCTAAAGCATCCATCTTCATCCCATCTTCATCCATCTCAACACTCGCAAAATTAGCACCGTAAGAACGAAAAACATCTAAAGCACAGAGGTACGTTGGCTGTTCAACTAATACAGTATCACCCGGGTCAACAAATGCCTTGCCCACTAAATCTAAGGCTTGTTCTGATCCCGTTGTTACTAAAACATTGTCTAATTTGGAATCCACATCTTCCTTTTCCTTTACATGTTGTTGGATAACCTCACGTAAAGCTGTGACTCCCTTCGCTGCCCCATACTGCATCGCTTCTTGACCATGTTCTTCAAAAACCTTATCAACAGCAGCTTTCATTTCTTTAACAGGAAACAATTCGGGTGCCGGCAATCCCCCAGCAAATGAAATAATTTTAGGATCCGCCGCTGCTTGTAAAATTGCACCAACCGCATCCGTACCATCTGCTGGAACACGCTTTGAATATTTAAATTGTGTCATTGTCGTCACTCCTTAATTAATTTTAAACTCAAATGATAAAATCTAATTATTTTTTAATCTTTTTATCATTGATTAATAATATAGCACAACAAATCTCTATTGTGAAGTAAAAATTGAAACAAAAAAAGACTTTGAGCAAAAATCTCAAAGTCTTGTTAATTTTAATTAATTCAAATTAAAATGTAGTTAAATCAAGCGTAACACTTGGTCCAAACGTTGAAGAAATGGAAGCGTGCTTGATGTATGTTCCACGTACTGAAGCTGGACGAGCCTTAGCCACAATATCTTCTAAAGTAGCCAAGTTTTCAACTAACTTGTCAGTATCAAATGAAACCTTACCGAATGGTACAGCAACGTTACCATCACGGTCAGTCCGGTAAGTTACTTGACCAGCCTTGGCATCAGAAACAGCCTTGGCTACGTCCATCGTAACAGTACCAGTCTTAGGGTTTGGCATTAAGCCCTTAGGTCCAAGGACACGTCCTAAACGACCTACTTTAGGCATCATGTCTGGTGTTGCGATTGCAACATCAAAGTCAAGCCAACCGTCTTGAATCTTTTCTACTAAATCATCGTCGCCAACAAAGTCAGCACCAGCTTCTTGAGCAGCCTTAGCATTTTCACCATTAGCGAAAACAATAACTGTTTGATCCTTACCAGTACCGTTTGGTAAAACAACGGCACCACGTAATTGTTGGTCAGCTTGCTTTGTGTCAACATTTAAGTTAAATGCTACTTCGATAGTAGAGTCGAAGTTAGCGTAGGCAATATCTTTTACTAATTGGACAGCGTCTTTAACAGCGTATTCTTTCTTGCTGTCAACTTTCTTGAGCGCGTCTTGGTACTTCTTACCACGTTTTTTAGCCATCTTGTGTTTTCCTCCTTGCAAATGTGGTCTAGCGGAGTTATACCTCCCACGTGGGTGCACTATTTTCATAGTGCATCCCGACTGCTAGTAATTAGTCTTCAACAGTGAAGCCCATGCTACGAGCAGTACCTTCAATCATGCGCATAGCTGCTTCTACGTCAGCTGCGTTTAGATCTTGCATCTTAGTTTCAGCGATTTCCTTAACTTGGTCCTTCGTTACTGAAGCAACCTTGTTTGTGTTAGGTTCACCGGAACCATGTTCAACACCAGCGGCCTTCTTTAGTAAGACAGCAGCAGGTGGCGTCTTAGTAATGAAGTCGAATGAACGGTCCTCATATACAGTAATTACAACTGGGATCAACATACCCTTTTGGTCTGCAGTCCGTGCGTTGAATTCCTTAGTGAAGCCCATAATGTTAATACCTGCTTGTCCAAGTGCAGGACCTACTGGTGGAGCTGGTGTAGCGGCACCGGCAGGAATTTGCAACTTGACAATGTTAGCTACTTTCTTTGCCACGAGACAAAACCTCCTTAGTCCGTGTTGTGGTCATGATGAGGCAGTAAGTTTTACCTCTCCCACAGTATGTTAATAGCATACTTAGAAAACATACCACAATTCTCAATTTATTTCAATGATTTTTACTAACTAAAATGTATCAATCTGGTCGAAGCCTAATTCAGCAGCAGTTTCACGGCCGAACATTTCAACGGTTGCCTTAATCTTTTGCTTTTCGTGATCAACCTCTACAACCTTGGCAGTCATATTTGCAAAGGAGCCCGCAATAACTTTCACAGTATCGCCTTCCTTAACATCAATATCACTAACGGTTGTTTCAGTTCCCATCCGTTTCATAATCCGATCAACTTCTTCAGGAAGCAATGGGGTTGGTTTGGAACCACCACCGTGAGATCCTAAGAAACCAGTTACACCGGGAGTATTACGAGCAATGTACCAAGCTTGATCAGTCATTACCATTTCAACTAAAACATATCCTGGGAATGTCTTTTCAATTGTTTCTTTTGCTTGACCGTCCTTAACCTGGCGAACTTCTTCTTCAGGAACAACTACGCGAAAAATGTAGTCTTCCATTCCCATTGATTGAGCCCGTGATTCCAAGTTGCTCTTAACCCGGTTTTCGTAACCAGAGTAGGTATGGAGCACATACCAACGTTTTTCATGTGATTCCACGATGAATCCTCCTATCATAATTCAAATCATTTTTCAGTAAAATAAAAAACTTCGTAATAGCTACGAAGTTCCCTTAAATTTAGTATAACAAACTAATTTCTATTTGACTACTAATGTTAAACAAAGGTATCTGTCAAGTTTTCATAGGTAGCCTTTAAATATACAGTTTTAGTGGGTTAGTGCCTTAAAAAGTTGTCCCATTGGTCTACTTGTGGCCGTGTTAATCGGAATTATTCCTTGTACTGCTCCAATT
>NZ_NGPY01000038.1:0-4367 GCF_002254085.1 Limosilactobacillus reuteri | reverse complement strand
GACATGGTAGCCAAAGACCGTGGCGCCATCAGTTTTTTTCGCTGCTGATTGCACAAGGTCCGATAATCCAGCGCCGTAATAGATATTGTCCCCTAAAATCAAACAAACACTATCGTCACCAATAAAATCTTCGCCGAGAATAAAGGCTTCGGCGAGTCCATTTGGTTTTTCTTGAACTTTATAAGAGAAGTTCAAGCCCAAACTAGACCCGTCACCCAATAATTCTTCAAATAGCGGCAAATATTCTGGTGTCGAGATCACCAAAATATCCCTAATTCCCGCTAGCATCAAAGTCGATAGTGGATAATAAATCATCGGCTTATCATAAACCGGAATCAATTGTTTTGAAATACCACGCGTAATTGGATAAAGGCGGGTTCCTGACCCACCAGCTAAAATTATTCCTTTCATAGTGGCCTCCTTATGATTAACAAAAATCCTTTCTTATTTTAACACAGTTGCTTAAAATTTGTTTTTACGAACCTTTTTATTAAGAAGCTGAAACTTGTCGTCAGGAACTTCAAAAAATCATTAATTACTATTTAGACGTTTTTTTTAATACCGGTGCTGACTTCACATAGCTAACTCTTTGATAAACTTATTCCGCTCACTATCTTTAACAGGAATGATATCATTTTGATTGAATAATGTAATAATATTTGGATTAACGTTCACTCTTGTATTCTCTTTACTGCAATCGTTTATAAATACGTAACATTTTGTTAAGGCATCTCTAATTAACTTTTATTTTCTAAGAAGGAAACGCTTTGAGTTGCACGAATATTATTAGTCTCAAAGGAAATTTTTAAATCCTCAAGAAAAACATTAGTCGTATGAGTCGATGAAAGCATAAACATGTTATTAACAAATAAACTAGCTTGCAATAATCGATACTTTGCTTCTGAAAATTTACTTTTAGAAGCCGTTAGTGAAAATTCATCGTCTGATACTACCACTCCATAAGATGCAACTTCATTTTCAAAAATGTTTCTTCGTGTTTTTGATCGTCGAATATTAACCCCATGTTCTTCTAGATTATTTAATGTCCAACCATCAGCAGTTATTTTTATTTTATTATTAGGTAACTCAATAGCGTATATCGTAATTTCATCATTAAAATTATCTAAAAAGGTAAATCAATTTGAACAATATTATCAGTAATGTTATCAAATGATATTTGCTTTTTATACCGCTCGGAATAAGACTGACTTAACTTTTCTGCACTTAACATAAGCTATGCATTTTTTCCTTTAATGTTCGTACAATTGAAAAAGCAGTACTTGCTCTTCTGGACAAATACTGCTTTTTCAATCTTTTTAATATAAACGTTGTAACTTAATAGCATCAAACCAGAAATTAGTGCGATTACCCTCACCATTGTTTGCATCACTATAGCGGGAAACCACTTGGATCTCATGTCCAATTAAACTACTATCTAATTTAAATGCTGCTTTGAAACCAGATTTAGCAGAGTTATAGATTGACGGATATGCTTTTTGAACATCAGGTCGATCTAAGTTAGTTACTTGTTGACGTGCAATTTCACGGTGAGTTGTAGCATCATAAAGGATAACAAAATGATTCTTTTGGTTATAACTTTGATCAGCGGCTTGCCAGCCAGTTACCGTTACTTCACCATTTTTTACAACAAAGCTGTCAAGAAATCCTTGATTGTTGCTTGGGACAGTGGTAGGAGCAAACCATGCATCAGTACGATTACCTTCACCATTATTTGCATCACTATAACGGGAAATTACTTGTAACTGATGTCCCGCGTAAGCTGCTCTATTAAAGTCAAAGGTAACATCTAAGCCAGACTTACCAGCATTAGCAATGTTTGGATAAGCTCGTTGAACGTCAGGGCGACTAACATTACTTACCTGTTTACGAGCAATTTCTTGATGAGTAGTAGCATCGTAAAGAATCACAAAATGATTTTGTTCCTTAACACTTGCATCAGCAGCTTGCCAACCACTAACATGAACTTGGTTATCTGAAATCTCAACCTTATCTAAATATGACTGGTTCGCATTAAACGTTTTTGGTGCAAACCAATAATCAACATAATTGCCTTCACCATTAGCAGCATTACTGTAACGAGAAATTACTTGAATATTATCACCAATCAACGCTGGACTAAGGTTTACTTGAAGGTTAAATCCAGATTTACCAGCACTGTAAACATTGTAGACCTTGGCAACATCATTACGAATTGCGGAATTAACTTCATATCGACCTAACTCCCGGTTCTTAGTGGCATCATAAAGGATAATAAAATGATGATCCTTGCCAGCTGATTGATCGGTTGCATGCCAACCACTAATATTAAGAGTATTAGTAGCAGCATCAATATTGAAATTGTCAAGATAACCAGCATTAGTATTAAGATTTACCGAATTAAACCATAAATCGTCTCCACCATTTGGTTCACCATTAGTATTCTTAGTATAACGAGAAACAACTTGAATTGTCTTACCTGCAAAATTAGCAGAGTTCGGAACAGTTAAGCTAAAACCACCCCAACCAGAAATCTTGGCATTTGGATAAACATTTTGGACATCTTGCCGGTAAGTACCAGGGACTTCTTGACGATATAATTCTTGCTTAGTATTACCATCAAGTAGAATGATAAAGTGATGCATACTTTGATCATAATTATTAGTAGCATGCCAGCCTTCCACTTTAAGATTATCTCCTTGAACAGAAATATTATCAATATGACCAATATTGATGTTGTCATTAAAGGCTTCTTGGTCCCAAGCAGTCAAATTATATTGTTGGATTACACGATTAAGCGTATTTGTATATTGTGGATCAGTAGCGTATCCATCTTGTCGAATTAAGTGGGTAACAGTTTGATAATCTTTTTGACCGATCAAATTACTGTAGCGACTGTTTTCTTTTAAGAAACGACCGTGATCAACAATACTTTCATAATTTGACGGATATGCGCGGAAAGCATCATTTATTTGAACATACCGACCACCATAATACTCATAAGTCGGCATTGTAACTGATTGTCCATTATAAGAACCCTTGATTCCAAACAAGTTATGACCTTGAGTAGTTAAAGCAGATTGTCCCCAACCACTTTCAATAATAGCTTGAGCACCAGTCAATGATGGCAAGACTCCAAATTGCTTCCAGCCATCAACTGCTCCTTGGTGGATACTTTCTAAAAATTGTACATTACGAGCAAAAAGCCCATTAGTGTTAATGTTACCAGTCCCACTAATGGTCGTTGAAGCAGTTCCATTTTCTGGATCAGCTTGGGTATTACTTATTTGATTCGTTGATACATTAGGCCGGGTGTCAACTGCTGGTGCATTAGCGACATTTTGTGCATTCTCCGCGCTAATATCAACAGCCCCTTTATTAGGATCTGTATTAGCAGTCTGCTCAGCGGCATGAGTCTGAACAGCTTGGGCAGTCATCAAAGCAACATTAGCATTTTGATAATTACTACTTTGTTGATTGTCACTGGTTTGTGTAGTAGTGACCGCTGTATCAGCAGTAACATTGGCATCATCAGCATGTGCATTCCCTTGGAAGAAAACTAATGAAGCCCCAAATGTAAAGATTACTGGTAATACAACGCGAAACTGATTGTTTTTTGAGTTACTATCACTTGCCATAATTTAAGATATACCTTCCCCTTTTATTTAATCGTTTCTTAGTTTACCACTCTTAAATTACAAAAAGATTACAAGTAAGTTTTAAGTGGGTTACTTGTAATCTTGAAATACTAGTTTATTTGATTTCTTTTTTTCTCTCAAAGTGAAGCTCTTGTAATCTAAATTCAAATTCACGCCTTTCCTTACGTTGAATTGAGTCTAGAATCAAGCCACTATAGAAAGAAATAATCCCAGCAATTACACAAAAGCCACATACCACTAGTGTCGGCATATTGGCAACCTTCCCCGTTGCTTCATACGGCAGCCAAACATTAGGAATAAAGAATCCTAATGATAAAATTACTAGCAAAAGTGCTAACAATCCGTAAAAATTAAATGGCTTGTAATTCCTATAAAGAGTAAAAATTAGTCGCAAGACCTTAAAACCATCCGAGAAAGTATTCAACTTGCTCTCGCTTCCCGCAGGTCGGTCACGATATTCAATAATATGATTTTTCACGGCAAGATTATTAACTGTCGCAAAAATACTCATCTCAGTTTCAATCTCAAATCCACGTGAAAGGACTGGATAAGATTTCACAAACCCAAAACTAAAAGCTCGATAGTGTCAAGGGCGGTTTTAAATTGTCATTTTATGGCGGTTTAAAAATGTATGATTTGGGCGGTTTAGGAATTGACCGATGCCAAGCGATATGACTTTCCTTTGATCTTAATCACATGTGAGTGATAGAC
>NZ_NGPY01000037.1:0-4398 GCF_002254085.1 Limosilactobacillus reuteri | reverse complement strand
AAGTCGCTGCCTTGATTTGCGCATGGATATAGTTAACTTCGAAAGTTGGCAGTTGGGTCTGCTTCCGACCACAACGACGCTTATGACGCTGATAAGTCTGAAGATATTGGTCGATGGTTTTACCGGCGTTGAGGAAACGATAAACACGATAGATGGTTTCTTGACTACGCTGAAGTAATTTAGCAGCCCGATAAGCTTTAGTACCTTGATACCAAAAATCAGCTATGAGAGTTAATTCACGTGTGGTAAGATGTTTATAGGTCATTTGTGATTGCCTTTCTTTTGATTAGGGATATTCAAAAGTCTATCACAAATGGCTTTTTATTTTTTCTAACTTAATTTTACAAACGACGTTTTAATAAATAAAAATCTGATATTGGTATAGAAAGTAATATTTCTATATCAACACCAGATATTGTAGAGCCTATAGGGGCTATTATTTTTTAATTAGGATAAATAGCCCCTAAAATAATGATGCAATTGCGACGAACAAAATGTAACATTGCAGTTGACAATATATTTGAGACTATTGCTTTACTTACTACCCCTATGTATCGCAATAATGATAATGAATTTTAGGACAGGAGTAAATTGACAATGGAGTTTGCAATGCAATTAAAAAAGTTACGAACAGATAAAGGTTTATCACAAGAAGATATCGCACAAAAGATTCATGTGACAAGACAAGCTGTTTCACGATGGGAGGCTGGTTCCTCTGTTCCTGACTTAGAAACAGCCGTTCAGTTGGCAGCTTTCTTTGACGTAAGTCTTGACTGGCTAGTATTAGACAAGCAACCAGCCGATAATGTTACAAATCAAGATATATTAAATGCAGTCAACGAGCTAAGAGACGACATCGATGATCTAAGTGATGATATTGATGATTTAGATGATGGCGGTGTTGGTTTTAGTGATAATAGAAAATCATTTGGTAGTTTTCTCGAGGATAATTGGTTTCTAATTATAGTTATGTGTGTCCTTGTATATATGGGATTCCATGGAGGTATCAGCTCCTGGAACGGTAAATTTTTCTAATAAAAGGAGAGTAGCATGAAACAACACGTTCTACCCATCAAAGACACCAACATTCTACACGAAGTCCAGGACACTTTACTCAATAATTTCCGCTATGGGCGCCGAAACTACACCATCTTTCAAGTTGGCAAGGCTACTCTGCTCAGAGTGAGTGATGTATTGGCTCTCAGACGAAATGAAATCTTTGACAACGATGGGACTATCAAGAAAAATGCGTATATTCGCGATCAAAAGACCAATAAACCCAATATTTTGTACCTAAAACCGGTTAAACAGGATTTACTAGATTATTATGCTTGGCTTCAGGAAAATAATATTCAATCCGAATGGCTCTTTCCATCAACTACTCATCAAGACCGTCACATTACCGAAAAACAGTTTTACAAAATTATGGCCAAAACTGGCGACCTTCTCGGCATCAACTATCTTGGCACCCACACCATGCGCAAGACCGGCGCTTATCGGGTCTACATTCAGACCAACTACAACATCGGTCTAGTCATGAGCTTGCTCAACCATTCCAGCGAAGCGATGACCTTGCACTACCTCGGACTCGACCAGGTCTCTCGAGAGAAACTGCTCGATGAGGTCGATTTTGGCTAATAAAAAACAAAGGACTATTTAGGAGGAAAATTTTGTTATTTATTATTTTAGGCGCTTTTTGGACTATTTACGAATCCGTATCCATAGTTGTGCTATCCTTCCCTAGCTCAAGAGCATCTGACGAAGAAATTGCATCTTGGTGGTCCCTTTTTTTATAGACTAGTTATCTGGTTGAGCAAAAATAAAGTGGCCACTCTTGCCACCGTCTTTTTCGACTAGGTGAACATCACCAATAACCATTCCCCGGTCAATTGCTTTACACATATCATAAATTGTTAATAAGGCAGTTTGAATAGCTAATAGTGCTTCAATTTCCACGCCGGTGACATGCTTCGTCTTAACTACTGCATCAGCAGTAATCGTATCATAACCATTGTTATGAAAATGAATGTCGACCCCGGTCAAAGGAATCAAGTGGCACATGGGGATTAGTTCGGCGGTCCGTTTTGCCGCCATAATTCCGGCCACTTGGGCGACGGCCAGAACGTCGCCTTTTTTAATATGGCCAGCGGTAATTTGCTGGAGGGTAGTCGGGTGCATATGAATCTGACCGGTTGCCCGAGCAAAGCGCGCCGTCACCTTTTTAGCGGTCACGTCAACCATGCGGGCCCGGTCCTGGTCATTAAAGTGGGTAAGCTTATCTGCCATAATTATTGTTACTCCTTTTAGTAATTGATTGAGAAGTTAAATTGAGGGATGAAAGACAGTTTCAGCGGGCAAAAGCGTTGTGCTGCTTGCGGAATGGTGGCCATTAATAATCCGTGAAACTGTTGTAACGGAAACGCCGGCCGCTTTAGCAACGTCGCCAATGGTTACACGCTGGTTCATTTTTCATCATCCTTAAAAGTTACTATTACTAGGATAGCATTAGATGGCGGGGAAACTGCAATAGATTTTAAGTAGTAAATAAAAATAATTAATATTATGGCAGATTGCAAGAAATAACTTGAACGAATTTAGTGACGTAGATTAAGCAAGAAGATCTCGATTGGTGTATGCCAATTAAGACATTTAAGTGGCCGTGAATTCAGATACCAATTGATTTGAACTAGTTGATAATCACTTAGTTCTTCAATGGCTTGTCCCTTAGGAATAAACCGTCGCAAAACTCGGTTACGGTTCTCATTACTACCGCGTTCATGTGGTGAATAAGCATAGGCAAAATAAAATTCAGGGAAAAACCCAATTTAATCATCTCGTAGGATCATTAATAATTAATATAGATAGATATTATTAAGATAATGAGGCGGATATTAATGAAGCAGCTTTATGATCATTTTCAACGAAAAATTGATTATCTCCGGCTTTCGATAACTGACCGGTGTAACTTACGGTGTGTTTATTGTATGCCCGCGGCCGGATTAGACTTTTTCTCCCAAGATAAAATTATGAGTCAGGACGAGATTGTCCGATTAGTCCAAAATTTTGCCCGATTAGGGGTTACAAAGGTGCGTTTGACCGGCGGCGAGCCATTGCTGCGGAGGGATTTAGCTACGATTATCTACCGAATTCGGCAAATTCCAGAAATAACTGATATTTCAGCTACAACTAACGGTACCGCCCTTAAGTACCAGGCAAAAGACCTTAAAGAAGCAGGATTAGATCGGCTGAATATTTCATTAGATACCTTTGACCCTGAGGTTTATAAGAAAATGACCCGTGGTGGTAATATTAAGCACGTTCTTCAAGGAATTGCGGCAGCTGAGCGGGAAAACTTTAAAATCATCAAGATCAACACAGTCGTCGTCCGGGGAGAAAACGATCAGGAGATAATGGACTTTATCAACTACACGAAGGATCATAAAATTAATGTGCGCTTTATTGAGTATATGCCTATTGGTCAAGAGATTAGTGATTGGCAACAGGAATATGTGCCATTAACGCACATCTTTGATGAATGTCGCCGGGCCGGACTTAAATATTCACCGTTAACGTTACCGGGTAATGGGCCTGCAGATAACTACCAGATTGCCGGCTACCAGGGAAGCTTTGGGCTAATTCACCCCATCTCTGAACGGTTCTGCAAGTCGTGTGATCGAATTAGAATTACTGCAGATGGATACGTTAAAGCCTGTTTATATTGGAACGAAGAGCTAAATATTCGTCCAATGATAAATGATTTTACGGCGTTTAAACACGTTGTTCAAACGGCGTTAGACAATAAGCCACTCAATCACCAGATGGCGATGAAAAATCCCCAGCAGATTATTAGCCCTGCGCCGACCTGGCGGCATATGAGTCAGATTGGTGGTTAGCATTATGGCAGCAGATCAAAATACTGGCGCACCATTTTCACCGGTTGAAAATCGGGTCATGACCGCTTTGCAATCTGTAATTGATCCAGAGTTAGGCATCGATATTGTTAACTTAGGATTGATTTATGATGTTCATGTTAATAAACAATGTTTATGTGTGATTACGATGACGTTAACTACCATGGGATGTCCGGTTAGCAGTATGTTAAGTCAGCAAATAATTGAACAAACCCTTGCGGTCAAAGGGGTCAACAGTTGTAAGATTGATCTCGTTTGGCAGCCGCAGTGGAATCAAGATATGATGACCCGTTACGCAAAGATTGCCCTTGGCATTCACTCGTAGTAAGTAATGAAAAGAGAACCACAAGTATCTAAAAATGACGTGTACCCTTAAAGTTGGAACCTGTATGTTCTTGCTTTAAAATTGAATAAATATTTTTCTAGGCAACTAGATTCTGCTCATATTGAAGTGGAGTTTGGTTGCCTAGTTTTGTATGAATACGGC
>NZ_NGPY01000036.1:3210-4841 GCF_002254085.1 Limosilactobacillus reuteri | reverse complement strand
TTTTATATGAGAGTTTGATCCTGGCTCAGGATGAACGCCGGCGGTGTGCCTAATACATGCAAGTCGTACGCACTGGCCCAACTGATTGATGGTGCTTGCACCTGATTGACGTTGGATCACCAGTGAGTGGCGGACGGGTGAGTAACACGTAGGTAACCTGCCCCGGAGCGGGGGATAACATTTGGAAACAGATGCTAATACCGCATAACAACAAAAGCCACATGGCTTTTGTTTGAAAGATGGCTTTGGCTATCACTCTGGGATGGACCTGCGGTGCATTAGCTAGTTGGTAAGGTAACGGCTTACCAAGGCGATGATGCATAGCCGAGTTGAGAGACTGATCGGCCACAATGGAACTGAGACACGGTCCATACTCCTACGGGAGGCAGCAGTAGGGAATCTTCCACAATGGGCGCAAGCCTGATGGAGCAACACCGCGTGAGTGAAGAAGGGTTTCGGCTCGTAAAGCTCTGTTGTTGGAGAAGAACGTGCGTGAGAGTAACTGTTCACGCAGTGACGGTATCCAACCAGAAAGTCACGGCTAACTACGTGCCAGCAGCCGCGGTAATACGTAGGTGGCAAGCGTTATCCGGATTTATTGGGCGTAAAGCGAGCGCAGGCGGTTGCTTAGGTCTGATGTGAAAGCCTTCGGCTTAACCGAAGAAGTGCATCGGAAACCGGGCGACTTGAGTGCAGAAGAGGACAGTGGAACTCCATGTGTAGCGGTGGAATGCGTAGATATATGGAAGAACACCAGTGGCGAAGGCGGCTGTCTGGTCTGCAACTGACGCTGAGGCTCGAAAGCATGGGTAGCGAACAGGATTAGATACCCTGGTAGTCCATGCCGTAAACGATGAGTGCTAGGTGTTGGAGGGTTTCCGCCCTTCAGTGCCGGAGCTAACGCATTAAGCACTCCGCCTGGGGAGTACGACCGCAAGGTTGAAACTCAAAGGAATTGACGGGGGCCCGCACAAGCGGTGGAGCATGTGGTTTAATTCGAAGCTACGCGAAGAACCTTACCAGGTCTTGACATCTTGCGCTAACCTTAGAGATAAGGCGTTCCCTTCGGGGACGCAATGACAGGTGGTGCATGGTCGTCGTCAGCTCGTGTCGTGAGATGTTGGGTTAAGTCCCGCAACGAGCGCAACCCTTGTTACTAGTTGCCAGCATTAAGTTGGGCACTCTAGTGAGACTGCCGGTGACAAACCGGAGGAAGGTGGGGACGACGTCAGATCATCATGCCCCTTATGACCTGGGCTACACACGTGCTACAATGGACGGTACAACGAGTTGCAAACTCGCGAGAGCAAGCTAATCTCTTAAAGCCGTTCTCAGTTCGGACTGTAGGCTGCAACTCGCCTACACGAAGTCGGAATCGCTAGTAATCGCGGATCAGCATGCCGCGGTGAATACGTTCCCGGGCCTTGTACACACCGCCCGTCACACCATGGGAGTTTGTAACGCCCAAAGTCGGTGGCCTAACCTTTATGGAGGGAGCCGCCTAAGGCGGGACAGATGACTGGGGTGAAGTCGTAACAAGGTAGCCGTAGGAGAACCTGCGGCTGGATCACCTCCTTTCTAAGGAATAAAACGGAACCTACACATCGAAGAAACTTTGTTTAGTTTTGAGA
>NZ_NGPY01000035.1:0-4873 GCF_002254085.1 Limosilactobacillus reuteri | reverse complement strand
AGTTGAATACTTTACAAATACATTTATTTCAGCTAAAAGAAATGACCTTACTGCAACGGAATTTCGTTACGGCAAAGCCAATTAATTTTTATTATTTAGTGTGTAAACTTGACAGGGTACAGTACCGACTCTAATGAAATAGTTTTAACTTATATTACCAAAGGAAGAGGTAAAATTGAAATAAAACAAGATCCATCTAGTCAATGGATCAAAAATGAATTATTAACCTCAACAGGTGGCATTGTTTCCAAAATGAAGCCTAAAGTGCCTATTCTTTCTGAAGATATCAGAGCAAATTGGTTCTTACAAAATGCATTGCAATACTTCAAACAAGATAATCCTGAGCTTAATAGTATGAACCTTGATTTTCTAAATTTTTCAAGTGGTTGGACAAACATAGTTTCTTTAATACGTTATGACTTTTCATATTTCAGCAATTTTATAACTATACTTGATGCTGATGTACCACGAGAAAAACTAGCTACAAAATTAAGCGGTTCTGGTTATAGCATTCCTAATGACAATCAAATTTCTAAATCAGATATTCTTTTCTTCCCTAATTTGCTTCCTAATAAAGATTTAAGTAAGGGATTTATAACAGAAAAAGATTATAGACCTTATCTTGAGTTAGAAATATGGGAATTCTTATTAGGGTTAGATGTTAACGATAGTTTTTATCAAGATCCATTAATTGATAGCATTCCTTTCTATAAACGTAATCTAATTAGTAATGGCCCGGATACTTATAAAAAAGGTAACTCTGAAAATAAAATAAAAAAGTGGTTCATAGATAATCAAAGAATCGTCGATGTAGCTGTTAATTACTTTATTGAAGAAAATGAATTAGCAGTAAAGAATTTTTTAAATTTAGTGATTAAGAAATATAATATAATTGTGCAATCAACATATCCACAGTTAACCCCTGTTGCTGAGCTAAAATAATAAGGAGACAAAAAATGCCACAAACAGATTCCCCATTCAGATATCCGGGTGGTAAGACTCAACTTTATAGCTTTGTAAGCTATCTTTTAGAAAAAAATAAAATTAACGGGACCTATGTTGAACCATTTGCTGGAGGTGCTGGAGTAGCAATAAGGCTTCTATTCAATTCTAAAGTTCAAAAGTCTTGGATTAATGATTATGATATTTCAATTTATTCCGTTTGGTATTATATACTGGAAAAGCCACAAGAGTTAATTAAATTAATTAAAAATGTCCCATTTGACTACAAAACAGGACATGAAGTAAACAAACAAACAAGTATCGCTTTTTGGAGAAAACAGCATGATTATTATGTAAAACATAAAAATGGAGAAAAATCTTTAGCTCTAGCGTTTGCTACTCTCTTTCTAAACCGAACTAATAGAAGTGGCATTATAAATGGTGGTCCAGTCGGTGGATTTGAACAGGCTCATTCAACTCAAATTTTCGCTAGATTTAACAAAAAAAGTCTAATTAAAAAGATTAATAAAATTCATAGCTTTAAGGATAATATTATTCTTACAAATTATGATGCTAATGATTTAATACCCATTCTTCAAAAAAAGTTAGATTCGGAAAATTCTTTTGTATTTTTTGATCCGCCATATTTTAAACAAGGAAGTGGATTGTATTTTACTTCTTTTAATAATGAAGGTCATAAAATTTTAGCTCAAAAGATAATGAGTTTGAAAGATAATTATTGGATAACAACTTATGACGTAGATTCTCATATCATTGATTACTTTAAGGATAACGATAAAAATTATTCTTATGAGTTAAGGTATTCAGCAAATAATAAGCGACGTGGTAAAGCCTCGGAATTATTATTTGCTAGTCCTAATTTAGAAATTGAATCTTATGATAATGTACACCTTGAAATAATTTAATATTATGTCCAAACCCTGATGACATAAAAAGCTGGTAAATTAAAAAAGCCCATCCCCTACTGGCATAGGAGATGGACCAGGGTTGAATAAGATTTACAGGTCTCAATTCAACCCTTTCATTATACACAATTTAATAATGGAGGGACAAGTATGGCTTCAATAATAAAACGTTATGGAAAATGGCAAGCTCGAATTTCATGGTATGACAGTGAAGGAAAACGACAAACTAAAAGTCAAGGCGGTTTTCCTACTAAAGTATTAGCTAAAGAGTGGGCAGTTGAACAAAAAGCCAAACTAAACAAAGGAATCAACATTAAGAAAACAATCAAATTTATTGATTATTACGATCAGTGGATTGAGACGTATAAGAAACCTAAAGTAGCTGAAATTACTTACAAGCGTTACGAATTTACTCGAAAGGCATTAAATAGCTTCTTTGCTGATACTGAATTCAAACATATCGATCGCAAAATGTATCAAAGATTTATTAATAAGTATGGAGCTACTCACGCCCCACATACTGTCAAAGAAGTAAATAACATTGTTCGCGCTTGTGTCCGGTCAGCGATGTTAGATGATTATCTGATTAAGGATTTTACTCAAAACGTTACACTGGTAGCTAAGGAGGATAAAGAAGTAAAAGTTGATTATTTAAATGAAGAAGAAATTAAAAAACTGCTTGAAAAAGCCGAAGCTGAGATCAGTCAGCAAGATATATATACCAGTCGTTATATGATTATCACAGCCATTTATACTGGAATGCGACTATCTGAGATTCAAGCATTAACATGGAATGATATTAATTGGCTACATCAAACCATTACTGTTAATAAGTCCTGGAATATGTACACTCATTCTTTCAAGCCAACTAAAAATAAATCGTCTAATCGGACCATCAAAGTAAATCAAACTCTTCTACAATTGCTTTCTCAATTGAAGGAAAAGCATATTAGTAATATGGTATTTATGACTCAGTTTGGTACTATTCCTACTAGCAACGCAGTCAATAAAATGCTTCGACAATTGTTAGATGAATTAGGTATTCACCGAAAAAATTTTCACTTCCACAGTTTACGGCACAGTCACGTTGCCTTACTTCTTGCTAAAGGTATGGAAATATATCCAATCAGCAAACGTCTTGGTCATAGTGATATTCGTACAACAATGAATACTTACGCTTATTTAATAGATGAATACAAAGGAAAAACTGATAACAAAATTGTCAATGCTTTGAACCAATTTTAGTTTGGTACACTAGTGTACCAAAGGTGTACCGACTTTGTACTTTTTTATATTTTTCCATACTTTTTTAAAACACTAAAAAATCCTACAATCATTGATATAACAACGATTGTAGGATTTTCATGTTTCACCATATTTTCTCAAAAATGCGTCCCCCGAGAGTCGAACTCGGATCATGAGGACCGAAATCTCATGTGCTATCCATTACACTAAGGACGCCTTATGTTTCTATTTTAGCGCATTTATTAAAAAAATAAAGCTAATTTGTCAATTTTATTTAAAAAGTACAAATACCGATGATGCTTATTTATTCCCCCTTCTCCTTTACCAGCACTTCTTAAGTTAATATAATAGATATGTTACAAAAAACATGAGGGGGAATTTTCCATGAAAAAGCAATCTACAACCATTGCTTCAATCGTTATTTTAATTATAATCGCTATCTTTGCACTATTAAATACAGCAACCGTAGTAGTCAATCTTTTTGGGGCCCAAGTAAAGATGCCCCTAGTGCTGCTAATTTTTATCTGCTTACTTATTGGAGCTATTATTATTTACTTACTATCCTTTTCTAATCACCTCAAAACTAATAAGCAATTAAAGGAATTACAATCATCGCGTATTAGTAAGGACGAATTAAAAAAGTATCAGAAAAAGATTGATCAACTGCAAAAAGAAAATGCACAGTTAAAGCAACGACTTAAAAATCAAACTACTGTAGAAAAACCACAAGATTCTTCTGCAAATTAGTGTTTCAGAGAGGTAATTAAATGGGAAAATATCGTTTTATTGCGATCGATGTTGATGGTACCTTACTAGATGATAATGATAAATTCGACGTTAACCGTTTAAATAAAGATATTGAACTATTACAACAACAAAACTACCACTTTATTATTGCAAGTGGGAATAGTTACGATGCATTGTCAACGATCTTTCAGCCGTGTCCACTTGCAAAAGAATTTGTAGCAGAAAATGGCGGACGACTAATAATAAACGGCAAATCTGTATACGGCAAGACTCATTCAATTGCGACACTGCAACAGCTTTATGCTTTTATTAAGCATACGTTCCCTAGCCTTGACATCCTATCTTTATCTGGCGAAACACAAACAATCCTTGCTGAACAGTATCGAGATGTTCCGGTCCCTTTTTATCCCCACCACACATATTTTTCTGATCTTCAAAAAATCACTGAACCAATTTATAACTTAAACATTGGCTGGGCCAAGCGCAAATTACCCCAAACTATTATCCAAGGATATGTAAATCAATTAAATGAACACTTTTCAGGCTTAATTCAAGCAACTTATAGTGGAGCTTATGGCATTGATATCCTACCAGCGGGTGTAAATAAGGCCTTGGGATTAAAAAGACTAGTTGAGAACTACTTAAACGGAACTCTAGATCAAGTAGTTGCTTTCGGGGATACTTCAAACGATATTGAGATGCTATCAGAAGCTGGCTATGGATATGCAATGAAAAATGCTACAGCTGACCTGCTGAAAGTTGCTGATAAAGTTACAAAATACGATAACAATCATGCTGGGCTATTGTCAGAGATTGAACATCAATTTATTAACCGTTAGGGATATTATGTAAACTAACATTTTGTAAAAAAAGATGTGCGATTTGAGGTACTGTACCCTGTCAAGTTTACACACTAAATAATAAAAATTAATTGGCTTTGCCGTAACGAAATTCCGTTGCAGTAAGGTCATTTCTTTTAGCTGAAATAAATGTATTTGTAAAGTATTCAATTC
>NZ_NGPY01000034.1:0-6893 GCF_002254085.1 Limosilactobacillus reuteri | reverse complement strand
AATTGGAGCAGTACAAGGAATAATTCCGATTAACACGGCCACAAGTAGACCAATGGGACAACTTTTTAAGGCACTAACCCACTAAAACTGTATATTTAAAGGCTACCTATGAAAACTTGACAGATACTATTGTTTTGGGAGTATTTTCTTTTATCAATTAAAATGATAAAATACTTTTACGAACATACGTTTAAGAGGAAAGGTATTTTAGAAACATGCGATTTCGATTTAATAAAAAGACCCAGTATTTACTTTTAGCTTTAGTAGCGGTTCTCGGCATTGGTAGTTTTTCGCAGCCATCTGATAAGGGAAGTACCTTACCACAGAGAATCCAACGGGTAGCATCTTGGCGCCATTCAAACAACAATAATCGATCATCTTCTTTTACGCCGCCAACCCAAGAGCAGGCTACGAGTGTTCTTTCTAATGGCGTCCGTCAGCAGTTAGGAACATCTGACATAAAATGGAATGGTTACGGAGCGTTTATTTTAAATAACAATCAGACGGCGCTAAACGTAAATATTAATAATGCGCCATACGCTGTTAATCGACGTGATTCGCGTGGACGAGCATGGCAGGGAGACGCCTGGCTCAATCGTACAACACGCCAATACCGTAATCGGAATGAAACTGGGAATGGGGTCACTAATTGGAAGCCAGCTGGATTTTTACAAGCTCACAACTTGAAAGGCGGGATCTCCCATGCTTATGATCGCGGACATTTACTGGGATATGCATTAGTAGGTGGTATCCGTGGCTTTAATGCTTCAGAGTCAAATCCTGCTAATATTGCAACTCAAACTGCTTGGGCCAATGAAGCCCGAAGCAGTACATCAACCGGGCAAAACTACTATGAAGGCTTAGTGCGAAAAGCTCTGGATCAAAATAAACAAGTTCGTTATCGGGTAACTGACGTATATGATGGTAATAATTTAGTGCCTTCTGGTGCCCATATTGAGGCCAGGTCAAAGGATGGCAGTTTGCAATACAATGTGTTCGTCCCCAATGTGCAAAACAATATTAGTATAAATTATGCAACGGGGGCAGTAACGCAAGTGAACACGAATTAAAAAACTATGTAATTAGAATAGCCCCTCAATACTTCATTTGATTAAAGTATTGGGGGGCCTATTTATCATCTGCATATAAAACTAGCGTAGAAACAAAATATTTCACTGGTCACTTGCAAAATTGGTTTAAATAAACGAAAATAAAAAGAGTTAATATTGTTTAGAAAAGGACTACGCCAATGACAGATTCAGATCTAAAAAAGATTCATATTGTTTTTAATGGTCAAGATACTCCACCATTAAAGATTAGCCAGCTTTTTGATGCTAATAAGTTCAATCGTTTAACAGCAGTTACTGGTAACGTGACTGCCGACTTTATTAATCAGTATCTAAGTCGATTCATTAAAGTCGAAGTTGCACTGAGCAGCCCTGAAAATTATGAAGCTAAAACTGGTGATGAAGTAATCACTAAGGTAGCTTTAACCAATGCATTGCTATCTGCTGCTAATAAAAAGCCTGCTAAAGTCTTTGAAGCATTAACTAGTGACAATCAAGCAAATGTGTTGAACAATCTTTTTCAAGTTGCAATTGCCCCAACCCAGGCTATCCATTCACGTTTTTACCTCCTAAGTAATTCCGAGACCCACGATACTCGTGTGATTTTGGGAAGTCTTAACTTGGACAGTGCTTCATTTGATAAAGAGCGTAACCAATATGAAGAAATATTAGTCTTTGATGATGACATTCGGCTATTTCAAAATCTTGATAACCACTATAAGAATGACATCAAGCCAGTTTTACGACCATTTTTTACTGAAAATCTTTTAAATGCAGCGCAAAATCAAATTGATGAGAGCTTGAAAGATACTAAAGGGACTAAGAATGCGGTTGTAATTCTTGATAATGAAGTTACCGATCAAATCGCAGCGGCAGATATGACCGACTTGATTAGTCATGACGTTCAAAAACAAATTGATGAAAATAAAATTCCCGCAATGATTACTAAGTCGATGCGAGATATTACGACTAACCGCTCTCAAGATAAAGAAGAAGCAGAACGACAAATTCAACAACACGATACAATTTACACTTTGCAAAAAACAGCTGTATCGCCCCGAGCAGCTAAGCCAAAATTGAAATCGCGCGAAAAGATTTTTAAACAAGTTCAAGATGCACTGATTAGTGGAATGACACCACAACAACGGTCAGCAGAGAAGAAGTATACAACATTCTTATATGATCGTCCGATGGAAAGAAATCTGGTTAACAATAATAGTGGCCTGTATGTACCAAATGATACTGGCACACACCCAATTCAGTTTGGGAAGATTGCGACTATTAGTCAAATTCGTGATGGCTTAAAGAGTATTGATGCAGTATTAAAAGGGTATCAGCAATACGTTGTTGACTACAATGATGATTATGGCAAGCGATTTTATGAAGCTATTTTATATAGTTTTACGGCACCATTTTTATGGGAAATTCGTGCGAAAGCTAGTTTGAATCCTGAAGATGGTAATGATATTCCTAACTTCTTGATTCTAGGAGCAACTGCTGGTTCTGGAAAGTCAACTTTATTACGGATTATTAATCAATTGACTTGGAATACTGATCGGTCATTAATTGATTTTGGAACTATCTATCCTACAGATACACCGCAGAAAAAAGCAAAAACTGTTGATGCAATCGAGCACTACATGAAGCTTGGAAGTTCATACCCCGTTTTAATGGATGAGATTGAACCATACTTCTTCCAACAGGATCAATATAGTCGGCACTTAGTTGTTGATACGATGAATGAATTGGTTAACAATCCCCATGCAATTGCGCCATTAATTGGAACAACAAATTATGATTCTGGTTTTACGATGCTTCGTGAAACTGCACGACGAACTTATTATCTTCAAATTGATAAGGTTATCGATGATCAGCAAAAAGGAGAAGCCAATAAATATATCTATAACGTACGGCAAACTTTAAATAATACGCTGTTTAAGGACTTTGTAATGCGAATGGCAAGTTTACTAGAAGACGATGAGACGCCATGGCGCGCATTCGACGAAAAAACTGGTAAACTTGACTTCTTAGCAAATACCCGTAAGATTTTCCGCGATTACTATCAAATGGCGGATATGGAAGTACCTCCTTACTTTGCAGATGAAATTTGTGATGACTTTAAGGAAAGTTCACGTAACCGCTGGGCTAAGCTTTACCTAACACAAGAAGAAGACTTTAAATACCGCCAACAAGATCATAGCTTGTTATTTGATATCTCAAAGCTTAATACTTTCAATGGTTTTACTGCCGATAGTATTGAAAAGTACCGGAATGCACTGCCAATTGAACTCTGTGTGGATGGTATCAATGGCAAGCGTGGTAAGTTTGTAGAGATAAAAGCTGATGAATTCTTTAAATGGATTGGTGAACGCAACCCATATGCTGAAGATACTGCGGAAAACGAAGCAAATAATGAAGAAACGTTAACTACGAATACAGCTGAAAAAGTTACGGAATCGCCTGTTAAAGAACAAAAGAAGGGATTCTGGGCACGATTATTTGGCTAATATAAAAAGGTCTGGGACGCAAATAGCATTCAAGACCTTTTTATTTACTATTAATTTTTTGTGCCTTTTGTTTCGGATAATGTTTCAGATTTTCAAGCCGATTTACCAAGGGTTTTGCATATTTTATGTAGAGTGGATTACGAAGGAGCCAGTTATGAAAACGTGGTGAAATTTTAGTGATACACCATATTGTGAGGAGGAAGAATGGAACCTGCGGAATTACAGGGAGGAGCATCCCAATTATCCCACCAACGAATGAAATGCTCCCTAACAAGATCCATCCAAGTTTTAATACTAATTTTATGATCATTAAGAACTCCTCCTTTCTTTCATACTATCATTACCATTATTTTATCATGAGCGTACAAAAAAGGGTGGAGAGCTGCTTAAGTTTTTATTACATTTAAGTTAAGGAGAGAAATAAATTGACATTTTATACAATTAGCTATTTATCAAATCACCAACATATGAATCAAATATTCAATTACATTGCTATTATCATCTTTATACTTCTGATTGCAGTAATGGCACTTTTATATTTACGACATCGCCTTATTACCCGTTATCGTGATTTAGGAATAATTTTCTTTTTGCTATTGTTAATTTTTATTGGTTTTCAAGTTACCGATATGGAAAAAAGTACCACACAGCAATCCCAAACAACTCAGATGATTCCCTTTATTAAGGCGGTTGCTCGGGATCATAATGTTTCTCCACAAAAAGTAGTTGTTAATTCCACAACTTTAACGGATGGAATTCTTGTTCGAATTGAGGATCGGGATTACCGTGTCAATTTAAGTCAAACGGGAGATAATTATACCCTTACACGAGCACATGTTGTTAATCATCAGGTTAATTTAATGAAGTAGGAGAGAAGAATGGATACTTATTCGTTAATCATTATAAAGTTTGTCCTTGGTATGCTATGTTTGATTCTGCAGATTAATTTATTGGGGAAAGGGAATCTTGCGCCAACATCCGCCATTGATCAAGTTCAAAATTATGTTTTAGGTGGTATTATTGGCGGAATTATCTACAATAGTGATATTTCTGTTCTTGAGTTTATAATGGTCCTTTTGATTTGGACATTAATTGTATTTATTGTGAAATTTGCTAAAGATCATAATATTTGGGTAAGAAGAATTATCGATGGGCGCCCGCAAATATTAATTCAGAACGGAAAATTATTAGTAGAGAATTGTATGCGTGCAGGAATCAGTGCTAATGACCTTATGTTCCGTCTTCGTGGTCACGGAATTTATGAAGTTGCTAAGGTCAAGAGTGGAATTTTAGAACAAAATGGTCAACTTGTAATCATCGAAAATGATGAAGCAAATGTTCGCTTCCCGTTAATTAATGATGGACAGATCAATATTGACGTAATGGAATTGATTCATCATGATGAACAGTGGGTATTTGAACAAATCCATAAAGCAGGATATGGCAGTGTTGATGACATCTATCTTGGCGAATATATTAATGGTAAATTAACTTTAATTCCATATCCAAAAGCTTAAAAGGCCATCCCCTTTATAATTTTCAAGCGTATAATAAGAGGGAACTACAAAATGAAATGATAAGAAGATGATTTGATGAAAAAGTCGTTAAAAATTGCCGGGATTAGTATTGGTAGTCTAGTTCTTCTTGCATTTGGTATTCAAGGTTTCTTATTACGAGGTACGCCTGGACAATCTTTATCACCGCAAAATTACCAAGATAAAGTGGATTATTCTTCTGTGCCTACGTTACTTATTCCCGGTTGGGGTGGAAGTACGATTACTTATAATAAAATGATTAAGTACTATCAACAGAAAAACATTGCACAAAAAGTTCTAACGATTTGGGTTGCTCCTAACGGACGTATATGGACAGAGGGAAACTTTCATGGGCAAAAGAATGCTTTAATTCAAGTTTTATTTACTTGGAACTATAATGGTACCTACCATCCACAGATTAAGCAACTGACGATTGTTTTGAATTATTTGCAGAAATATTATCATATGCAGAAAATTAATGTCGTTGCCCACTCATATGGAGGAACAGAATTCATTCATGCTTATATGGGTTCAAAATATCTTCAAGATCATATTCGGTTAAATAAAGTAGTCTTTTTAGGGGTACCAGTTGAAGAAAGCCTGAGCGATCAATTAAAATATCGCTATCATTTAGTTAATAAGTCTACTGACAAGAATTTTCACCAATTGTTTTTGGAGATGAAAAATTGGCAATTAAATTATCCTGTTGAGATTTATAATTTAATGGGTAGTGAAGAAGGCAGTAAAAAAACTGATGGGTCTGTTCCGCATATCCAATCGGAAATGTTAAAATCATTAGTTAAAGCCCATCCATCGATTAAGTATCATCAAAAAGTGTATCCGAAAACTACTCATTTTCAATTACATCACCGCACAAAAATTTTGAACAATATCGCTAACATTTTATGGGGAAGGAATTAAAATGAATAAAGAACATGGCCAAGTAACAGGAATTATATGGCGTGGGCCTGATGACTTAGCTATATACCAACAATTAAAAGAATATGCAGATAAAAAAGATATCTCAGTTTCAAAGGCAGCCAAGCAGTTAATTATTACCGCTCTCAATAAAAATTAAAAAATCCTAATTGGTTAAGTTTATTATTCCATGATAGAATCTTAAATGTACAAAAATTAAAGGGGAGTTCACTTAATGACAAATCAAAAAAGTAAGACAGTATATTTCTGTGCAGGGTGGTTTACTGACAAGCAAAATAAAGCTTATGAGGACGCAATGAATGCAATTAAGGCTAACCCTACAGTAGATGTAGAGAATTCTTATGTGCCATTACAACACCAATATAAAGGATTACGGGTTGATGAACATCCAGAGCTTTTGCAAGATCGCGAATGGAGTACAGCAACTTACAATGGTGATCGTGTAGGAGTTTCAACTTCTGATATGCTTTTAGCAGTCTACATTCCTGAAGAAGAAGATGTAGGAATGGGTGTTGAATTAGGAATGGCACGCGCACTAGGTAAATATATTATGGTAGTGATTCCTGATGAGGACTTTGGTAAACCTATTAATTTAATGAGTTGGGGAATTGCAGATAATTTCATTAAAATGTCAGAACTTCCTAATTATGATTTTAATAAACCATCTTACAATTTCTACGATGGTGGAGTATATTAAAAAAAGATGTGCGAGTTTTCACGTACAATACCCTTTAGGGTTGACACTTTAAATAATAAAAGTGCCAATTCTAGGGGGTGTTTTTCGTTTCTAGTTATTCCACAACAGAAAAATTAAGATTACTAAGTAATTATCAGGATTCAGATTG
>NZ_NGPY01000033.1:0-153915 GCF_002254085.1 Limosilactobacillus reuteri | reverse complement strand
GTCTATCACTCACATGTGATTAAGATCAAAGGAAAGTCATATCGCTTGGCATCGGTCAATTCCTAAACCGCCCAAATCATACATTTTTAAACCGCCATAAAATGACAATTTAAAACCGCCCTTGACATATAATCAATTAAGAGCATTTAAACATGATTTTCAGAATATATTAGTAACCATCGAATTAATGGCACAAGATAATAATGAGCTAAAAAACTATATATCTAAAATTACTAAGCATTCTCATAGTTTATTATCAAATCAAGTAGACTTATTGAGCTTAGAAAGAATAAGTAACTTGCCGTTAAAGAGTTTAATATTATCTAAAATTTTAACGGCAAGAGCTAAAAATATTTCCTTTTATTTAGAGGTTGAAAAACCACTTAAACATTTATTCCTTAATGATACGGTCATTATAAGAATTGTTTCAATACTATTAGATAACGCGATCGAGTATGGAGCGAATTCCCATAATGATAGTCATGTAGTATTATTGATAGATAATTATGAAGAATTAGGATATGACATAGTTATTGAAAATGATATAGATTTAAAAGATAATGAAACTTTTTCTTTAGAAAAGTGGTTCACGCTTTATACTTCTAAAGGTGAGGGACACGGGATCGGACTAAATTCAGTAAAAGGGATTATTAATAATGAAACGAATTTAAGCCTTAATGTTGAAATAATTAAACAACGTATTCGATTTACTTTAATGGTAGGTGATACAAACGCTTAATATAGTTATATTGGAAGATGAGATAAAGCAGAGAGAATATATAGTCAACTTTGTAAATAGATATAGTAGTTTCGAAATGTTAGATGTTAAGGTTGTGCTAGCAACGGATGATCCAAAGAAAATTTTGAACCTAATAAACCATGATAAGAATAGCCAATATCTGTTTATTCTAGATATAGAGCTGGCTAGTAATGATATTACGGGTATAGAATTAGCTGAGAAAATACGAATACTATTACCCTTTACAGATATTGTCTTTTTAACGAGTCATGAGGAGCTAGCAATGTTAACATTAGAGCGCAGGATATCTCCTTTAAATTATATATTAAAAAATAAAGAATCAAATTTTATTGAATCATCTATAAGAAAAGACATTCGACTTACTTTAAACAGAATTACTAAAGTTAATAAAATTAATAATGATCAATTTGCCTATAAAATAAGGAACCGTTATTATACGATTCCTTTAAACGAAATATATTTTTTTGAATCAGTTCCAAATAAGGTTAATAGGGTAATTTTACATGCAAAAAATAAATTGCTTGAGATAAGTAGTAATTTAAAACAAATTGAAGAAGATCAATCAATTTTCTTTCGATGCCATAAAAGTTATTCGATCCAAGTCAATAATGTGAAATATTATGATCCCAATCTATTTAAGGTTTATTTTGATGATGATAAACAGATTTTTTGTCCAGTTGCTGTTAGAAAAGTAAGACAGCTTAAAAAAGTTTTAAGACACGATAAATCCTAATTTCTTTTAAAGGTATCTTTTAACAGAAAATAAACACACCCAAAAATAAATACAAAAAGAATTAGATAAGCACCAATTGTAATTCTATGAAGACAAGCATTAGTGCTTAATATTATAGTAAAAAGGATACATATATTTTTGTATTTTTTGTAATTTTCCTTGCTGAACTCACCTTCAATTCCTAAAACTAAGATACAGCAGATAAAGAGTATAAAAATGCCAATGCTTATATACTCTTTACTTATATGGGTTCCTGTTTGGGGTAAGGAAATTCTTTCTGTTGATGGACTATGATGATTTTGATTTCTAGTGTAACTGGTTGATTTATTTGAATAAAATTTAGAATAATCAGAAGTATAAGTTATTGTTAAACTTACTGGGTTATTCGTTGAACTTGTTTGCGATAAATTCATGGTAGATTGATATTGTGGCTCCGTGTTCAATGGATGGTGATCACTTTCAGAATTGATACTATTAATATCTAATTGCTTTGCATAAAGATTGGCTTGATCTGAAAATAGAAAAGCATATAATTCTTGAGGTGTTTTTTCTCCACCAACCCAGGCACTTATAACTTTACCGTTTTTAATTCTAAGCGTGGTTGGTGTTCCCGGAATACCTAGAGTTTTAAAAGCATAGTCATGTTCTGGGCTAGTTGCCGTGTGAATATCATAATATAGTAATTTATCACCAGCCAGTTTGTTAAATTCTTTAAGTGTTGGTGAAAATTCACGACAATAATAACAAGTAGGACGTCCAATATATAGAAGGGATTCAGTATTATCTTCTTTATTAAATATCTTTTTGACGTCATTAGTATCAACTTGGTTTAGCGAAGATACATTATTTTTATATTCCTCTTCAGTAATTTGTGTATCTGTATTATTATCACTATTACTTTGAATTTCTTCAGTCGCTAGATTATTAGATACTTGCCTACCTAAGGAAATTTCCTTACTAGGTGTAGATGTGTCATTCAGTTGCCTTATGGTTTCTGATGCAAATGTATGCGATATAAGAATTCCAAGAAATAATAAACATGTAATAATTGTACTTATGGTATATAGAAAAACTTTTTTCATAATAGTCACCTTTATAAATAAAATCCCTCTGTACTTGCAGAGGGATTTTATCTTTTTACAAGCAGGCAGAAGCGTAACCAGAAACAGCACCACCAATAAGGCCAGCTACAGTTCCACTTGCGGCCCCAACCAAAGCACTTCCGCCTGTTACAAGAACACAACGAGTATCCCGTCGACGCCATCCGCCATTAATTTCAAGCATTTCTTCTGTATTTAAAGTAGTGAATTCCATAATAATAATTCCTCCCATATTTATAACTTCTCCAAAGAATGGTATCTTTGAACAGTTCTTATATTAATTTATCTTAAGTGAAATGTGATAAAGAATATTAAACGTTGCTTTTTTAGTATTAATCGTTCTATGTATAAAATACTATTTAGCAAGACTAGTAGTGGAATCGTTGCAATCAGTAGAAAAAGTTGAACTTATTTGAGAATAGCTTTTAATAATAATTTGCATAGTAAGTATTACTCGCTAAAGTGCTTGTATTTTTGTCTCCTCCTATATATTTAACAAAGGGAGTAGTTTCGAATAAGCAGGGGGGTGCCCTATAATGAAAACAAACTATTACATCATCAAACAAACAGCTGATGCACTTAGAGTAACTAAGCCAGCAATCACCGAGTATATGTCAAAAAGTTTTTGTTCAAAGTATATGAAAAACAAGGTAATTGAATACTTATCAATAAGGCGGGGATTACTGATACAAAACAACATTTCGCCGATTCCCTTCATACAAAGGTGCAAAGTAAACACAAACAGCTTCTTCAAATGACCATTTTCTCCGTGTTTCATTGTCTGCAAATAAGTCACTTGATGAGTTAGAAACAGGGCTTTAAAAGTTACGCAAGTTTTTGCAAAAATCTAATTTAATTTAAAAAGTGATGTTAAGAATTTTTCCTAGCATCACTTCTACTTTCTGTTTAACTTATTTTTTCTACCTCGTGAACCATCTTCACTACATAACTCTATTTCCTGCCATCCAGGTTTCATTAACGTGAAGATTTTTGAGTTCACTATGCGCAACTGTAAAGATATCATCATTTAAAATAACAAAGTCCGCGGCCTTTCCTATTTCAAGCGTTCCATTATCATCAAAGCCGCCAATCTTAGCACCATCCCGGGTATAACCAAGAATAGCTTGGGGAACTGTAATTGCTTCTTCGGCGTTAACAACATCACCATTAGCGGCTCTTCTCGTTACAGCCGCATAAATACTATAAAACGGACTATCAGGTTCTGCCCATGGCGTACATGGGGCATCAGAACTTAAACCTAACATCGCGTGAGAATTTAACATTGTTTTAACGCGATATGCTAATTTAAACTGTGCCAGTGAAAGATAATGACGATAGGATTCATCCTCCGCAAAGAAAAAGATTGATTGTGTGACTAATGCATAGTTCATTTTGCTCTTAGCAATTTCTGCAAACATTTGATCAGTCATTAAAGATGCATGCTCGATTCGTACAGATGGCATTGTTGTTAACCATGGCTTCATATCCTTTGTTACGTCAATTACTGTTTGAATTGCTTTATCGCCCATCGCATGGACAGCTAATTGGAGCTTATTATCACGCGCCATCTTAACTGCTCGCTGAAGTTTTTCCACCGAAGTCAAACTAACTCCCATTTTTCCCGATGGATAAGGATCAGTATTATATGCCGTTTCACCAGAAATGCTACCATCCATAAATACCTTAATTCCAGCAACGCGGAGTTTTTCATCCCCGCTTGGTTGCAGTCCAACCTGCGGATCAATTTCATCAAAAACATAGTAGATCGAAGCCTTAGGGCCAAACCCTTGTTTAACTGCATCTTGGTATAGTTTTAAAGAAGTATATGGCTTCATCCGGCCCATCATTTCACCAATTGCCACAATTCCTTCTTTAAGATAGTGTTCGGAACTATTAACCATATTAGCTATGTCATTTTCATAACTTTGTGCCGATTTAGCCCGAATAAGAAGTTGCGAGGCAGCTACTTCGCGCATAAAACCAGTTGGTCGTCCATCAGCAAATCGTTCAATTTTCCCACCAACCGGATCAGGCGTGTTTTCATCAATTCCTGCAAGCTCCAAGGCTTTAGAATTGCCGACAGAAGAGTGACAGTCAGAACGATAAATAAAGATTGGTTGTGTTGTTGACACAGCATCTAAATCATCACAATTAGGGCTCCGATGTTCTGCTAATTTTGTCTCGTCAAAACCCAACCTTCAATCCAAACATCTGCACCTTGACCATATGTGCGAGAATTGCGAAGTGCTTCTTGCATTTCTTTAATACTATTAACATTTGGCGGAGTACAAGCAACACCATGAAGAGCATCAGCGATATATTTAGGATGGGTATGACAATCAATCCTGGCAATACTGTTCGTCCTTGGAGATCAATAACTTCGCCTTCATTAGGTAAATTATCACCAATTTGTTTAACCGCTCCATCGTCAACTACCATGCTATTAACAAAATGGTCCTCAGTATCCCCAACAAAGATTTTACCATTAATAAATGTCTGCTTAGGCATTAAGCTTAACTCCTTTCACCTTCAGATATCCTTACCAAGGATACTTTTATTATAGAATGAAATCGCTTTAAAAATGACTATTATTTAAATAAAAAACGCCATGACATATTAAGCCATCACGTTTTATAAATATTTTTAACTAGTTGTTTGGTCGTGCACGTTCAGGATGCGAATTTAAAATATATCTTTTAATCCCTAAAACATCTCGACAATACTGTTCTTCACTAGCGCCAGGAGCTACCAAAATACAAGGAATATCTTTTAATTGATCAGTTGTTACTTGAGAATCGTTCAATTTAAGGAGCCCTTTAGCAATATTAACCATTAACGGGGCTTTAGTAAGGAATTCATTATTATACTCATCAGAAAGTGCCCGGCGTTGGTCAGAAAAATCTAGATCAATTCGATCATCGCGTAATAACTTAAATAAATGATCATGCTAGCCACTCGTGATATTAACTTTTACTTCTGGGTACTGTTCAGCAAAAATTGTCACTGCCTTTAAAAATTCTGTTGTTCCAAACATTTGCAGGTAACCAAGTTTTAAAACATATTCTTCTTGTTCGTTATCAGCTATTTGACGAGTATTTTTTAAAACTTGTTCAATTTGATTCAGCAGTGTCTTACCTTGCCGATAAAAATATTTCCCAGCTGGTGTTAATTCAAAGCTCCGTCCTTGGCGTTTTAATAATGGGGTTCCAATATTCTGATTCAATTCTTTGATTTGTTGCGAAATTGCTGACTGCGAGATATTACATTTTTCTGCTGCTCGCGTAAAACTATGCTCATCGACAACCACAATAAAGTACTTCATTTGTTGAAACATTTATCTTCTCCGTTCTTCTTGCTCATGCTTAATCTGATTAGGAATAACTAACAGTAATAATGTAACTAAAACTGAATATAACATTGCTGGGGGATAAACTGTTGCTGCGATAATCAAACCAATTACTTTAATCATAATATCCATAAACGTCCAACTGCGACCACGTGTTTTTACTCATTCCCCAAGAGTCTTTTTTGCATTAACTTTAGCAATTGATGCGTACATATTCATATTAGCAAAAGTAATCAAAAGAACAATTATGCCATATAATTAGGCCATAATTCTAAAAATCCTCTAGCCGTTAATGTCTCGGGCTGCTTTAATTCAAGAACTAAGATCGTAATAATAATTGCTATAACAGCATCCGCAAACGCAGCCACTCGTTCTTTACTCATAAGTAGGCCTCCCTAAATAAAATATATTTAAAAAATAGCTAGTGAAACCTAATCTCATTTTCACCAGCCACATACTCTACTTATATTTTATTTCGCTTCACTTTTATCACCAAGCATCTTTTTCTTTCTTAACAAGCTTTCCTAGACTAACATATGCAACAGCTTAAAAATTTGGTAAACTGTAAGTGTCTAAAAACTGATTGGTCAATCGACGCATTAAACTACGCTGATTGACCATTTTGTGTATTTTAGGAGGAACTTATGGATATCATGGAAATTTTAGGAGACTTATTTAGTTTAATCTTCCTAGGGGCCCTCATTTGTGTGATCATTTTTGCTATTATGTGGTTTCGTACTAATCGCGAGAAAGACAAAGAAAAATATCAAAAGAGTAAAAAATATACAATCATCTCTATCATTATGTTAGTCATAGGACTTGTTGGTTCAGACATTTTTATTCCTGATGATGAAGAGAACTCAGCTAGTACTGAACAAACTAGTAAAATTTCGTCAAGCAGCAAAACAAGCAGTACTGAACCCAAAATTGATTCCGAAATTTCACGCAAACCTACACAGCAATCAATCGGCAAGGTTGCTGAAGCCCTAAATAATGACCTCATAACGGCAGATACTGGGAATACCAAATGGACATGGAACGAAGAAGACGCCTGTTGGGAGGCAACACTCGATCAAAATAGTACCATGTACCAGTCAATGAATTCCGGACAAGTGTCACTATGGAATAGCTATGTACGAGACATTCAAGAAGCTTCACAAACAATAGCAGATGAAAAGCTCGATTCTATGGCTACGTTTAAAGTCCTGACACCTACTGATCAAAATAGATGTTTCTTAATTGTAAGAGATGGAAAAATAAAATATAATATTGGCGAAGATTTAACTAACTAAAATTTTTGTCAAGAATATAAAACAACCTAAGTTCAAAAAATGGCAGGCCTATTTGAATGTAATCAGCACTCAAACAGACCTGCCATTTTATTTATCTTTACATTTTTCCGCCATAAACTGGGAAGACATCAAAATCGCCGTAGTCTAATGGCTTTACTCGCCGTAATAAGTCCATATCAGCTTCGGAAATTTCAAAATCGATTTCAGCATTTTCCTTCATGTGCGCTGGATTAGTAGTCTTTGGTAAGACAATCATTCCTAATTGCCAATCATACCGAATGCACAATTGTGGGACTGAAACGTTGTACTTTTTCGCCATCTTTTCAATTACGGGGTTGTCCAAAGCAGCGCCGTGAGCAACTGGTGAATATGCTTCAACCGCAATGTCATGTTCGTGAGTAAATGATAAAAGATTAAATGGAGTATGACCAATATGAGCTAAAACTTGATCAACAGCGGGAACGGTATCGCTATTCTTGATGATATTTTCAAGATCAGCTTTTTCAAAATTAGAGACCCCAATTGTCCGAATCTTACCTTCACTTACAGCATCTTCCATGGCCCGCCATGCCGCTAGATTTCCTTCAAGGTATCGATTGTCAGACTGATTTACTTCTTTCCATGGTTGAGGACTATGAATAATCATCATATCAATATAATCAAGGCCCATCTTTTCAAGGGTCTCATCAATGGACTTCTTGGTTACATCATAGTCTTTGTGTTCGGCAGCCACCTTTGAAGTAACAAAGATTTTATCTCGATCTACACCAGCTGTGCGGACACCTTCACCGACTCCCCGCTCATTTCCATATGCTTGAGCAGTATCAATGTGTCGATAACCAAGCTTAATTGCATTACGAACTGCTTCGGCTGCTTGGTCATCATCAATCATCCAGGTTCCCAATGCAAACTTTGGAATTTTCACACCACTATTAAGAGTAATTGTCTCATCTAAAATCATTGTTCTCCATCCTTTCCTGGTTCGAATTCTATCTACAAAGCTATTGTCGTCATTTTTTCCATAAATGTAAACTGGTAAGCCTTGACCAGAATAATAAAAAAGAGGTTAAAGCTTAAAATTGCTCAACCTCAATCAAGTTCTTCTACTAATTTAATTAAAATTTCTGCCCATCATATAAAGGGACCGCATTTGACCATTTATCTCAGAAATCTGTGGTAATTTACCCCATTCTTTGTACCCGCAGGAGGTAAAAAGCCGATAGCTTGCTTGATTTTCAATATAAATATACGCAATTACGGTTCTTATATCTAAATGATCTTCAATTTGTTTTTGCGCATATGTTAATAAATCATGGCCAAGATGTTGCCGTCGATAATCTTCATGAATATAAATAGCTATCTGTGCCGAATGATCATAGGCGGGATGCGGATAAAAATACTCAAGAGCACACCAGGCGATTACTTGGTCATCCATTGTTGCAACCCAAATTGGATGAGTACTGTCAAATTGCAGAAACCATTCACGTCGATCAGCAACTTCGATCGGTGCACTCTCATCGTTGACTTGTAGCGGAATAGCTTGATTAAATATGTCGACAATCGCTGGTAGATCATCTATTGTCGCTAGCCGAATTTGATAATCCATCTTAAAGCTTCCTTACAGAATTTTTTACCCACTAATTATTACTTATCATAGAAGTGCTGCCATTCTTTATTAACATTTTCGCGAGTTGTCTTTGTCCCAGTCCATGATGGAACTTTTACGACCCCATCAATCTTACTCTTAGGTACAAATCCCCAGTAACGACCATCGTTTGAAACGCTCCGGTGATCCCCAAGAACAAAGTATTCACCCTTCGGAACTTTTGTGGCACCATTATTCTTTAGCCAGCTATTCTGAACCGAGATACTACGCAATGTCCAGTTTCCCGTTCCAGTTGTTCGTTGACTCTTGCTAATGTAGTCTTGATTAATCTTTTTGCCGTTAACATAAATGTTTCCATTCTTAGAGCTAACAGTATCACCAGGAAGTCCAATTACTCGCTTAACATAATCAGTCTTGACCGATACTTGCGGATCAACGCCATTAGCATCAAATACAACGACACTTCCATGATGGATCTTGGCAGTTTTCAAACAAAATACTCGTTCATTATTTTGTAAGTTTGGTTGCATGGATGGTCCATCAACCCGAACAATTTGGAAGAAAAACTGCTTAATTACTAATGCGATTATTAACCCGATTAAAATGGGAATAATCCAACTCATTGCTTCACGAAATGCTTTCATTATAATTCCTCAATTTCTTTATCTAACTGTTATTAATCATACAACTAGTAATAAAACCTGAAAAGTTATTTATAATAAATAATATATTATTTTCACATTTAATAACATTAAAAAGATATTAAGGCGCAAAAAAGGAACTGTGACATAAGTTAAGTTACTTTCATAAAAAGCAAATACGCAGTACAACAATGGCCTCTAACGTCCGGCAAAACCGAACGTTAGAGGCCTATTGTTGCTTGCGGAGGCTCGAAAACGAAGTCACAAGTGACTTCTGTCTCGCTCCCTTTTAATTTTTATTTCTTTTCGACAAAGTACTTTTCGAAGTTCTTTTGATAGTTATGATTAATCCGTTGTTCCATTAACCACCGCATGAAATTCATGTCCTTGTCATAATGGAAAGTTGTTCCATAGCGGCCTTCTTTAATAAGTTTTTCAGCCTGCTTTTTAATTTCATTATTTTTAGCATACTGAAGGAAAGTCTTTTTTGAAACCCCAAGCCATAACTTGTAGTTACTTTCATCCTTGTTTCCATAAATCGTCTCTTGATCTTTTAAGCTATCAAAAACGTAATCTTCAACGGGGAAAGTAGCAAGTTGATAGCCATTTAATGAAACGAAGAAACTACTACGACCTTGGCGAGGATTGAGGTCAAATACCTTGAATTGGCCATCACGACGGTCATATTTTAAATCAAAGTTAACAAATCCAGTAAATTCAATGCTTTCAAGGAAATTCTTGATGTTGTCATAGATTTGTTGGTCATATGCTGGCATAATCGCAACATAATTACCAACATTTGCTGGATTACAATCTTCAAGTAGCGGGTGACCGAGACACATCATCTTTACCTTATGATCTTTATCGACATAACAATTGATAGTTCGCATATTACTATCATCACCAGGAATAAATTCTTGGAGAACAAGGTCGCCATTGTATGGACTATGCTCATAGATAATCTCTAGAACTTCCGCTAATCTTTCTGGCGTCTTAATAATATAAGCCTTTTCGTATCCTTCAAAGTTTCCCTTATGCCATTGCACCGCATCAGCAGCCTTCAAAGCAATTGGAAATTCAAATGGTGATTTATAGTTCTTATAATCAAGGTCTGGTTTTAAAATATCAGTTTTAGGGTAAGGCAAACCATACTTTTCGCAGACATTGTAGAACTTCTCTTTATCCGTTAATGTTGCTACTTCATCATAATCAGCATACGGGCAGAACATGTGCTGAGAAAGTTCTTTACGATTTTTCGCAACTAATTCAGTATAGTCATCCCCGCAACTAATTAAAACGGTCTTCTTGCCCTGCTTAGCAAACTCATCTGCCGCTTCAATTAAAACCTTCGTAAACACTTCTGGTGATTGTAATTGTTCATTATAGTGCAACTCGACAATTTTTGAATAACGGGTTGGTGCCAATGGTTGGCGAGCATATAATTGCGACTTAATCCCATACTTTTCATACATTGACCGTGCCATTCCATAAGCGTTGAAATCACTACCTAGAATCAATGGAACAAAAGGTTGTTCACTCATTAGATCCCCACTCCTCTTTATCTTTCTAATTCATTAATATAATCACGTGCAATTTTCACATCAGTTGGGTAAGGGACATCTTCCCCATTAATCTTTTGGTACGGATCCTCACCCTTCCCTGCAAGGACTACAATATCATCATTTTCACTACCGTCAATTGCCTTTTTGATCGCCGTTTCGCGGTCCATTTCAAATTGAATATGTTTAACCTTATCATGATCAATATAAGAATCTATTTCCCGGGCAATAGTCATCGGATCTTCAAACCCTGGATCATCAGTCGTCAAAATTACTTCATCTGGTTGTTCTTCAGTTAAAGCTTTGCCAAATCCTGGACGGCGCGAAATACCTTTATCACCGGTCGCTCCTAAGACAACTGTTACTTTACCAGCATTAGTTTGTCGTTTTAAGAATGCCAAGAGACGCTTCAAGCTAGCGTAATTATGGGCATAATCAACATAAATTGTTCCATGAGTATTACTGTTAATCATTTCCATTCGACCACGGATGTGAACATGATTTAATGTTTCTACGGCATCGTTAGCACTCGCCCCAGCTAATCCACTGGCAATGATTGCAGCGACCGCATTTCCTTCATTATAATCTCCAGGGACACTCGTTTTATAACGACCATCTAAGTTCAACTGCTTTGCTTTCTCAGTTAAGGCGGTCAACTCAAATTCACTTTCATGAAGGTCTTCTAAATCATTTCGATATTCAAAATCTATTTGGGCATTGTCAGGTAATTCGATGTTTGCTCCCCACCGTGCAAATAAGAAAATGTCTTCTGGTTGTGTAGTTGCCTTAGCAGTGTAATAAACATCGGTAAACTTTTCAGTTTCTGCGTTGATTAAGCATTTAGCAGAATTTACTAATAATTGTTCCTTGCAGTGAAGATAATCAGCAAAAGTTGGGTGCTCATTTCGTCCAATATGGTCTGGCGAAATGTTTAAGAAAATTCCAACATCATACTTCAAACCATAAATCCGGTTTTTCTTGTATGCTTGCGATGATACTTCCATTACTAAGTGCGTCATTCCATTATCAACGGCAGCGCGCATATCATGGAAAAGGTCTAAGGATTCAGGAGTAGTCAAATCAGATTTAAATTTATTTTCCGGCTTATTGCCTAAAATCCGATCAAGCGTTGAAAAAAGGGCAATATGATTAGCTGTACTTTGGGCTAGAATATGGTCAGCAAAATAAGCCGTTGTTGTTTTTCCTTTTGTTCCTGTAATTGCAATAATGAACAAATCATTTTGCGGATAACCATAAAATGCTGCCCCCAGTAAAGACATTGCTTTTTGTTCGTCGTTCACGATAATAGCTGGCAATCCTTCACCTTCTGAATATTCTTTTTCAGCCACATACGCAATCGCACCTTTTTCTTTAGCGGATGCTAGGTATTTAGGCAAAAAATTTCCTTTACAAAAGAATAAAGTTCCTGATTTTACCTTCCGTGAATCATAGGACACGCTAGTTGCGGTAAAATCAGTCAAATTACTAACATGATCCAATAAATGGTGCTCGTGCAATAATGCTAAAGCAGGTGTAATATGCAATTCCATCTTGCAAATGACTCTCCTTTAATCTAATCTGCCCTATATTATTTCATTTTTTATCATAAAAATAAATAAGGGTTACCAATTAACAAAAAAAGGAGACTTAGAAGAGTCCTACCCTTCGCCAGCCTCCTTTAATATTTTTCTATGCTTCTGTTGTAGCTGTTTTTTGTGCGCGGTCAATTCCCGATTCATCAGGTTTGAAGTTATCAATGAAATATAACTTATACCACGTTAAGAAGGTGTAGATTGTCCAAATCTTACGACGACCATCCACCTTACCTTCGAAGTTATCATCGGCAAGTTTTAGAAGCTTTTCTTGATCAAAGAACTCTTTTACGAAGTCTTGTTCAAATAATTCACGTACTTCTTGGTAATACTTCTTTTCTCGAAGCCATGCACGGACTGGAGTTGGGAAGCCCATCTTAGGCCGCGTAGCCCATTCTTCCGGTAAATGCCGATTAGCAGCCATCCGGAATGCCCACTTTGTATCCTTATAGTTAAAGAGGTACTTAGTTGGTGTCGTTTCAGCCACTTTCATTACCTCTTTATCAAGAAGTGGTACCCGGATTTCAACAGAGTTAGCCATACTCATCTTATCCGCCTTTAAACAAATATCGCCAGGCATGAAACGGTGCAAGTCAATATACTGCTTCTTTGCGACTTCATCGATATCTTTATCTTCCATCTTGTCAAAAAGTGGATTAAGAATGTCGGCAATACTTGGTCCGCAATCAAATTCTGGTTGTAAGTAGTCGGCAGCTTCTTCGGGACTAAAGATATATGCTTGACCAATAAACGTATCCCGTGCTGGCGCTAAGTTACGGTACATATGCTCTTGGCCGTGGAAGTGTTTTCCATCTAACCACTTAGCAAACTTATACCGGCGTTCACGAGGCATCTTCTTTAATTGGTCAGTTACCCACCGAATAAACTTAACTTTCGTATTAAAACCATAATCAATGTATCCCGCGAATAATTCATCGGCACCTTCACCAGAAAGAAGGGCCTTGTAGCCGTTATCCTTTGCCAACTTATTCAAGAAGTATAAAGGAACAACAGATGGGTTAGAATCAGGTTCATCTAAGTAGTATTGAATCATTGGGAATGCATGGAAAGCTTCTTCATTAGTCAACTTTTCATCAGTATTCTTCAAGCCCATCTTAGCTGCTAATTCACGTGCTTGTTTGGTCTCATCGTAAGTACTATCAAATCCGATTGAGAACGTATTATCTGGACGCATCAAAGCCGTTACTAAACTTGAATCAACCCCTGCAGAAAGGAATGAACCAACCTTAATTCCTTTATCTGCAAAGGTATGTGCCTTAACAGAATTCTTAACAACATCGTCAATCTTGTTAACAGCTTCATCAAATGTCTCGTCTTCTGGCTCAAAGTTTTCGTCCCAGTATTGGGTCATTTCAAACTGACCGTCTTTGTAAGTAAAGTAATGACCTTCTGGAAGACGGTAAACACCCTTAAAGAAAGTTTCTTGAGTAACTGGGTATTGGAATGTCATGTATGGTTTAAGCGCTTCTTTATTAAGTTCCTTCTTAAAGTTAGGGTGGTCAAGGAATGCCTTAATCTCAGATCCAACAAAGAAAGTACCGTTCATCTTAGCGTAATACAATGGTTTGATTCCAAAATGGTCACGGGCACCGAACATTTCTTTCGTCTTAAAATCCCAGATAACAAAGCCGAACATTCCGCGCAGCTTGTTAACAACATCCTTGCCCCATTCTTCGTATCCGTGCAAGATCACTTCAGTATCAGCATGTGTCTTAAATGTGTGACCCTTACTGATTAATTCTTCACGTAATTCTTCAAAATTGTAAATTTCACCGTTGAATTCAATGGCTTTTGAGCTATCTTCATTAAAGATTGGTTGATTACCAGACTTCACATCAATAAAACTTAAACGCCGGAAGCCAAGTGCTACATTATCATCCACATATTGCCCCTCCGCATCAGGTCCCCGATGAATAATCCGGTCTTTCATTTTTTTGATTAATTGGTCTTTAATTTGTGGTTTTTCATTATCAACAAATGCAACAATCCCACACATTATAAATTTCCTCTTCTTTCTCTTAAATTCACGGATCACAAAATAGTTATTTAAAATTCGTTATTAAAACTCGAACCTAAATTATACCATATAATGCCAAACTTAAGTATATTATCCCTTTGCTTTAAGAAAACCATAATAAAATCTATAGATCTGAGTTATCACTCTGTTTTTTCAGACTTTATTTCCTGGGAAATTTTATTTACGATCCTTCTTGGAGAACTTCCCCTGGCGGACGTAAACACTCAAGATTGCAATATCAGCGGGGTTAACTCCACTAATTCGTGAGGCTTGGGCTAAAGTTTTTGGACGAATTTTTTCAAGCTTTTGACGTCCTTCAGTTGCTAGACCGTCAATATCAGCGTAATCGATATCATCCGGAATCCGTTTAGCTTCCATCCGCTTCATCCGTTCAACCTTAACTTCCTCTTTCTTAATGTAACCAGCATATTTTAATTGAATTTCAACCTGCTCAATCACATGACGATCAAGTTCCTGTTCTGGTGCCGGAATGAATTCGGCCAACGTTTGGTAATCGAAGTATGGTCGCTTCAAGAGGTCAGCTGCCGCAATCCCATCTTTTAAGCGGTTATCCCCGTGAGCTTCAATAAATTCATTAACCTTATCATCGCTTGGCTTGAGCTTAATTTCTTCTAATCGTTTAATTTCAGCTGCAACTTGACGCTTCTTCTCTTCCATTTTAGCAAGTCGCTCATCACTAACTAAGCCAACATGATGGCCCATTTCCATTAACCGGAAATCAGCGTTATCATGCCGTAAAATTAGCCGATATTCTGCCCGACTTGTAAGTAAACGGTAAGGTTCTTTTGTTCCCTTTGTTACTAGGTCGTCGATCATCACGCCGATATATGCATCAGAACGCTTAAGGACAAATGGTTCCTTACCTTGTGCCCGTAGTCCTGCATTAATTCCCGCAATCAGTCCTTGACCTGCTGCTTCTTCATAACCTGAAGAACCGTTTGTTTGGCCAGCAGTATAGAGATTCTTAATGATCTTGGTTTCCAGGGTTGGGTGAAGTTGGTACGGCGCAACTACATCGTATTCAATGGCATAACCAGGACGCATCATTTCCGCATTTTCCAATCCCTTGATTGAGTGCACAATCTTTTGTTGGATTTCTTCTGGCATTGATGTTGAAATTCCGTCAAGGTAATATTCATCGGTGTCTCGGCCTTCCGGTTCAAGGAAAACTTGGTGTCGTGGCTTATCAGCAAAACGGACAATCTTATCTTCAATTGAAGGACAATAGCGTGGGCCAACCCCCTTGATTACACCAGAGAACATTGGTGCCCGGCTAAGGTTTTCCCGAATAATAGCATGGGTTCCTTCATTTGTATAAGTTAACCAGCAAGATAATTGTTCGCTAATTGGAATATAGGCACTATCAGGAGTATCAAAACTAAAGTGATGTGGTTCTTCATCCCCTGGTTGTTCTTCCGTTACACTATAGTCGATTGTCTTTCCGTTAACCCGTGGTGGTGTTCCCGTCTTAAAACGTTCAAGATCAAAGCCAAGTTCTTCAAGGTTTTCCGAAAGTTTTACCGCTGACTTAGAGTTATTTGGACCAGATTCATATTGCAATTCACCAATAATGATCTTTCCGCGTGCCGCAGTTCCAACCGTTAATACAACCGTTTTAGCGTGGTAACGTGCTCCTGTATTAGTAATAACGCCCTTGCAGACACCATCTTCAACAATTAACTGGTCAACAGTTGCTTGACGGAGAGTAAGGTTAGGTTCTTCCTCAATCGTCTGCTTCATTGCACGGTGATAAGCATGTTTATCTGCTTGGGCCCGTAATGCACGGACAGCGGGACCCTTACCGGTATTTAACATCCGCATTTGGACATAGGTCTTATCAATGTTATGACCCATTTCACCACCAAGGGCATCAATTTCGCGGACCACAATTCCTTTTGCCGGACCACCAACAGAGGGGTTACATGGCATAAAAGCAACCATTTCAAGATTAATTGTTACCAATAAGGTTTTATTCCCCATCCGGGCTGCGGCAAGGGCGGCTTCACTTCCGGCATGCCCCGCCCCGACAACAATTACATCGTATGATCCCGCTTCGTATTGAACGGCATCAGATGTTTGCAATGCTTCTGAACTCTTCATTCTTCTATTCCCTACTTTCCTAAACAGAATTGACTAAATAACTGGTCAAGTAACTCATCTTGGTAACTATCTCCAGTAATCTCACCTAGTAATTCCCAACACCGGGTCATATCAATTTGAACCAGATCCACCGGCATGCCATCATTAATTCCTTTTAATACATCGCTTAAAGCATCATTAGCTTGGTGTAGTAAGCCAATGTGCCGAGCATTTGTAACCATTACATTATTTTGGTTACTTTCAATTCCCTCGTTGAAGAACATGTGACCAATCTGCTCACCAAGTTGGTCCATTCCTTCATGGTTAACAATTGAAGTTTCAATAACGGCACTCTTACCAGCTAGTGATTTCAATTCTTCTAAATCAACCTTACGTGGCAGATCCGTCTTATTTAAGATGATGATTCGCTGCTTATCCTTGGTTGCTTCCAGTAATTGGCGATCCTCGTCAGTTAATTCATTTGAACTATCAATCAAGAGAAGTACTAAGTCAGCGGCCCCCAAGGCTTTACGACTCCGCTCTACCCCGATCTTTTCAACTTGGTCATTTGTATCGCGGATTCCTGCTGTATCAATTAACTTCAATGGCACCCCATTGACATTGACGTATTCTTCAATTACGTCCCGGGTTGTCCCCGCAACATTTGTAACGATCGCTTTGTCCTCGTGAAGCAAGGAATTCAATAAACTTGATTTACCAACATTTGGCTGCCCGATGATTGCCGTTGCTAAACCATCTCGCAGAACCTTTCCTTGCTTAGCTGTTTTAAGAAGACCTTGGATTCGTTGTTGAATGTCCTCTGCTTTTTCTTTTAAGAGCTTCGTCGTCATTTCTTCAACAGCATCATATTCTGGATAGTCAATATTAACCTCTACCTGTGCTAATACATCCAAAATATCCTGACGCAAATTACGAATTAACCGCGACAAATCACCATCAAGTTGGTTTAATGCAACCCTCATCGATTTATCTGTCTTTGCACGAATTAGATCCATTACCGCTTCTGATTGGGATAAATCGAGACGACCATTCAAAAAGGCACGTTTAGTAAATTCACCTGGTTCTGCCATCCGGGCGCCAAAGCTCAGCACCAATTGCAGAATACGGTTAGTTGCTAACAATCCCCCGTGACAGTTGATTTCAATCACGTCTTCACGCGTATAAGTGTGAGGAGCACGCATTACTGAAACCATCACTTCATCAACTTCCTGATCCGTATCCGGGTCGACAATATGACCATAGTTAATGGTATGAGTTGCTACTTTGGCGAGATCTTTTCCTTTGTAGATCCGTTGAGCAACTTTCACCGCATCATCCCCACTAATTCGGATAATGGAAATTCCACCTTCACCAACTGGCGTCGAAATTGCTGCAATCGTATCATTCTCGCTATTTGCCATCGCTACTTTACTCCTTTCTAACAAAAAAAGTGCTAGTCCATGCATAGTAATAAAAATATCACTAACATGGTCAAAGCACTTTCACTACTTTAACGAATATTAAATTTATAACCGCTCATATTCTAAGATCATTACCAGAAATTGTCAACAAATAAGTTAGTCCTTGGGCGCAATCACGATACTCCGGTAAGGTTCCCGACCGTGGGAGTATGTTTTTACGTGGTGATTATTCTCAAGTTCATGGTGAATTTGTTTCCGTTCGCGAGCGGGCATGGGATCCATAAAAACTGCTTTCCCGCTTGCAACTACTTCCATTGCCGCCTTTTGTGCTAGGTTATGAACGGTTTCTTGACGGCGTTCACGATAATTGGAGGTATCAAGTTCAACATTTACTTTCGCCGCTCCATGGTAATCCATGAATATATTGCTAAGCTGTTCCATCGCGTTGATCCGGCGACCGTGCTTCCCAATCACCCGTCCATTTTCCTCAGTCTGGAGATCAATTTTGAGGTCATGAGCTTCTAAATTAATAATCCGTGGTTCAACAGTAATACCCAATTCCTTAAATACTGTTGTTAGGTATTCAATCAATTCTTTACTAGTTGCTTGCACTTTTTTTAAGTTTGCTTCTTGGCGACGTTTGATTTCAGCAGGATCGAGCTCATCTTCAGCGGAATTTAAACTTGCAGGCTTTTGTTCTGGCTCTTTTGCCGGTTGCCTATCTTTTTCTTCCAGTGAGGGCATCGCAATTTCTTTATCTTTTATTACTGCATCCACTTGCGCTTGGCGTCGTCCAATTCCAAGAAAACCGTGCCGCGGCTGTTGAAGAACCATAAATTCAATTGTCTGATTAATGGTTGGCTTCAATTGCACACGTGCCTTTTCTTTTGCTTCTTCAATTGTTGTTCCAGTAAAAACTGCCATTGATTATATTCCTTCTTTGAAAGTTAATAGACAGATTTATTTTAAAGAAAAAATAGTAACCATGCAATAACAGTCTTTCTAGTTAACCAAAACTAGCATTATTCTTCTTTAATTTTAAAGTCCTTATCTTTTAAGAAAACCAAACTGTCATATAAGCTAACACTATGCCCATATTCTTTTTGATCAGTTAGTAAGCCAACTAGAACTCTATCAATAAAGATATAATTATCAAATACAGTTACCATACGCTTAAATTTTGGCTGATAAGCAAGTAAACAGCTTTGAAAATTTGGTAAATACATTTTTACCGTTCCTAATGAAATAACGGACTCTAAATTATAGTCTAATGCCTTAAAAGTAATAAGGTTAGTCTCAAAATCTGGCTTAGAATAATCATCCATATCAATCATATATTTACGATAAAAACTATACATAGATTTATTTTCTTGCTTTTTTGGCAAGATATCAAAAAAGTCCTCAAGTCTCATTATCTTTCCTCCCTTTCCTTTGTCTTAAAAACTAGTACTTACGGTTTAATAATGGGCCAAAAAGAAATATAAGAATCATATAAGACCAATTTTGGGGATCGAGCATAGACAAAATTATGATAGGCGTAACAACTATACAAAGAGCTATAATGACAACCTTTTTAGTAATTTTCCACGATTTTGGCTCATCACGTTTTTGTACATAGCGTTTTCTGTTTTGCCGTTCATTCATTTTTAATCACTCCTTTGCATTGTAAGAAGAAATAAGCAAAACAAATTAGTTTTAAATAATCTAGAAAGTTAATATTTTCAACAAGTTATTAATATCATTTTCGATTGGGAGCAGCGTAAGTTGGGGGAAGTTTTTCTGTACAAACAAGGTATCCAAGTACCAGTAGAACAACAATATAGCCAGAAACTCCCCGGACTCATACGTTTTATACGAATTAGCGATATTGTTTCTTCAAATGAGCCACCTAGATTTATTAATTATCATGGTACCAATCTGATTAAACCCGATGACCTTTTTATGGTCAGATATGGTAATCCAGGAATGATTAGTATGGGATATTCCGGTGTTATAGCTAATAATTTATTTCGACTTATTCCTAAAAAGAATATTTATACTTTATTTTTTTACTTTTTATTAATTTTTGAGAATAAACGCTTAAATTTACTTGTCAGCAACACTACTATGCCTGCATTAAGTTTTAAAGCATTAGACACATTTTATGTTAACTTTCCTGAAAAATTATCTGAACAAAAAGTAATAGGCTCTTTATTAAAAAAATTAGATTCTCTTATCACCCTCCAGCAACGAAAATTGGAGCTTCTTAAAGAGATAAAAAAGGGATTATTACAAAAAATGTTCGCTGATAAAAGCAAATTTCCTATTTTACGTTTTGAAGGGTTTCATGATGAATGGGAGCAGTGTAAGTTGGGAGAATTATATTCTTATCATAATGGAAAAGCACATGAACAAAATCAGAGATCAAGTGGTAAATATGAATTAATCAATTTAAATTCTATTTCAGTTGATGGAACGCTAAAGTCATCTGGAAGATATATAAATCATGCTGATGAGATATTGAGACAAAATGATTTAGTAATGATTTTAAGTGATATTGCGCATGGAACGTTATTAGGACGAGTTGCTATAATCCCCCAAGATAATAAATATGTTTTGAATCAAAGAGTTGCTTTACTCAGGCCAATTAGCAAAAGTGAAAATTCAAATTTTATGGCACCCTTAATCAATAATAATCAAAGATACTTTCATAAGATGGGAATCGGGACATCACAACTTAATATTTCCAAATCGACAGTAATCGAATCTTTATGGCAAATTCCAAAAATAAAAGAACAATCAGTTATCGGAAATTTTTTACAAAATATAGATCATATCATTGCTCTCCAGCATCAAAGACTTTCAAAATTAGATGAAATTAAAAAATCACTTTTACAACAAATGTTTATTTAGGAGGAAAAACTTATGCTAGACAATGAAGCAATAAAAGTATTTAACGAATACACAAACAACACAGAACTCAGTGACTATTTTGATAAATTTTTAACCCAATTAAATAATTCTCAAGTATTTACAGTACAATATTCTGATCTTAATGGCACAAATACTTCAAAGCTTAACTGGTGGAATAATATTTTCTACCTTTCAGACAGCCAAACTAACTTCAAAAATTATAATGCTGGCAAACAAAAACAAATGAGTAAAATAATTGCTAGCATTCTTGATAATCTTAACGAAGTAAACTAATTGGAGATCCTTATGCAACAAGAACTACAAATGGAAGCCAAGCTCATCCAACGATTAACTCGTGATGAATCTCAGTGGACATTACGTGAAGATCTTAAGAATGAGGATGACCTTTGGGATAATTTCTTTAAAATATTACAGAATAATAACCGCAGCAAACTTAATGATATCCCATTAACAGAAAACGAAAAGGCCAGTATTAAGGCTAAAATCAATCACTCCACTTTTTTCAAGGCAGCTCAAGATTTTACTGGAGCAAATGGGCAATATCGTGTAGAATTTCAACGCGATGATACCACCTTAGAACCGGTAAGCTTATTGGTGATTGATCATACTAATATTGCTGGAGGTACTTCAGTTTATGAGGTTGTTCATCAAATTCAATTAGGTCGGCGTCAAGAGTTAGATAACGACCGTCGTGGAGATGTCACGTTACTTATTAACGGACTTCCCGTAATCCACATTGAGCTTAAGACACCTAAACGTTCTTTCCTACAGGCTTTTAACCAGATCCAGAAATACATCACTGAACAAAAATTTAATGGTATCTATTCCAACATTCAGATGTTTGTCGTTACCAATGGAACAGATACTAAATATGTCGCCGCTGACCAGCATCTTCGAGAAAAATTCTTGAGTGGTTGGGTTGATAAGGATAATAATCCTGTACGAAATTACCTTGACTTTGCAAAGGATGTTTTATCAATCCCCACAGCTCATCATATGGTAGCTGATTACTCGGTATTGGATAGTAAGCAAAAGCATATTATCTTACTCCGTCCTTATCAAATTCACGCAATTGAAGCTATTTTTGAAGCTTCAGGAAAACAGCAATCTGGTTTTATTTGGCATACAACCGGTTCAGGGAAAACACTAACTTCTTATCGGGTTGCACATAACCTTTTAAGTATCCCTTCCCTTGAAAAAGTGATTTTCCTTATTGATCGAAAAGATTTAGATAATCAAACTACCCAAGCTTTTCAGGCTTATGCCAATAACGACTCGATTGATGTAGATGAGACTGAAAGTACCATTAATCTTGCTAAGAAGTTAACTAGTAGCGATAGAACTGTTTTAGTGACTACTCGGCAAAAATTACAGCATCTTTTTAAGTGGCAGGCTGATGATCGCAATGAAGCAATGTTTGAGCGATTAAAAAATCTTAAATTAGCTTTTATTGTCGATGAATGTCACCGGACTATTTCACCTATGAGTAAGATGAGTATAGATAAATTTTTTAACATTCAACCTCTTTGGTATGGATTTACAGGAACGCCAATATTTCCACAAAATAGTCGTGATGAGAATGGTAAAGCTGCTCGTACAACCAAACAACTTTATGGTCCATGCTTGCATAGCTACACTATCAAAGATGCAATTCGGGATAAAGCGGTCCTCGGATTCCACATTAACGATATGCAAAATATTTATCAAGATGATAATACAGATGAAGCACAGCTAAAGAAACAGTACATTTCTGACCAGCATATGAATGCTGTTGCTGACAGTATCATTAAATTATCTTACCGAAATTTAGGAATGCAAAATATTAATAACCGCGGCTATACCTATTCTGCTATCCTTACGACTAGTCCAAGAGGGATGCGTCCAATTGATCAGGCTAAACGATATTACGAATTGTTTAGAGATATAAAAGGCGGAAATTCATCGATTGAGGTACCGAAGCGTATTAAAGAGGTTCTTCCAGACTTTCCTAAAGTAGCTATCACTTTTTCGGTAACTGAAAATGAAGATGACTCGGTTAATGACCAAGACTTTATGAAAGACGCTATTAATGACTATAACCATGAATATGGGACTAGCTTTAGTTTGGATGAAGTAGGGGCATATAATAAAAATATCAATGACCGGTTAGCGCGGAAAAATGATGCTTATAAGCCCCAGAGTGAACGTCTTGATTTAGTAATCGTTGTCGATCGATTGTTGACTGGATTCGACTCACAGTATCTCTCAACACTATTTGTCGATCGTCCACCAATGAATCCGCAAAATATTATTCAAGCATTCTCAAGAACTAACCGAATTTTTGATCAAGATAAAAAATACGGAAACATTGTAACTTTCCAGTATCCCCAAAAGTTTAGTGAGGCTATTGACGATGCTCTTCAACTTTATTCTCAAGGAGGGATCGGGGACGTTCTTGCTCCAACCTGGAAAGAATCAAAAGAAAAGTTTGACCAATCATTCAACGAAATTAGTAATTATCTTGATCCAGATGCTGAACAATCAATTCTAGATGCTCCAGAAGAAGAGCAAAAGAATTTCATTAAACAGTACCAAGAATTTGATAAAGCCTTTGCTGCTATTCAAACTTATGATGAGTTTGATGATGTTAATCCAGCAGAAACCTATGGATTAACACAAGAAAAGCTTGATTCGATGCAAGGGGTATACGAAACATTAGTCGATGAATTCAAGAAAGAAAAAGATGATGACGATGATGAATTCTTGGATATTGATTATGAGCTGGAATCGGTAATTGATAAATCAGTTAACTATCAATATATTCTCGGCTTAATTCAGTCATATGTTCCTGATAAGGGTGAGTTATTGTCAAGCGGTAATGATCGAGAAACTTCTGAAATTGAGGAATATATCAATGATTTAAGTAAGACTAATAAGCCTTTAGCAAGTATTGTTAGTCAATTATGGCAAAAAATTAAAGCACATCCTGAAAATTTTGCTGGACAACAAGTTGATCAATTACTCAACCAAATGATTGATCAAGTCTATCAACAACGGCTGATTGAATTTGCCGATAAGTATAATGTTAGTCTTGATGATCTCCGGTTTGTTATTAAAAACTACGATTTACACGCGTCAAAACAGGCGGGTGTAAATCAACTACTAAGCAGAGATGCCTTTAAGAAATTCAAGGAAGTAAACGTAGATACTGACTTGAAACGAATGATTGACTGGAAAAAACAGGTTAGGTCTCAACTTGCAGATTTATATATCAACCAAATAGCTCCATTAATTGAGCAATAATAAAGAAATCTCCTACAATTTTTGGTTATAAAATAAATGACTAAAAATTAGTAGGAGGTTTTTTTTATGTCACATAAACGATATAGTACTAAGCTATTTCATAAATATTACAAGGAGTGGATCACCTTATATAAAGAAAATGCGGTTAGAAAGGTTACTCTAGATAAATACTATTTAACACATAAAAAATTAATTGAGTTAGCTCCCAATCTTCACCTAAATGAGCTTGACAGGCGTAATTATCAAAAACTAATTAATGAATATGCAGCTAAACATGAAAAGCAAACGACTATGGATTTTCATCATCATTTGAAGGCTGCTATTCTTGATGCCGTTGATGATGGCCTATTAGAGAATGATCCAACTAGGCGAATTATAATTAAAGGACGAACGCCCAAAGTAAAGAAAAAGAAATTTCTGAATATGTATGAACTTCAATGTTTATTAAGAAATTTAGATCTAGGTTCTGAAATTAATTGGGATTGGTTTATTTTATTAGTAGCTAAAACCGGACTGCGCTTTGCAGAGGCTCTAGCGTTAACTCCAAATGATTTTGACTTTGAAAAGCAAGTAATTGTAATTAATAAGTCATGGGATTATAAAGCACCCCATGGCTCATTTCAGAAAACTAAAAATCTTTCATCAAATAGAAAAGTAATGGTTGATTGGAAATTAATGGATCAATTTCGGGTATTAATTAACAAAGAAAAACAGAATTCTCAAGCTCCAATATTTATTGTTGAAGGCAAAAGAGTCTTCAATTCATCGATCAACAAAATCTTAGAGAAGCATTGTATTGACTGTAATATCCCTATTATTTCTATTCATAGTCTTCGGCATACACACGCTTCTCTATTGTTATATGAAGGTGTTTCAATTGCTAGTGTTGCTAAGCGATTAGGACACGCAAATACAACAACTACTCAAGAAACTTACTTGCATATTATCAAAGAATTAGAGAATAAGGATAATGATAAGGTTCTACATACACTCTCACAACTGAGTTAATAAAAATGCCGCTTATGTTAAATAACGAAAGAGTTTTCATTTGCTAACATAAGCGGTATTATAGTTCTAAAAGAATTGTATTTTCGTTGCTGGAGAGTGATGAGTTTATCTATTTTTGACAAAGTGCTACCAATATAATTTTGTTCAGTTAGTAATGGTAGCTTTATTGGTATTATCTTTAAGGTCTCGGCATTTAATTTATATCTTCCACTCCCAACCAAATAATTAGCATAAGGTACAGTTTTCAAATTGTATGTTAAAAATTTATTCGAAATTATTGACCCTTTACCTGTTAAAACGTGTGAATGATTATTAATCCAACTTGGAGAACAAATGAAATAAACAGGGTAATTAGAAATACTATTTGCACCATCTTCTGCAACGAGGACATGCTCACCTGTATGGGTATATCCCTTAACATAATCTTGAATTCCATTTGCACCATAGTATGGTATATTCCCTGGAATTCGTTTAGAAGCTTTAACTGGTTTTCTTTTATTATCTTCTAACTCTATAACTTCCCCCAACTTACGCTGCTCCCAATCGTTAGTGAAACCCTTAAAACGCAAATTAGGAGCTTTTTTATTTTGCTCTTTTGTCATTTAAGGTCCTCCTCAAAGTTTTGAATAATGTCGTTGATCCCTTCCATGACATTATTATCTTTTGAAGTTAGTTGTTTTAACATCTCCACTAATTCTTTTTCATTATCTTTAATCTGAGCATTTACCTCAGTTAATTCTTTAGATACTTGTTTCAAATCAATTTCCGGTTCTGGCTCAAACGTATCAACATAACGTGGAATATTGAGGTTAAAGTCATTTTCTTTAATCTCATCGAAACTAGCTAGGTGCGCATACTTGTCAACATCTTTACGCTCCTGATAAGTTTTAAGGATCTTCTCAACATCTTCTTCACGAAGTTGGTTTTGATTCTTACCTTTTTCAAAATCCTTAGAAGCGTCAATAAATAGCACGCTGCGATCCTCTTTATCCTTTTTTAAGACCACGATCGTCGTTGGAATAGAAGTACTGTAAAACAAGTTAGCAGGTAATCCAATTACTGCATCAATTGAACCATCCTCTAACAGCTTTTGACGAATCTTACCTTCCTTAGCACCACGGAAAAGTACCCCATGTGGCAATACAATCGCCATTGTTCCTGTATTTTTCAAATGATAAAAGCCATGTAGTAAGAATGCGTAATCTGCTTTTGATTTAGGTGCTAGAACACCATACTTACTAAAACGTGGATCTTCTAAGAAACCAGTAGCAGCTGACCATTTTAATGAGTACGGTGGATTCATAACAACGGCGTCAAAGTTCGTCTTAGCGGATGGTGGCCAATCCGCATCAAGAGTATCCCCATTCCGCAAGTGCTGGTTAGCGGTATCAACGTGGTGCAAAATCATATTCATTCGTGCCAAGTTGTACGTTGATGTATTAATTTCTTGACCATAGTAGATAATTTCATCTTTTCGCTTAGCATACTTCTTAAAGTTCAATAGCAAAGATCCTGATCCCATTGCTGGATCATAAACGGTCATCCCCGCTTCATAATCCTTACCTACAAGCGTGAGACGTGTCAGTAATTCAGATACTTTTTGTGGAGTATAGAATTCACCAGCTTTTTTCCCTGATTCAGATGCAAATTGGCTAATAAGGTATTCATATGCATCCCCTAAGGTATCTCCAGGCGATTTAACAAGCTCTAACCCACTAATAGCTGATAAGACCGAACTAATCGTATCAGCCTGTTTCTGAGCGTTACTTCCAAGACGCCGAGAAAATAAGTCGACATCGTCAAATAATCCTTCAAAAATCTCATTCGTTCCTTCAATCTCTTTGAATGCATCTGCTAAATTCACGATCTGGAATGAATGATCATTGACGTGTTCCATAATCTTCGTAAATGTATTTTCAGGGTCGATAACGTATGAAAATGTGTCCATTAATTCATCGTGTAAATCATCATCTTCTGCATTTTCCTCGTATAATTTTTGGGCTTCATTTAGAGTAGTTTCTTCACGTCCCTCACCAATTTCATCAGCAATTTCGTAAAGCATACTATCTGATAAATACTTGTAAAAGATAATACCAAGTAAATAATTCTTATATTCGTTAGCGTCCATTTTGGAACGCAACGCATCTGCCCCACTAAATAGTGCTGTTGATAATGTAGTATTATTTTCAGCCATTTTCGTTCTCCTTGTCGTTATTCATTTTATTCAAAACATTAAGGACTGATTTGCGTATCAACTGCTTCTTTACTTCTAGCAGTCGCTCATTAATTAAATATTTTCGATACATCTCTCCAATCTCTTTTTGTCTTTGTAAAGGAGGTAATTCAATACTAAAATCTCGTATATTTGATATTGCTAAATGTCTTAAAATTGAACCTTCCATAGCTTGAAACGCTTGGTGTTTAATAGTATTTGATTCATTAAGCAGATAACATAAATACCAATTATTTACCTTTCTAGGATCAATATCTAATTTCATAATACGCTGTGAGATTATCTTTCCATCGCTCTTTTGGGAGACAACAGCTGCTTGATTAGACATCAAATGCATCACAACATCCCCAGCATGAACTTTGTATTTTTCCTTATGAGGTCTATTAGCATCTTTACCCCCTAATGACAAATCTTTATTTAAGTCATCAGATGAATAGACGTCATCCTGTGAAAATTTACGAATCTCCTGACTATTTAACCCTAAATACGTATGGGCTATTGCACTCAATTTCAAAATCTGAACCTCACTTACAATATTTCAGCCTAAATATTAAGGCTATTCCAATTATTGGATTCGCATCATAAATTGTCAATATTTTGCTTGAAATACAAAAAAAGCCTCGTAATCATTTTACGAGACTTTAATCAACTTATTTCCGCCGACTTTGGTAAGCGCGACGTTTTGCTTTTTCAATCTTGCGACGTTTTGCTTTCTCAGCCCGTTGCTTTTCTTCACGTTCACGACGAATCTTAAATGGATTCTGGATGATAAGCGTTTGGACAACTTGGAAGGCATTTGTTACTACCCAGTATAAGGTAATAGCTGAAGAGAATCCTAATGCCATGAAGAATACCATAATCGGCATAAACCACGTCATTGTAGTTGTCATTGAGTTTTTTTCGGGCATTGAAGCCATGGATAACCATGAACTAATGAACGTAAATAATGCCGCTAGAATAGGCATGATGTAGTATGGGTCCGGGTGACCTAACTGAAGCCACAAGAAAGTTCCATTCCGTAAGGCTGAGGTCCGCCAGATTGCTTGATAAAGAGCCCACATAACTGGTAACTGAACCAGTAACGGAAGCATCGAAGCCCATGGATTAACTCCTGCTTCTTTATAGAGCTTCTGCGTTTCCATTTGCATCTTTTGCATTGACTCGCGATCACGTGATGAGTACTTTTTCTGAATTGCCTTTAGTTGAGGAGCAAGTTCTTGCGTCTTCATCATGGTCTTTGTTTGGTAGAACATCAATGGCAGTAAGATGATCCGAATGATGATCGTAAAGATAATGATCCCCATTCCATATCCGCCAAAGTGCTTTGATAACCAAATGATAAATTGTGAACAGTTATAGATAATGTAGTGGTCCCAGATACCAGTACTATGACTAGTAATTGGCTTATTGGAACAAGCAGCTAAAAATAGGGTTAAGCTCATGATTGCTCCCAATCTTAGGAATTTTTTTGTTTTATTATTCAAATCCTAATCCTCACTTTTTTCATCTAACAAATGTGCCCGCTTTAAAACGTGCACTAGGTTTTTCTTTGTTTCTGCCATTGATAAACCATCTGCCGCTGACCGAGCAATAACCAAGAAATCAACATCAGACCGTAATTGCGGTTTCACCTCTAATAATGTTTGACGAATACGCCGCTTAACCCAATTACGATGAACAGCATTTCCAATCTTTTTTCCGACAGAAATACCGACACGAAAATGTTTTTGTCCTGGTTTTTCCATTTGATATACGACAAATTTGTGGTTGGCCACGGAATTATGGGTTTCAAAAACCCGTTGAAACTCACTTTCCTTTTTTACGCGATATGATTTTCTCATTTATATAATCCCCAGCCTTAATTTAAGTAGATATAAAAATAGGGCCGGGCATACGACAACTTTAACGATTCAAATTGCTCGTCAAGCTGACTGCCCTGCCCCACACAATAAAAAAAGCCACTATAAAAGTGGCCGTGGTTATGCAGATAATACTTTTCTGCCCTTTTGACGCCGACGTGCTAATACCTTACGGCCGTTACTGGTGCTCATGCGCTTACGGAAGCCATGGACACGTGCACGGTGACGCTTCTTTGGTTGAAACGTGCGCTTCATACAATTGCACCTCCTATTAAATTCGAGTGGTTTGGTTTCTAGAGTCTAAAAGACGATCTCTTCAAACATACTTTGGTAGTATAACACACTTACCGAAATTAATAAACGGCGAATTTTTATTTAAATTTTTTTGATTATTAACAAAATTGGTAAAATAATCCACAGCGTTGTGTAAATTCATAATTTGTGGACAAGTTATCAACAATGTTTTTCAGCGGTTATCCCCAGATTCACACCTGTTGATAAAGTTATCCACAGTTGCCCTTTTATGTGTTGATAACTCTCTAATTCATTACTATATCAATAGCGTATATCAACACAATTCTGTGGATAAGTGAGAATAAAATCTCCTTTTCCCCACTTTTCACAGGAATATTATTAATTTACACACAGTGTTGTGTAAACTTTTTTATTATTATCCACTTGGTTGTGGAAAACTTCCCCATGTAATGATAAAATACCGTTTGTAATTTAATACTTTAGGAGGAAATTATTTTGACTGAGCTCGATTCTCTGTGGGAAGCGATCCAAAATTCATTTCGTCAGGATACCACTCCGGTTACCTTTGACACTTTGATTGCTCCGGCAAAAGCAATTTCTCTCTCTCAAAATCAACTGGAAATCGAGGTGCCCACTCCGGTGCACCGCGATTTTTGGCGCAAAAATTTAAATACGCAGCTTAAAGAATTCGCTCAACAAAAATTGGGACGTAATATTGAGCCGCATTATATTTTAGAGGGAGAATTTACCTATACAAATAAAAAAACAGAAGATGATCCAACTCCTTCTTTTGAGATGGATACTCCTCTTAATCCTCACTACAACTTTGGAACGTTCGTTGTTGGAGAAGGAAACAAGATGGCACACGCTGCAGCATTTGCCGTTGCCGAAAGCCCCGGTAGTCTTTACAATCCACTATTCATTTATGGAGGGGTTGGTTTAGGAAAGACCCACTTAATGGAAGCGATCGGTAACCATATGCTTCAAGTTAATCCAAATTCGCGTGTCAAATATGTGACGAGTGAGGATTTTACCAACGATTATATTAATGCTATTCGTAATAATACGACTGAACAACTAAGAGAAGAATACCGTAATCTCGATCTCCTATTAATTGATGATATTCAATTCTTAGCCAACAAAGAGGGGACTCAACTAGAATTTTTCAATACTTTTAATGCCCTTCATGATCGCAAAAAACAAATTGTTATGACATCTGATCGAATTCCAAATGAGATTCCTGAACTGCAAGACCGGCTTGTATCACGTTTCAGGTGGGGACTTACTGTCGAAATTACTCCTCCTGACTTAGAAACGCGAATTGCCATCTTACGGAGCAAAGTTGAGGAAGATCATATTGATATTGGAAACGACACCCTTAACTATATTGCTGGTCAAATCGATACAAATATCCGTGAACTGGAAGGAGCCTTAACAAAGGTTCAAGCATTTGCTAATTTAAGTGGTGAGCGAATTACGCCGAGCTTAGCATCTCAAGCATTAAAGGGGCTTCACCGCGTAGCAAAAAACGAAATATCAATCACTACAATTCAAAAACAAGTTGCTGACTTTTATAACATAACCCAGGGAGATATTCTTGGTAAAAAGCGAGTTAAACAAATCGTTATGCCCCGTCAAATCGCCATGTATCTTTCTCGAGAACTCACAGATTCTTCATTGCCAAAAATCGGCAATGAATTCGGCGGCAAAGACCATACCACTGTTTTACATGCTATCGATAAAATTGAGGCAGAACTAAAAAAAGATACTGACTTACAAAACGATATTACAAAATTAAAAGCTAAGCTCCGATCATAAGCTGTGGATAAATATAATAATTATCCTCAAGCTTATCCACAAGTTATCAACAGGTGGATAACTCACAATAATAGGTGTTTAAATAGTTTTCCACAGTATTAACAGGCCCTACTACTACGACTATATTTTAAACTATTAAATATATTTATATACTTACACAAAAGGACTGAAATATATGAATTTTACAATTAACCGATCTGCATTCATTAGTCAATTAAATAATGTCTTACGTGCTATCTCTTCTAAAACAACTATTCCAATTTTGACTGGATTAAAGATGGTCGTAAACGAAGACAACATTGTGTTAACTGGTAGCAATTCAGACATCACAATTGAAAGTGTTATTAGTGCCAATGATGCTAATAATGATTTAACAATTGAAGATACTGGCGCTATTGTATTACCTGCCCGTTTCTTCAGTGATATTGTTAAAAAGTTGCCAGATAAGAAAGTAACTATTGAAGTTACAAGTGGTTTTCAAGCAGATATTACATCTGGCTCAGCTAAGTTCCAAATTAATGGCCAAGATGCCGAAAACTTTCCACATTTACCAGAAATTGAAACTAATAAATCAGTAACCCTTCCTAACGACATCCTTAAAGAAGTAATTCGTCAAACCGTCATTGCAGTATCTAAGCAAGAAAGTCGTCCAATCCTTGCGGGAGTTCATATGACTTTAAAAGATGGCGTTCTAACTGCTGTTGCAACAGATAGTCACCGACTTGCACAACGGAAAGTGGTCCTCGAAAACATCGATAACGGCATCGATTTTGATGTAATCATTCCTGGAAAGAGCATGGAAGAACTATCTGGAATGATTAGCGATGTCCATGAAGATGTACAAATGCAGGTAACTGAAAATCAAGTATTGTTTATCTTTGGTAATACTCATTTCTATTCTCGATTACTAGAAGGAAACTACCCTGAAACTAGTCAATTAATTCCACAAACTGCTGATACAACAGTTGAACTAGAGGCTGGGACATTTTTATCATCAATTGAGCGTGCTTCCCTTTTATCTCATGAAAGTCGTAACGATGTGGTTAAGTTAAGTCTAAAGCCATCAGAAAATCTTGTTCGAATTAGTGGTGATTCTCCAGATATCGGTACCGTTGAAGAAGAGGTAGTAACGTCTGCTCTTGATGGTAATGATCTTGAAATCTCGTTCAATCCTAACTACATGAAAGATGCTTTGCGTTCTTTTGGTCAAGCAACGATCAAGATTTCATTTACATCACCATTGCGACCATTTACTTTAGTTCCAACAGAAGATCAGGAAAATTTTGTTCACTTAATTACACCAGTACGGACATTTTAGAAAGAATTTTAATTTCTATAAGAAGAGGCTACAGAACGTCTTGTTTTGTAACCTCTTTTATATTTGGCATAGATTAAATTTAGTTAGTATCTCTAATTTATATTCAGATTTTTGACCATAGAGCAAATTTAACCGAATTTTGATAAAAAAGGCTAAAATAAGTTAATGCGCTCAGAAAGGCTAATAACGCAAAATTAGGCCAAATAATGTGGTATAATAGAATTACAAAAGTAGGTGAAAAAAATGGAAGAAAAGTCAGTGTTGATTGATAGTCCATTTATTACACTCGGTCAGTTACTCAAAGAAGAGGGGATTATTCCTACTGGCGGAGCAGCTAAATGGTTTCTAAAAGAAAATACTGTATTAGTAAATGATGAGCCAGATGATCGGCGGGGACGCAAATTGTATCCCGAAGATAAGATTCAAATTCCTGACCACCAATTACTTGTTATTAAGAGTAAGTAGGGATAAGCATGATTCTGACGGAATTGCATTTACATCACTTTCGAAATTATCAGGATCTAACCGTTCACTTCAACCCTGGAGTGAACGTTTTAATTGGCCATAATGCACAAGGTAAAACGAATATGCTAGAGGCAATCTATGTCCTTTCCCTGACCAAGAGTCATCGAACAAGTAATGACCATGAACTTATTAATTGGCAAGAAAAATCGGCCCTAATAAGTGGCACAGTAGAAAAAAGTATTGGTAAGATTCCGCTTGAATTACAATTCTCGAGTAAGGGAAAAAAGGCAAAGGTAAATCATTTAGAACAAGCGCGATTATCACAATATGTGGGTCAACTAAATGCAATATTATTTGCCCCAGAGGACTTGTCGTTGGTAAAAGGGTCACCAGCTCTACGCCGCCACTTTATGGATCGAGAGTTTAGTCAGATGAGTAGCAAATACCTCTACAATGCAGGCCAATATCGCACACTCTTACGACAAAAAAACAAATATTTAAAGCAACTAAAATATAAGCAACAAACTGACCGTGTCCTTTTAGGGGTCCTATCTGATCAGCTTGCTGCTTTTGGTGCGGAAGTAATTATTGCCCGTCAACATTTTTTAAAGCACCTTGAAGGATGGGCAGCGGATTTACATCAAGAAATTTCACTAAATAGGGAATCATTACGGCTTGAGTATGTCAATCAATTAAAGGTTAATGATGATACTACTGTTGAAGAGGCTTATCAGGCACTTTTTAAGTTATATCAGGATAATGAACAGCGTGAAATCGAGCAAGGGACAACAATTTATGGTCCTCATCGTGATGATATCCGCTTTCTGGTAAATAATAAAAACGTGCAGGCTTTTGGATCGCAAGGACAACAGCGAACGACAGCACTATCAGTAAAACTAGCAGAGATTGATTTGATGAAAGAGCAAACAGGCGAGTATCCATTATTATTATTAGACGATGTGTTATCTGAACTAGATACAATTCGACAAACACACCTGTTAACAGCCATTCAGAATAAAGTCCAAACATTTTTGACGACAACTAGTCTGAGTGATGTTGCTCGCCAGCTAATTAATGAACCTACGATTTTTGAAATTGAGCACGGCACTTTGAATAAGGAGGAAGTAAAGTGAGCAACGAACAACAAAAAGAAACCAAGATGGAATTGGCTAGCGAATATGATGCTAGTCAAATTCAGGTTTTAAAGGGATTGGATGCAGTTCGAAAGCGTCCCGGAATGTACATTGGTTCCACTTCAGCCCAGGGACTTCATCACCTTGTTTGGGAAATTGTTGATAACGGAATTGACGAAGCCTTAGCAGGATTTTGTGATGAAATTAATGTTGTAGTTAATCCCGATAACAGTATTACTGTTAAGGATAATGGACGTGGAATTCCAGTTGATACGCAAAAAGAAACTGGAAAGTCAGCCCTAGAAACTGTCTTTACTGTTCTCCACGCCGGAGGAAAATTTGGTGGCGGCGGATATAAGGTTTCTGGAGGTCTTCACGGGGTAGGGGCATCTGTTGTAAATGCCTTATCTACTGAATTGGATGTTAAAGTTGCTCGTCAAGGTAAACGTTACTACATGGATTTTGATCATGGGCACGTTAAGTCTGCAATGAAGGTAATTGAAGAAGGACTTCCAGAAACTGAGCATGGTACGACCGTTCATTTTAAGCCAGATCCGGAAATTTTCCGTGAAACAACGACTTACAATATTAAAACTTTAACTGATCGATTAAGAGAGTTAACCTTCTTGAATAAAGGACTTAAAATTACGATCGAAGACTTACGACAAGCAGACCATGAACGGAAAGAATTCCATTATGAAGGTGGGATTCGGCATTATGTTGAATACCTTAATGAAGATCAAAATGTCTTATTTGATCCACCAATTTACGTGGAAGGTAAAGAAAACGATATTACTGTTGAAGTTTCCTTACAATATACAGATTCATACCGTAGCAACTTACTAACTTTTACTAACAATATTCATACTTACGAAGGTGGAACTCATGAGACCGGATTTAAGATGGCTCTTACACGCGTTATTAATGACTACGGCCACAAAGCAGGTATCTTAAAGTCTAATGAGACCTTATCAGGAGATGATGTACGGGAAGGTTTAACTGCTGTTGTCTCCATTAAGCACCCTGATCCGCAATTCGAAGGACAGACTAAGACTAAGTTAGGAAATTCAGATGCACGAACAGCGACGGACCATGTCTTTGCGGCAACATTTAACCGGTTCTTATTAGAACACCCAGACGAAGCGCGGCAAATTATTGAAAAAGGTCAACTCGCTTCCAAAGCACGGGTGGCTGCTAAACGAGCACGTGAAGTTACCCGTAAAAAGAGTGGTCTTGAAATTAGTAATTTACCAGGTAAGTTAGCTGATAACACAAGTAAGGATCCTGAAATTTCAGAATTATTTATTGTCGAGGGTGATTCTGCCGGTGGTTCAGCAAAGCAGGGACGTTCTCGCCTCACCCAAGCAATCCTTCCAATCCGCGGAAAGATTTTGAATGTTGAAAAAGCAACCCTTGATCGAGTCCTCGCTAATGATGAAATTCGTTCTTTATTTACCGCTCTTGGAACAGGTTTTGGGGATGACTTTGATATTACAAAGGCTAATTACCATAAATTAATTATCATGACTGATGCGGATGTCGATGGTGCCCACATTCGGACATTACTGTTAACCTTGTTCTACCGCTTTATGAAGCCAATGATTACGCATGGGTATGTTTATATTGCGCAACCGCCGCTATATCAAGTTCGGCAAGGTAAATTTGTGAAATACATTGACTCTGATGAAGAACTAGAACAGGTTGTAAGCTCACTACAACCAAGTCCTAAGCCAGTTATTCAGCGTTACAAAGGGTTAGGTGAAATGGATGCTGAGCAATTATGGGAAACAACAATGGACCCAGAGAATCGGCACCTATTACGAGTAAAACTAGATGACGCAGAACAGGCTGATAAGATTTTCCCAATGCTAATGGGAACCAAGGTCGGACCACGGCGCGACTTTATTGAACAAAATGCTAAGTTCGTTGAGAATCTTGACCTGTAATTAACTGTTGTTTACTGCTAACGCAAAAAAGGAGGAACGACATTGGCTGAACAAGATATGCCTAATCGAATCACGGATGTAAATCTTACGAGTCAGATGAAAAACTCATTCTTGGATTATGCAATGAGTGTTATTGTTTCACGTGCGCTTCCAGACGTCCGTGATGGATTAAAACCGGTACAACGCCGGATTCTATATGGAATGAATGAATTAGGGGTTACACCAGATAAGCCTTACAAGAAGTCAGCCCGGATTGTCGGGGATGTAATGGGTAAATTCCACCCTCATGGTGACTCTTCAATTTATGAGGGACTTGTTCGAATGGCTCAGGACTTTAGTTACCGTTACATGCTTGTTGATGGTCATGGTAACTTTGGGTCGGTTGATGGTGATGGAGCGGCTGCCATGCGTTATACCGAAGCAAAGATGAGCAAAATTGCAGTTGAAATGCTTCGGGATATCAATAAAGATACCGTTAATTTCCATGATAACTACGATGGTACTGAAAAAGAACCGGATGTATTACCAGCTCGTTTTCCTAATTTATTAGTTAATGGTGCCTCAGGGATTGCCGTAGGGATGGCTACTAATATTCCGACTCATAATTTAGGGGAAGTTATTAACGGGATTCATATGTTAATGGACAATCCTGATATTACAACTGAAGGACTAATGAAGGCTATTCCGGGCCCTGACTTTCCAACTGGTGGAGTAGTAATGGGTAAGTCTGGTATTCGTAAAGCATATGAAACTGGCCGGGGAACTATTATTGTTCGAGCAAAAGTTGATATTGAAGAACAAAAAAATGGTAAGCAACGGATCATTGTTCACGAAATTCCATACATGGTTAATAAGGCAAAGTTAATTGAACGAATTGCTGAATTAGCTCGGAATAAAGACATTGACGGAATTACTGATGTTAATGATGAAACTGACCGTGACGGAATGCGAATCGTAATTGATGTTCGTCGTGATGCCAGTGCAGAAGTTATCTTGAATAACCTTTACAAGATGACCTTGATGCAAACAACTTTTAACTTCAATATGCTAGCAATTGTTAATGGTGCTCCGAAGATTTTAAGCTTGAAACAAATTCTGCAATATTATCTGGAGCATCAAGAATCAGTTGTACGGCGACGGACAGAATTTGAATTAAAGAAAGCCCAAAATCGTGCGCACATTGTTGCCGGGTTGCGGATCGCTTTAGACCATATTGATGAGATAATTAATATCATTCGTAATTCACAAACAAGCGAAGTAGCGAAGAATGAGTTGATGAATAATTATGGTTTATCAGATCGGCAGGCACAAGCTATCCTTGATATGCGGTTAGTTCGGCTGACTGGCCTAGAACGTGAAAAGATAGAGGATGAATATCAAAAATTAATGGCAGCAATTGCTGATTACAAGGATATTCTTGCTCACCGTGAACGGATTAATCAAATCATTTATGATGAATTAATGGAAATTCAAAAACGTTTTGGGGATGAACGACGGACTGAACTTCAAGTTGGTGATATTACCAATATTGAAGATGAAGACCTAATTGAAGAAGAAGATATTATCGTTGCCTTGACCCACAATGGATACATTAAGCGTCTTCCGGTTGATGAATTTAAGTCTCAGCATCGTGGCGGTCGTGGTGTTAAAGGAATGGGTGTTCATAAAGATGACTTTATTGAACAACTAATTTCCAGTTCAACTCATGATATGTTGCTCTTCTTCACTAATTCAGGAAAAGTATACTCAATGAAGGGGTATGAAGTTCCTGAATATGGTCGGGCTGCTCAAGGAATTCCAATTATTAACCTTCTTGGGATTAATAATAAAGAGAAGATTAGTGCTGTTATCAATGTTTCACATGAAACTAATGATGATGATAAATACCTCTTCTTTACTACCAAGCTAGGAACCGTTAAACGAACAGCAGTAACAGAATTTAAGAATATTCGAAGCAATGGATTGAAGGCGCTCAACCTCCATGAAAACGATGAATTGATCGATGTAGAAGTTATTAGTGAAGATCAGCCAATGATTATTGGTACTCATAATGGATATGCTCTTAGCTTTAAATCATCAGTTGTTCGGTCAATGGGACGAAGCGCAGCTGGAGTTCGTGGGATTCGCTTACGGGATGAAGACTACGTAATTGGCGCTGCCCCTCTTAATCCTGATAGTAAGGTTCTTGTAATTAGTGAAAATGGTTTTGGAAAGCAAACTCCTGCTTCTGAATACCCAATCAAAGGACGTGGCGGACTAGGGGTTAAGACAGTCAACGTTACTGCAAAGAATGGTCCGTTAGTTGGTTTAACAACTGTCAATGGTGATGAAGACATTATGTTAGTTACCGACCAGGGAGTAATTATTCGTTTTGACATTGAAAGTGTATCGCAAACTGGACGCTCTGCTGTTGGTGTCCACTTAATTAAGATGGATAATGGTGCCCGTGTTGCTACGATTGCAAAGGTGGATAAAGAAGTAGATGAAGAGACTGAGGAAGCAACTAGTAATTCCTCCCAAGAGGAAAGCCAACCAACAGAAAATTAAAAAATAAAGTGAGAAAGTAGATATTTTACGTATATATAGTTATAGTGACCGCAACATTTAGGATTTCTTATTAGATGTTCCTTGTTTTAAATAGAATTTTATGCTATATTTTATGTCTGTGAGTATACGTAATGACGTCTACTTTCCTTGTTCTTCTCAAATAGCGAGAAGAGCCAGAGTCCATAAGGAGGTGTAACATTCATGGAAACACGCAAATATGAAATTACTTACATCATTCGTCCTGATATCGAAGAATCTGCAAAGAGCGAATTGGTAGACCGCTTCGACAAGATCTTGGCGGACAATGGTGCAACTATCGCTGACTCAAAGGATTGGTCAACTCGTCGTTTTGCTTACCCAATCGCTAAGTACACTGAAGGTACTTACCACGTGGTAAACTTAACTACTGATTCAGATCAAGCTTTAAACGAATTTGATCGTTTAGCTAAGTTCAGTGATGATATCCTACGTCACATGATTGTTAAGCTTGATGCTTAATTAATTTGTCAATAAAGTAAAGAGAGGAGAAAGATCTATGCTTAATCGTGCAGTCTTAACTGGGCGTTTAACAAGAGATCCCGAGTTGCGGTACACAACCAGCGGGACAGCAGTTGTTTCATTTACGTTAGCTGTTGATCGGCAATTCCGAAACCAAAATGGTGATCGTGATGCTGATTTTATCAATTGCGTTATTTGGCGTAAATCCGCTGAAAACTTTAGTAACTTTACGCATAAGGGTTCACTTGTTGGAATTGAAGGGCGTATTCAAACCCGAAATTATGAAAACCAACAGGGTAACCGTGTATATGTTACCGAAGTTATTGTAGATAATTTTGCATTGTTAGAACCTCGTCAAAATGGTGGTATGAACCAATCAGGGATGCAACAACCGTTTAACAATAACCAACAATCGTTTGGTGCTCAGGCTCCACAATATGGCAGTCAACCACAACCCGGAAATAATGCTCCTCAAAGTAATCCGTCACCAAGTATGGACAATGGTTTCGATTCCAATCAAAATGCTGGCAACCAGTTCCCTGGAAGCAGTGATGATGGTGGTCAATCCATTGATTTAGCTGATGACGAATTACCATTCTAAATAAATTTTTACTCAGAATAGGAGGGTAATTTCATGGTACAACAACGTCGGGGCGGACGTCGTCGTCGTAAGGTCGACTTCATCGCCGCAAACCACATCGAATACATCGATTACAAAGACACTGATTTATTACGTCGGTTCATTTCTGAACGTGGTAAGATCTTACCACGTCGGGTTACTGGTACTAGTGCTAAGAACCAACGTAAGTTAACTATCGCTATCAAGCGTGCACGGATCATGGGTCTTTTGCCATTCGTTGCAGAAGACTAGTTTCCGCAAGAATAAAAATAATAAAGAGGCCGAGGTTTACTCAGCCTCTTTATTATTTTAAATTATTGTTACCTTTTCTAGAGTTTTTCGACTGCTATATTAATATTCTTATGTATTAATTATCATTAGATGATATAATCTATTGACTAAGTACTTGATGTGATATGATAGATTTATCCAATTAATAATTTAAAGCTATTTTTAGGAGGACTAGCATGCGAAAAATTTTCAGTCGTGAGAACTGGGAGTTTTATTTTGAACACCCAGCCGTTCGCTGGAATGTCTGCTATATAATGCTTTTAACAATTATTGGGCTTATTTTAGGGTTTATGGATAACTGGGTTATTGGACTAATTGTTTTAATAATCGCAGTTACTGGTGGAGCTATTAGTATTCGGCGGTTAAGAAAATTAGTAGTCGATGCTCGTGAATATTTAAATGAATTAACGTATAAAGTCCAACGTGGGCAACAAGAAGCATTACTGGAAATGCCTATGGGAATGATTATGTTAAATAAGCGTCATGAAGTTGAATGGATTAATCCATATATGGCGCGTTATTTTAATCTTGAAATTGTTGTAGGAAAGCCGATTGCAGATGTTGATGCAAAATTAGCGGAATTAATAAAAAATCATGCGGATGATAAGCAAACGCAAGTAGTAACCTGGTGTGACCATCAATTTGAATTTTTGGTTCAGCATCACGGACAGGTAGTTTATTTATTAGATATTACAAAATATGAACAGATTAGTGCACAATATAAGGATGAACAAATCTTTATTGGTAATATTTACCTTGATAACTATGATGAACTGATTCAAGGAATGAGTGATTCTGATGTCTCTAATCTTCATAATTACGTAACTTCACAAATAAGCGATTGGGCAGTTGCTAATCACTTATTGATGAAGATCATTGATGATGATAACTACTTGATTATTGGTCATCAAGCTTCATTAAAAGAACTTGAAAAGCAGAAATTCAAGATTCTTGATGTTATCCGTGAAAATACATCTAAGCAAAATTCGCCAGTTACCCTTAGCGTAGGAATTGCTTATGGCGAAAATGATTTGATAAAACTTGCTGATACAGCACAAAATAACCTTGACCTCGCGTTAGGTCGTGGTGGAGACCAAGTTGTTGTTCGTGCTCAAGATCAGGAAGCACGTTTCTATGGTGGAAAGACTAACCCGATGGAAAAACGAACCCGGGTACGAGCACGGATGATCAGTCAAGCATTACAAGAATTAATGGCCCAATCAGATCAATTATTTGTGATGGGCCATACCAATCCAGATATGGATTCAATCGGTGCTTGTTTGGGGATTCGACGGATTGCGGAAATGAACGGTAAAGAATGCTGGATTGTGATTGATGACGAACATCCACACTCTGATATTCAACGTTTGATGCGTGAGATTGATAATTATCAGACAATTAAAGACCATATTATTTCACCGGTCGAAGCGTTAGAAAAAGCGACGAATAACAGTTTATTAGTGATGGTTGATCATGCTAAGCGGGGAATTACCATTGCCCCTGAATTATATGATAAAATGCAAAACAGACTTGTTATCATTGACCACCACCGTCGTGGCGAGGACTTTCCTGAAAATCCATTGCTTGTTTATATCGAACCATATGCCTCATCAACTTGTGAGTTAATTACGGAAATGTTTGAATACCAACCACGCGAAGGAAAGGGACTTAACAAGCTTGAAGCAACGGCAATGCTAACAGGGATTCAGGTTGACACAAAATCATTCACCAAGAGTGCTGGTACGCGAACTTTTGATGCAGCTAGTTACTTGCGTTCTGCTGGTGCCGATGGTTTAATGATTCAATCATTTATGAAAGAAAATCCAGAAACTTTCATGATGCGTAATCATTTGATTTCAAGAGCGGAAATAAATGATAAAATAGCATTATGTACGGGCGAAGAGGGACAGGTTTATGATCCTGTCACGGCTGCCCAGGCTGCTGATATGTTGCTCCAAATGAGTGGAATTGAAGCTTCATTTGTAATTTTTGAACGTGCTGATAACAAGATCGGAATTTCAGCACGCTCAATGGGAAACGTCAACGTCCAGGTAATCATGGAAAAAATGGGTGGTGGCGGTCACCTTGCAAATGCTGCTACACAAATCAGTGATAAAGATATTACGCAGGTCAAGCAAGAGTTAGTTGATATTCTAACTAAACCTGATAAAGAGCAAGACGATACAGAGGAGTGATCATAATGAAAGTTATTTTTACACAAGATGTACGGGGCCGTGGTCAGCGTGGTCAAATTAAGGAAGTTCCAGATGGCTATGCTCAAAACTACTTAATTAAGCGTGGATTAGCAAAACAAGCTACTAAAGCGGCGATGAGCCAACTAAAGGGTCAACAGCGTGCTGAAGAAAAACATGCTGCTGAAGAATTAGCTGATGCCAAGCGGATGAAGAAGATTCTTGAAGATGATAATACAGTTGTTGAATTAAGCGGAAAAGCCGGTACAGACGGTCGGATGTTTGGTTCAATTTCAACAAAACAAATTGCAACTGCTTTACAAAAACAATTTGACCTTAAAATTGATAAGCGAAAGATTGAGCTGGCAGCCCCAATTAAGGCGCTTGGTTACGTAAATGTGCCAATCAAACTTCATCCAGAAGTAGAAGCTCAAATTCGTGTTCACATTGCTGAAAAGTAATGAGGGTTAATAGATTTAAGGAGCGGTATCGTCATGGATAATGCACCAGTGCAAGAAGAGCCACGCGATATTGAAGCAGAAAAAGCAGTTCTTGGAGCTGCTTTTTTAAGTAAAAACGCGTTGGCTGATGCGATGGAATATCTTGAGCCGCAAGATTTTTACCGGAAGGCTCATCAAATCATTTTTGAAAAGATGGTCCAACTAAATGATGCGGACCAGCCAATCGATCCGTTAACGATGAAAAATGTCCTTGATCAGGATAATCAAACGGAAAATGTTGGTGGAGTTGCTTATATTGCTGAACTTGCAACAGCGGTTCCGACGGCTGCTAATGTTGTCTATTACTCAAAGATTGTTCATGATAAGGCAATTTCACGACGGTTGATCAATACAGCAACCAAGATTATCAATGATAGCTATGCAGGAAATGACAAAATTGAAGATCAACTTGACCGGGCTGAGCAAGAAATTATGTCAGTTTCGGAAAATAGTCGTCAAACTGGTTTTAAAAGTATTAGTGATGTTTTACAAGAGTCGATTAACCATGTTAGTGAGCTCTCTAGTCAAGATTCAGAGATTACTGGACTTTCAACTGGGTATGCTCAATTAGATGAGATGACGACTGGTCTTCATAAAGACGAGTTGGTAATTATCGCGGCGCGGCCTGCTGTTGGGAAGACTGCCTTTGTTTTGAATATTGCCCAAAACGTTGCAACTAGAACCGATAATACGGTCGCAATTTTCAGTCTTGAAATGGGTGCGGAGTCCTTAGCAAACCGGATGCTCTGTGCTGAAGGAAACATTAACGCTAATCACTTACGAACTGGACAGCTTACGCAAGATGAATGGCAAAGTTTATTTATTGCTACTGGAGCCTTGAGTAATGCAAGTATCTATATTGACGATACACCGGGAATCAAGGTAGCAGAAATTCGGGCTCGTTGTCGACGCTTAGCAAAGGAAAAAGGTAACTTAGGATTGATCGTAATTGATTATCTTCAGTTGATTGAAGGGAGTAATCCTGATAACCGGCAGCAAGAAGTTTCAGAGATTTCTCGACAACTAAAGAAGCTGGCAAAGGAATTAGAAGTTCCGGTTATTGCCCTATCACAGTTGTCACGGGGAGTTGAACAACGACAAGACAAGCGCCCGGTTTTATCTGATATTCGTGAATCTGGATCGATTGAACAGGATGCAGATATTGTTAGTTTTCTTTATCGTGATGACTATTATGAGCACGATGAAGATTCAGATGATAATAATAACCAGGGAAATAATCAGGATGACGATGGATCAAATGCCAGTGAAGTTGAAGTCATTATCGAAAAGAATCGTAGTGGTCCACGGGGGACAGTTAAATTATTATTTGCAAAATCCTATAATAAGTTCACTTCGATTTCTTATATCCCTGAAGATAATAATTAAAAACTAAATTTCTAAGAGGGCATTTCAGTAAAAACTGAGGTAGCCCTTTTAGTGCGCTTAAGACATTAAAAATGTTTAAAAAAATAAACGGTATGATAGTAATTGAGGAGGCGTAAACAATGAACCGTCAAGGCGTAGAATTAAAATGGCTTTTATTCGGAATGTTCCTTGGAAGTATTGGGAATAGTTTTGTCTGGCCATTAACAACAATTTATATTCACGATCAGTTGCATGAGTCATTAACTGTATCGGGAATTGTTTTACTCTTTTATTCGGGAGCAAATGTTGTCGGAAGTTATATTAGCGGAATGTTATTTGACCGAGCTAACCCGCGGAAATTAATGATTGGCGGGACACTGCTAGCGACCATCGTAATGGCTATTATGATTTTCTTCAATGGCTGGCCAATATATGGAATTCTTTTAACAGTTATTGGATTTTTTAATGGTTGGATTATCACAATGGTTAATTCTTTTGCGACCCGTTCAGGCCGAGATGGACGTTATGTCTTTAATATGTTGTATTTTGCCAATAACTTGGGGATGGTGATTGGAACTACTATTGTCGGTCCGCTTTACCAGTATGCAGATGGTAATGTTTCACCGATGTTTTTGATTACCACAATTCTCTATACAATGTTCTCACTTGTTGTTATCTTTTTCTTTAAGGATAGTCAACAGACAGTTGCAAAGACGGAAGATGTAGAAGATAAAGAAGAGACTAAGACAGGTAATATTAAGATGCCTCAAGCTAACTTATGGATTAACTGGATCTTCTTCATTGCCTTAGTTGTAATCTGGACAATGTATGAACAATGGGCAAGTAACTTATCAGTTTTCATGACTGATCAAGGAATCTCAATGACGAAATATAGTCTTTTGTGGACATTAAATGGGATTTTAATTGTTGTTTTCCAATTAGGAATTACCTGGCTTAATCGCTGGGTTAATCGGCCATATGCGCAAGTGTTTATTGGGATGTTTACGATTGGTTTCTCCTTTGTCCTCTTACTTTACGCTCACTCATATAGTTGGTTTGTGGCAGCAATGATCGTTTTGACAATTGGTGAAGCCACTGCGCTGCCAACGATACCTGCCATTGTAAACAGCCTTTCACCGGTTGCTGTTAAAGGAAAGTATCAGGGAATTTTGAACGCATTTTCTTCTTTGGGAAAGGCAATTGGTCCTCTATTTGGTGGATTGATGATTGAAGCGACCTCTTATCATATCCTCTTTATTATTTGTGCGATTTCGATTTTTGTAATGGAAATAATAGTAGTCTTTGTTATTAAGATAAAGCGTGCCAAAGTAGTTGAATATTAAAGAAGTGATCAGATGTTTTACAATAATTTTGATAATGTACATGGTGAAGACCGTTATGGAATGGTAGGAAAAACAGGAGATCCTTTTAGGGAAGAATGTGAACTTGGAATTTCTTGTTATCAGTGCCATGAACAGCCATTAGTAATTGCAGAAAGAAATTGGATGGATACAAACAATGATGACTCGCAACGGTACCAAATTGTGGTAGTTTGTGAGCAGTGTGGGGCTGTTGATGAATTTATTGTTAATGATGGGCACGAGCATAAAATTAGCAAATTGAAATGTAGTAAATATCAGCTAACAGAAAAGAATATTATAAATAATAGAACTGTGGACTAAAATGTTCATGGTTCTTTTTTAAATCCGTTTTTATTAACCAAAACTTGAGAGATTTGCTATGATGGTAGTTGAAATCAAATTAAAAGCAATGAGGTGAATGTTGATGAAAACCAAGAAATATCGTTACACTGGAAAAGACTTTGATATTAAGACGGCACCAACTAAGGTAAAAGATTCTGCTGATGACCTTAAGAAGATTAAAAAGAAGATCAAGAAAAATATAAAGTCAATCAAGAATGCGCAAAAGATGATGTATGCGCGGCGTCATTATGGTGTTTTAGTAGTATTTCAAGCAATGGATGCGGCAGGAAAAGATAGTATGATTTCGCATATCTTTGCGGGCGTAAATCCAGTTGGGTTTAAGGTGGCTAATTTTAAACAACCAACAGGCCGCGAATTACGTCATGATTATCTCTGGCGAATCAATCGTGAATTGCCAATGCGTGGTGATATTGGTGTTTTCAATCGATCTTATTATGAAGATGTTCTTGTTTCACGCGTTCATCCTGCTTTAATTTTGCAATCTAATATTCCAGGGATTGAGTCTGTTCATGATGTTAATAACAAATTCTTTGATAGTCGCTATGAAGACATTCGCCAGTACGAAAGTTATCTAACACGGAACGGTTACTTAATTGTAAAATTCTTCCTCCACGTATCAAAGGAAGAACAGAAGAAGCGTTTCTTAGCACGGATTGATACGCCAGAAAAGAATTGGAAGTTTTCTGCAGCTGATATTCGCGAACGTCAATATTGGGACGATTATCAAAAGGCATATGAAAAGGCGATTAATGCTACCGCCACAAAGGAAAATCCATGGTATGTTATTCCGGCTGATGATAAGTGGTATTCGCGTTTAATTGTATCTGATATTTTGACAAAGAAGATTAATAGTTTGCCATTAGCTTATCCTGAGGTTTCGCCAGAACAAGAAATGAGCTTACGCCAAGCACGAAAAGAACTAATAGCAGAAGATAAGTAAATAAAAAGGACGTTCGAATGACGTCCTTTTTATTTACGTGGTTTAAAGATGCACTTGTGAGTAAAGAAGTAGATTGCTAATGTAGAACAAAGAATTAGAATGTTAAAGTGTTTGTCAGGTAAGGCCAAGTTCTTTGCATTGAACTGTTCACCAAATGGACATATTAATTTACTCATCGTTATTAGTTAAATTAGATTGTTCATTCAAAAAATATATGTTTAAGTATATAAACCCTCAAAAATTGGTTTTTAGCATTTATATATGAATTTCTAATGATAATAACCCCCAAAAATCGATTTTCAAGGGTTATTATGTTAGTATTTTAATATAATAACACCAAAAAATAGCTTTTTAGCTTTAAGGAGGGAAGATAAATAATGAAATATATACCATTATCTAAATATAAGTATTTTATTGAAGATAAGACGAATGACCCGGCAGCAATTGAAAGTGAGTATCAGAGTCGACTGAACGGGTATACAAGCCAGAAGACAACTCTGTTTCCTCTTCTTAACTATCGCGATGGTGCACAGACAAGTAAATATCCAATTTTCTATCTTCCATTACCGGAAATTCAAAACCTGGCAGATCAGCTTAGGCGTAATTCTAATATGATTGAGGATATTTCTGTAACGCTTCCCCAAGTTGCGATTAATCAGTTTTTGAATTCATTATTACTCTCTGAAATTTTCTACACTAATGATATTGAAGGTGTAAAAACGAGTCGTGTTGAAATTAGTACTGTTATTCAGGAAAATAACCACCAAATAAATGGTGATGATCATATATCAAAGAAAAGGCTTGGTTCAACTATAAAAATGTACCAGCGCACACAATCAGGGAAAAAAGTTGAAATCAATGTTCTTCAAGACTATAGAAAAATCTATGATTCATTGTTAAAAGGCGAACTTAATGAAGATCGACTGCCTAACGGAAAAATATTTCGTGATAAGCTTCCTAATAGCGAAGTACTTTCGATCGGGGATGGCATTAAAACAGTTCATCGACCGCCAACCACGGAAACTGCAATCAAGAGTGCCCTTACAGCTTTAATTGAATATATGAATAATGATGATACCCCTTCAATATATAAAGCTCTTGTAACTCACTTTTTCTTTGAAAATACCCATCCGTTTCTTGATGGTAACGGTCGAATGGGGCGTTATCTTTTGTCGTCATATATTGCTAACAAATTTGATCGATTTACTGGCTTTTCTGTGGCTACTGCAATTCATAATAATGTTCAGCAATACTATAAGGTATTTAAGGATGCCGATAATGCGGAAAATAGAGCTGATTTAACATTTTTTATTCAAAAATTATTAATGATACTTGTTAGTCAGCAGGAAAAAGTAATTAAGATTTTGAGTCAATCTCGTGAAAAGCTTGATAAAGCCAATGAAATTATTAGTCAGTGGGTCAATGAACACCATCATCAATTAGCTACAACGTCTGATAGTTTGTATTGTAATATTCTATATCTTCTTGCACAATCAAAGCTATTTACTAACCAGTTAGATTTAGGAATTAAAGATAACGATATTATTGAAACTTTGAAGAAGAGTAATCGCCGTTATCCAATGACAAAGACTAAGGCAGCCATTGAAGAATTAGAAGCACTTGGCGCAATTGAAACTGTTTCGAAGCGTCCTAAACAACATGTAATTACAATTTTATAACAAAAAAAGACCACCGATTACTCGGTGGTCTTTTTTACATGATGGGCAGTCAGGGGATCGAACCCTGGACCCACGGATTAAGAGTCCGTTGCTCTGCCAGCTGAGCTAACTGCCCATGTCTTTGACAACATAGATAATAATATCAACTTCCGGTCATTTTCGCAAGTGTTTTTCTGAATTTATTTAATAAATTTTCAGATCTGTATTTTAATTAGATGTCTAATTGTTATAATTAACAATAAAATTAAAATTGGGAGTAATTTCATGGCATTAAAAAAAGATAAATTTGAGCAGATGAACCGTTTATTGCGGAACTATATGATTAACATGAAGCATTTTTATACTGAACTTGCCCCTGAATTAGATATAACTCCACAGCAAGCTCATACACTTTTTTATATAGAAAAACATGCTGGGCTTATTCAACGAGAACTAGGTGACCATTTCCATTTACGGAATGCTAGTGTTACCAGTATGGTGAAAAATCTTGAACGCGACGGGTATATTGTCCGGAAGGCGGATCAAGAGTCAGCACGAATTAAGCGTATTTTTCTTACCAAAAAAGGTGAAGAAAAAACTAATGAGGTTAAAGAAATATTTGATCAAGCTTATTTGCAGATTATTGCCCGCCTCGATGAAAGAGATATTGATGCAATAGTTAAAGGGATGACTAATATTAATAACAATCTAAAAAAGTAAGTTAGACTCTCGACAGTTAGATATCTATGTATTTAAATATTCATCATCATTAAAAGTTAGATGCTTAACTGTTAGGGGGCTTATGCTTTGAACAGAAATAAATTTAGTTTTCAAAGTTTCTTTAGTTTAATAAATCAATTACATCCGCAGTATATTAAGCTTTTTGTGGGAATCTTACTAGGTTTTATCTCCACGGGTGCTAACCTATTTGTTCCTCAACTAGCGCAAAAGCTAATTAATAATTTTAAGAGTATTAGTCCAACATTGGCAATTTTAACAGTTGTAATTTTTATAGCAGGATTAATTACAAGTGCGTTATCAGGGTTATTATTAGGAATTTTTGGTGAAAATGTTGTTTCTAAATTACGGAAACAATTGTGGCAAAAACTACTAAAAATACCTGTAAATATTTTGATGATGTTAAAACAGGTGAAATCAGTTCACGATTAGTTAATGATACGTCACAGGTGAAGGATTTACTTGCTTCAACATTACCAAATGCAATGACATCGCTTTTACAATTCGTTGGTGCACTGGTTATTATGTTAGCAATGGATTGGCGGATGACATTGTTGATGTTTGTGGCGGTTCCTTTAGTGATTTTAGTCATGCTACCAGTGATGAATCAGTCGCGTAAGATTGGTCGGGTTCGACAAGATGAATTAGCAAAATTTGCTAGTGATTTAACCGATGTATTGGGTGAGGTCCGATTAGTTAAGTCTTCAAACGGTGAAGAACATGAACTGGCAAAAGGAAATCGCCGCATCGACAATTTATATCATGTCGGGAGAAAAGAAGTGTTGATTAACTCAGTAACGCAACCAATTACAAAAGATTCTTGGTTACGGAGCAATTCGCGTTATGAATGGTGCCATGACAATGGGCGCCTTGGTTTCATTCTTAATGTATCTTTTTCAAATTATTAGTCCCATTGTTGTAATTAGTCAGCTCTTCAATAATATGGCAAAGACTAGCGGAGCCACGGAACGTATCCAACAAATTTTAGCTGAACCAGAAGAATTTGTTGCTGATAAAGCCGAAAAAGATATTGCGAGCGCACCATTGAAATTTGAGAATGTTGACTTTGCTTATGAGGAGGGTAAGCCAGTCTTACGAGATGTTAGTTTCGAAACCAAACCCAATGCAGTGGTAGCTTTTGCTGGCCCATCTGGTGGAGGAAAGTCAACTATTTTCTCATTGATTGAACGATTCTATCAGCCAACAGGTGGAAAAATTTTGATCGGTGAAGAGAATATCGAAAATGTAGACTTAGCCAAGTGGCGTGAACAAATTGGTCTCGTAAGTCAAGATGCCGCGGTAATGCCAGGAACTATTCGTGATAATTTAACTTATGGGTTACGAAGAGAAGTCTCGGATGAGGAACTTTGGGACGCGTTGAGAATGGCTTATGCAGATGGTTTTGTCAGTGAGATGGAAGATCAATTAGAAACCGAAATTGGTGAACGAGGGATCAAACTTTCTGGGGGACAACGGCAACGAATAGCGATTGCACGAGCTTTTCTCCGCGATCCAAAAATCTTAATGCTTGATGAAGCCACTGCTAGCTTGGATGCTGAATCGGAGGCGATGGTTCAAAAAGCATTGGGAGACTTAATGCAGGGAAGAACGACACTAGTAATTGCGCATCGCTTGAGTACGATTGTCGATGCCGATAAAATCTACTTTATCGAAAATGGAACAGTATCTGGTGCAGGAACCCATCAAGAATTATTAAAGACAACACCACTATATGCACAGTATGTTAAGGATCAGTTTAAATAAAAATAAAGACTGCGAAAGGACAAGATTTTCGCAGTCTTTATTTTAAGTATGAAAAAAGCGACTGAGATCAAATCCCAATCGCTGTAAACCTCTGATGGGCAGTCAGGGGATCGAACCCTGGACCCACGGATTAAGAGTCCGTTGCTCTGCCAGCTGAGCTAACTGCCCATATCCTTTAACAGAATACTTAAATATTTTAACCCGTTATTGATCAAATGTCAAATATTTTTCATAAGTTTTTAGAAAATATTTATGGAACTTTTCCCTGTGCTATAATAGAGGCACTGATATATAGCAGATTTAAAGTAATTAATCAATTAACCCAACGGAGGGAATCATTGATATGGCAAAGAAAATTTTAGTTGTTGATGATGAAAAACCAATTTCTGATATCATCAAATTTAACCTTGAAAAAGAAGGGTATGAAGTTGTCGTAGCTTATGATGGCGAAGCAGCTTTACAACAAGTTGAAGCAGAAAATCCTGATTTAATTATTCTCGACCTAATGCTACCGAAGATCGATGGACTTGAAGTGGCCAAGCGGGTGCGAGCTAAGCATACCATGCCGATTATTATGGTAACCGCTAAAGATTCAGAACTAGATAAAGTGCTAGGGCTTGAACTTGGGGCCGATGATTATGTTACTAAGCCATTCTCCAACCGCGAACTAGTAGCACGAGTAAAGGCTAATTTACGGCGTCAAGCAACTCTGAAGGCACCAGCAGAGGAAGAAAATAATACCGATATTCAAATTGGCGACCTTACGATTCATCCTGAAGCCTACACAGTAACTAAGCGGGGCGAAAATATTAATTTAACGCATCGTGAATTTGAGCTTCTCCATTATCTAGCTCAACATATTGGACAAGTCATTAACCGTGAACACCTTCTTCAAACTGTATGGGGTTATGACTATTTTGGAGATGTACGGACAGTTGATGTGACCGTTCGTCGACTTCGTGAAAAGATTGAAGATAACCCAAGTCACCCACAATGGTTAATTACCCGGCGTGGTGTTGGCTATTACCTAGCAAATCCTGATCAGAATTAGAGGCTGAACCATTGTGAACAGCAAGTTAAAATTTTATCAATCGATTCGCTTTAAAATCGCTCTCGTATTCGTGTTAATTTTGATGTTAACACTTGAATGCGTTGGGGCGGTTTTTGTGCGTCAATTAGAGCATCAAAACCTTAATACGTTTAAGCAAACCATTGAATTACCGTCTTACGTTGATAATTCTTTAGCAGAGCAGCTATCACGATCAAATACTAAAAAAGCAAACAAACAAATTAACCAAATCCTTTCAGAAGTTAATAACAATAACATTTCTGAAATCCGCGTGGTTGATAGTAAGAGTATTGTACGGGGAACAAGCAACGCTGATAATCGGAGTGCAATCGGTCAGAAAACAACTGACCAAGCAATCAAAGCAACCTTATTAAATAATAGGTCGCATACCGAAAATTTGTACGATAATTCAAATCACACGCGCTACTATGTCAATGTGATTCCCCTTGTGGATAACAGTAATAATAACGTTGTCGGAGCTGTTTACCTGCGAGCTAGTCTGGAAAGTGTCTACTCTAATATTAACAATATTACGTTGGTATACTTATCCGCGGCGATGATTACTATTGTCTTGAGTCTGATCTTGGCAATTATTATTTCCCAGGAAATTACCCGCCCAATTGAAGAAATGAGGAAACAAACATTACGAATTGCCCGGGGGGACTATTCTGGTCAAGTAAAAGTATTGGGAAATGACGAGTTAGGACAATTGGCAGGGGCAGTTAATAATCTTTCTGTCCGAGTTGAAGAGGCACAGGAGTCGAGCGATTCTGAGCGGCGGCGGCTTGATAGCATTTTATCCCATATGTCAGATGGGGTTTTAGCCACTGATCGGCGAGGGAATGTGACCATTGTAAATAATATGGCGTTACAGTTACTAGGTGTCGAAAATGAAGATGATTTAATTGGTAAGTCAATCATTGATGTGTTGGATATTCGTCATGACTATACCGTTCGGCAACTAGTAAATGGTGAACAGCGTGAGATGATTATTGATATGTCAAATTCTGGCAATAATTTGATCTTAAACGCCTATTTCTCACCAATTCAACGTGAATCTGGCTTTGTCAGTGGGCTTGTCTGTGTCCTTCATGACGTAACGAGTCAACAAAAAGAAGAACGGGAACGGAAGCAATTCGTTTCAAACGTCTCGCATGAGTTGCGGACTCCATTAACAAGTGTTAGAAGTTATGTCGAGGCATTAAGTGATGGTGCTTGGCAGGATAAAGAAATTGCCCCTCAGTTCTTAAAGGTTGTCCAGGATGAGACGGACCGGATGATTCGAATGATCAATGACCTGTTGAGTCTATCACGGATGGATGCAGGGACAACGAAGCTCAATCTGGAATACGTAAATATTAATGAGTTATTTAACTATATCTTGGATCGTTTCGATATGATTATTAAAAAAGAAGAAGATCCAAAAAAGAAAAAGTATACCATTGAACGATACTTTACTAAGAAAGATTTATGGGTTGAGATTGATACCGATAAGTTTACCCAGGTAATTGATAATATTATGAATAACGCGATTAAGTATTCTCCAGATGGTGGTGTAATTACAACCCGCTTACTGGAGACGCATAATCATGTTATTTTAAGTATTTCTGACCAAGGTTTAGGGATTCCACGAAAAGATCTTGGACGTATCTTTGATCGATTCTTTCGCGTTGATAAGGCAAGAAGCCGGAAGCAAGGGGGAACAGGTCTGGGACTAGCTATTTCCAAGGAAGTTATCAATATGCTTGGTGGACAAATTTGGGTTGATAGTGTAGAAGGCAAGGGTTCAACATTCTATATTTCCTTGCCATATGTACCTTATGAGGAGGAAGACTGGGATGATGAAGAAGCTGAAAAGTAATTGGCAAGCAATCGCCTTAACGGTTGTTGTGCTTCTTAGTTTATTCATTTCATGGATTGTCTGGACCAACCCATTTCCTTTTGAGGGAGCACGACACGAAAATTTCAATAATAAACAATCTCAACAATATACGCCGCAATCAATGGGAGATGTTTATCTTCCAACTAAAGCAGTTGAGACAAATGAAAAAGGAACTCAGAATCAACTTTATAGCCCTAAAGCTAATTTAATTCTGAGCGTAAAAAAAGAGTTAGAGGATTGGAAATTAGGCCGGACAAATGTTGTCAAACAAAATAATAGTGATGTTTATTTGAGTTATTTGCGACGGCGGAACTCGTTAATGCTGACATATCCTGATGAGGTACCAAGCTCAGTCTTCAACGAAACATTTTCCCAGTCAATTGATACTGACCGAGTTAATCAGATTGACCATATTGTTATCCCATTAAATGGGCAACATGAGATTTACTTACTTGGTGACCACCATTATAGTGTGTATCAAGTACGGGTAGAGAAAGGAAAATTTAATCGCATTCGGCAACTCTTAAAGTCAATGGATCGGACCCCGGTTGACCATAAAATTATTAACGGAGTAGCGGTAATGATGTATCCGCGATCCTTTGAATTACCAGCATTAGGGTACCAAATCACTGCGCAAAACATTGATACCCTTAGTGCTAGTCTAATGAGTACTAACCAACACACAACAATTACGGCAAATCGGAATGGCAACGAGACTACCTATACGGATGGAACCAATCGTCGGCTGATATTTAATCGCCAAAATGGAACGCTTAAATACGAAAACTACCTTAGTAAGGACGATCGGGAATCAACAAGCCAGATTTTCCCACACTTCTATAATAAGTTGACGACAATTGGAATTCCGCTTGATAATTTGCGCTATGATGAGGTGAGTGAGCATGGTCGTCGGTTAAATTATCGGGCTTATGTTAATAGCTTTCCAATTTTCAATAGTGATGGTTATGGGGAAGTAACGCTTGAATCCACAAGTGGCGGGAATGAACGCTTCTGGCTAAGTCTTTATAGTCTTCAAGTGCCATTGCCAATTGATCACCAGATGGTCAAGCTCCCATCAAGTGCAGATGTGATTAATCAATTACATGGAACCAACCGGATGCGTGACATCAAGGACTTGCGTGTCGGATACATTTGGAAAACTGATAAAGATAGTCATGTTGTAAAGTTAGTGCCAACATATTTCATTAAGTATCGCGGCCACTGGGTTGAATATACCGAGTTAGAAAAGTAGGAGGGTTAAAGAATGAATTTTAAACGTATTCAATGGATCTTTATCCTTGCCTTTTTGCTTTTTGATATTTTTGTTGGAAGTTCATTAATCTTAGAAACTAAATTTACCGTTTCTAATGGTCAGCAAAATCGCCAATCAACAGTGTTAAAAGAAATGCGCAATGACTCGATTAGTTATGGCGACCTTTCTAACAAACAGCAAACCGGATATTATATTGCTGGGAAAAAATCATCGGATGGTGGAATCTTAGAACAGGAAGCCGGGAAATTACGTAATCAAAATTTTCGTCTATCTTCAGGAACACTGACTAGTGAGTTTGATAAGCCAATTAAAACGACTAAAAATAATGATATTCGGCGTGTCGACCAGCTGTTAAAAAATAAAAAGATGGTAAGTTTGGGAAATCATTATCGTTATAACAAGGAATTATCGGACAAAAATACCCTTGTTTATACGCAAATGCTAGAAGGAAAGCCGCTATTTTCAAATGATGGGCAAATTCGTTTTCGGATAAACTCTGACCATGAGATAACAGGTTATACGCAGACTTATTTGCAAGATGTTGAAATTCTCCGGCAACGGTCAAATACGATTAGCCAGCGCCGAGCAATTACCTGGTTGTATAAACATAATCAGATTCCTAATAACTCCCGCATTAGGTGGTCGGTGCTCAGTTATTCTAAGCTCCTTAACACTACTACTGATGATAAAGCAGTCTATGTGCCAACGTGGACTGTTGAAATCAAAACTAAAAACTCAGGAGCAATTCAACAATTACAAGTTAACGCATTTAATAGTACAGTTATGAAGGAAACGCCAGATAGTGTGAATACGAACTCGTTAAATAATAAGTAATTGAGGAGGAACTTTAAGTGACAGAAACGGATCCATTACGTTATAGTGTACTTGCGAGCGGGAGTACTGGGAATGTAACTTATTTGGAAACGCGCAACCACCGAATCTTAATTGATGCTGGTTTAAGTGGAAAGCGAATTGAAAATTTAATGAAGAAGATTGATCGATCATTAAAGGATGTCGATGCAATTTTTGTAACACATGAACACAGTGATCATACGCATGGTGTTGGTGTCTTGGCACGCCGTTATGGGATGGATGTTTATGCCAATGAAGGTACCTGGCAGGCAATGGCTAATAAAGTTGGTAAAATCCCATTAGCACAAAAACATATTATTGCACCAAATACTGTTAAGGACTTGGGAGATATGGATATTGAAAGTTTTGCTGTATCCCATGACGCGGCGCAACCACAATTTTACCAAGTTCATCACAGTAATAAGACTTTCTGTATTATTACGGATACTGGTTATGTTTCTGATCGAGTTGCGGGAACTATTCGAAATGCAGATGCTTATGTAATGGAATGCAATCATGATACAGAAATGCTGCGGATGGGTCCTTATTCATGGCCATTAAAACAGCGGATCTTGGGAGATGAGGGCCACCTTTCCAATGAAGAAGGTGCGGATGCATTGATGAGTGTTGTTGGCCGACGAACCAAAGAGATTTTCCTTGGTCACCGTAGTCAACATAACAACATGCGCTCGCTAGCCCATTTAACAGTTGCAAGTTTGATGGAGCAGCATGACTTTGGCGTCGATCATGATTTTAAATTGCAAGATGCTGAACCAGAAGAACCAAGCAAGCTAATGACGTTATAATAAAGGAAATATCACGGTTTTTATCGACTTTATTCAATGATTTTTCATATTTAAATTGTAATTTGAAGATAGTGATTCTTTAACTTAGTGGAGGGTTTAATTGATGAATAGGATAAAACAAGCTTTTAAAGATCGTTTGTGGCTAGGCGTAATTGTTGTCGGCTTATTTGCTGGTCTTATTGGTGGTGGAATTGCCTTAGGAATTAATAACCTGGTACAACACCATGAAGAAGTAACAAGTACACGAGTTCCAGCTGGATCTAATAAGTCTGGTGGTACGAAGGTTAATAAGAATAAGGCCGACTTAAACGGAGAGGCATCCCAAGCTTATAAGTCCGTTCAAGGAGCCGTTGTTAGTGTTATCAATAAACAAAAAGTTCAGCAATCAAGTGGGACGCTAGGAATTTTTGGTTATGGCAACAGTAGTAACGGCAGCAGCAGTGATTCGTCTAGCGATAATAAATTAGAAACCGCTAGTGAAGGATCGGGAGTTATTTACAAGAAGAGTGGCAATTCGGCTTATGTTGTAACTAATAACCACGTTGTCAAAGGTTCAAACGCGCTCCAAGTAATTCTAAGCAATGGTAAAAAAGTTAACGCTGATTTAGTTGGGGCTGATTCTGCAACCGACTTAGCTGTATTGAAGATTAACGCTGCAAATGTTAAAACAGTTGCGTCCTTTGGTAACTCTAATTCGATTGTTCCTGGTCAGGATGTGCTAGCAATTGGTTCACCAATGGGAAGTGAATATGCTAATACAGTAACGAAAGGAATTATTTCTGCAAAAGATCGGACATTAAAAGCCGGTACTGATGGAACTTTGACATCGGTTATCCAAACAGACGCCGCTATTAACTCTGGTAATTCAGGTGGTCCATTAATTAATATGGCAGGTCAAGTTATCGGAATTAATTCAATGAAACTTGCTTCTGATACACAAGGCTCTTCAGTTGAAGGAATTGGTTTTGCCATTCCAAGTAATGAAGTTGTGACAATTATTAACCAGTTGATTAAGAATGGTAAAATAACTCGTCCATCACTCGGAATTAGTATGGTGGATCTTAGTAATGTTACTTCTGATCAACAGCAATCAGTCTTAAAACTACCAACAAGCGTAAGCAAAGGGGTAGTGATTATGGATGTGAATAGTGGTTCAGTTGCTGATACTGCTGGATTGAAAAAATATGATGTCATTACAAAACTTGGTGACACTCAAATTACAGATGCGGGTTCATTAAAGGCAGCCTTATATAAATACAAGGTTGGACAAAACGCTAAAGTCACTTACTACCGTGATGGTCAACAACACACCGCAACCTTGCATCTAACAAAGAGTGCTGATACAACGTCAACTGATGACTCCCAACAAGATAATAATTAATGAATTGGGACTGTGACATAAGCCAAATTACTTTCATAAAAGACAAATGACGCAGTACACCAATGGCCTCCAATGCCCGGTAAAACCGAACGTTGGAGGCCTATTGTTGCTTGCGGGGGCTCGAAAAGCGAAGTCACGAGTGACTTCTGTCTCGCTCCCTTTTCATTAAAAGCCTCTTAATTAAAAGGGGTATAATATTAGTTATCAATATAAAGGATGGTGGGTAAAATGAATAATCCACGGTTTAAATACCCAGATACAAAGGCATATGAATTTGTAGTACATCGTTTAGAAGAACGCGGAGTAAACTTAGAAGAGCTTGCGAAGATTGTGTATGAGACACAAAAGGGCTTTGAACCAGATTTGACGTTGGAAATATGTCAAAAATTTTTAATTGATACGATGCATAAGCGTGAATTATTAAATAGTGCAATGGTAGCACTTGAACTTGATCGGTTAACCGAAGAAGGAAAAGTAGATGAACCTTTAGCAGGTATTATAAGAAATGATGCTGGGGTGTTTGGGGTAGATGAAACCCTAGCTTTACAAATTGCTAATATTTATGGAACAATTGGCACGACAAACTTCGGTTACTTTGACCGGGTTAAGAGTGGGATTATTGCCAAGTTTGACCATGATAAGGTTCATGTAAATACATTTATTGATGATATTCTTGCGGCGATTGTGGCGGCTGTTTGTGGAAAGATTGCCCACCAGTACGCTTGATTAAAAATTAAATACTTTTATCATTAAAAGGAACATAATTTGTTTAGAGGAGTAAAGCAAATGAGTTATCAAACTTTACAATTAAATCATAGTTAGCAAAGCCGATAACTCAGGGAAGCTGTAGTACAGATATGACCTGGATTTATTCACAGATTATATCTGTACTGGCTGCTTTATCATGTACAAATAAGGCCTGTACGGATTTCAAGTACAGGCTTTTTCCATTCCACTGGATAAATAGTGGAAGTGCCGAAAAATGGCAGCCCGTATTTTGAAAGGTGAAAGACCAGGGCAGATGGCTGTTAATAATTACCATCAGGGAGAACCGGTTCTTAATTTAAAGCAGGCTTGTAAATTAGGGATAAAAGTTCCAGCAGATTTTCAACGAGAAGCAGAACAACACGGAACAGTCTTTAAGTAAGACAGTGGGAAATTTCCGAATAATAAGAAAAATTAAAGAAGATAATATTCGCTAGGTGACATTCCGTTGTATATTTACCACAGATTGTGTTGTAAATCGTTAGAAATACGTTAAAATAGTAATGTGAAATTGCTTGTGGATAAGTCGGTGGATAACTACTAGTAAATTTAAATTAATTTTATAAATGTTGGTGTATCAATAAAATTTGTTGTTCAAAACTTATCCACAAGTTGAATGTGCGCTTGTGGATAAGTGGAATTCTGTGGATTGCTTAATCGGTAATGCTTACGGGCGCAAGGGATAAAAGGGTTGTGGCTGAACGACTGTTCTTGTAGATAACTGTGGATAAGTGTTTTTTAAGAAAACGCTTTTTCGATAAAAAATTAACCGAACATTCGGGAAAAGTAGAAAAAATAATACTGGCCTGTGGATAACTTTGTGGATAAACTGTGGAAGGTAGTGGATATCTTGAATATAAAAATTATTGGTGTGGGTAAGCTAAAAGAAAAGTATTTTAAAGCGGGAATTGCGGAATATGCTAAAAGACTTGGACGTTATTGCAAATTTGAAATTGTTGAAGTTCCTGATGAAAAAGCACCTGAATCTTTAAGCCAGGCAGAAATGGATGAAGTAATGGCAAAAGAAGGGGAACGAATTCTTGATAAAATCAAAGATCGTGAATATGTATATGCTTTAGCGATTAAGGGTAAAGAGCGATCTTCTGAAGAGTTCGCAAAAGAGATCAATAAATTAACAACTTATGGTCACAGTGATATTACTTTTGTGATCGGGGGGTCGTTAGGCTTAAGTCCAGCAGTATTAAAACGAGCAGATGCACAAATCTCGTTTGGACGTTTTACCTTGCCTCATCAATTAATGCGTTTGGTTTTAAGCGAACAAATTTATCGTGCTTTTACCATTATTAACGGGCTTCCATATCATAAATAAAGAATTTCTTGAGTTTTGGCTAGATTATTATTTATTGTTGTTGGCGATGGTATAGTATTAATTATGAAGTGTAATGGCATAAAAATTAAAGGGTTTGATTTAAGATAGGCATACGAGGTTCTCAAATAATTCTTTTAGGGGTAATAGCTAGCTTATGCATTTTTATGATGCAAGGAAAAGCAAGTGCAAGGATAGTGAATGAATCACGACTAACATTACCTAATGAAAAAAGAATTGAGCATGATGAATTTGAACGTTACCAGTTTCGGGCAAAACAATTACGAACTTGGTGGCAATTCAAGAGACCGAAATATAAAATTGATTGGTCATTTTATCATAAGAAACGAGGATACTGAGATTAGCTCAGGTCCTCGTTTTTCTTTCACCTTTACAAAAAAGCTATTAAAATGAAGGTATTAAAAGGAGGCAATGATAATGAAAAAAGTTGGGATTATTGTCGGCAGCGTTCGTCCAAATCGGCGGAGCATGCAAGTAGCAAATTGGTTAAAAGTTCAATTAAAGAAAAGTACAAAAGTGCAATTTGACATCATCGACCTAAAAGAAGTTAATTTACCAATGATGGATGAACCTAAAATTCCTTATTTGGGCTTATATGTTCACGAAAAAACGCGTAAATGGAGTGAATTAGTTCAAAGCTATGATGGTTTTGTGTTTGTTTTTCCACAATACAATTGGGGCTATCCAGCAGTTTTGAAGAATGCCATTGATTACTTAGGAAAAGAATGGCAAGGAAAGCCGGTTAGTTTAGTAACATTCGGTGGACATGGCGGCTCGCAAGCACAAATTGCAATGAAATTAGTCGTAACCGGCTTAAAGATGGCGGCTCTTCCTGTTGATTTACAAATTAACTTGCTGCCAGATGATTCAACTGCGACCGCTGATCGGAAGTTGAATACTTATAATACGCAAGCAGCGTTATTAAAGACTGCCTTTGAAAATGAATTAAGCTAGTTTGTGATTAAAGTAGCAAATTATTGTGGAACACTAATAGAAAATTGGTTCAGTTTGTGAAAATCATGACAAACATCGTGATATTGTAGCAGATTAGGCAAGATTATTATTATAAATTAGGCGATAATGAATAAAAAATCAAAATGTTTCTATTGCAAAAATAAAGCGCTTGCATGATAATGGAATCGTATTCAAATGCCATGAGGAGGGTGTTTTTAATGAATAGACAATTTGATTTCTTAATGCCAAGCGTTAACTTCTTTGGTCCTGGTGTTATTGCTAAAATTGGTGATCGTGCAAAGATGCTCAATATGCACAAGCCATTGATTGTTACTACTGAAGGTTTATCCAAGATTGACAATGGTCCTGTAAAGCAAACCATTGCTTCATTGGAAAAGGCTGGCGTTGACTATGCCGTATTTACTGGCGCTGAACCTAACCCTAAGATCCGGAACGTTCAAGCTGGTAAAAAGATGTACCAAGATGAAAATTGTGACTCAATCATCACCGTTGGTGGGGGTTCTGCTCACGACTGTGGTAAAGGTATCGGAATTGTTTTGACTAACGGTGATGATATTTCCAAACTTGCTGGAATTGAAACATTAAAGAATCCACTTCCACCATTAATGGCTGTTAATACTACTGCCGGAACTGGTTCTGAATTAACTCGTCATGCTGTTATTACTAACGAAAAGACTCATTTGAAGTTTGTTGTTGTTTCATGGCGTAACATTCCATTGGTATCATTCAACGATCCAATGTTGATGCTTGATATTCCAAAAGACATTACTGCTGCTACTGGTTGTGATGCGTTTGTTCAAGCTATTGAACCATACGTTTCTGTTGACCATAACCCAATTACTGATAGTCAATGTAAAGAGGCTATTCAATTGATTCAAACTGCTTTACCAGAAGTAGTTGCTAATGGTCACAATATTGAAGCACGGACTAAGATGGTTGAAGCTGAAATGCTTGCTGGAATGGCCTTCAATAATGCCAACTTAGGTTATGTTCACGCGATGGCTCACCAACTCGGTGGTCAATATGATGCTCCTCATGGTGTTTGCTGTGCCTTGCTCTTGACCACTGTTGAAGAATATAACTTAATCGCATGTCCAGAACGGTTTGCTGAATTGGCTAAGGTAATGGGCTTTGATACTACTGGTCTTGCCCTTTACGAAGCCGCTCAAAAGTCAATTGACGGTATGCGTGAAATGTGCCGGCTTGTTGGTATTCCATCATCAATCAAGGAAATCGGTGCTAAGCCAGAAGACTTTGAAATGATGGCTAAGAATGCCCTCAAGGATGGTAATGCCTTCTCTAACCCACGTAAGGGTACTGTTGAAGATATTGTAAAGCTTTATCAAAAGGCTTACGATGGCATCTACTAATAATTAAATAAACACAAAGAGGCTGGAAATCAGCTCAGTCTCTTTACTGTTTTACGTATTAAACTGCCAGCCAACCTTACGGAGGTGGGACTATGAACTAGCCAAGCTAATTCTGTCCCCCTCTTTTTTTGTCTACTTTTAATTCTTAATATTTTGAATTTTTTTCACAAAGTTACTTGCAAGCGCATTCTTTTGAAACTATAATAAAAATTATTCTAAGAGAGAATAAGAGGAAAAGAGAAAATGATATATTTACTTGCTTTAATTCCAGCAATTGGTTGGGGTGCGATGCCATTAATTACTGGTAAAATTGGTGGTTCACCAGTTAATCAAATGTTTGGAATCGGTGCTGGAGCTTCAATTGTGGGAATTATTGCATATTTGATAACAAAACCAACCGTCAGTGTAACTGCTTTTTGGTTCTCGCTAGCGATCGGTTGTTTATGGACAATTGGACAGGTTGGTCAGTTCATCTCGTTTAAACATATGGGAGTTTCAAATACGATGCCCCTTTCTTCAGCATTTGTGTTAGTTATGACGTCGTTTGTCGGCATCTTTTTCTTTGATGAATGGCAAGGAGCCAGAGCATTAAGTATTGGGTTGACAGCGTGTGTAGTTGTAATTATTGGGGCTGTTTTAACCTCGATTTCGGACGGAACATCGGATAAAAAGGTTTCGACTAAGTGGGTATTATTTTTATTAGTAACAACAATTGGTTACTGTGCTTATTCGATTTTTCCTAAAATGCCACAGGTTGCTCATGAAAGTAGTCAGGGTATTTTCCTACCAGAAGTATTAGGAATTTTACTTGGTTCAGTAATTTATACTATTTGTTCGGGTAACGCTAAAGCATTTAAGCAAAAAGAACAATACTTAAATATTTTAGGAGGACTTTCATGGGGGATTGGTAACTTTGCCTATGTTTTTGTTGGTAAAGCTCTTGGAGTAGTGACTGCTTCAATTTTTGGTCAAATGAATGTTATTATTTCAACATTTGGTGGTATCCTACTTTTGCATGAAACCAAGACCAAGCGAGAAATGATATATACAGTAGTTGGAATTATCCTAATTGTAATTGGTAGTATTTTAACAGTAATTGCTAATTAATTATTGAAGATTTTAGGTAATATCAATAAATGAGAGAGGAAACGCGCAAAATCAGCTTTTTAACCGATTTTACGCGTTTTTTTAGTCTTATATTATTTCCCAGGTTATATTGTGCTATTTCTTATCAAGTAGATCAAACCTAATTTGTCCAAGTTGGAGTTTTTCAGGTTGCTTTGCGCCGTGAAAGATAAGTTTAAATAATCGGTTTTCAACGCCAGCCGTGAAGACAAGTTGCTTATTTCCAATATTGATTGTATAGGTATCACCCTCGCTCACTACTTCTGCTTGTAAGAGGGCTGACCATTGCTTAGCTGCTTCTTCTGGGTCGCTAACATTAAAGATAGCTTGTTTAACAAAGAGGTCGCCAGCTGGGTGGAATTTGATTAATCCCTGTTTCTTTAGGTCTTCGCGACGTTTATCATCATCTTCACTCCATTGAATAAAGAATGGGGCAGGCAAATGATTAACAAGTTCGTCATCAACATAGAAAATCTTCCATTGAATGAGTTTGCCAGCAGGATCAACCCGTTTTCCATCAGTAATATCACCGACATTAAGGCCCAGTCCCTTTAATCGCCGGTGGGTTTCTTCGATGTTATCAGTCCGAATAGCAATTGTTGTGATTCGCTGAATGCCAGCAAAATAATCCTCAACAGCATCATGAATTGCTGAGTTGTTTTCATATGGAAATGCCTTAGCTTTTTCCTTATTGGCGACTGTTAAGAGTTCAATATAGTTAAGCCCAAAATAATCTAGTGCGTTTTTTGTTCCCCAATATTCATGATGACCACCAGGGGTAAAGGCTAGCCCTTTAGAGTTAAAATAATCAATTGCATCTTGCAGATTAGTTACATCGACCATTGTATGATCCCAATTTAACGTTTCTGTCATTTTAATCACCCTTATTCTGTTTGCCTAATTCCTTTGTTCGTTTAACAGCAGCAAGGACAGCATTTTCGATTCCGGCTGAAAAAGAGCTTTTGTCTAACTCGTGCTGAGCTGTGATCCCCACTCCGCCAGCAGAATTATTAATATCAAGTAATTCGGCAGGATGTTTACCACTTTGTTCTACAAATGCAGCGGCTGCGCGTAAATTCTCAAGAGCAAGTTTGTTTGCTTGTTGGCGAGGCATTCCGGCAAGCACGCCTGCGTTTGTAAAACTAATTAGAAAGTTATAGATATAGTTTGGTCCGGCCACGCCATATCCAGTAAATACATCTAGCAAGGATTCATCAATGTAATCGACTTTTCCAAAACTATTTAGAAAGTCTTCAATGACAGTTTGATTAGCTCGATCGTTTTTAACGACACCGCTATAACCCATGGCAACATCAGTCAAAGTATTGGGGATGATCCGCGTAATTGCAAAAAGATCTTCTTGTGATGAAAGTTGCGCAACTGTTACGCCAGCAATAATTGAAAGCACGTCCTTTTGGTAGTGGTGGGCGACAAGTTCTTTCATGATTTCTTGCCAGTTATCTTGTGGACGCACTCCCAGAATAACAAGGTCAGCATTCTCAACGGCCGTCCAATCGGGGCGTTGACTTGCTTGAATATGATAAGTATCAGTCAAATAATTAACTCGATCGCTCGAAATATCTGTTACGCCGGCTGTTTCGGGAGTGATTACTCCTTTCTTCAGTGCAGCCCGCAGCATTGCTTCCACCATTTGACCACCACCAAATGAGTAAATCTTAAGTGTCATTGAAACATCATCCTTTCTATATGTACCTAACCTAATCGTAGCGTATTTCAAACTAAGACGCTAATTTAAACACTTCTTTCAAAAAAATAAATTCACAAATTGGTCTACTTGAAATTAAATTAACAAGAAAGCGTTTGCTGTATAATAAAATTGTTAGTTAGAAATATAATAAAAGGGCTTTTATTTGTTAAAAAACAAACTTTTTAATATGAGATAATTGGATTTTGACGGAGTAATATTAGTTGAATTGGTCTATTAAATAGTTGTAAAATGTAAGCGTTTATTTAAGGAGGAACCATAATGGCATATCAAAGTATCAATCCATTTACGAACCAAGTAGAAAAAACGTTTGAAAATACAACTGATGAAGAATTAGAACAAACATTGACTACGGCGCATCAATTATATTTAGATTGGCGGAAGTATAATGACCTTGAAGAACGGAAACGGCAAATTTTAAAGTTAGGTCAAATATTACGTGAACGGCGTGTTGAATATGCAACTATTATGAGTAAGGAAATGGGGAAATTAATTAGCGAAGCAGAAGGCGAAGTTGACCTTTGTGCTTCTTTCTGTGATTATTATGCAGCCCATGCAGATGAATTTCTACAACCAAAAATTATTGCGACAACGAGTGGACGCGCCAAAGTTTTGAAGCAATCATTGGGAATTTTAGTTGCAGTTGAACCTTGGAATTTCCCATTCTATCAAATTGCCCGAGTATTTATTCCCAACTTTATTGCAGGAAACCCCATGATTTTGAAGGATGCATCGAATTGTCCAGCATCAGCCCAAGCATTTGCCGATGCTGTTAAGGAAGCCGGTGCTCCAGCTGGCAGTTTAACTAATTTATTCCTTTCATATGACCAAGTAAATAAGGCGATTGCTGATAAGCGGGTAGCTGGTGTTTGTCTTACTGGTTCTGAACGCGGCGGTGCAACCGTTGCTAAAGAGGCTGGTGCTAATTTGAAGAAGAGCACTTTGGAACTTGGTGGTAATGATGCCTTTATTATCTTAGACGATGCAGATTGGGACCTTGTCGAAAAAGTTGCCCCAGCAGCTCGCCTGTATAATGCAGGACAAGTATGTACATCATCAAAGCGTTTTATTGTACTTGAAAAGGATTATGATCGTTTCTTAAAGATGATGAAAGATGCGTTCTCGAAAGTTAAAATGGGTGATCCCCTTGATCCATTAACAACTCTGGCACCACTATCATCTAAGAAAGCAAAAGAAAAACTCCAACAACAAGTCGATACAGCTGTAGAAAACGGAGCCAAAGTTTACTATGGTAATAAGCCGGTTGACATGGAAGGACAATTCTTTATGCCAACGATCTTAACTGATATTACCCCAGATAACCCAATATTTGATACGGAAATGTTTGGGCCAGTGGCTTCAGTTTATAAGGTTAGTTCCGAAGAGGAAGCAATCGAATTAGCTAATAATTCAAGCTATGGGTTAGGAAACACTATCTTTAGCAATGATTCCGAACATGCAGAGCGAGTAGCAGCGAAGATCGAAACTGGAATGAGTTGGATTAATGCCGGCTGGGCTTCATTACCAGAATTACCATTTGGTGGTGTTAAGAATTCAGGTTACGGTCGTGAACTCAGCAGTTACGGAATCGATGAATTTACTAATAAGCATCTAATTTACGAAGTACGACAATAAAATGGTTAAAATTAAATATAAGGTAAGGGAACTGTGAAAATTATTTTGCAGCTCCCTTATTTTTATTTCCTGGGAAATTATTTAAATTAAAGTTTGATTAATGTAATATTAATAATACAATCTTGCAATTTTATCCCATCACTTATATACTTAATCATATAAGTAACTAACTATAAAATTGTTATTTGGAGGAACGTTCATATGACTGCGAAAAGAAACAGCCATCATAAATCTCGATTACGACAATTATTTGCAACACGTCGACGTCGGTGGATTGGCATCGGTGGCCTAATTGTAATTATAATTCTTGTATTGGTTTCAATTCGGCATACAAGCGAGGAAAAAGCAACAGAAAAAAATGAATATAATATCCTACGGGTTACTGAGCAATCAGATTTTAATCTGACAGGAAAGATTGAACCAGTCCAGACGCAAACACTAACTTTACCATCTGGTAACCTGCAAAATCTTAATGTAAAAAATGGGGATCACGTTGCACAAGGAGAAGCGCTCTTAACCATGCACAATGATAGTACACAAGATAGTGTTGCTGAACTGCAGGGGGACCTTAGTAAAAGTCAACGAACGATGAATGCCCAACAACAGACGATTAATAATTTACGTCAACAGTTGAATGGAATGGGGCAAGGTGATGAAGGTTACAATGACTTGCGCAATCAGCTTACTGAAGCGCAAAATGCATATGCAGACGCACAAGCAAGTGTTGCTGCTACCCAACAACGGCTTAACACCGCTTCGAGCAAGGTTAATCAAACATTAACAGCACCTTTTGCTGGTTATGTTACGGTTGACCAATCAAAGCAAAATGCTCCTGTAATTACTCTTTACTCAGATACGCTTCAATTTGTCGGTCAAGTCTCGGAATATGATTATAGTAAACTTCATCAAAGTGCTGATCTAAAGGTAAAGGCCTTAGCAACAAATCGAACTGCTAATACTCAGGTAAGTTATCTTTCAACAATTCCAACTAAAAATAGTGGAAATAATACCAAATATGAAGTAACTGCTAATGTTAGTGCTAATAAATTTATGGCGGGGCAGACAGCAAAAGCTTCTATTAAACAAGATGGAGTCCAGATTCCCAAATCAGCTGTTCGTCATGGGAAGGTATTTGTTGTTGATTCAGACAACCGAGTTCGCGAGACAGATGTTAGTGGCCGGGCAGTCAACAGCTCTTATATTGTGACTGATGGCGTTGATGCTGGTGATCGGATTGTGACTAACCCTAACAGTAAGTTGAAAAATAATGCAAAGGTTGATTAATATGATCAAGCTAAAGAACATTAATAAATATTACCGTCAAGGTAGCCAACGTTTTCATGTTCTCCATGATATTAATGTTGACATTGAGCAAGGAGAATTAGTAGCAATTATCGGTGAATCTGGGTCAGGAAAATCAACCTTGATTAATATTGTGGGCTTTCTTGATGATGATTTTGAGGGAACATACTTCTACCAAAATCACCCAATCCATGATTATTCGCGAAAGCAATTTTCAAATTTACGAAATCAAAATGTCGGTTTTGTTTTTCAAAATTTCAAACTGCTACGTGGATCAACCGTTGCAGATAATGTTGGATTACCCTTGCTATATGCAGGAAAACGACGCCGTGAAATTGGCGAACGGGTTTCTGAAGTTTTAGAGCAAGTTGGTTTAGCCGGATATGAAGATCAATTCCCTAAAAATATGTCTGGTGGTCAACAACAAAGAGTATCTATTGCCCGGGCAATATCAACGAACCCGAAATTTTTAATTGCTGACGAACCAACGGGAGCGCTCGATACGGAAACAAGCCAAGAAATTATGAATCTTTTTAAGCGATTGAATCATGAAGAAGGAACAACGATTATTATGGTTACCCACGATCCTCATGTCGCTGAACAATGTGACCGAGTAATTAAAATTATTGACGGTCGAATTGTGAGTGACAGTAAAGGCGGTGAATATCATGCAGACAATTGAGTTGATCAAATCAGCTATCCAGTCATTAAAAGTAAATAAAAAGCGAAGTTTCCTAACGATTATTGGAATTATGATTGGTATTGCTGCAGTTATTGCTATCCTTGGAATTGGAGACGGGATTACGAAAACGATGTATGATAAGTTCGGTAATAATGCTAAGCAAGGCCAGCAAACGACTGAAATCGTCTATAATCCTGATAATGTTAATTCGACCGTCAATGGATTCACTCAGGAACAAGTTGCTGATATTAATACTCAATTTGGTGGTGAAATTAAAAAGGCTGAGATTGAGCAGGAATCAGATAATCTGTCAACACATGCAGATATTGGTGATGCGACTAAATCAGTGACCTTGAGTTTATTAAAGAAGCCAACCCGTGACGTGAAATTCATTGCAGGGCATAACTTTAGTAAACGGACTTTTGAACTCGGGGATACAAATGCCTTGATGAGTGAAAAAGTAGCTAGACAGCAATATGGTTCAGCACAAAATGCGCTTGGCACAACTGTAACAGTAAATAATGTCACCTATAAAGTTACGGGAGTATATAAGTCACAGGCCCAGTTCACGGATGATGGAAATCAAAACTCATATGGTGTTGACTTACTTTTACCCAAAAAAGTTTACTATCAAGGAGATAGTGCAAAAGAAGGAAATACGCTTAAATTAACCTTTAGCCAAGGTGTAAATGCCAGTGCTATTTCCCGCAGAGTCGCAAAATACTTAAAAAATAATAGTTCGGCAGCGACCCAAGGATCCTATCAATACCTAGACATGGAAAAAGCCCTTAAGCAATTCTCTTCTCAGATGAGTATCATTACTACTTTCATTAGTTTTATTGCAGCGATTTCTCTTTTCATTGCCGGAATTGGGGTAATGAACATGATGTATATTTCAGTTTCTGAGCGGACGCAAGAAATCGGAATTCGCTTAGCTGTGGGGGCCACGCCATTTAACATCATGATGCAATTTTTAGTGGAAGCAGTAATTCTTACCATGACAGGTGGATTATTAGGCTTTTTAGGTGGTGCAGGATTGGCGCACTTACTAGCACCGCTTTTATCAAGTGCGATTGGTGGTGGCGGCATTCATATTCACGCCCATATTTCGCTTAATGCTTTCTTGTTAGCATTTGGAACGTCGGCAGCTGTTGGTTTAATCTTTGGAATCTTGCCAGCACGCCAAGCAGCTAATAAGAATTTGATCGATATCTTGAGATAAAAAGAGGCTGGGAGAAAACAAAAGTTTTCTCTCAGCCTCAACTACTTTTATGAACAATAGAAAGATAACGTGGAAAATAACCACAAGGCTCGAGTCTAAGTACGAACGATAATCAGCCCGTGCCGTGCTAATCATCGTCCTAGCTTAGCCAACCGCCTTGTCGAGAAGGTTATTTCCCACTCTCTTTTTTGAAATTACTTTTTAAGCGATTGTGCAGTTTGATTAATTAGACTTTGTTGTGCATCAGTTGCATAGAATTCGTTAATTAAAGCACTAATGTCATAAGTAGTCTTTGTCATTGATTGATCATTATTATTCGGAGTCCAAACGGTAACTGTCTTCTTACCCTGGTTTACACGGAAAAGAATAGTACTGTCAGCCGTACCATTTCCAAGAATAAAGCGTGAGTGATTCTTATTCATGGTTAGCTTTAAGCCCTGCTCATTAAGATGATCAACTCCAAATACCTTAGCGTAAACTAACGCCGCTACCTTATAATAAGACAATATTTGCTTACCTTGAGATGAAGGAACAGTAATCTTCTTACTTGCTTTCTTAACAACTCGTTTAGTTTCTGCAGGTGTTTGCTTAGGGCTTGTTATTACCGAGTTATTGGCTGAACTAGTTTGAGTAGTTTGCTTATTTGTTGCACTAGAATTAGTGGCGCTTGAACTTGTTTGGCTAGCAGTACCTTGTGTACTAGAGGCATTTGAAGAAGTGGTAGTTTGACTGATATTTTGACTATCAGGATTGAAACCTAAAGAACTAAGGCTAATAGTTGAAGTGATGTATTTCTGCTGAGCGACTAAAGTGCCAGGTTTAGATGCTAAGCGCCAAATAGTCATAGTCTTTCCGTCATTATTAATTTTGTAGTACATGGTGCTTTCAGTCGTTCCTTGACCAATTCCGTAGCGACCATTGCTATCCTTAAATACGTTGAGATGATTACTTTGATAGTCATCTCCATAGTATTTGTTATAAGCTTGTATTCCAAGATCATCAATGACCTGTTGATCTTGAAGCAATGCTTGTCGGCTGGTTGGCTTTTGTGTAGTTGACGAGCTGGTAGCCGCAACAGTTGAATTGCTGCTTTGTGTTGGCGTTACTGATGGGTTATTTTTAATTGCTGAAATAGCATTATTGATCGTTGCTTTTTGCGAAGATGTTTGATTTTCGGACTTTTGTAAACTGGCAATTGAGACGGTCTTCTTAGTATAGCCTTGCTTGTAAGTAGGTGTATTTGGATCACTCTTTAACTGCCAAATCGTTACGGTTCCATCACTATTAATTTTGAAGAAGGCAGTACTATCAGCGGTTCCTTGGCCGATCCCATAGCGACCGTTGCTATCTTTGAATACGCTAATACTATGAGCATCGTTAACGTAATCTTGCCCATAAGCATTTGAATAAACGAGTGAACCAACTTCATTAACGTCATTAGTGTTATTATTACTGCGTTGAGCTGCGTTGGCGTTACTTTCGGCGATTGATAATCCAGCAATAACCGCTAATGCAGTACTAAATAGGCTAATTTTTTTCATATTAACCCCTCCCAATTTTTAATCGCCATCATTATACGCTCTTTTTGATTGATGAAAACGTTTCTTTACCATTTCTTTACCTTTTAGTAAAAACAGCTCAAAAAGATAACGGATTCTGCAGAAAACGCTACGAATTCTGCAAAATGTAAAAAATATCAAATTATCGAGTATAATAAAAAGATAAATTAGAATGAAATATTAGGAGATAGGAAAAGGTGAGTAAAAATAGGGGTAAATTAACGGTTATTTCATTGCTAGTTGTAATTATTGTGGTATGTGGCGGATACATGTTACTACACCCATCTTCATCAAAGAAGGTTGCTAGTGAAAAGGCTACTAAGACAGAGACGATTACAAGTAGCTCATCTAAAAAACATAAAGCAGCCAAAGAAGATAGTTCAGATAAAGTTAAAGATGATGACTCTGATGATTCGTCTTCAGTGGCTGATACTAATGATAGCGAGGCAACTTCTGCATCTACCGCAGCAACCAGTGGTAATCAAACAGCCCAACCTGCACAAAGTCAAAATACAACCCAAGCAACGGCGGTAAGTAATTCTGGTCAAACTGCTAGTCCTAAAACTACTACTAATAACTATAAAGGAAACCGCAGTGTCGCCAACACAAATAACCGGCGGACAGTAAGCCGAAAGACAACCCAAACTGTATCAACTCAACAACCTGTAACAGTGGAAGATGGGATGAACTTTAGCTACCGGGCTGCGCAAAAAGCGGGCGTGATTGATAATAATACATCTGTTGAAGAATTTTACAAAAATGCCAAGGAAGGTAATGGTTCTGTAACCTACAAGGGCCAAACTATTTACTACAAAGCTAAGGGTAATAATCAATATCAAGTTACAACTGCTAAATAGTTTAGTTACTAAAAAGTGTCCGGTATTTTTGCCAGACGCTTTTTTTAGTAAAAATACTATGAAAAATGTAAAATATACTAATTGTTTACGCTTTAGTATATAATGAATGAGCGTAATGAATATGTTTACTAAGTGATCATTCAGTATAGAAATTATACTTAAAGATTTGGATGTTATTGGAGTACTTTTATGCAAAAACTATCTATTAAACAACTAATAATAATCACATTGGGCTTATTAGTGCTGGTGGTTGGCTGCATGACTATTCACCAGCGTCATCATTTTAATAAGAACGTTAAGATTGATAATGTGTCGGTTGGTGGATTGACTGTTAAGCAAGCATTAAAGAAGTTACAAGATAATCCACAATCGCCAAAAATTTATGTTAACAATGAGTTAGTATTTACGGATAAGCAATCAGTAGCAAAGTTTAGTAGTGCTGACGAACAAAAAATTAAAAATGCATTACGTAGTCAGTATACTTTCTTCCCATCATCTAAGACAAAGAACATTGCGATTAAGCCTCAAAATGTTAATCAAGATGAAGTATCAAAGATTGATCAAGCAGTCAGTCAAAAGGTAACAGAATTAAATAATGGTCGAAAAGCTCCTGTTGATGCTTACGCTGTATACGAAAATAGCCGAGTACAAGTAAAACCAGCAGTTGGTGGTACTCAATACAGTTTAGATGGTTTGCATAATAAAGTTGAGAATGAGATTGCTGGCGGAACTATTTACTTGAGGCCAGTATACAAAGCTCCGCTTTCTGCAAATAGTAAAACTGTTCAGAATGAAAAAGCAAAGCTCGAAGAATTATCAAAACGATCTGTAACATACCAAGTACAAAACAAAAAGTATCAATTAAATTGTGGTGAGATTATTACCAGAGCAACATATCAAAATGGAAAATATCACTTTGACACTGGAGCAACTAATTCAAAGATTGATGAAATTAATAATACCCAAGCAACTCTTGGCAAATCATTTGAGTTCAAAACTCACAGTGGATCAGTGATTAAAACAACGGCTGCTGGTTCATATGGTTGGAAGATCAGTAAGAAACAAGCTGGAAAGACTCTTACGAATGCATTGATTGAAAATAAGCAAACAGTAAATGCAAAAAATGATATTTATGGTAAGGGTTATAATCAACAAGGAACTGGGTATAATACCACAAGCAACAACGGCATAGGGGACACTTACGCTGAAGTTTCACTAGCCGACCAACATGCGTGGTTCTATAAGAATGGTAAATGTGTTCTTAGCACTGACATTGTTAGTGGGACCAATAACAAAGATAACGAGACGCCGAAGGGTGTCTGGTATATCATGTACCAGCAAACACCGTCTGTTCTTCGGGGCCTTAACGATGATGGTTCGAAATACGCTAGCAAAGTTCAATATTGGTCACCATTTACTGATAGTGGATGTGGATTTCATGATGCAAGTTGGCGTCACGATTGGTCAAAACAGGCTTATCTTGCTAAAGGCGGTGGATCGCATGGTTGTATTAACATGCATCCAGACGTAGCTGGTCAAGCTTTTAGTGACTTACATAAAAATGAGCCTGTGGTTATCTACTAAAGGAGGAGAAGTTGTGCGCCCGAGTGCTGAACGCGCAATTATGATTGCAATTGCTTGCTTTGTTTTAACAATTATTATTTCTTTTGCATTATCAGAGGGATGGATAAAGTAGGTGTTAGTTATATGGTGGATTTGGATTTAGAAACGAAGAAAAATTTGGTAATCATTAACCTTTTTTATATCGGATTGATTGCCTTGTATTGTATTTTGCATGCAGGGCCACTGAATTTTTTAGTGTTTTTGGGAATGTTAGTTTTGGCTAATATTGCTGAATTTGTAGTTAAATAGGTAATTGTTATTTATTGGAGGTAATTATGTTAAAAAAATCATATAAATTTTTATCAAGGAAAGAATTATCTAAAGTATTAGGTGGTTGGGGGTATTCACTTGCCTTTAAAAGTCCTCGTTCATGGGAAAGAGCAGTTTTAAATTGGATTAAAAGATGATTCATTTAACTGTAGGACAAGGATTAACGTCATCTATATTAAATATTATTGAAATAATATTTATATATCAATTGGTAACTAGCGACTTTTCATTAGGATTAGTAATAATTGATTTTTTAGCTGTCTTGATGATTATATTTTTCTCAATAGTATTTTTTATGTTAGGATCGCTATACCCAGTACTTATAGTATTTTATTTTTGGTTAGTTGACAGAATAAAATCTAATTCTTATATAGTTATAAATAGTATTCTTGCGATGTGTATTAGTATTGTAATGGCATCTTTATTCGATTTAGTAGATCACTATACTTATGCGTTTTTTTACAAGGAAAGACAGATATAGCACTTTTAGGATGGCTTATTCCAATTAATGATTTAATCATAACTATTGTAGTTGCAATCTTAGCAATTAAAATAGTTCGTCCCAAATTGAGATGGATTAGAATTAATTTTCCTCGACCGATAGGGTTATGGCAAATTACGGCAATTTTGTTCATGCTTTATGTGTGGTTAACTGCTATTGCCGAAAAGGACGGGGTAGCAAATAAGTATGCCTCGCTGTTGTTAATAATGTATTTGATAATTATCGTAGTATGTGCAACCGGATTTATTAATTTCGTTAAAAGCAGTCAGCAAACGCAACGACAGCAACAAATCATTGATAAATACCAAGCACAGATTGCCAACGCCAATCAATTGAACCAACAATACAATGAGATTCGGCGTGAACGTCACGATACACGCAATATGCTTCTCAGTGTTCAAGGCTATATTCGTGATCACAAAGATAAGGAAGCAGAAAAATTGCTAGCAACGTTTCTTCAAAATGATACAGTTGAAAAGCATTATGGTGAAATTGATAATGCATTAGATAAGATTAAAATCTCTGGCTTGCATAATCTTGTTAAGGAAAAGGCTTATAAAATAGTAGAAAAAGGTATTCCGTTTTCGTTTGAAATTAATGCTGAGATCGACGAGTTGCCGGGTTCAGAAATAAAAATTGCTAGAATTATCGGAATTTTAATGGATAATGCAATTGAAGCAACCTTCAAACAAGCTAAACCATATATTCAGTTTGCATTGCTTAAGCATAGTCCAGAAGTTTATGAATTGGTAATTGCTAATTCGATTGAACAAAAACTTAATATTAATACTGCACTGAAATTTGAACATTCGACTAAAGAAGGGCATCAAGGAATTGGCCTTTCGAATGTGACCCAGTTGGTAGAAAATGATGACCATTATTCTTTTTCAGCGGAAGTTAAAGATAAGGTAATTATGATGACTTGTTTTATTCAGGGAAAGTGAGAATAAAATGTTAAAAGTAATTATTTTGGAAAATGATGATTATCAAGCTGATTATACTGAGCGTCTAGTTTCTCAGCGAAAATTGATTAACGCTACTCCAAATAGTTATGACATAGAATTATATTTGCGGACAAATGATCCGCAAGAAGTGATTGATAGCATCAAAGATGAGGCTTATTTGGCGATTTTAGACATTGAGCTAGACAATCAACTTAGTGGGATTGATGTTGCTGAGCAGATCCGCAAAAAAGCTGAATTTGCTGAAATTATCTTTGTAACTGCTTATCAAGAATATTTACCTTATACTGTTTCGCGCCGAATTGAGCCATTCGACTATATATCAAAGGGGAAACAGATTGAATCGATTGCGGATCGACTCCGGATTGATATTGATGAAGCATATGCTCGCTATCAGAATTATGTAAGTAGTAACCAAAAACACCACGAAAAAATTACTTATGAACCTATTCGTGGTGTAAAACGACAAGTTGATTTGGAAAATCTTTACTATATTGAATCAGTAAAAAATACAAATCGACGGTTACGGATCGTTGGAAAGGATATTCGAATTGAGTATCATGGTGAGCTAAATCAAGTTGATAGTAAACACTTATTGAAAGTTAATCAGAGTACTCTTATTAATCCTAAAGCAATCCAAGAATTTAATCGTAAAGAACGTATAGTTTACTTTGATGCGAATCGAGAAATTAAAGTAACTGTTAGTTATCGAAAAATAAAATCATTAGTCGATTTTCTCGAAAAGGAAAACCCCTAACTACTTTATTTTCAAAGAAACTGTGACAAAAAGCTGTCGTGGTTTCTTTTTTATTGTCAAACAATTTTAGTAAACGTTTTCAAGGATTTTACTACGAATTATGCAGAAAGGTTTACGAATTTTGCAAAATACTCCCAAAATGCTTTTTTGCCTATATACTAATAGTGTAATCAAGGTAGGGAAAAACTTGATTTATTAAAATTAATAATTACGAGGAGGAGTAATTATGATGAAAATTCTTACTACTGCTGAACTTGAGGGAATCAATGGTGGATTTAAGCATAACATTTGGTACTACTATGGTTGGGGAAGAGCATCATGCATTGGAACACAACGTCGCAACCCTAGTGCATTCTTAAATCATCCTAACTTCATCGTATTAGGAGGTAATTAAAATGATTTACCGTAAATTGAACTTTGATGAATTAAGCAAAGTTTCTGGTGGATGGAGCTTATCTTCGCAGGTTAATGAACTAGTTGGAGACATTATTAATTCTATAAAGAAATGGACTCAATCTTGTTATGAAGGTTACCAAGATAGTCCGTTTCATTAGGAATAATAAAGGATAGTTATTTTGAGATGGAGGTAATTAAAATGACTTACCGTAAATTGAACTTTAATGAATTAAGCGAAGTTTCTGGTGGATGGGGAGTTACTCCTTGGAGTGTTGCGTGGCAAACAGGAAAAGTTGCTTATTCGCTTGTTAAACATCGGCGTTCGTATTATGCGAGCTATCAGGATAGTCCATTTCACTAATAGTTTATAACTTAATGATTATGAAATTTAACCACGATTTTTACACCAATCTTGATTTTTATATCTATATTATAGTTACATTCTTCTGGGTCTTAGCAATTCCCAAGGCAAGTAACATTTATGAAACAATTATATGTATAGCTTGCACAATCATTGGTATTTTCGCAGCTCTACGAATTTTATTTAAAAATAAATAGTATCTTATAAGAATATAAAGCCCAGAATAATTATTAATTTTGGACTTTATTTCTTTGTCTAATTAGAAAGCAAGGTGAATGAAAATCAATTATCCTCATTATGTAGCTCAAGTTGATGAGGCAGATTGCGGAGTCGCCGCTTTAGCAATGATTTTGCACAATTTTGGGTCTGTTTATCCAATCGCAAAATTACGTGACTTAGCACGGACAACTAAGCAAGGAACTACAGCCTTAGGACTTGTAAAAGCAGCAAAGCATCTTGGATTAGACGTTATTCCCATTCAAGCAGATCTATCATTGTTTGATGATCCTGAAATTACTTACCCATTGATTGCGCATGTGATTAAGGATGATTTACTTCATTACTGTGTCGTTTTTAAGGCTGATCAAGATTACATCTATGTAGCTGATCCAGATCCTGCTACGAAAGTACAAAAAATGACGCGGGATGAATTTGGTCGTTTATGGTCAGGTGTAAGTTTACTTTTTTCGCCTGCTAAGGGATATACGCCACAAAAAGAACCTTTAGCTGGATTAATGACGATGTTTCGACAATTAACTAATTATAAAAAAGATATATCAGGAATTGTCATTGCGGCATTATTAATTACCTTCATCAGCATCGTCGGTTCATACTATCTCCAATTAATTATTGATCGGTTTATTCCCTCGAAAAGTATTAATGGCTTAGCGATTCTTGCTGGTAGTTTATTAGTAGTTTATGTGTTTAATTCTCTTTTTAATTATCTGCGAGATGTTCTCTTGACTAGGCTGGATCAAAAACTAACGTCACAAATAAGTCTTAGATATATTCACCATGTTTATCGTTTACCGATGAGATTTTTCTCCACAAGAAAAACGGGGGAAATTACTTCGCGGTTTAATGACATTAATAAGATTATTGATGCCTTATCAAGCACTATTATTTCAATGTTCTTAGACGTTGGCGTGATGGTGATTATTGGAATTGTTCTCTTCTTGTATGATCGGTCATTATTTTTAACTACAATTAGTACCATTCCGATTTATGTCATTATTATTTATGCCTTTAATAAGCGGTTTGCTAAACTTGATCAGGAACAGATGGAAAGTAATGCTCAATTAAGTTCTGCCATTATTGAGGATTTAAAAGGCGTAGAGACATTGAAAGTGCTGCAACTTGAAAATATCCGTTATAAAAATGTTGAAAAACAATTTGCGGATTTCTTACGAAAGAATCTAACATATGTTAAAACTAAATCTTTTCAGGATGCGATTAAAATGTGGATTCAATACGGTTTAGTAACAATCATTCTTTTTCAAGGGGCGGTTTTAGTAGTTCAAGATAGATTGAGTATTGGGACATTGATGGCCTTTAATGCGTTATTAGCCTTTTTTATCAGTCCATTGCAAAATATTATTAATCTTCAACCTAAACTCCAAGAAGCTAAAGTAGCGAATAATCGATTGAATGAAGTGCTGCAAGTTGACACCGAAAAGTCGAATACAAATTCTCGGGATCAAGCAGATTTAATAGGGCCTATAAACATTCAACATGTTGACTATTCATATGAATATAGTCGCCCAATTTTACAAGATATCAATCTTCAAATTGGTTGTAATGACAAATTGGCAATTGTAGGGTTGAGCGGTTCTGGTAAATCGACCTTGGCAAAGTTGTTAGTTGGTTTTTATTTACCCACTCAAGGGCAGATAGAATTTAATCAGCATAAAACAACAGAGATTAATCTTTGCGATATTAGACAATATGTACATTACTTACCTCAATCACCACAATTATTTTCGGGAACAATCAAAGACAACTTGCTAATGGGATTAGACCGTGAAGTATCTGCTGAAGAAATCGATAATGCATGTAAATTGGCGTTAATCTATAATGATATTCAAGAGATGCCCTTAAAATATGAAACAAAACTAGATGAAGAAGCAACTGCATTATCTGGTGGTCAAAAACAACGCTTGACGATTGCACGAGCACTCCTAACTTCTGCGCATGTTTTAATTTTCGATGAATCAACAAGTAGCTTAGATCCAATTACTGAAAAAAGAATCGTTGAGAATTTGCTTGAAATTGAAGACCGCACAATGATTTTTATTGCCCACCGTCTTTCGATTGCTAAGAAAGTCAATAAAGTGGTAGTAATGCGCGACGGAAAAATCATTGAACAGGGTACTCACCAGGAACTTTTGAATCATCATCAAGAATACTATAATTTGTGGAATGCATAAAAGAGGCTGGGAGAAAACTTTTGTTTTCTCTCAGCCCCAACTACTTGTTATGAACAATAGAAAGATAACGTGGAAAATAACCACAAGGCTCGAGTCTAAGTACGAACGATAATCAGCCCGTGCCGTGCTAATCATCGTCCTAGCTTAGCCAACCGCCTTGTCGAGGAGGTTATTTCCCACTCTCTTTTTCAGTCTTTATTAAACATAATTGCGAGCATCGAACCGATAGTAAAAATTATAAAGAAGATACATAGTAGCGACTCATCTAATGGAAGCGAACCATCTGAAAATGGTGCAATCCAGAGAAACAAAAGTAATAAGTATATATAAAAGAAACCATCCCGCCAAAAGTCCTTATTGAAATGAATTTTCATTAGTTCTCCCCCTAAGACAGTATGTGTACCTTATTATAATGAAAGATCTAATTTAAAGGACACTTTGCAAAATTCGTTAAGTTTCTTGCAGAATTCGTATAGGTTAACTATTAAAAAAACGCCTTGGAAACTCCTAAGACGTTTTTTCAACTAATCAACTTTTACAAATCCATCTTGAACAAATTTTGTTCCGTAGGTCAGGGTGTTCTCCACGGGACACTTTGCGGCAACGTCAGCGAGAAACTTCTTGATGTCTTCATCAGACTCGTTGCTGCGTAGGTGTGGTTGGTAACGGATCTCAGTAAACTTACGAACATTTTTACCATCAGCAACGTCTTCACGACCAAGATCACCCTCGATTGTTACCCAAAAAGCTCGTAAATCAAAGTTACGCTTTTTAGCTAATGCTTGGGCAGTGATTGCCTGGCAGGCACCAAATGATGCAAGGAGAATTTCTACTGGATTCATCCCCGTATTAGTACTTTCTGGTTCATCAAAGGTAATTTCAAAACCACGGGTACCTGCTGAAACTTGCATCCCCGTTGTTGTCTTAGTTGCTGTTACTTTATATTTACTCATAACCGTGCCCTCCTTTAATACCCATAGTGTAATCGAGACGATACTTTTGGTCAATGAGGGTGCTCAATTATAAGGTGATTTCATGTGGTGATTTTCCTCCATTAAGGATTGTCATCACATCATCAAGTGAAATATCCACCATATTTTTGACTGCTAAATTAGTAAAGAAGGCAATGTGGGGAGTAAGAATGACATTATCCATTTCGTGTAATTCTTTAACAAGGGGCTGATCATCAAGTCCTTTTTCTCGGCGGTCCGCAGCTGCAACTGTTTCTTCACCTTCAAAGGTATCGAGGGCGGCCGCGGCGATTTCACCAGCTTTTAATGCTGTGACGAGGTCAGCCGTATTAACGACTGGACCACGACTAGCATTGACCAAACCAGCAGTTGGTTTCATCATTGCAAAGTCGTTAGCAGTCAACAATCCTTTGGAAGCTGGGTTTAAATCGACGTGGAGACTAACAACATCGGCTTGCTTTAGTAATTCTTCTTTAGAAACGAACTGGACAATTCCATCGAGGTCAGTGCGCGGATTCGTGTCATATCCTAGAACGGTAGCACCTAATGCATGAAGAAGCTTTGCCAGGGTTCCGCCAATGCGTCCAACACCAACAATCCCAATCGTGGCAGTATGAATTTCAATTGATTGTTCATCGCTAAACCAGCGGAAGTCATTTTCGGCGACTTGGTGATCAAAGCGGTAAGTTTTCCGAAGCAACCGGAAAATCTGCATTAATGCAAACTCGGCGACACTCCGCGGTGAGTATGCTGGTACATTGGTTACGACTAAGCCATTTTCATTAGCCTTTTTGATGTCGACCATGTCAAAACCAGCTGTCCGAGTCGCAATCTGTTTGAGCCCATTGGCATGTAGCTTTTCATAAATATCACCCGGAACTTTACTGCGTTGCTGAATCACGAGTCCATCAACATCGGCCGTTAATTCAACAGCATCGTCAATCAATTTCGGCATTGTGATGATTTCGATATTATGTTCTTTTGCGTATTCATTAATGGCGGTTTGTTCATCATCCCGCACACTAGTCATCAAGATTTTCGTCATGTTAATCCTCCTTATTAATGAAGACCGCAATGTTATCAAGAGCTCCGGTTAGATTTTCCATACTGGTGGCGTAACTAATTCGAACATATCCTTGGCCGCCAGCTCCAAAGAAGGAACCAGGAATCACAGCAACTTTTCCTTCATTGGCAAGATCTGTCGCAAATTTAAGGTCATCATTACCATATTGTTCAGGAATCTTGGCAAAAACGTAGAAGGCTCCTTGAGGATTAATCAGCTCGAACCCTAATTTTTGGAGGTTATTAACAACAAAGTCTCGTCGTTGCTCATAAGCATCTTTCATTTCTTGAGTAGCTGTTTTTCCTTCGTCAGTACCAAATGCGGCGACTGCAGCGGCCATTGCTGGATTAGAAGCAGCGGTCACTAACATCGCGTGAATGGCACTGACCGATTTCATCAATTCTTGCGGACCAGCGATAAAACCGATTCGGTAACCAGTCATTGCATGTGACTTTGAGGCACCATTTAAAATTAGCGTTTGTTCGGGGATGTAATTAGCGATGGAAGTATGAGTAGCTCCATAAACAAGTTCAGAGTAAATTTCATCGGCAATTACAATCAGGCTAGTTGATTTAACCGTATCAGCTAGTGCTTTAATTTGATCTTGGGTGTAAGTAACACCAGTTGGGTTAGAGGGGTAGTTAAGAACTAGTCCCTTGGCGTTAGGATGTTCTTCTAGTACGCTTTTGAGTCTTTCTGGTGTGAGGACAAAACCATCGCTGCTTGTATCAACTTCAATCGGGATTCCACCAAGAATCTTTGTGACAGCCATGTAGAAGGGGAAAGTTGGGGTTGGAATGATAATTTCGTCGCCAGGATTAATAATAGTTGAAAGAGAAGCGAAAATTCCTTCTGTTGCGCCAACTGTAACCGCAATTTCGTTTTCTGGATCGTAGTCAAGCTGGTAACGATCTTGCATGAAGTGAGCGATTGCTTGACGGAGTACTAAGGTCCCATTTCCCGGAGCATAGTGTGAATCATTGGCATTGATGCTATCAATTGCGGCCTGCTTCATTGCGGCTGGCACATTAAAGTCTGGTTCACCTAATGTTAGTTTAATGATGCCAGGGATTGAGTTTACCTGATAATCAAATTCGCGGATTCCACCAGGAGTGAGTTTAGCGAAATTATTGTTAAGACGACTAAGGATTTCTTTTTTAGTAGTTGGCATGATAAATTCCTCCTATATAATATGTAGATTTAGAAAAAAAGAAGCCCTGAATGCTATAGGAAAAACATCCAGGGCTTCTTGATCAGATTGGAATGAGTATAAAAGAGGCTCTCGGATGTTTGGGGGTCATCCGGGAACATCACAATGATAAAATCACTGCTGGTTAGCGGACGGTAATCGCGCTAAACCAGAAGACATACGCTTGATTCAAGTGAATTGTCGCAGTGCTCATCATTGTGTCCTCCTTTTGATTAACTGATTATTAATTATTCTAATTATTTTTTAATCTTTGTCAAGGGTTGATTGAGAAAAATTATTAATTACAAAATTATTTATTAATGACAAATGTAAATATAATAAAGCTCAAAAATGTTTGTGATTATTATTTCGCCTTTAATTTAATATTAAATTTATATTCTACAATTTTTTTAATTTTTTTGGTGTCTTTTTTGTTGTATTACTCCACAAATGTGATATAATATTAATCGTAAAGGAAGTGGGTAGCAATGCGGATCGACATCAAACATTATTTGGAAGTTAACCACTTGACCATTTATCAAGTTTCCAAGCGTTCCGGTTACGGCTACACGACTTTACACAAATCGTTTAACAAACCACAGTCTAGTTCGACCTCGCTTAACCTGCGTGATCTTGATGCCTTGGCTCGTGCTCAGGACAAGAGCATGTGGGAGGTCCTTAAAGAACTAGAAGAGCATTACCTCGAATGAGATTGTGGCTTTGCTGTAGCCATAGGAAGTTAAATGCGTTAACTTTTAACTTCTAGAATACTTAGACTACGAAACTTAGAAAACAAAATATTATATTTAATTGAGGAGGGATTGCATATGGCTCAAAACCCAATGAATCCATTTGACAACGACATGAATGACATCTTTAATCAATTAATGGGTGGCATGAATGGTTTCAATTCTGATAATCGGCGTTACCTAATCAATGGTCGTGAAGTAACACCAGAAGAATTTGCTGAATATCGTAGAACTGGTCAATTGCCAGGCGGTGCAAATCCTCAACAAGGTGGCCAACCTGGCCCTCAACCTAACGCTGGTAAGGATAGTATCTTACACAAGTTAGGTCGAAACTTAACTCAAGAAGCACGTGAACATGAACTTGACCCTGTTATTGGGCGGAACAAGGAAATCCAAGAAACAGCTGAAATTTTAAGCCGGCGGACAAAGAACAACCCTGTATTAGTTGGGGACGCTGGTGTTGGTAAGACTGCTGTTGTTGAAGGATTAGCACAAGCAATTGTTTCTGGCGACGTACCAGCTGCTATTAAGGATAAGGAAATTATTAGTATTGATATTTCTGGCCTTGAAGCAGGTACTCAATATCGTGGTAGTTTTGAAGAAAACATGCAAAAATTAGTTGATGAAGTCAAGAAGGCAGGGAACATTATCCTCTTCTTCGATGAAATTCACCAAATTATTGGTGCTGGTTCAACTGGTGACGCTAGCGGTTCTAAGGGTATGTCTGACATTATTAAGCCAGCATTATCTCGTGGTGAACTAACAGTTATCGGTGCTACTACACAAGACGAATACCGTAATACAATTATGAAGGATGCAGCATTGGCACGGCGGTTCAATTCTGTTACTGTTAACGCTCCAAGCAAGGCTGATACGGTTGCTATCCTTAAAGGCATTCGTGACTTATACGAACGTCACCACAATGTAAAATTACCAGATGACGTTCTTCAAGCAGCTGTTGATTATTCTGTTCAATACATGCCGCAACGCGCATTACCTGACAAGGCAATTGATTTAATTGATATGACTGCTGCTCACCTTGCAGCAAAGCACCCCGCACGGGACGCTAAGGCAATTGAAAAGGACATCGAAGCAGAAGAAAAGAAGCAAAAGGCTGCTGCTAAGAAAGAAGACTACAAGACAGCTCAAGAAGCCAAGGAAAAGATTGCTGACTTGAAGAAGCAATTGAGTGAAAACTCTGAATCTGACAAGGTTACTGCTACTCCAGAAGACGTTGCTAAGGCAGTTGAACAAATGACTGGTATTCCAGTTTCTAAGATTGGTGCTAGTGACGTTGAACGTCTAAAGGACATGGACAAGCGGCTTGAAGGCAAGGTTATTGGCCAAGATAAAGCTGTTGAAGCAGTTGCTCGTGCTATTCGTCGTAACCGTGCCGGATTTGACGAAGGTGATTCACCAATTGGTAGCTTCCTCTTTGTTGGACCTACTGGTGTTGGTAAGACTGAACTTGCTAAGCAATTAGCCCTTGATATGTTTGGCAGCAAGGATGACATCATTCGGTTAGATATGTCTGAATACTCTGATCGGACAGCCGTATCTAAGATGATCGGTGCTACTGCTGGTTATGTTGGTTACGAAGACAACGGTAATACCTTGACTGAAAAGGTTCGTCGTCACCCTTATTCAATTATTCTTCTTGATGAAATTGAAAAGGCTAACCCACAAGTTATCACCCTCTTGCTTCAGGTACTTGATGATGGTCGGTTAACTGATGGACAAGGTAACACTATTGACTTTAAGAATACTGTTATCATTGCTACATCAAATGCCGGCTACTCCAACGATGCTCCAGTCAAGATGGGTCGGAACGAAGATGAAGAAGACTTAATTAAGAAGTTGACTACTTACTTCCGTCCTGAATTCTTGAACCGGTTCAACGCTATTGTTGAATTCCACAGTTTGACTAAGGAAGACTTGAAGCAAATCGTTGACTTAATGCTTGCTGAAGTTAACCGGACATTGGCTAAGAAGGGCATGGACGTTAAGGTTACTGATACTGCAAAGCAATACCTTATTGATGAAGGTTACGATGAAGCCATGGGTGCTCGTCCTCTTCGTCGGGTTATCGAACGTGAAATCCGTGATAAGGTAACTGATTACTACCTTGACCACCTCGATGCAAAGAACCTTGTTGCTGAAATGAAGGATGGCCAACTTGTAATTGTTGACGCTAAGGACGCCTCAAAAGACGATAGTAAAGAATATACCTCACCATCTGAAAAGAAGGATGAAGAAAAAGACAATAAGAAGGAAGAAGACAAGAAGTCTGACGAAGATAAGAAAGATGAAAAGTAATTTTCCTTCTTAATAAGAACTAGAAAAGCATGAATTAACTCAAAGGGGTTAGTTCATGCTTTTTGTCTTTTAAAGTTTGTTTTCTTCTATAGTATAGCGATGAATGGTGTCCCAATCTAAATTGAACCCAAGACCGGGAGAAATAGGGACTTTTAATCTCCCATTATTTAAACTGATTAAGGGTTTGATAATGTCATGAGCAAAGTAACGCTGGGAGGCGGAAATATCATTTGGGAGGGTATAGCCGGGGAGTGAGGCGGCAGCAATATCAGCAGCTCGAGCAACTCCAGAACCGAGCATTCCCCCACACCAGCAATCTATATGATGGCTTTGCGCAAATGCTTGAATCTCCTTTGCAATAGTCAAGCCGCCAACCTTACTAACTTTGATGTTAATTATCCGCCCGCTGCCGAGTTGATACATTGCTTGCGCATCAGCGAGACTATTAATGCTTTCATCTAGACAAATAGGAGTAGTTAGCTGTTGCTGTAAGCGTGCGTGATGGAGCAGGTCATCGCTTTCTAATGGTTGCTCAATCATTAGTAACCCAAGTTCGTCAAGCTTTTTTAAGCGGTCAGCGTCCTTTAACTGATAGGCAGAATTAGCATCGGCCATTAGCATGAGCTGTGGAAACGCGTTTCGTACTGCTTTGAGATATTGATAGTCGGCTTCTGGATTGATTTTAACCTTGACTCGCTGGTAACCAGCCTTAACTGCTTGCTGAACCTTTTGCACTAATATTGCAGGCGAGGGTTGGATTCCGATACTAATGCCTGCTAACACTTCTTTTTTGTTGCCACCGATTACTTTTCCGAGTGATTGGTGTTTTCTTTTTGCGTACAGATCCCACATTGCAGTATCAATAGCAGCTTTAGCCATATTATTCCTTTTAATTGTGTGAAAAGCCGTGGTTAGCTGTGCAGGTGTAGTAATTTCTTGATTGAGTAATGTCGGAATAAGAACATCTTGTAGTAAGAGGTAGGCACTATCCCTGAATTCCTCAGTATAAAAAGGGATACTAAATGCGGAACATTCGCCGTAACCAGTGAAACCATCCTCGTCTTGAAGGGCAACCAGGATAAAGTCCTTTGTTTTCATTTGACCAAAACTGGTCCTAAAAATTGACTGGAGGGGTAAATTAATCTTATAGAGACTTGCAGACGTGACCCTCATTTAAAGTCAGCTCCTTAATATAATCTTTTACTTTTAGTTTGGGGTAAATAGGAAGAATTGTAAATGATAATATGCATAAAACGAGCGAAAATGAAGCTAAAATCAGCTTAAATCTAGCGTTGACTTATCAGCACATCTGTTTATTTGGCGAAAGACAATTCAATCGATAGGCCCTTATGAATTGTAAGCTGGATGAATGCCTATATATCAAGGATTTATGAAGTTACCACTTGTTAAATAATGAGCTAAAATTAGACAAAATATAGTAGAAATAACTGCTGCTTTAGCCACCAAACGTCTTTAAATAAGACAAAAATAAAGAAATGTTAAATCAAAATTTAGTGATTTTTAGGTGCTTTTAGCAGTAAATAAAAGGTGATTTAATGACCTATAATTATCACTGGAACGGGTTTAAAGTTTTTAAACTTTTTTTTAATTCTAAATGTTATTTAGGAAACAAGAATTTGGATTTACAATAACTTTATTTCACTAATCGTGTAATTAGTTTACAAATATTGAAATGACGGGATTTTTGCTATAAACAAAAATTTGTTCACGCGATTAATGAATAGTAATTTAGCTTATAAGTATGGACACTTAACAGGTGAATAGCCAAAATGCAAAAACGATCGTTTGAAAAATTCGAGCGCTTGTAATCCCTCAAAACCTTGATATAGTAGGAACTGTTAAGTCATTAAGCAATAAACCTTGCATGAATAATTTATTTTCTTTTGAATATTTTTTCATAAACGGGGGTTTATTAAAATGAGAAATTCGAATACAAATAATTGGCGTTCAACTGCTTTGATTGCGGGGGCAATCTTGACAGCAGGTGTCGTTACCACCACTTCAACGACAGATGTACACGCTGATAATAGTCAAAATAATGCACAAGTAAGTAACGACCAAGTTACTTATAGCCAAGTTCGGGCAACTGCTGATCAGCAACTTGCACAATTGCAATCAGCTAATGATAGTAAAGAAGCTCAACAAGCTACGGCCAACGAGCAATCAAATGCTGCGGATCTTGCACAAACCAACGCACAAATTGATCAATTAAAAGCTAGTCATGCTGCTCGAGAACAAGAACAAGCCGGTGCTATTGCACAAGCACAAGCTTCTACTGCTGCTTCTATTGAAGCACAAACTTCAGCTGCTAATGCTGAATACCAACAACAAATTAACGCACAACAACAAAACGAAGCCATTCAACGTGCAGCAAATGATCAACAGTACGCACAAGCTGTTAGTCAAGCTGCTGAAAATCAACAAGCTGTTGCTGATATCAATGCACAATATCAACAAGCTTTAAGTGATGCAGCTAATACGCAAACAAGCCGAGCACAGGCTGCTGCCAATAATTATAACTCAGCTGTTGCTAAGGAAAATGATACTTATCAAGGTAAGCTATCTGCTCAACAAGCAACTAATGCAGAAAATGTTAAAAATGCTGAAGCATCTCTTGCAACCGCAACTACTAATGCTAACAAGCCTTATGAAGTCGCAACTACTAATGAGGTTGCTGTTACTGGCCGAGTTGCTAAACCACAAACAGATGTTAAGGTTCCTGATTATGTAGCAAAATACGGAATTCATCTAGAAGTTCGTGGCTATAATGGTGCTATTCCTGTTTCTGATTATACTTATCCTGAATTTGCTAATACTTACTATGGTGAATATCCTGATAGTGTAGTAATTACAAACAAGGCTGCTGAATCAACTCCACATGATATTTCGGAGATGCCATTAGATTTCCAACCAGGTCTATTAAGTTACGATGCTAAAAATGATCATTCAGAAAAAGTTTCTGCTGATGGATTAACAGCTGCTCAAGTTCAAGTATTACGGGCATTAGCTCTTTCATGGGAAAATGGATTCCGTAACAATGTTTTCCAAAACTACCGTGAATTTTACAATGCGGTTAATAAGAATGATGGCTTTGTAAACGTTGCTCCAGTTGATTTAGTAAGTACTGACTTTACTGATGACATTGCTAACCAAGTTGTTGCTAACCGGACAAAGTACAATGTTGATAATAATAGCCATACTGTTAAAGACAGTGGAATGCCTACCGAAGCAACTTATAGTAGCATTATTAATAATGTCACCCAAAACTTGCAAAAGAATTTAACAAGCGAATTTAATGGTAAGACAGTTTACACTGACGTTAATGAAAACTTAACTACTATGCAAGCTGGAACGCCAACTCTTCTAAATTACGCTATTAATCTCTACAACTCAATGCAGGGTATGTACTATGGTGAATTGGTAAACCCAACACACATCGGTGGACATGCAGTCAATCTTCTTCGTGCTGGTGTTCGCACTGTGGGAATTGGCTTCCAAAAGCTAACTGATGAAATGACTGCTAAGAGTGGATCAGGTGTTTCTGATCGCAAGAACCCATCATATGCTGTAACATTTGATCATGTCGGATTTAACATTGATCATGATGCTAACTTAACTAAAGAAGTTCAAAATCGTAATGTATGGGGTACTTCAACTGTTGATGCACAATTAAATACTATTAAGACTGCTCAATATCACGTTAATAAGGTACCAGGTACAAAGACAGTTACACCAACTGCTATTGATGTGCAAAAAGCTACTGCTAGTGAACAACAAAAATTAGCTGATGCTAAGGCACAAGCACAACAATCCCTTGATGCATTAGCTAGTGCCCACCAAGCTAGCTTAAATAAGCTTGAACAACAATATAATGATGCGAAGGCTCAAGTAAAGGCTAACTATGATGCTGCAGTAACTAAGGCAACTAGTGTTCGTGATGCTGCTCTTAAGGCTACTGGAGCTGTTGACCTTCAAGCTTACAAGGCTCAATTAGACAGTGCCTACCAAAACTTAGTAAAGGCTGATCAAGTAGCCGCACAAAAGCTTGCTGCTGATCGTGACGCTAAGATCGCTAATATCAAGAAAACTGAAAATGCAAAGCTTAATGCTAAGATTAATGAACTTGTTCCAAGCATTGACCCACAAATCAAGCAATTGCAAGATCAACACCAAGCAGTTATTGCCCATGGTGATGCTGTTCTTGCTGAATTAAAGGCTGAAAACAAGGCTGCTTATAACAAACTTGCTGAACAATTCAACGTTCAATTAGCAGCTATTCAACAACGTGAAGACGCTAAGAGAGCTAATGAAGTTCGGTTAGCAAATAATACTGTTGTTCTTCCTACAGCAGTGAACGCAGCTAATGACGGCAATGTTGATACTGTTGCTTTCCCAACGGTTACAAACCGTCTACAAGCTGAAACTACTGGACGCGTTCAACCAATTTCAGCACCATTGATTGTAAAGACAGCTACACAAACACCAATTACAGTTGCACCAGTTGTTGCTACAGTAAATCATGCTGCTGAAAACACTGCTAATAGTAATGAAAGTTCCGCTCCAGTTGTAGCACAAACTGCTGCAGTTGCTGCTACTACAAATAATGGTACACAAACACCGGTTGCTTCTACTGCTGATAATAAAGCCACTAAAGCAGACAACAGTGAGAAGTCAGTTGTAAAAGCTGATACTGTTGCTAAGAAGCAAACTCCTGCTAAGAAGAGTGAATCATCACAAAAGGTCGATCAATCTTCTATGTCAATTATTGCTTTAGCTGCCACTGCATTACTTGGTACACTTGGTATCACTTACAGCTCAAAGAAGCGCCACAACTAATCCGAAACGGTTAAATAAATACAACAAAGAGGCTGGGAAACACCCAACCTCTTTGTTATTTTTAAACTGTCATTCTTATAGCTTGTCAATCAATGGTTGCATAAAATTATTATTGATTCGAGTAAGCTTATGATGGATTCCTAAGTTTAGCTCATAGGCTAATCGCTCGGGATCATTTTGGTCATTAACTTTAATGATTCCTCGTCTTTTAAAGTTGAAATTTTCGACAACGTGTTGCATCGCTTTATTGTTGCGGTGAGTGTCAACCCGAAAATTCTTAATTCCTTGCATTTGGCCAACTGTTAGCAAGTTAGAAAAGAGCAATTTACTAAGTCCTTGTCCGCGATAATTACTGCTGATGGTAACCCGGTGAATGGTAGCGTAAGGTTCATCTGGTTGTTGCCACTGTCCCTGTGTAATATTACGGTAGGTCGGTTCTGGGGTGAGCTGAAGAGTCGCAGTTGCCGCTACTTTATTACCATTAATTAATACCCAGTTTGTTTGCGTTGCAATATCTTGAGCAAAAGTTTCTCGATTTGGGTAACCGTTTTGCCATTGCGGACTGCCATTTTTCTTTAGAAGGTTCTTTGCATCATCAATTATCTTCATGATTGCCGCTAAGTCTTGGGTCTGGGCGCGGCGCAAATATATTTCTGCCATTAGTATCCTCCCTTGATTAATAATATTTCTATTGTACGACATTTAGCCTTATTCAGCGGAGAAAATAGGCGAGATTATATTTCAGAAAGAAGTAGTTTGCGTTAGAATGAAAAGCAATGAGATGAATGGAGGATAAGCGATGGCATTAACATGGACAATTATTTGGTGGTGTTTGCTACTGGTTATTCTCGTCAATGAAATTGCAGCCATTTATACTGTTTTCCGTGAAAAACGGGATATTGCCGCAACTTGGGCATGGCTGTTGGTGTTAATGCTGATTCCTGGGGTTGGTTTTATTCTATATGCTTTCTTTGGGCGAAAATTACCGCATAAACAATTAGCCCGAATAAAATCACAAACGCAGCTAAAATTAAAACAAGCACTAGAAAAGCAAAAGCAGCAATTCATCAATATGCCGAAGCCCAAAGACCAAACCGTTCAGATTTATCGACGAACCATCATGCTTTTTCAAAGTATTGATGACTCGTTTTTGACGCGGCACAATACCGTTAATATTTTTACAAATGGCAATGTGCTTTTTAAGCAAATGTTTGATGATATTGCCGCAGCGAAAAAGAGTATCCATATTGAATTTTATACAATTTATAATGATCAAATTGGTAATGAGTTACGAACTCTGCTTGAACAAAAGGCGGCTGAGGGAGTAGAAGTGCGAGTTCTCTATGATTCATGGGGATCGATGGGAGTCTGGCCAAGTTTCTATGATCATTTACGTGAAGTCGGTGGTTATGCGGCTCCGTTCCTGATGTCACGAAGTAATTTTTTTGATTTTCGGATAAATTACCGGGATCACCGGAAAATCGTTGTTATTGATGGTGAGATTGGTTATGTTGGTGGCTTTAATATTGGGGATCAATACCTAGGGCGTGTTTCTAAATTTGGTCCATGGCGTGATACCCACCTTCGAATTATCGGCGGTGGCGTTTATGGGCTTCAGCGACGGTTTATCGGCGACTGGAATGCATCAATGAAAAAGGATAAAAATAAGATTGTTCATTATCATCCTTACTTCCAACCAATTAGGGTTCATGGGAATGTTGCGTTGCAGACTGTCTCTAGTGGTCCTGAAGCGCCTTTGGAAAAAATTAAAATGGGATATTTACGGCTAATTAATGCAGCGCAGGATCATATTTGGATTCAAACTCCTTACTTGATCCCCGACGATAGTATTTTGGATGCGCTAAAAGTGGCTGCTCATTCAGGAATCGATGTACGGATAATGATTCCTTCAATGCCTGACCATGCCTTTGTATATCGGGCAACACAGTATTATGCTCGTGAGCTTGCTAATCATGGTGTAACAATTTATTACTATCAGAAGGGTTTTCTCCACGCTAAGACAATGATGATTGACGGTCGAATGGCCTCTGTTGGATCTGCTAACCTTGACTTTCGGAGTTTTAAATTAAATTTCGAAATCAATGCCTTTATTTATAATCAAACTACAGTAGATGATCTTGAGCAGATTTTTGTTAATGATATCCGCGACTGCCGGGTAATTACACCTGCAATGTTTGCTGAGCAACCGCGCTGGTTGAAGTTTAAGCAAACGGTGTCACGTCTGCTGTCCCCAATTTTATAATGATAAAACGAGTAGGAATGAAATACATGCCTACTCGTTTTTAGCTAAAGAATATATGTTCGTTTTATGATAAAATTAGAGGAGCAATTTAAGCGATAGAAAGGATTAAAGATTATGGGAACACTGGGATTTGTTTTAGGAACAGCAGCGATGGATCATCAGCAAGTGTTGATTGATCAATTAGTTGACCAGATAAAGAATGCATCTGATGATGAGAGCTTTTATTATTTGGTGCCTAACCATATTAAGTTTGAAACTGAAATTAATGTCCTTGCTGGTCTTCGTGATCGTCAAGGACTTAGCGGAAGTGACCGGTTCGCCTCTTCACGCGTACAGGTACTTTCGTTTAGCCGGCTTGCTTGGTACCTTTTACGAGATACTCCAGCATTTCAAAAACAACACCTTTCTAAAATTGGGATGGCGATGCTAACTTCCCAAGTTGTTCAAGAACAGGCAAGTGAGCTCCGTTTATATGCGAGCGAAGTAAAACAAGCTGGATTTATTCAAAAGATGACAGCCCAGCTTGAAGAATTAAAAAATGCCAACATAACCGCCGATGACTTAACCGATATTATTTCCCAGGTGAAGTCCGCGAATGACCCAGCAGCTAATCAGGCGTGGCTAGCTAAAATGCATGATGTTGAAATTATATATCATGCTTATGAAGAGCGGTTGCGTGACCGATACATTGGTAATAACGAGTTGTACCGGCAATTAGTGTCTTACCTTCAAAAATCACCAGAAGTTGCTAAGATGCACTTTTTTATTGACCGTTTTGCTCAATTTACTGCAAATGAACAACAGGTAGTGGATGCATTAATTACGAATGCCGCATCGACAACTATTTCTTTAACTCTTGATCGTGGCTACCCAGACCAGAATCATCCAAATCCCCAGGAACTTCCTCCTAAAAATAATCTGTTTTATTCCTCCGCGATGCAATTTCACCGTTTATGGAAATTTGGCCAAATGCATCAAAAAGAAGTGAAGGTTTTGCAAAATGTAGCGTTTGCGACGATTCCTCGCGTTGATGCGGAATTACAACAAGTTGATTCGTATTTTAAGCGTTATGCAAGCGAACCAATTAGCCCCGGCGAGCGGGAAGAACTTTCTTGCCCCCAAAATATTCAATTTATGACAACCACTAATCGGATGACTGAATTGAATAATGTGGCTACCCAGATTCGCCAATTAGTTGCTAGTGGTAAATATCGTTATCGTGACTTCCTTATTCTTAGTCGCCACCTTGACGGCTATCAAACAATGATTGAACCGGTTTTTGCTGCGCATAATATTCCAGTTTTTAATGATCATGAACGATTGATGGATAACCATCCGCTAGTAACACTGCTCACAACACTATTAGAATTACCGCAGCGAGGCTATCGAACAGCAGACATCATCCAATTGCTGAAGACATGGTTACTTGTTCCACGGATAGGCACTGGTGACCTGATGGGGCTAAGTGATTTCCAAGCAGCAGTTTTTACTACTGAGAATTGGTGCCTTAAGCAGGCAATTGAGGGAAAAAATGCTTGGACAACTAATGATCCAGAAAAGATTAAGCAATTATGGCAGGTGCCCGGAACGAACCTGACAGATCCAAAGTATGAACAGTCACGTTTAGAAAAATTAAATGACCAGTTAGCCCTGGTAAAAGATTTTGTTGCGAACCACTTACTGCCAGTTTTCGACCAGTTTAAACAAGCGCAAACAGGACAAGAACTTGCCACTGCGTTATACCAGTTCTTAGCTGCCATGGGAGTTACAGACCGGTTATATGCTTGGCAGCAATACCAAAGTACCCGAGATTTAGACCTCGCACGCCAACCACAACAAGTCTGGACTACCTTTTGCCAAATTCTCCAAGAATATGTGGAAATCTTGGGCCAACAAGAACTACGGAACGGAACTAGTGAGGTCCTTGCAGATTTCAGTGAATTGCTCCAGGCAGGTTTTGCGGCGGCCCAGTATTCTCAGATTCCGGCAACGTTAGACCAAGTGGTAGTCTCTGAAACTGGAATTGTCCAAAGTGAAAACCGAAAAGTAGTTTTTATGATTGGGTCAACTGATGATGTGATGCCTGAGATGCAAGAAAGTGATAGTTTGCTAACGGACCAAGATAAGGATATTTTGAGTACTTATCTTGATGAAGATTTCCAATACCTTCCTGGAACGGCAATTGACCAACTGATTGATGAGCCATTTGTCCACTATACTGGCTTTATGAACGCTAAGGAACGGTTGATTTTCTCGGCACCGCAAACTGATAGTGATGATAAGGAACTCAGTATATCGCCATATATGCATGATATGGCTCGTTACTTTGGTCAACCAGTTCGTGAATATCCATTAGCTACTAGCAAGGCCGGACAAGAGAATGCTATTGATTTTGTTAGTGCCCCGCTTGCAACAATAAACCGGTTAGTTGAAGTTAGCCGGCAAATTCGTGATGAGCAAGGGGTTGGCATTGATTGTCAACCGATCATGCCCGTTGGATGGCAAACAGTTGCTGAATCGTTAGTTAAGTTAGCTAAGCAATGGCAACAATCAGCGGATGCTAAGGTTCAAGCAGAAGGAATATCACTAGGTCAGCGTCTATCTTTAGTTGCTGCTGGTTTCCATTATCAAAATAAGATTGATTCCCTGGGAAATAAATTGGCTCAGGCACTTTATCTCCGGGCAGCTCCAGATGATGAGCGCGGGCGGGTATTATATGCCTCGATTTCGCAGTTGCAAGATTTTTATATTAATCAGTACGAATATTTCCTTAAGTATGGCTTGAGGTTGCAAAAACGAGATGAGTTAACCTTATCTAATGACCGTATCGGTACCTTCTTCCATAAAGCAATGGAGACTTTTGTTACAACAATTCGAGAAAATAATTTGTCATTTGCAGACCTTGCCCACAAAGATAATCAGATGCAACGTGACCAGCTGATTGACCATGCATTAGTTACAGCCCAAGAGAATCAGCCAACTTTATTGCGGCTCGTTAATTCTTCAGCCCAAGCCCAATTCCAATATCAGCAATTAACCGCAATCGTTAAAACAATGTTAATTACATTATGCCGCCAAGCTGAATATACCGGCTCGCAGCCAGTAAAAACCGAAGTTCAGTTTGGACGAATTGGTAACCAACAGCCGGGCAACCTTGGTTCTCTTGATTATCCGCTTAAAGATAATCATCATATTTATCTGCGGGGACGAATTGATCGAATCGATAATCTTAAGCAAGGAAACGATAATTTCTTGACGGTCGTTGACTATAAGTCGAGTAATCATCTTTTTGACCTCACTTCAGCTTATTATGGACTCTCTCTCCAACTTTTAACCTATCTTAACGGGTTACAGGCAAACTTAACTGAATTGGAAACGAATAATCCTCGACTGGCAGGGGCATTATATCTTCGTTTGAATAATCCGACAATTAAGGTTGCCGAGTTAAAGAAAAGTTCCCTTGATGATTTGAAATTAAAAGAACACCAATACAAGGGAATCCTCTTGAATGATCCACAATTATTGCGGGAGTTAGATAAGAGCTTAGATAAACAAGCATTCTTATACCCACTTAAGGAATATAAGAATGGAAAAATCAAAGCTAATAAAGAAGCGCTTCTCGTTACACCGCAACAACTTGATTGGCTGCAAAATATGAATAAGAAACTTGTGATTAATGCGGGTAATCAAATTTTGAGTGGTGACTTGAAACTGAACCCTTACCGGTTATTAACTGGAAGCAACCGCCGCACAGGACTTGATTATAGTGACTTTTTAGATGTATTTCAGTTTGATAATATGCTTGACCAGCAAAACTACCGCGACTTAAATCCTAATTTAGCAAAAGAAGCATTTGATAATGTAGTCCAAGACGATGATGAGGAGGATAAGAAGTAATGGCTGGATTTAAACCAACGCCTGCTCAATCCAAGGCGATAAATGACCGTGGAGAAAATATCCTAGTTTCAGCTTCCGCGGGATCAGGAAAAACGGCTGTGCTAGTAAATCGGACAATTGAATTGATTAAAGAAGGGCAAAGCATTGATCGAATGCTGCTCGTAACATTCACGGACGCAGCAGCAAAGAATATGCGGGATAAAATCAGGGCAGCCTTGCAGAAAATAGTACAAGATTCAGCTAATCCCAAAGATTTACGTGACCGGATGAGTAATCAAATTAACCGGCTTGCGGCTGCAGATATCAGTACAATTCATGCTTTTTGTTTAAAGTTAATAAAGCGCTACTACTACTTAATTGATCTTGACCCACAATTTCGGCTCTTAACTGATGAAACAGAGCGATTATTACTTCAAGAAGATGTCTGGCATGAAGTTAGCGAAGAATTATATAAAAATGCTGAAGAAAAAGTTTCGGGAAGAGCTTCCTTTAGCGAACTAGTTCTCAACTTTTCTAGTGACCGTGATGACCAAGGACTCGACGACTTGATTTTACGGTTATATGAAATTGCTAATGCCCAGCCTGATCCCGAAAAGTGGCTCCAAAAATTACCAGATAATTATGATTTAGGGTCGGGCTCACTATTAGAATCTAATTTTTATCAACAACAGCTAAAGCCCCTTGTCATTGAAAAGCTCAATCAGTTCATTCAAGATTATCGTGAATTATCAACAAGAGCTAATGATAATGGACTAGACCAAGCAGCCGAGGTTATTAAGAGTGATAAAGAGTTGATGCACCAACTTCTTTCTTCACTAGGGGGGATTACCGTCAGTGATGTTTGCCAAATGATGGCGCAGCAAAAGTTTGGTAGTTTTCGGGGACGACCAGCGGCAGATGATCCACGGATTGATGTATTTAAAGACATTCAAAAGCAGCGTAATCAGCTAAAGAAGCAGTGGGAACAAATGGTTAGTACTTACTTGGGAAAGCAGGAAGCACAGGAACCAATTGCAAAAGAAGAGCTGCTAACTAAGCTAACGACTTTCCGTGATCAATTTACAGACTTGTTAAGCAAAGCAACTGAAAGTCAATTAGACGCTAAAACTGTTGATTCATTGCAAAAAGACCAGCAGATGATGCAGGAGCTTTTAGACTTATTGCAGCCACCTACTTGGAATACTATTCGAGACTTATTTGCTAATGCTAAATTTGCACGAATGGGCGGTAAACCGAAAGATGATGAGTTAGCTGAGGAAGTATATAAATCACTGGGAAGTGCTCGCACAGGAATAAAGAAGCAATTTGATCAGTTAGTCGATCGCTTTTTTAATTATCGTGAAGACCAATTTCGATTAATTTCAACGCATGCTCAGGAACTTCTACGCGAATTGAGCGCGGTAACGATTAATTTCCGTCGGCGATACCAACAAACTAAGCTGAATCGGCATGTCCTTGAATTTAGTGACTTGGAGCACTACGCGTACGCCATTTTAACGCCGCCAGACGACCAGCCAAACTGGCAAACCCTTGTCAAAGATCTGCAAAATCATTATCAGGAAATTATGATTGATGAATATCAGGATACGAACCGCCTTCAGGAAAGTATTTTGATGAAGTTAACATCTCCTGAACGCAAGAACCTATTTATGGTAGGGGATGTTAAGCAATCGATTTACCGGTTCCGTGAAGCTGATCCAACATTATTTCTTGGGAAATATCAAAACTATCGTCAAGGTAACGACGGGGAAGCGATTGTTTTAGGGGAAAATTTCCGGTCGATGACTAATGTGACAAGCTTTACTAATGTCCTTTTCGAACAACTGATGGATAGGGAAGTTGGTGAAATTGATTACGACGAAGATGCCCATTTAAAATATGCCGCCACTTATTACGAAGAAAATCAAGCTAATAAGGTTCACCCAACAGAAGTGTTACTGTATGACGCGAATGCCCTTGATCCAGAAAAAGAAGATGTTGAACATGAGGATGATAAATTAGCTGGAGAATTTCGGATGATCGGGATGCGAATTAAGCAGATGGTCGAAAATCAAGAGTTAATTTTTCATCCAGAAGATGGACAGATGCATCCAATTCAGTACGGTGATATTGTTTTGCTTGAACGGACAAAGGCAATCAATAATTCTTTGATGGAAGAGTTTAATAAACTTAATATTCCATTGACAGTTCACGATGTTGAAAGTTATTTTCAAGCTACTGAAGTGCGAGTAATGATGTCCTTGTTGAAGATAATTGATAATCCACAACAGGATATTCCATTAGTTGCTGTTTTGCGGTCACCGATTGTCGGGTTAACTAACCAAGAATTAGCTTTTATCCGTCTTCAGAATCGATCTGTCGATTACTACGCCGCCTTGCAAACATTCATGAGTAATTACCAGCGAAAGGCGCTTCGCCATCAATCGCTTCTTACTTCTGAACAGGTAAATGCCCTTTATGAAAAAGCAGATCACTTCTTAGGTTTGCTTCGTGTCTTTCGACAAACAGCCCAACAGCAAACCCTCGTTGACTTAATTTGGCAAATCTATGACCAAACAGGTTACCTTGATTACGTTGGAGCAATGCCAGGAGGCCACCAACGGCAAGCAAACCTCCATGCCCTTTATCAACGTGCACACTCCTATGAACAAAGCAGTTTTAAGGGTCTTTATCAATTTATTCGCTTTATTGAGAAGATGCAGGAACATGATAAAGATTTAGGCGTAGCACCGACACAGTTAACTGCAAATACGGTTAATGTTATGACGATTCACGGAAGTAAGGGTCTGCAATTCCCTGTGGTATTTCTAATTGATGCCACACATGGCTTTAACAAAGGAGCAACTCGTGAAAATGCAGTTGTCGATGCCGTTGCGGGGGTAGGGATTCGTTACATGGATGATCAACGGGTTATTTATGATACGCCACAACGGCAAGCAGTGATTGAAGAAATTCAGCGCGGCGAACGGGCAGAAGATCTTCGGGTTCTCTATGTTGCACTGACCCGTGCGGAACAGCGATTAGTTATTACGGGATCCTTTAATGAAGAAATGCGGACACAAAGTCTTGCTGGGTCATGGCAGCGGTGGCAAAAAGCTTATCAGAGTAAGAATTTATTAATTGGCCCGCAGCCACGGATCACTGCAAATTCATTTATGGACTGGGTTGGCCTTGCCCTGGCTCGTTATCCAGAATTCAACGCGCAACAATTGAGTCGTGGAAATGTCACGTTAGAAGAAAGCACGCTTGCTGATACTAAAGTTACTGGTTTGGCTGCTGATCCTCACTTTATTGCAAAAACATATACCGCGCTTGATGTTAGCGATGGATTAGCAAGAATTGGGCAAAATGCTAGTGCTAATGTAACGGAAAAGAACAATATAGTCGCAACTGATGCTTCTGAACAAAAGATTGAGCAAATTTTGCGCTATCGTTACCCCCATCTTGTCGCTACTAAAACAACTGCTTACCAATCTGTTACTGATGTAAAACGAGTCTTTGAAGATCCTGATACACGTGATATGGCGCGGTGGGATTATGGTCAACAACAAAAGGTAAAGACACAAGGAATTTACTTAAATAATAACTTTGATGTCCCGGCTTTCATCCAACAGACTACTCATGAACCAGTAGCAACAGAAATCGGAACAGCAACGCACCTTGTTTTCCAGAAACTCCCACTTGATAAAGGTCCGATTAACGTTGAATTTGTTGACCAAGAAATTCAAAAATTAGTAGGAGAAAAATTGATCAATCCGGTTGTGGCAGCACGAATCAATCGTGAGGGAATAGTGGCCTTTTATCAGACCGCTGTTGGCCAGAACATCTTAAAGCATCCGACAGATTATCATCGCGAAGTCCCGTTCTCAATGATTATGAATGGTCATGAATTATTTAAAGGGGTAAATGTTAGCGATGATGAGCGTATTTTAATTCACGGAATCATTGATGGCTACTTAAGAACTGACGAGGGAATTATTCTAGTTGACTATAAGACCGATCACCTTAATAAAGATTACCGCGACTTTGATCTGGCACGGATAAAGGACCGATACCGGGGACAATTAGAGCTCTACAAAGAAGCTTTGAACCTAATGGAAGGGATTCCAGTTGTCCAAATGGGGCTTTACCTGTTAGAATTAGGAGAGTTCGTGTTATTTACAAAAGAGGGTGATTAGTTGGCGACAATTAAAGATATTGCACAAAAAGCAGGGGTATCGGTTTCAACTGCTTCTCGAGCTTTAAACCATAATCCACGAATTAGTGAAAAAACACGACAACGAATAGCGACGATTGCTAAAGAGTTGGGTTATCAACCAAATTACAATGCACAGAACCTAACACGGGGCGAATCAAACATGGTTGGAATTATTTTTCCGGTAACCAGTGATACTGCGCCTGCTAACCCTTTCCATATTGACTTATTACGGGGAATTAGCATGGCATTAAAGCCGATTCACTATGAAATGGTTGTGGCAATTGCGCCAACTACGACCGACCTTTTACAAAGCGTAAAATCGATGGTCGAACAGTCGAAGGTGCATAACTTTTTAGTACTTTATACGGTTAAAGATGATCCCATTACTAATTACCTGCGCCAAAATAACCTTAATTTTGTGGTAATCGGTCACCCGGATAAGGCTCAAGATCGTTTTGTCGACAATGATAATGTAGCGGCAGGGCAAGCGGCGACTGATTATCTGATGAATCATCAGGAGGTCAGCCACCCCGTCTTTCTTCAATCTGCAAGTAATTGGGCATTTGAACAAGATAGACATCAAGGTTATGAGCAGAGTATGCAAAATCACCAACTTCCTGCTCTTAGCTGGCAATATTCACCAACGGGGACCGCAGTTAAAGATTTTATTAAACAACATCCGCAAATCGATTCGATTGTTTGTGTTGATGACTTGTTGCTGGTACGATTAATACGGCAACTACAAGAATTTAATTTACCAACTATTTGTTTTAACAATAGTCGGTTGATGGGGATGTTAATTAATCAAGAAGAAAAGGTTGACTTACAACCCCGCAAATTGGGTCAGCAAGCGGTCGAATTGCTTTTTAATTCAGAAGAACAGTATCGGATTGTTGATTTTAAAATAAATAGTTGATAGAAAGGACCACGGAATTACTTGCCACGGTCCTCTCTTATTTTTACATGGAGGGAAATCGGAATGGAGAAGGTTTACATTGTTGCTGCTCAGCGAACACCAATTGGTAAGTTTAACGGTCAGTTAGCTTCAAAGTCTGCAGTTGAATTAGGAGCGATTGCAATTAAAGCAGCTGTTGAAAAGGCAAAGCTCAGTGGAAATGATATTGACCAAGTGTTAATGGGGAATGTTATCCAAGCAGGGACTGGACAAAATCCAGCGCGCCAAGCATCAATGGCCGCTGGATTAGGTGAGCAGGTTCCGGCAATAACGATTAATGACGTCTGTGCGTCGGGAATGTCCAGTGTTGACCTGGCAGCAAGTTTAATTCGCGCAGGACAGGCTAATGTAATTGTTGCTGGGGGGATGGAAAGTATGTCCCAAGCCCCATATGTTCTTCCTAAAGCACGGAATGGTTATCGGTTTGGGAACGGGACCTTGCTTGATGCAATGCAAAGTGATGCTTTAAATGACGTTTATGGCGGTTATCCAATGGGAATTACTGCTGAAAATATCAATGATAAGTATCAGATTACTCGTCACCAACAAGACGAATTTGCTTTGATGAGCCACCAACATGCGGTAAAGGCTCAAAAAGCAGGCTATTTTGATTCAGAAATTGTACCAGTTGAAGTTAAGCAGAAACGAACAACCGTGACTGTAACTGTTGACGAAGCTCCACGACCAGATACTTCACTAGCGGCTTTAGCAAAATTAAAACCAGCTTTTAAATCTGACGGAAGTGTGACTGCAGGGAATGCCTCGGGAATTAATGATGGTGGAGCTGCCTTAGTTCTTGCTTCTGAAAGTGCAGTCAACCGATTAGGATTAACTCCATTGGCTGAGTGGCAAGGATCTGCACTGGTTGGTCTTGATCCAGCATTGATGGGTCTGGGACCATATTATGCAATCAATAAGCTCTTAAAAAACCAGCAGATGGCGGCAGATGACGTAGAAACTTACGAAATTAATGAAGCGTTTGCGACCCAAGCCCTTGTCTGTCAGAACTTGCTTCATCTTGATCCTAGTGCTGTCAATCCTTGGGGTGGGGCAATTGCATTAGGCCATCCTGTTGGGTGTTCAGGAGCACGAATTATCGTCACGATGATTAATGAAATGCATAGGGATAATCATGAACTCGGCATTGCTTCGCTGTGTGTCGGGGGCGGAATGGGGGAAGCGGTTCTGCTTAAGAAAATTTAGTACCAAGAATAACTTTCATCGTAAAAGGCAAGTAATTGAGGAAACTTGAAGTTTTTCTCTATTACTTGCCTTCTTTATTTTATTAAGCTGAATATGTTTTAAATAATTAACTATAACGGACCTGCTTTGCAGAAACTAAACAGTAAGAACTTTAAATTATAAAAATCTGCAACCGTTTTCTAAAATTTTGCGCAAGCGGTTGCGCAAATTTTTCAAATTTGATATTATTAATATTGCAATAATGTATGAAGCGCTTACAATAATCACAAGTGTCTTTTAGAACTATTTTATAAGTTAAGGAGTTGTTAGCAATGAGTCAAGAAAAGTCCACGGGGGCTGGATTACCTACTCTCTCAAAGAGTACCATCTGGATGATCAACTTTGGATTCCTTGGTGTTCAGACAGCTTTTACTCTGCAGAGTTCTCAAATGAGTCGGATTTTCCAAACTATTGGGGCCGACCCTAACAACCTTGGCTGGTTCTTCATCTTACCACCATTAGCTGGTTTGATTGTTCAACCAATCATTGGTTATTATTCAGACCGTACATGGGCACCAAAATTAGGTGGTCGGCGGTTACCATACTTGCTATTGGGAATGATTGTGGCTGTTATCGTTATGATTTTACTTCCTAATTCAGGAAGTTTCGGTTTCGGGTATGGTTCGCTTGCTGCGCTTTGGTTCGGTGCAATTACTGTTGCTTTGCTTGACCTTTCATCAAATGTGGCTATGCAGCCATTTAAGATGATGGTTGGTGATATGGTTAATGATGACCAAAAGAGTTATGCCTATGGGATTCAAAGTTTCTTATCTAACACAGGTGCTGTGTTAGCTGCTGTTTTCCCATTTATCTTAACTGCTTGGTTTGGGGTTCGTAACACTGCAAAACGAGGCGTTGTTCCAGATTCAGTTATTATCGCCTTCTACGTTGGGGCAGCCTTGTTAGTTGTTACTAGTTTATTTACAGTTTTCCGGGTTCATGAATATGACCCAGCAACTTACGCAAAGTACCATGGTATTTCTGAAGATGATAACAAAGAGGGTGGAAATTGGTTCACACTCTTAAAGCATGCACCAAAGGCATTCTGGACAGTTACCCTTGTTCAATTCTTCTGCTGGTTTGCATTCCAATACCTCTGGACATACTCAGCTGGGGCTATTGCCAAAAACGTTTGGAATACTGTTGATGCTACCTCTGCTGGTTATCAGGCTGCTGGTAACTGGTACGGTGTGCTTGCGGCTGTTCAATCAATCGCTGCGGTTATTTGGTCATACGTTTTAGCTAAGGTGCCAAACAAGTACCACAAGCTTGGTTACGGTGGTAGTTTACTTCTTGGTGCTCTTGGGTTCATTTCAGTGTTCTTTGTTCATGATCAATGGACGTTGATTGTTTCATACACCCTTGTCGGAATTGCTTGGGCTGCGATGAACACTTACCCATTAACAATTGTTACAAACGCATTGACTGGTAAGCACATGGGTACATACCTTGGATTATTCAACGGTTCAATTTGTTTACCACAGATTGTTGCTTCATTATTGAGTTTTGCTTTATTCCCATTATTTGGACACTCACAAGTTCACATGTTTATCCTTGCTGGTATTGTAATGGCTCTTGGGGCTCTTTCAGTTGCCACAATCAAGGAAACTTATGCTGAATAGGAGTTATTTAATAAAATAAATTAATTAAGTTATAATAAGGGCAGGTTAAAGACTACCTTTATTTCAGATGAAAGGAATTGAGATTTCAATGAAACGTACATTTGATATTGCCCCTTGGCATGTTGCTACTCACAAATGGGACCCACAAGACAAGCGTTTACAAGAATCAATGACTAGTTTAGCCAATGAAAATCTTGGTATGCGTGGCTTCTTTGAAGAAGGTTACAGTGGTGACCACATGGAAGGTATCTACCTCGGTGGAGTTTGGTTCCCTGACAAGACTCGTGTTGGTTGGTGGAAGAATGGTTATCCTAAGTACTTTGGTAAGATGATCAACGCTGTCAACTTCATGAAGTTAATCATTAAGGTTAATGGTGAACAGCTCGACTTAGCAAAGCAAACACCAAAAGACTTTAAGCTTGATCTTGACATGAAGCGTGGTGTCTTAGAACGGCGCTTTACTGTTGAAATTGGTGGTACTGAAATGTACTTCAATTTTGAACGTTTTGTTAGTGTTACCCAAAAAGAATTAGTTGGTCAACGTCTCCACATTAAGAACCGTGGCGACAGTGATGCTAAGGTTGAAATTACTAGCATGATTGATGCTGATGTATACAACGAAGACGCTAACTACGATGAACAATTCTGGAACGTTTTAGGCAAGTCTGCTGATGGCGAACATGCTGAATTAACTTCTATGACTAAGAAGAATGATTTTGGCACTCCACAATTCATCGTTGGAATGAAGACTACTTCAAAGACTAACCTTGACCACGTGGGTGACGGCACTGACGAAAAGCACGCTTACAACACATTTGCTGGTACTGTAGCTGCTGGTAAAGAAGTTAACTTTGAAAAGCGCAGTATCGTAATGACCTCTCGTGATTACGACTCCCAAGCAGATATTGAAAAGAACTTGGATGTATTGGGCGACCAACTTGATAATCAAAGTTTTGACGATTTACTCGATCCACATATTAAAGAATGGGCAGATCGTTGGGTTAAGTCTGACGTTGAAATTGAAGGTGACGAAGGAGCTCAACAGGGTATTCGATTCAACCTCTTCCAACTCTTCTCCACTTACTACGGTCAAGATTACCGTCTTAACATCAGTCCAAAGGGATTCACTGGTGAAAAGTACGGTGGTGCTACTTACTGGGATACTGAAGCTTACTGTATTCCAGTTTACCTTGGGGTTGCAGACCCAGAAGTTGCTCGTAACTTATTAATGTACCGTTACAAGCAATTAGACGGCGCCTTTGTTAACGCTAAGGAACAAGGACTTGATGGTGCATTATTCCCAATGGTTACCTTCAACGGTATTGAATGTCACAACGAATGGGAAATTACCTTTGAAGAAATTCACCGTAACGGGGACATTGCTTTTGCTATTTACCTTTACACTAAGTACACTGGCGACAAGTCATACGTTCTTAACGAAGGGGCAGAAGTTCTTACTGAAATTTCACGTTTCTGGGCAGACCGTGTTCACTACTCCCAAAACAAGAACAAGTACATGCTTCATGCCGTAACTGGTCCTGACGAATACGACAACAACGTAAACAACGACTGGTACACTAACCTTCTTTGTCGTTGGACTCTTCAATACACCCTTGACATCTTAGACCAAGTAGATGAAAAGGTAGCTAAGAAGCTTAATGTTTCAGAAGACGAAAAGCGTAAGTGGAAGGGAATTGTAGACAACATGTACCTTCCTTACGACAAGGAAAAGGACATCTTCCCAGAAAACGATGGCTTCATGGACAAGGACTTAACTCCAGTTTCTGAAATTCCAAGTGACCAATTACCACTTAACCAACACTGGTCATGGGATAAGATCTTACGTTCACCATACGTAAAACAAGGTGACGTTATCCAAGGTCTCTGGGACTTCATTGATGACTTTACTAAGGAAGAAAAGAAGAACAACTTCGACTTCTACGAACAATTTACTGTTCACGAATCAAGTCTTTCTGCTTCCGTTTACTCAATTATCGCTGCTGATATTGGCTACGAAGACAAGGCCGTTGAATTGTATGAACGTTCAGCACGTCTTGACCTTGATAACTACAACAACGATACTTCTGATGGACTTCACATCACTTCAATGACTGGTTCATGGCTTGATATTGTTCAAGGATTTGCTGGTATGCGTGTTCGTGATGGTCAATTGCACTATGCACCATTCTTACCTAAGAAGTGGGATTCATACCAATTCCGTCAAATGTTCCGTGGTCGGATCTTGAAGGTTAAGGTTGACAAGCATGGTACTAAGATCGATCTCGTATCAGGTGACCCAATTACTATCGACCTTGACGGTAAGAAGCTTGAATTAAAGTAATTCTTGGAGGCATTTGAGATGAAGTTTGAAGATTTGAAAGGTTTTGCATTTGACCTTGACGGTGTTATTGCTGACACTGCTCGTTTTCATGGTCAAGCATGGCACCAATTAGCTGACAAGGTTGGAACTGAATGGACTCCAGAATTGGCTGACGCATTAAAGGGTGTTAGTCGGATGGATTCTTTGGAATTAATCTTGAAGGCTGGCGGCCATGAAAATGACTATACTCAAGAAGAAAAAGAAGCTTTGGCAACTGAAAAAAATGATAACTATATTAAATTAGTTGAAACTCTAACACCTGCCGATATTCTTCCAGGAATGAAAGACTTCTTAGATGAATTGAAAGCTAATGGTTATCACATTGTATTAGCTTCTGCTTCTAAAAATGCGCCAAAGGTTCTTAAGTATTTGCAATTAACTGATTACTTTGAAGGAATCGTTAATCCAGCAAACTTAAGCCATGGTAAGCCAGATCCAGAAATTTACCAAGAAGCAGCTAAATTAATGGATCTTCCAGCTGACCAAGTAGCAGGACTTGAAGATGCCCAAGCCGGAATTGAATCAATTAACCGTGCTGGTGAATTATCAATTGGTTTTGGTGCTGATTTGCAGGATGCTGATGTTAAGTTCGATAAGACTGGCGACGTATCCTTAGCTGCTATTAAAGCGCAAATGGATTAAGATCCAATTTCTCTCTTTTAACAATCCGTAAAGACGTACTTAGAATAATCTAGGTGCGCCTTTTTTATGTGAAGTTATGAAAAGAAAAGTAATTATAACAATCATTATTTTAATTAGTTGCTTATGGGTAGTAGTTACAATTAACTTTAATCGGCCTTCCCCTCAGCCAGTTCAAGATGAAACACAGTCAAGTCCACAACCACGGCCAAAATTCATCGGGTTGATGAATCGCATACCCAAGGGAAAAAGGATGGCTTTGGTATTGGGCTTTCCATGGCTCAATATATTATTAAACAATTTAAGGGGAAAATTACGGCGAAATATACAAATGGTAAATTAAACTTTATCGTGACGCTAAAAGAAGTGGGAAAATAAGCATGTAAGGGCTTGTATTAGGAGCGGTTAGGCTAACTCCTGTAATCATTTTTGCCAGTTTTTTTAAGGAGAAGGATTATTAAACTTTTTCCTGCTAGTGAATAGGAAATCTTTAATATCTTTTGTATAACAAGGAAGATCGAGTACTTGCTAAGCATGAAAAATTATTTAAATTTCGTTTTATTAATATCTAGTTGTTTATATGAGAAAAATCCTGTATCTTTATTAAAAAACGATTAGAGAATGGGGCGATAATGTGTTTAGCAGAATTGGTCAATTAATATTTGATAATGAAGCTGTTGCAAAGACTTCTGATTTTACAATGGGTCTTGAAATTGAGATGCAACGAGTAGACGAAGATGGCAACCTAAGTCTTGAGCCATATCCGGCAGCGATTGGGGATGAGAAGACTAATCCATGGATTACCAATGATTTTTTAGAAACAATGGCTGAAATGGTAACTCCTTCTGCCCAACATGCGCTTGATGCAATGCATTATTTGTACGTTATCAATAATACATTGCGATCAGCTCTTGCTCCCGGCGAGTTATTATGGCCGTTATCAATGCCCCCGCGACTTCCCAAAGATAAGACTAAATTGCGGTTAGCTAAAATGGGACCAAAAAAAGAAGCCTATTTGAAGGAATGGGCAAAACGTCATGGATACTCGCAAGGAACACCTTGTGGAGCGCATATTAATTTGAGCATTGATCAGCACATTATTAAGTTAGTACTCAATGCTTTTCCGGAGCGCTTTAATAGTGAGCGCGAGGTGCGGAATTATCTATATACTATCCTGGCACAAGGGTTTGTCCGGTATAGGTGGCTTCTTACGTACCTTTATGGTGCAAGCCCAATTGTTGAAGAAAATTATTTTGAACCGGGAAAAGAGTTGCCTCATCCGATTCGGAGCGTGCGGCAAAGTCAATACGGCTTTGGAACCAAATTTACCGGTGATTTTACTAATCTCGATCGTTACATTGCACGGATTGAAGAAGGAGTTAAAGCAGGGATTTTAACATCGGATTACGAATTTCATGGTCCAGTGAGGTTCAAAGGAAACACGGATTTAAAAAAGTTGCCTGAACATGGAATTGAGTATTTAGAATTACGAATGCTTGATTTAGATCCTAGCAGTTCAGTAGGGGTTCGAACTGGTACACTAAGATTTATTCGTTTGTTAGCAAGCTACTTGATCATGCAGCCGCCATTAAAAGAAAACGAAGTAGAAGAAATGTTGGTGACTGCCGATAAAATGAATGAAGTTGTGGCCGAGGAAAATCCCCAAGCAACTTGTAGATATCAGGCCAAAGCTCGTGCTGTCCTCAAAAGTTTAGAGCGGTATGCCAATCAAATTCAACTCGGTCCAGAATATTCCGAAGTTCTGGAAGACTTAGAAGATCGGGTAGAGAATCCACTAACTACCCCGAGTGCTAAACTTTTAAACTATGTAAAGGATGGCTCGCTCACCGAGTATGCGTTGCGTCGTGCTAAACGTTACCAACAAGCGGCACAGGAAACAATCCATCCTTTCAAAGGGTTTGAAGATGGACGAATCTATACTGCTGATGAGCTTCGAAAAGAATTAACATTGTAACCTTTTCAAGGAGAAGCTAGCCTCCGCAAGCAATAATAGGCCTCCAACGTTCGGTTTTACCGGGTGTTGGAGGCCTATTGTTGTACTGCGTTATTTGTTTTTTTGAAAGTAACTTAACTTATGTCACAGCCCATCCATTATTTATTTAACCGCTTTTTTCGCTCTAGCAATTAAATCAGCAAAAATAGCGCGTGAATAATCATAATGTTTAAACATGTTTTCTGGATGCCATTGAACTGCTAAGATTTGATCAGAGTTAATGGTTTCCACGGCTTCTGGCACCTGATCATCAGCCCATGCCGTTACATGAAGTGGTTCAGCAATCTGATTTAGTGATTGATGATGACGTGAATTAACATATGGTCTGGGTCCTACTAAGTTAAATAATCGACTTGCCTTGTCTGTATTAACGTGGTGGGAAGGAAAATTTCCTGGGGCATCTTGAGAATGCTTAAGTGTTTGATGGGGATTTTCCGAAAGATCTTGGTATAAAGTCCCGCCAAGCGCAACATTTAATACCTGCATTCCACGGCAGATCCCCATCATTGGTTTTCCAGCATTAAATGCAGCTGTAGCAAGACTAATTTCAAATTGATCTCGTTTAAGATATGTGGGACCTAATTTTTGGTGCGGTTCTTCGTTGAAAAAGGTTGGATCGACATCACTTCCTCCAGCAAAGATAATCCCATCAAAAAGATCAAGGTAGGATGGTGCTAGTGAAGCAGCAACACTAGGGAGAATAACGGGCAATCCTCCTGACTTGATAATGGCTTCTATTAATGGGCGAGGTGCGAAGGCAGCATTTCGCTCGTTAATGATGTTTGTAGCTTCAGTTAATGTATCTGCAGGAATAGCAATTCGTGGATGCATATAACCCCTCCTCATTTAGTTCTCATGATATTATAATCAAAGCATAATTCATTTGGAATAGCAATCAATATTTTTAATAAAAAAGATATAATAGAAGATGAAAGAAGGAATGTAAAGATGCTTGAATTAACTAATATTAACTCGACGTTCAACTTAAATAATGGGGTCAAGATTCCCTGTGTGGGATATGGTACATTTAGGACTCCGGCAGATGTAGCTGAACAGGCCGTGAAAGAAGCAATTGAAACTGGTTATCGACACATTGATACTGCGGCTGTTTACGGAAACGAAGAAGCAGTAGGTAAAGGTATTAAGGATTCAGGAATTAAGCGTGAAGACCTTTTTGTGACTAGCAAGTTATGGAATACTAATCGTGGCTATGAACAAACGAAGAAGGCTTTTCAAGAGACGCTTGATCGTTTACAGATGGATTATTTAGACCTTTACTTAATTCACTGGCCCGCTAATGAAAAGCAGTTTGGAGATGATGCTGCTAAGATTAATGCTGAAACATGGCGCGCAATGGAAGATCTTTACAATGAAGGTAAAATCCGGGCAATTGGGGTAAGCAATTTTATGCCTCACCATATTGCGGAATTAATGAAAACGGCCAAAGTAGCGCCAGCAGTTGATCAAATTGAGGTTCATCCAGGTTGGCCACATACGGAAGAAGTTAAATACCTACAAGCACACAATATCTTAGTTGAGGCATGGGCTCCTTTAGGTGGTCAAGGTGCTAAAGTATTAACTAACCCAACCATGATTCAAATCGCTGATAAGTATCAAAAAACGCCAGCACAAGTCTGCTTACGTTGGGTTCTCCAACAAGGGATTCTTCCATTACCGAAGTCTGTCCATAAAGAACGGATGATAAGCAACCAAAATATATTTGATTTCGAATTAACGGATGAGGATATGCGCAAAATTAGTTTATTACCAAATCTTGGTGGACAATGTGCTGACCCGGATGAGGTTGATTATTGAGGATTAGAGACATGAAATTTATTAAAACTGATACAGATGTTAACCTTTTTGAAAATATTATTGAAACAGAATCCCAAGTGGTAACTCATCTAGTGATTCCTGCTGGAAAAAATGTTCCGGAACACTTCGTTGATTATGATGTAATTGTGGTTCCAATTAAGGGTAAGGCCATCTTTGGGGATGTCACCGAGAAACGTGAAGAAGTGGTAGTACCAGGTGATATTGTCCAACTTCATCCTAATGAACATCATTATTTAAAAGCAATTGAAGATACCGAAGTCATGGTAATTAAATCAAAGTTAAAATAGCAAAGTTAACTGAATGAAGCCTTTAACCATTACTAATGGATAAGGCTTTTTTGGTATAATCTTCTTAACTAGTTTCGGTGGGAGAGTTAAAAAGATGAAGAATGCTTATCGTGCGTTTATACAATATTCACGTCAATTCAGGAAAAATTGGCTGGAATACTTAATATTATTTGGTGGTCTTGATATTGTAAATCAATTTGCAGTAATTCCCTTTTTTCGCTGGATAACAACCTTTGTGTTACAAGCCGGAGAAATTCCGTTTGTTTCATATCAAAACTTAATAACTATTTTGACGAAGCACCCATTAGTTGTTATTAGTTTGTTGATTGAATTAGGATGTTTACTAATTATTATCTATGGGGAATTTATGCTCTTGTTGACGGGATTTCGTGAAATAGGCTTGCCTAATTTTCGATGGCAACGAATATTTAAGCAGACTCGTGAAACGTTATCCTTACTAAATCTTGGATCATTAATTTTATTATTAGGGTACTTTCTGCTAGTAATTCCATTCGCGGATATTATTTTTCGTACGCCGTTATTGGCAAAGATTCAGATTCCACAATTTATTATTGATTATTTGACGCGTAATGGATGGTTAATTAGCGGTCTATTGTTGTTCTATGTGTTGATGACGGTGCTCGGAATTCGCTTAATTTTAACAATGCCGTTGATGGCTTATCAACACCTTCACTTAAGGACTGCAATGCATCGCAGTTGGCAAATGACAAGTAAGTTCAAATGGGCAACGCTTCTTGAGCAGATAATTTTTGTAACCATCTTTACTAGTATCTTTACAGTTTGTTTCTATGCATTGATCTATCTGTTTCAATTAGGATTAGATTTATTACCCGGGAAATTACCTCTTCTTACTGCAATTTTCAACCTATCCTTCTTACAGTTAGGTGGCGAATTACTTGCAATCTGGGCCGGGACGATTATTTTATTGGTGGTCGTTAACCCGCTAGTTAAAATAAGTGAGCTTTCAATTGCTCCGGAGCATGTGTCACGGGGCTTAATAGAAATTTTCACTTTAATATTACTTGTAATTGGGCTAACGACAATTGCCAATAATACTTTTTACTTGATGGGCCACGGAATAAGACGACCAGTAACTATCTCTCACCGAGGAGTCGCTGAAAAAAACGGGGTGCAGAATACTATTCCAGCAATGGAAAAAACGAGTAAACTTAGACCTGATTATGTTGAAATGGATTTGCATGAAACAAAGGATCACCAGTTTGTTGTGATGCATGATGAAAATTTGAAAAAACTTACTGGAGTAGATAAAACACCGCATGAATTAACACTTAACCAATTAACCCAGCTAACAGCACATGAAAATGGCTATCATGCTAAGGTAGCGAGTTTCGACCAATACCTTGCAGCTGCTGAAAAACGTCATCAAAAATTATTAATTGAAATAAAATCCACTCCCCGTGATTCTAAAGAAATGCTTCGAAACTTTAATGCGCGTTATGGAAAACGCATCTTGCGTGACCATGATCAAATTCATTCGCTTGACTATAGTGTAGTGACCAGCTTGAAGAAAATTAATCCAAAGTTAAAAGTTTTATATATTCAGCCTTATAATTTTGGGAATCCACAGGGAGCAGCAGATGGGTATTCGATGGAATATTCTACTTTAAACCAAGATTTCATTACCCAGGCTCACTGGCAGCGGCAGCCGGTATATGCGTGGACCGTTAATGAAGAAGGCATTATGAAACAAGCAATGTATAACCATGCTGATGGGATAATTACCGATAATTTAGGGGAATTAAATGCGGCCATTAAAGATTTTACTGGTAAGCAAAGTTATGCTAATCGAATTTTAAACTATATCATTGTTGTTCCTACAAGCGGAGGAATTGAACCGTAAAAAACACTCGAGAACTAATCGCCTTAGTGGCTTAGCTGTTCTCGAGTGTTTTTTATCCAACATGATGCTTCTTTAGTTGCCTAATAACAATTAACGCCACTATTCCACCGATCATTCCTTGGATAAAGTTTGAGCCTAAACTCAAAAAACCGGTAATTACATGGTACATGACGGTATTGCAGATAAAGTAGATGGCGGTCATTATAATTGTTCCTGCTACGATTGCAGTCCATTTGCCCCAGGTGGTGTTGCCGTATTTCTTATAAATCCAACCGCTGATAAATCCTTCTAAACCATGAGCGGCAAAGGAAAACAAAGCATCTTGGGGAAAGCCGGAAATAAGGTCAAGGAACATCCCGCCAAAGCCACCGACAATTGTTCCAGCTCCTGGACCTAAAAGCATAGCTGCGATGAACACCCCGGCATCACACAAGTTAACGTTACCGTGTGTCCATGGAATAGGGATAAGAAAGAACCGGCCGAGGATAAGCGTTAGTGCTAGTAACATTGCGGCAATAATTGAGCGCCGTAATCGAAAAGTAGATTCCATATTAAGACTCCTAACATAATCAATTGTAAGTAATTTTACAATAATTTTTTAAAAAATTCAGAAAAAATTATACCGTTATTTATCTGTTGATATAAACAAAAATCAACATAATATCTTATGTAATGGTAATTGCATTGAAACATTATGTAATAAAGGTGATAATTGATTTTCAATTGATAACAAATATTCCTATTTTATATATTGATTAAATAAAAATTATGCGTATAATTAATTGTGAAAATCAGAACATGATATGAGGTGTGTTTTATGAAGGTTATTATCGTTGGTTGTACACACGCGGGAACGATCACTGCTACGCAAATTTTACAAAATCATCCGGAAACAGAAGTCACAATTTATGAACGAAATGATAACGTCTCATTCCTCTCTTGTGGGATTGCTGTTTACTTGAGTGGGGATGTTGGTGATCCAGATGCGATGTTTTATTCAAGCCCCGAACAACTTGCTGCCATGGGTGCAACAGTTCATATGCAACATAATGTAACTGATATTGATCCTAAGACTAAAACAGTTACAGTGACGGATCTTGTGACAGGTGAAACAAAGACCGACCACTACGATAAGTTGGTTGATACTACTGGTTCTTGGCCGGTAATTCCCCCAATTGAGGGTGTAGATGGTCCTCATGTTTATTTGTGTAAGAATTACCACCATGCTAAAGAATTATTCAACGTTGCTAAAGATGCACAGCGAATTGTTGTAATTGGTGGGGGCTATATTGGGGTTGAATTAGTAGAAGCTTACACTCGTCAAAACAAGGATGTAACATTGATTGATGGTTCGCCACGGATGCTCCATAAATACTTTGATCGCGAGTACACTGAGCGGATTCAACAAGAATTTGTTGATCACGGAGCTAATTTTGCCTTTGACCAACGAGTAACCGGATTTGAAAACCACGAAAATGGTGTAACCGTTAAGACGGATAAGGGCAACTACGAGGCAGATATTGCTATTCTCTGTGTTGGATTCCGTCCAAATACTGACCTCTTAAAGGGTAAGGTTAAGATGCATGATAACGGGGCAATTATTACGAACGAATACATGCAATCATCTGATCCAGATATTTACGCTGCCGGAGATTCAACGGCTGTTCACTATAACCCAACTGGCAAGGATGCATACATTCCATTAGCTACTAACGCTATTCGCCAGGGGACGATCGTAGGGACCAATCTTTTTGGTAATACGATGCGCGATATGGGAACCCAATCTAGTTCTGGCTTAAACTTATATGGAACAACGATGGTATCATCTGGCTTAACTTTGGAGAATGCCAAAGAAGCGGGCTTTGATGCCACCGCGGTAACAGTTGAGGACAACTACCGTCCAGAATTTATGCCGACAACAACTCCTGTATTAATGACATTAGTTTGGGATAAGAAGACTCGGAAAATCCTTGGGGGAGAATTCATGAGTAAGCATGATGTTTCTCAATCTGCTAACATTATTTCCTTATGTATTCAGGATAAGCACACAATTGATTATCTAGCATTTGTTGATATGCTTTTCCAACCACACTTTGATCGTCCATTTAACTATGTAAATATTCTTGGTCAAGCTGCGGTAAAGAAGCAGGCTGAATTAGAAAAATAATCGTAAAAAAGACAAGACTCAGAGATAACAGAAGTTTTTCTCTGAGCCTTTTTCGTTTTAAAAATCACCATTCATAATTGAATCTTTTACAATCATATAATCGACTTTACGAATCGCTTCAAGATCACGGCCACCCGAGTAGGAAATAGCTGATTGTAGATCTTCTTGCATTTCATTTAAAGTATCTTTAACGGAGCCACGATAGGGAACGAGCATCTGCTTTCCTTCGACATTTCGATAAGCACCTTTTTGAACCTCAGATGCAGAACCCCAGTATTGTTTGTATTGCTTGCCATCAATGGTGATAATATGTCCCGGTGATTCGAGGTGACCGGCAAGCATGGAGCCAATCATTACCATTGAAGCGCCAAAACGAACAGACTTAGCAATATCGCCATTATGTCTAATGCCGCCGTCAGCAATGATTGGTTTCCGCGCAGCTTTAGCACACCAACGAATAGCGGATAATTGCCAGCCGCCAGTACCGAAACCAGTCTTTAGCTTAGTGATGCAGGCTTTACCGGGACCAACCCCAACCTTAGTAGCATCTGCCCCTGCATTTTCGAGGTCGCGAACAGCTTCGGGAGTTGCAACGTTCCCCGCGGTTACAAAGGTATCTGGGAGCTTTTCTTTGATGTATTCGATCATTTTGATCACAAAATCAGAATGACCGTGGGCAACATCAATCGTAATATACTCGGGATTTAATTGTTCGGATTTTAGTTGATCAATAAACTTATACTCATTATCTTTAATTCCGACTGAAATCGAAGCAAATAATCCTTTTTCATGCATCATTTTAATGAAAGCTGCTCGTGTTGTTGGATTAAAGCGGTGCATCACGTAGTAATAGTCATTTTGGGCAAGCCAAATCGCTAAACCTTCATCGATGACACTTTCCATGTTTGCAGGTACAACGGGAATCTTGAATGTGCGCGGTCCAAACTTGACGCTTGTATCTGCCTCCTTACGGCTCTTGATCACGCATTTGTTTGGGACCAATTGAATATCATCATAATCGAATGTTTTCATTAGGGCAGCTCCTTTTTAAAAATTTACCGTCATTATTATGCGCTAAAATAGATGAAGCGTCAATGAAAATAGCGTACATTTGCTGAATGATACCAAAAAATAGTTCGATAAACTGTTGACGACAAGAAATTAATCCGGTAAAATGGCGAAGTAAAAACGTTAATTTTAGAAAATATAACTATGAGGTGAAAATAAATGTCATCAGTTGTTATTGTTGGTAGTCAATGGGGCGATGAAGGAAAGGGTAAGATGACCGATTACCTAAGCCAAGAAGCGGACGTTGTTGTTCGTTCACAAGGTGGTAATAATGCCGGTCATACAATTGCGTTTGATGGTAAAAAGTTTGCCCTCCGTTTAGTACCATCAGGGATTTTTGCTAAAGATAAGTTAGCAGTGATTGGTAATGGGGTAGTTATTAATCCACCAGCATTATTAAAAGAATTGCATTATCTTCAAGACAACGGGATCGACATATCTGGTTTACGAATTTCAAGTCGTTCACACATTACCTTCCCATACCATATTCTTCTTGATAAATGTCAAGAAGAGGCAAAAGGTGATCACAAGGTGGGAACAACCAAGAATGGGATCGGCCCTACTTACATGGATAAGGTTTCCCGAGTTGGTATTCGGATGTGTGACTTGCTTGAAAAAGATACTTTTAAGGAAAAACTTGAACGTAACCTCGCTGAAAAGAACGAATTATTCACTAAGTTATACCACGTTGACCCAATTAGCTTTGACGATATTTTTGAAAGTTACTACGAATATGGTCAAGAATTAAAGCAATACGTTACTGATACAGCTCAAATTGTCAATGATGCCCTTGATCAAGATAAGAAGGTCCTCTTTGAAGGGGCACAGGGGGTTATGCTTGATGTTGACCAAGGAACCTATCCATATGTTACTGCCTCTAACCCAATCGCGGGGGGAGTATGTACTGGTGTTGGCGTTGGCCCTAATAAGATCGAAACAGTTGTTGGAATTTGCAAGGCTTACTCTACGCGGGTTGGTGCTGGTCCATTCCCAACTGAATTAACTGATGAGATTGGTGATCAGATTCGTGAAACAGGTCATGAATATGGAACTGTTACGGGTCGACCACGGCGCGTTGGTTGGTTTGATAGTGTTGCAATGCGTCATGCACGACGGGTTTCCGGAATTAGCTGCCTTAGTCTTAACTTGCTTGATGTTTTGACTGGTTTGAAGACCGTTAAGATTTGCACCTCATACAAGCTTGATGGTAAGCAAATTGATTACTACCCAGCTAGTTTGAAGGAACTTGAACGTTGTGAACCAGTTTATGAAGAACTTCCAGGATGGAACGAAGATATTACTGGTGCAAAGAAGTTTGAAGACTTACCAATTAATGCACAAAACTACTTGAAGCGGGTAAGTGAATTGTCGGAATCACCACTTGCAACTGTTTCTGTTGGTGCTGACCGGATTCAAACGATTATTGTTAAAGACCCTTGGAAATTAGCACATAAATAAAATAGATGAAAGCTTCTAATGTTTGAATAATCTTTAAGCATGGGGAGCTTTTTATTTTCCTTGTCTCCTCTATGGTATAATCGAGGCAAATAAACGTTATAGGAGGCAAGATGATGACACAGCCAACACTAACAGTAGAAAAACATTATTTAAACTGGCCACTTAACCGTCCTTTAAATCAAGTTGACATAATGCATGAGTTGGGTGTGCATGCATCCGATGAAAATGGCCAAGATTTAACGAGTAAGGTGATGATGAACCTAACTCAAGTAGATGTTAACAAAGCAGGAGAATACCCTGTGATGTTAAGTGTAATGGATAATAACGGGCAAAGTACTCAGGTAAGTATCACCCTAAATATTCAACCGATGCGGACACAGAATGCAACTCAGAAAACTGCAACGCCCCAAAAGTCAAGACGGGGATGGTTATGGGTTATTATCGTAATCGTGGTTATCTTATGTGCATGGTGGGCAATTAGTTCTCATAACCGGCAAGCAGCCAACCAAGCGGCCACTGATAGCCAGCAAAGTAGTCAAATAAGCAATAATTCAAGCAGTATCAGCGATTTAACAAAAGATAATCAACGTCTCGCTAACCAAGTGGCAGAACTTAAAGGGGCAACTCAACAATATCAAAAAGACCACGATCAACAGGCATTAGAAAGTCGCCTTGATAAGATTCAAAGCCAAACTCAAGACTTGCAAGATCAAGTGCAAAGCAGCAGCGTAAAACAAGATTTAAATCAAGTTAATGAAACCGTTAATGAAGTACGGGAAAACCCAGATAATGGGACGAAGATTGTCAATAACTTAAAGAATAAGGGTGATTTTCAAGAAATCTGGGGAAACATTAGCCAAGAAGTCCAGAAGTGGCTAGATGAATTTGCCAATTAGTGAGTTTGACAGCGACAAGATAGACCCTTAAAATGGTAATAATAATTAGCGAGCTTTCCCGTTAAATTGTTAGGGATGAGGGAAAGACTCAAGTGAATGCTGGATCCTTCCTTAGATTAGCGGAGGGTCTTATTCTTTTGAAAGATTTTAAATTAATTAAGGAAGTGACATGATGGCTCATGAGATCTTAGACGGCTCAAGTATGCAACGTGCATTGACCCGGATTACTTATGAGATTATCGAACAAAATAAGGGTGTCGATAACTTAGTATTTGTTGGAATTAAGACGCGAGGAGTATATTTAGCAAAGCGCCTCGCCAAGCGACTAAATCAGTTGGAAAATGTAGAAATTCCCGTGGCAGCACTTGACGTTTCTCTTTACCGTGATGACCGTCATGTACCAGACTATACTCAAGAACCAACCGTAAAAACTGATCAATTAGATATTGATATTACTAACAAACATGTTATTTTGGTTGATGATGTGCTCTTCACTGGACGGACAGTTCGGGCGGCCTTAGATGCTTTAATGGATATGGGACGGCCAAACCGAATTTCATTAGCAGTCCTTGTTGATCGGGGACACCGTGAATTACCAATTCGGCCAGATTTTGTCGGGAAAAATATTCCAACTGCAATGAATGAAACTGTCCATGTAGCAGTTGAAGAATATGATGGCCATGAAGATGTAACAATTGAACATAATTAAAAGAAAGGGAGCCACGCAAAGCTCCCGTAAGTAACAACAGGCCTCCATCGTTCGGTTTTACCGAGCGGTGGAGGCCATTAATGTACTGCACTTTTATCTTATCCTCCGCCACCAATCCACCGTTGAATGCTCATTAAATACTCGGGTACCAAACTTTTTCTGAAACCACCGGACTTGTTTGGGAGTAAATCCTCGGAATACTAATGGTAAGTTTTTCCAGTGAGAATAAAGGGCATAGAGAAGAAGGATGTATTGTTCCTTGCTAATATCATCTACCGGAATCTCACTAACCATGGTCATTGAAATCCCTGTCCCCAGTGCAGGAAATGTATCAAGGCTAATCTTGTAGATTGGATGATGACAGATATTGGTAGTGAATACTATTAATGCTTGTTTCTGTCGCGGACGATAAACCTTTTCGATCCGCTTATTGATTTTGTGAACTTGGCGCTTCGTTGGATTAAGAATTATATTTCGCATATAAAAGCCTCTAATCGAACATCTGTTTAGGAAATAGTATATCATATCAGTAAATGGGATCAATTGAAAAACGTTATTTACTTATTTTTTATAAACATTTATCATAAATCTTATAAAAATTAGGGAAGGAGAAAAATGATGACAAAACCGATTATTGGAATATCAGGCTCACGGATTATTGATCAACAAGGGCCACTTCCTGGTTATCGCCGGAGCTATGTAAATGAAGATTATGTTAATGCAGTGATTCAAAATGGTGGAATTCCTTATGTTATTCCATTTAATGAAGATCCAGAAGTGACAATTGCACAAGTTGCAACCGTTGACGGGCTTATCTTGTCTGGTGGCCATGATATCGATCCACGTCTTTATGGTGAGGAATCATTGCCTCAGATTGGCGAGATTTGGCCACAACGGGATGCGTTTGACCTCTTATTGCTTAAAGAAGCGGAAAAACGCCATAGGCCAGTTCTAGGAATTTGCCGAGGAGCACAATTGCTCAATGTCGCTCATGGTGGTTCGCTTTATCAAGACATTAGTTACCGTGACGAACCAACGCTTAAGCATAGTCAGGGACACACTACTAACCTTGAAACCCAGACAATCATCCTTGCTTCTGACAGTTACCTTGCAAGCTTATTTGGTGAAGAGCAGCTGAGCGTTAATTCTTTCCACCACCAATTAATTAAAACAGTGGGGAAAGATCTTCATCCAGTTGCTAAAGCGAAGGATGGAGTAATTGAAGCAATTGAAAATGGGGATGGGTCAGTGCTTGGCGTTCAATGGCATCCAGAAATGCTTCATTCTAGTGATCAGAAAATGAATAAATTATTTAGTGATTTAATAACTAAATCGATGAAAGAAGGTTAACAAGCATGACAAAAACTAAATTAGGTTTTTGGTCAATCGTATTATTAGCGATTAATTCAATCATTGGGTCGGGGATTTTTCTGACACCGGGCTCGGTTGTTTCAATGGTTGGAACTAAGGCGCCACTTACTTACTTTTTTGCGGCAATTTTTGCTTCAATCTTAGCCATTACGTTTGCGGCGGCAGCAAAATATGTAAACAAAAGCGGGGCAGCTTATTCTTATGCAAAGGCTGCATATGGTGAAAACATGGGCTTTTACATGGGAGTGGTGCGATTCTTCTCAGCATCTGTTGCGTGGGGAGTAATGGCCGTTGGGGTTATCCGGACTACCTTTTCAATTTTTGGCTGGAATCAATCGTTTGGCAATATCACCTTAGGATTTGTGGTGTTAATGCTGATTATCATGGTAATTAATATGATGGGAAGACGGATTTTTACAATCATCAATGACCTATCGACAGTCGGGAAATTAGGAGCTTTGGCATTAATTATTATTGCTGGAGTTATTATCCTTCTTAAGACTGGTGAAAATCATTTTAACGAACTTAATCATTTAACTGATAGTACGGGAAAGTCCTTGATTCCTGCGTTTACAACGTCTGGATTCGTTATGGCCGTTATTTCAGCATTCTATGCTTTTACTGGCTTTGAAGCGGTAGCAACTGGTTCTGAAGATATGAAAGATCCAGAAAAAAACCTTCCACGAGCTATTCCTCTTGCTATCCTAGTCATTGCAATTGTCTATATTTGTACGATTGCAGTAGCGATGATGGTTAATCCTGCTGCGATGGTAACGACGAAGCAGGTAGTTGCCCTTGTTGCAATTTTTCATAATAAAGTTTTGCAAGATGTGATTTTAGTTGGTGCCATTATTTCAATGTTTGGAATTAACGTGGCATCATCCTTCCATACTCCCCGAGTTTTGGAAGCGATGGCTAACGAAAATCAAGTCCCCCAATTTATTGCGCGACGGACAAAACGGAACTTTCCGCTAGTATCCTTTATCATTACTTTAGTATTAGCGGTTGGAATCCCAATGGCTTTTCAATATAACTTGCCAACAATCATTGTGATTAGTGCAACGGTGCGGTTCTTTGAATTTATTGTTATTCCGCTTGGAGTGATTCGGTTTTATCGGGGAACAAATCGTGAGAAAATTTTACCAGCTCATAAAAATTTCTTTACTGATGTAATTTTGCCAATTCTTTCCGTTGTAATTACACTATTCTTATTAATGCGGTATGATTGGATTAGTGAGTTTAGTATTAATCGTGCAGGACATCTAATGCCAAACTGGTTTGCAATTTTTGGAATGGTCTTTGGTTTCGTGATTTTACCGTTAATTTTATTTTGGTTAACGCGTCGTGAGCGAGCTGAAAATGACGAACGAGTAAAATAGGAGAATAGAAAAAACGCTCAATGACTGCACAAATCATTGAACGTATTATTTTAGGGAATAATAGTAGCCGATATCGCACATTATCTGCTACTAGTAAATGTTAAGTCCAATTGAGGCGAATAACTAAAAACAATTATTGGCACTACCCTAGAAGAAAGAACAATTTAATCTTGGGAGTTTATTCGATACTTGTCCTTTAGTAAAATGAGAAAAAGTTAAGGACACTCTAGAAGTCATTAAGCAATAAAATTGATCTCTTCACGAATTGCTTTTGATGTTAAAGCTTCAATTCGATGATATTTTACCAAGTAATTTATCAATAGTTAATAGTTTTACGAGATTATGCACTCACTGTGTACAAGTGATACCAAGAATATACTTTGTTCTAATAAGAGTGTTATTTTACTATATTTTTACTAATTGTTTATACTAAGATAATATAGTTTGGAGTTTATATAGGAGAAAAAAGATGGATATTCGTAAAATTAATACGTTAAATAGAATTAAGGAAGGATTTATTACTGTTTTAGATACTAAAAAGTTATCAGAATGTACTACTAATGATATTGTAGATAGCGCTGAAATTAGTAAGAAAACTTTCTATAATTATTACCAAAATAAACAAGATCTTCTTCGTGAAATTGAAAATGATCTCTTGGAAGGTCTGAAAGAAGCTCTCGTAATTGATCGGGAGAAGCTAAAAGATGTCAAGCGTTTACCAGGTGCAGATGAAATTAAGGAATTAGCAGAAGTTGCGTTTAATCATACGTTGGCTTTTTGTAATGAGAATAAGCATGCGTTGTCAAATTTGCTTTCTTCAAATGGCGATATGCAGTTTTATCAAATGATTGTTGACTTAGCAAATACCGAATTTGATGCCCGTGTTCCATATCTATTTGGAGATATAAATATTAAAGAAGCTAATGTAAAGTCACCATTGCCATTTGCATTTATTAAAACCCTCTATATTAATACAATTGTTAGTTTATTAATGCTATGGGGTGCTGCACCAGATTCTTTAAGTATTAACGAAATTAAATCGATCGCTGGTTTGGTTCAGACGAAGTCACCAGTGGAATTGATTCAACTTTATAAATCGTATTTAAATTAGTGAATAATTACTAAAAAGTTATTGACTTATTTTTGACTGACGTGTACCCCCCCCAGAGTTGGAAATCAACTTTGGGGGTATTTTATATGACCAAAATTAGCGTTAAAACTAAACTTAAAGCTGTTGAAGAATATGCCAACGGTAATGTTACTTTAGCACTTAAGCCATAAAAGTAAAATTCCTTTGTTATATTTACAACGAAAAAAAGAATGATATTCTTATATATGTCTATAAATGAAATGAGGGAAAGAGTCTATGGAAATTAAGGTTGAGAATTTAAGTAAAAACTTTAAAAATAAAAAAGCATTAAATAATGTTTCACTAGACTTGCAATCTGGTGGACTAATTGGTTTAATTGGCCCGAATGGAGCAGGAAAGTCAACGCTATTTAATATTTTAACGACTTTACAGAAACCGACTACTGGGAAAATCTTTCTTAATAACAAAGATATTGTAAAGAACCCAAGTTTGATGCAGAAAAATATGGGGTTTATGCCTCAAAAAGTTCCTTTTTTGCCTAATTTAACGTTGAAAGAGTATTTAAACTATATTGCAGGTATAAAAGGTATCCCAGCTCGTAATGCGAAAATGGAAATTGAAAGTTTAATAACGAAATTCAATTTATTAACTGTCCCCAAAAAACAAACACTTTCTCATTTTTCAGGAGGAATGATTCAACGAGTTGGAATGTGTGTGGCACTAATGGGAAATCCTCAAATTATTGTGGTGGATGAACCTACAGCAGGGCTTGATCCGGAAGAGCGAATCAATCTTAGAAATATTTTAAGTGAATTAGCAACCGAAAAATTAGTAATAATGTCTACTCATATTATTTCTGATATAGAAGCAGTTGCTAATAAAATTATTGTTTTGAAAGATGGTAAAGTTAAATATGATGGAAGTGCTATTGATTTGATGTCAAAAGCTTCTAAAAATGTATGGTCAATGACATTTCCGACTCAAACCTCAATAAAAGAAATTGAAAAATTAGGGAAAGTAAGTTCTATAGTACAAACTATGGATGGTATTCAAGCGAGAATTATAGCAAATCAAAAGCCAACGGCTAATTCTATAAATGTAAAACCTCATTTGGAAGATGCTTATCTATTTTTAGAGAGCGAGGGGGATAAGGCATGAAAAGTATAATTTGTGGAGATGTAAAAGATAGATTACGCCAATCAAATTATCTTTGGATGATAATCTTCCTAATTTTTGCAGTATGTTTAGTTGATTTACCGAATGCTAGTTACTATACGTTATTAGTTAGTCCGAATTATTTTGCTCAAATGAATAACGTTACATGGATTATAATGAGCGTTATGACTGTTTTTGGCTTCCTGATGCCACCTATAGAATGGGTTTTTATAAAGAATGCCGAGGAAATAGATAGGTCTAACCGAATATATACTTGGATGTTTTCGACATCATTAAACAAACAAAGTTATGTTGTAGGTAAATTTATATCAAACGTTATAATCTTATTATCATTATGGCTGACAATTGTTTTTGTTACCGCTATTATAGGCATAATCAAATTTCCTGATGAACTATCTCTTTTAATATCTCGATTGCCCAATTTTTTAATCTTTTTACCAGGGATAATAGCAATTGCAGCTTGTGCCTTACTATTTGAAAATTTCAAATCTCTAAGAGGTACTTTTGGGACAGTAATTGGGATAGTAGGTTACTTTGTAATATATGCAACTACAACTTTTAAGAGTACACTCTGGAATTTTTTAAACTTTTCAGATAGTTCGATAATTATTAATTTAATACACAATGATGCTCAAAAAAATAATGTGGTAAATGCTAACATTTCGGTCTTAGGAACAAGTACACATGCTAATTTGGAGAAACATAATTTGGCTTTTTCCCCAATTGCACTGACAACACAAGATACTATAATGTTTCTTTTGCAATTGCTATTAGCGGTAGTAGTGTTAGGTATTGTATACTATACGTTACATGATTTTACAATATATAATTCACAACCTATTATAAAGGGTCATGAAGAAGTTTATAATTCATCAATTAAAGTAAATAAAGCAAAAAAATATAGCAGTTATAAAAAGAAATCCAGTATTTTAGGTATGATTTTAGGTGAATTAAAACGAGAATGGTATGGAACTAGTACTATTCGAAAAGCTATTTTAATAATTATTTGGGTTATTGCGTGGAGTGTTCCTGCAAAATCTACAATGGAAGTTTTAGCATTTCTTTTTCTTTTAGGGCTTAAATACTATGATCATTTAGGAACAACAATTATAAATACAGGGATATTCAATTTTATAGGCTCGATAAATAAAGCGCGTAATAATCAATTTTTTGCTGAAACAATTGCAGCTCTTCTTATTACAATTGTAATTTTAATGCCTGCTATTATTAAGAATCAAATGTTTGGAATATACTTGTCGTTTGCTGTTGCCACTGTATTATTATGTGAGATGTTTGGTCGGTTAACTAGAAGTGTAAGACCTATTCAACTGATTAGTGTATGTTATTGGTTTGTATATTTAAATGGCGGAAATCTTCTATCTAATTCACTCTACTACATTGTAATAGCAATAGTAAGTTTAGTTATTTTGTTTTTAAATGAAGCAACGTTTTTAAAGGATAATAGGAAAATTTAATTGTAATCAGCCGATAACAGATTCTCAAAACACATGATAAAATAAAGACCTCATACTTCAAGAGAACAAATCACTCTTGGCATGAGGCTTTTTATTTACCAACTTTTTTATTAGATTTTACTTCCTTTTACATTGTAAAAAAGAATAAAAGAAATGTTACTTATTCTTCCAATACCGGGCTCTGGTCAGTAACTCCCGTGAACGTTGGTCAGCTGGTCGATATCCCTTATTAAATAGGTGTCGGAAGTACATCATATTATAGAAAAAGCCAAAGAAAACAGAAGGCCATGGGAATTGGAGCAGGCTGTTAAATCCAAAGAAAAGAGCTACCAAAGCATAATCGAGGGTTAATACAATCATTAAAATGAAATTATAGTAATCCGCGCGAAAAAGTGCTGGCAGGGGCCCAAACCAAAGAGTTGTCCAAGAAAAGCCAACTTTGGCGATTCGGATATCCCCCTGGTCATTAACGATTTTAGCGTAGTTTGGTGGGAGGGGGAGATTATTTAAGTTAAACGGATTTTGGTTATCATTATTGTTATTACCAAATGGGTTTTGCATATCTCGTCCACTTCTTTCTATAAATATTAATATTAACACATTGCGCAAGGGATAGGAAACGTCTCTACCAGGCTTTCAAGGAATATTAACAATTATATGGTAAACTCAAAGTGATAACCATGAAAGGGGAAATAGAGAATGCTTTTTTTCCTAAACGATAATATTCAACGAAATAAATCAGGAATTGAGCATGCGCAAATTAAGCGTCTGCATCTGTTTGAAAAATATCATCAACCGGCTAAGATTGTTACCCGGCAATATTCCAATGAATTACACTTGGTAACAGCAGAAGCAGGGATTGATGATCGTAACTTTATTAACTTGTTTGATTATTTTCAGGAGGCTTGTGAGGTTCCGCAAAAGGATATTCGGATTAAAGATATTCCGGTTAACCCCCACTGGGAACGTAAGGTTGATGGGATTAATTATAATTATTATCAAAATGGCAAACGTGTTCTCTATATTCGTCGGCGCAGTGATGCTGATCGGCGGGTAATTAATATTCAATATTTTGATCATTATGGAAAGCTTCTCAAAGTTAGTTGGTTTGACAGCCGCGGTTTTATCTCGGTCGAACAACTTTATGACTGGGATGGAAAAATGGCAACGGAAAACTATTACCGTCCAGATGGAACCCTAGCAATCCAGCTAGCCCACCAGCAGGATAAGCGGGGAAAGGAAATTAAAACTTACCATCTTTTTAATTACCATGGTCGTGACTATCAATTCAGCGGTTTTGACCAGTTAACCCGGTTTTTCCTCGATGAGTTGGTCACTGACAAGCAAATCTGTGGTGAAGGTCCGGTTGGCTTTGTCGTTGATCGGGTGTATGAACTAGGCTGGGCGGTTCTGCACATGAAGCACCGGGTCTTTCGGGTTCTTCAACTGCATAATGACCATGTCAATAATCCTAATGATATGCTTCATTCTACCCTTAATTATAACTATGATTGGGGACTTAAGCACCTCCAAGATTGGGATGGGGTTATTGCCCTAACTCCGCAGCAACAAGAAGATCTTCAAGACCGGTTTGGTAAGTTTGGCGTAAAAATCTATCGGATCCCTGGCCCGATTGTTCCGGCGGCAGTTATTAATAAGCGTCATATTCCATTTAAAAAACGAACGAAGAAACAAGTTGTCATGGTTGCCCGCTTGTCTCCTGAAAAACAGCAAGATCACCTATTAAAAGCATGGCCACAAGTACTAGCGGCTGTTCCAGATGCCAAACTCGATTTTTGGGGTTATGCTAATGATGACTTTGACAAGACGCTTAATAAGATTGTAAAGGATGAACAAATCAGTAACTCAGTAACCTTCCATGGGTATACGGATGATGTCAATTCGGTTTACGAAGATGCGCAATTACTCATTTTGCCAAGTCGGGCTGAAGGGTTACCACTATCTTTAGTGGAGGCTCAGTCCCATGGGTTGCCGATTATTGCTAATGACATAAAATATGGGCCATCAGATGTGGTGATTGATCAACAGGATGGGTTGCTGACTAAGAACGGCGATATTGATGGATTAGCTCAAGCGATCGTTCGCTTATTGCAAGATCAAAAGCAATTAGCACAGATGAGCGAAAATGCGTATGCTGATAGTGAGCGTTATTCTGAACCAAACGTGATGAAGCTATGGAATGAACTAGTTAATGACATGAAGGAAAAGGGGGAAGAGTAAAGTGTTCTTTTTTGTAAATCAATACTTGTTAAGCAGCAATTCCAGTGTTGAACATGCTGAATTAAAACGACTAGCCCTATTTAAAAAGCATGGTGGAAAAGCTAAATTAGTGACCCGTGACTTTGACCTTGTTCTTCATGATACAATCAAAAAATTCGGCTTAACTAACGACCAGATTGTTAATATGTATGATTTTTTTGCAAACACGACTGATTACCAAGGCGAAAAGCTCCACACTGAGGATTTGCCTTTACCAATTGACTATCAAGTAGGAACTGGAAATAACTATCGTGAAGTAAAAGACGGTGACCGCCTCGTTTGCGAAGTTCACTTTGCGGCTGGAACGATTGGGCAAGTTAACCATGTTGATTACTTTGATATTGCTGGTAATATGACTCTTCGCCAACAATATGATATTCGTGGCTTTAAGGCAGCTGACGAATTCTTTGGTGAAGATGGACAGGAATACTACGCGCGTTATTATCGCCCCAATGGAGAAACGTATCTTGAACGGTATTTTGTAAAATCAGTTGAAAATACCCCAATTAATTCGCTGAATGTTTTACGTAATTATCAGGGACAGGATCGCTTCTTTGATTCTTTAGAGGACCTCTTTATCTTCTTTTTAGATGAATTGAATAAGGCGAATGGTGAGGATAATATATTTATTGCTGATCGACCAGCAGTTGCGATCAAACCAGTTCAATCAATGATGACAAAAGCAAAGAAATTCTTGTGGCTGCCGATGAACCAGGTTAATGATGGTCAGGACTTAATAAATGGTCCCTTAAATGCTATGCTACAAGACCCTGTTACTACGGATGCGGCCAATTGGGATGGGGTAATCGTCATGACTGCTAAGCAAGCGGAGATTCTCCAGCAACAAATTCACAATGCTGTGCCAATCTATGTAATTAATGGGGCCCCAGTTCTTGCTAACTATGCACGGATTAATGAAGCTGATCGGACACCGGGTCAATTGATTTACGTTGGAAGATTGGCAGAAGATAAGCAAACTAGTCAACTAATCAATATGTTTGCGCAGATTCACCAACAAGTCCCTGAAAGTAAACTGACTTTCTATGGCTATGGCACTAGCGAAGACATGGATAGCTATAAAAAGCAGGTTAAGGATCTCAACTTAGCGGGCACAATTGAATTTGCCGGATATCAGGTGTCATTAGATGAGGCATATGATCAAGCTCAATTATTTGTTGATGCAAGTCGAATCGATGCACAGCCATTAGCGATGGGCGAGGCCTTGAACCATGGAGTACCAGTTGTTTCCTATGATTACCTTTATGGACCATGTGAAATGGTAACTTCAGGTAAAAATGGCGAGATCATTCCTTTAAATAACCAACCTCAGTTTATTCAAACCGTTGTCAAATTATTACAAGACCGAGATGAATTGCAAAGATTAAGCACTGGTGCCTATGACAACCTAGGTCAATTGGCAGAAGAAAAAACTTGGAAGCAATGGCAACAACTATCAGCTATTTAGTCAAAATTGGTTATAATATATTCAGAAGACGAAAAGCAGAAAATAATCAAATGTTTTTGAAGCCTTTGGTCGTTATCCTTTGATAATCTAAAGACGGAAAATGAGGGCGGAATGATGGATAATTATCAAGCAATGAATTTTTACTATGGACTTCTTAATTTGCGTGCCGGTTTTTTTAAGGCTGACTTATGCGAAATACTAATGGCGATCGCACAGAGCGTACCTGATAAAAATCAACAATCAGCAACGGCATACCATACTGTAGAAGAGAATTTAAGCCAAGACCATGAGCAATTAAATCGTGATCAAGTTGCATTTGGGTCATTTTATGAAGATGGTCATATTTTACATAATGTCAAAATTAATACCCAATCAGACTTTTTCCTCGATCCGACCCGGGAAGATACTGTCAAGTGGCATGTTGGTTTTACGGTTGCTAAAGATGTCCGTCCGGCCGATCAATTTACTGTTCAACTATCGCCAAATTTGATGGTTGCGCCTAATGGTCATCCTGAAAAGCCAATTCCTGATTTTAGTGATCAAAATGGGACTGTTATTGCAATGGGAGCTTATGACCAGGATAAGCACGAACTTGTCTATACTTTTACCAATTACGTAACCGAGCATCGCCAAATAATTGGTGAATTAGAGGGAGAACTAGCAATTGATCCTCTAACGACTCCAGAGAACGAATTTGGCTTGGAATGTTTTATAAGTATTGATGATTACCGAAAAGACTTTACGATTGATATCGACTATCCAGATCTTGCTAACGACATGTTTCTCGGGATTTCTAGCCGGATGATGCATTTTGATAAGGATCAGCAGCTCTTTGAGGACATTATCTATGTTAATCCAGCACAAAAAGACCTTAATCATGCCTATATTGTCTTTAATACGAGTGATCTAGTGGAAGAATTATCTAATGCCATCGTCAAACCGTCAACAATGCGGATTGAGATTTATCGTAATTCGCGGGGATTAAAATTACCTCAATCATATGGGGTAAACCTTCAGCGACTACGGGATATTACTAATCGATTCCCGGTAGTGGAAGGTGATCACCTTGTCGAGACACCTTATACAATGTCCTTTGCTGATAACAAGATACGCTTGAATTTTGGCGCCGATCACACTAATGACTCCTATATTATTAGGGTAATTGGCCAATATAATGGTGAACTTGATGGAACAGTACGATTGCGGGCTCGTTTATTTGGGATGGACCAGCAAAATGTTTATATGAGTAATTCTACTGCTGCGACAGCTACTGGAACTTCAATGATCGCAAGTGGTCATGCTATTTCTAAGGAGAAATTAGCGGAGGAGACAGTGGACATAACAGAAGACTTGAAGCAAGACGAACATTTTGTCAATGTGGAAGAACCTTTTGAATCTACAGCAGTTGAAGGAGCAAAAGAAGAAGTTGATATTCCATTTGCTTCTGATAGTCAGGAACAGGTATCTAGTTCTCAATTGGAAGAAGAGGAAACACCGGTCGAAGAAAATCTGGAGGATATCCCGTTTAATGATGCTGAGGAAGAAAAGCAAGTTGAATATCAAGAAGATTTCGCGCAAAGTCCAATTTTAGACGATGAACCAGCTGATGAAGAAGAGTCAGTAGCTACTACTGAACAAGAAGAAAATCAGGCGGAAGCTCCTGCAGTCAATGCAGCAGTCGGCGGGGATGAATTATCAATCTCCTTTGACGTCACCCCTCAAGCGGCACCAGCAGAGGCTAACGAAGATCTTATAGAAGAAACTGAATCTTCAGATGAGAAAGAGGAGCTTACTACCTCTGAAGAATCCGCAGCGTCTGACTATGCTGTTGAAATTAAAGTTAGTGAAGAGGAGACAAGCTCAGCACCCCTACCAATGCCGGGACGACGACCACCACGCCGGCACAGTCGTTTTCAAAATACAACCCGGTCGAATCATTCGTTGCGTCATTTGCGGCGATTCTAATAGCAAAATAAAGTGTCAGGAGGGATTATCCTGGCATTTTATTTCCCACTAAAATGTAATCGTTTACATAAAATGCTTGCAATTAAAAATGTAGGTGTTAATATTTAATTGAAGTTAAGTAAACGTTTACATTGATGGCTAAAAGGAAAAGTGTAGTAGCTTTATGGAGAGAGGTTTTATTTTATGGAAAATAATCATTGGTGGAATAAATCGGTTGTTTATCAAATTTATCCCAAAAGTTTTCAAGATACCAATCATGATGGGGTTGGTGACCTTCGTGGAATAATTGATCGTCTTGATTACATTAAAAAATTAGGCGTTGATGTTATTTGGTTAAACCCTATTTATGAGTCGCCACAAGTTGATAATGGTTATGATATTAGTAATTATGAAGCAATTAATCCAACTCTTGGTAACATGGAAGATTTTCAAGAATTGATTGATGGCATTCATGAACGTGGAATGAAATTAGTCATGGATTTAGTTGTTAACCACACATCTGACCAACATGACTGGTTTAAGGAATCACGAAAAGGCAAAGACAATCCGTACCGTGATTATTATATTTGGCGTAACGGTAAGGATGGTGAAGAGCCCAATAATTGGGGGTCGTATTTCTCTGGAGCTGCTTGGAAATACGATGATGAATCCGGCCAATATTACCTTCATTTGTTTGCTCCAGAACAACCAGATTTGAATTGGGAAAATCCTAAAGTTCGGCACTCTGTTTATGACATGATGAACTGGTGGGCTGCCAAAGGTGTCGATGGTTTTCGGATGGATGTTATTAACCTCATTTCTAAGCCAGATGGATTGCCGGATGCTAAAAAGAACGAAGATGAAAAATACGCCAATGTTGAACCATTAGTATCAAACGGTCACCGCATTCATGAGTTCTTACAAGAAATGAACAAGAATGTTATGAGTAAGCATAAAATGGTGACAGTTGGTGAAACGCCCGGTGCTACACCGGAAGATGCCGAGAAATATGCCAGCCTTGATAATAAAGAATTAAATATGATTTTCCAATTTGAACATATGGGCCTTGATAGTAACCCTAACCCAGCCCTTGGTAAGTGGGATGATCGCAAGACGAGCCTCAAAGACTTACGGGCGAACTTAACGAAGTGGCAAGAAAAATTGTATGGTAAGGCGTGGAATTCGCTTTATTGGAATAACCATGATCAACCACGCGTTGTATCAAGATTTGGTAATGACCAGACCGAAGATTATCGAGTTAAATCTGCCAAGATGTTAGCAACCATGACTCATATGATGCAAGGAACGCCATATATCTATGAAGGGGAAGAAATTGGTATGACTAACGCCTATTTCCCAAAGCTTGAAGATTACGTCGACCTTGAATCGATTAATGCCTATCACCAACTTGTTGATGACCAGCATTTACTTGATGGCAAGACGATGATGAAGTATATTGCGATCCATTCACGTGATAATGCGCGGACACCAATGCAATGGGATGATAGCGAATATGCAGGATTTTCCGACCATACCCCATGGGAAAAGGTTAACCCGAATTACAAGCAGATTAATGTCAAAAATGCATTAGCTGATAAGAATTCGATTTTCTATTACTATCAAAAATTGATTGAACTACGACACACGATGCCAGTAATTACTAATGGAAGATATGCATTAGTTCCTGGTAATGAAGAAGATGAACAGATCTTTGCATACACTCGGCAAGATGATGACACTACTTTGTTGGTAATCTTGAATTATACTGATGAGACTGTTAACCGTCATTATAATGTGCCAGCTAATGCGAAGTTACTAATTAGCAACTATGAGGATGATCAAAATGATACTATCCGACCATACGAAGCTAAGGTTTATCAATACTAGAGTGGGGATGAATAATCATGGATAAATCACTTTCGAATTCGAAACAAAAAGTTGAAACGAAACAGGTTGATCTGGATACAGGGATGCCAGATTTGCCAAAGAAAGAGCTATTTGCGATTACATTTGATTTTCTGGGAATAAACATGGCTTTCTCACTGCAGAGTTCCCAGATGAGTCGGATCTGTCAAACAATTGGGGCAAATCCTAACAATCTAGGTTTCTTCTTCATTTTTCCACCATTGATGGGGATGATTGTACAACCGATTATGGGAAAGATGTCAGATCGGACATGGAATCGCTTTGGTCGTCGGTTGCCCTACCTATTATTTGGAACACCAATTGCGGCATTGGTTTTGATCATGTTACCGTTCTCCGGTTCCCTCGGCTTCGGCTATGGTTCAATGGCCGCGATGATTTATGCTGCGACGGCGGTATGTTTGATGGACTTATTTAGTAATATTTGTATGCAGCCATCACGGATGATCGTTGGTGACATGGTTAATAACAAGCAGAAGAACTTTGCTTGGTCATGGCAACAAGTCTTTTCCAATGGCGGGGGAATTTTAGCAACGATCTTACCATTTATCTTTACGATGTTTGGGATGTCCAATACTGCTAAACGAGGGGTAGTACCAAATACCGTTATCTGGTCATACCTTTGTGCAGCGGCGGTTCTCCTATTCACTGGATTATGGACGGTCTTTAATGTTAAGGAATATGATCCGGAAACATATGCAAAATACCACCACATTGATCCTGAAGAACAAAATAAGTCAGTCAGTCTTTGGAAATTGATCAAGACGGCACCGCGCGCTTTCTGGGAAATTAACCTGGTTCAATTATTTAGTTGGTTTGCGATTATGTATGTTTGGACATATACAACTGGTACCTGTGCTCGTAATATTTGGCATACGTCTGATGTAACTTCTGCTGGTTATCAAGCTGCCGGTAACTGGTACGGGATTTTAACTGCTGTTTATAGTATTGCTGGTATTGTTTGGGGATTAATTTATGCCCATGCCAAGGCTGGCTCACGGAAGAAGTGGTACACATTTGGAATGATCGTCGGTGGTTTAGGGTTAATCTGGATGACCTTTGTAACAACTAAGACTACTTCAATCATTGCAATGATCATGTTTGGAATTGGTAACTTCAGTATCAACACGATTCCATTTACCCTCCTTACTTCATCTTTGAACGGTAAAAATGAAGGTGCCTACCTCGGACTCTTCAACGTTGGAATCTGTGTACCGCAAATCGTTGCATCTCTATGCAGTTTCTTCCTCTTCCCCCTTGTTGGTCACAATCAACCAATGATGCTTTTACTTGGTGGGATCTCCCTTCTTATTGGGGCTTTAGCTGTCCAAGCAATTCATGAAGGGGTAACGGTTAAAGAAGCATAACACTAATTAAATCTCTCCTTAAATATAGAATAGTTGAAAAGCGGGACTGGAAATCTATCCGGTCTCGCTTTTAATGATTATTTGATTGTTAAAAAGAAGGCAGTTATTATTTATGCTATTCTTCATCCCGCCCAATATACTATATTAACGGAGCTCCAATGTATCAATTCCTTTGGATCACAAAAACGGGCTGTGTCAATAAGTCGGTTACTTCAAGAGGCGAATAACGCAGTACAAAATAATGACCTCCATTGCCCGGTAAAATAAATCGAACACTGAAGGTCTATTATTGCTTATGGAGGCTTAACTGAAGTCGCGGATTACTTTGTTTGAGCTCCCATCAAAAAGTGGATATTAGATTAGAAATGTTAGAATAGATATTTTGTTGGCCATAATTAAGCTTGGTAAGTTTCCTTGATAAAGAGAACTGAAATTGCACCTAAGAGGACAGAAATACCAGTAACAAGCATCATGTTGACTTGGGAACTACCAAGTAATGGGAAGAGACCAAAACTAAGTAGTGAGGCAACCATTTGTGGTACACAGATTGAACCATTAAATAGGCCAAGGTAAGTACCCATGTGTTTACCAGATAAGGCATTTGTAACCATTGTTAATGGGTAGGTGTTCATTGAAGCCCAAGCAATTCCGATCAAAACGAAGGAGAAGATAAGGGCGTTTTGTGAATGGATAAAGAAGATTGATGTGTACCCAATAGCCCCGAGCAAAAGGCTGAAAGCATAGCCAGCTTTGTGGTGGTTATTAGGAACTTTAGCCAGAACATATGACCATACAACGGCCGCAATTGATTGAACCGCAGTCATAACACCGTACCAGTTACCAGCAGCTTGGTAGGCAGCTGAAGAAGCATCAGTTGTTAACCAAACATTCTTAGCGATGGCCCCAACTGCATAAGTTGAAAGGTATTGGAAAGAGAACCAGCAGAAGAATTGAACTAATGCGACATTCCAAAATACCCGTGGAGCGTGCTTTAAGAGGGTAAACCAGTTTCCGCCTTTTTTATTATCTTCCTCTGAAATGCCATGGTAACGAGCATATGTTGCGGGATCATATTCGTGAACCCGGAAGATAGTAAAGAGACAGGTGATAACTAGAATAACAGCGCCAACATAGAACGAAATTACAACTGATTGAGGAACAACACCCTTTTTAGCAGTATTTGATACACCCCACCATGTTAAGAGGAATGGGAAAATAGCTGCTAAAACGGCACCGGTATTACAGATTAAACTTTGAATCCCATATGCGTAACTCTTTTGGTCATCATTAACCATATCACCAACCATCATCTTGAATGGCTGCATCGCCATATTTGATGAAAGATCAAGGAAGGCAACGGTAATAGCACCAAACCAGAGAGCCGCTAACGAACCGTATCCAAAGCCGAAACTTCCTGAATTAGGCAGTAAAATCATAACGATAACGGCAATGACCATCCCGATTAACAGGTAGGGAAGACGTCGACCACCAAGCTTTGGCGCCCATGTTCGGTCAGAATAATAACCGATGATTGGTTGCACGATTAATCCTGCAAGCGGTGGCAGTAAGAAGAACCATCCTAAATTATTAGGATTAGCACCAATTGTTTGGAAAATCCGGCTCATTTGCGAACCTTGTAATGTAAAGGCGATTTGAACACCAAGGAAACCAAAGTTAATCATCCAGATGGTACTCTTTGGTAAGATTGGTAATCCACTCGTCGAAGTTTCTTGGTCTTGGTTAAGAACAACAGACTCATCTTGACTCATGAAAAAACAACTCCTAACGAAAAATGTATAAAATAATTGCAGTTTGAGCTAATGTAAGCTCTTACACGATTAATATAACAAACTTATCATTTTTGTGCAACCGCTTGCAAAAAAAGAATATTAAAAAGCCGCGATTTGTTTCAATAAAAGATCGCGACCTTTTTAATGCTCTAATGATTTTTCGCCTAGGAATCTTACGCTATTTCGCGGTGTGATATGGATTGGAATAAATTGTGAGTCATCATCGTTCAATAGGCTCCTAACCGCGATTAACCCCATTTGATAAAAGTCTTGGGTTACGCTTGTAATGGTTGGAATGGTGATGTCACAGAGAAAGGTTCCGTCAATACTAATAAATGATAGGTCTTTCGGAATATCAAGGCCTAGTAAATGAGCCTCTCTGATCATGCCAACGGCCACCATATCACTAGCTGTGATGATCGCATCGAGGTCCTTATCCATTAGTGTTTTGAGCATGTTTTGTTGAGGACCAAAACTGTAATCGCCATATTCAACCCATTCCATATGAGGAATCAAGCCGTGTTCTGTCATTGCCCGTTGGTACCCATGAAGCCGCTGCTTTCCAGTTGAAGAACGATCAATGCCGGCTAATCCAATTCGGGAGTGTCCCCGTTCAATTAAATAGTTAGCGGCTGAATAACCAATTTCCTCGTTATTTGAACTTGTGAATTTAAATCCAATATATCGGGGATCCGTTTCGTCATAGACCGATACTAACCGACAAGGGGTATTGCTTTCTTGTAAGGTGCGAGCTGCTTGTTCGTCGAGGGAGGTTGCGACTAGCAAAATGCCGGCAACATGTCGTTCGAGGGCAACGCTAATTGCTTGATTAAGCAGTCGGGCATCATGGTTCCCAGCATAAAGAATAAACATTTGGTAACCAGCTTTCTCCGTTTCTGCTTGAATAGCAGCGATGATATCATTTGAGAAATTCGTTTGAGTATTATTTAAGATGACGGCAATTAACATACTACTGTTGGCTGCTAATTCAGCCGCTGCGAGGTTTTTCTTGTATCCTAGTTCTTTAGCGATTGCTTCAATCTTAGCCGCAGTTTCGGGACGGTAGGATTTCGCCTTTTTGGATAAAACACGAGAAACAGTGGCCGTTGAAACATGGGCCCGTTGAGCAATATCTTTAATTGTTGGCTTCATAATCGGGCTTCCTTTATTATTTTCCTTATTAAATCTATTATAAGAAAATAATAGCTCTTTGTAAACGTTTTCAAATGGGGCTTAATTATTATTTAAAACAAAAATAAGCCGAAAGAAAATTCCTTTCAGCCTACCTAGTTACTATTTATTTCCGTTTCGTAAGGATAATTTTACAACTGCTTCACAGCGAGCCGTTTGGGGCATCATGTCAATTGGTTGAATGTAGTCAACGTGATAGACACTAGTTAACCGCCGTAAGTTACGGGCGAGAGAAGCCATGCCACATGAGACGTAGGCAAACTTTCGCGGCTTAACTTTTAAGATTTGCTTGATTAATTGGTCATCTAACCCGGTTCGTGGAGGATCAACAACAAGGGCATCAAAGTTGAGTCCTTCTTTTTGCCAGCGGGGAAGAACTTCTTCTGCTTTGCCGACTTCATATTTAGCGTTAGTAATATTATTTAGCTTGGCATTTTCGTTAGCATCGGCAACTGCCTCGGGGATGATTTCCATTCCGCGAACAGCTTTCACCCGCGATGCAAGGGAAAGACCGATTGTCCCGATTCCAGCATATGCATCGATTAAGGTATCATCCTTGTCCAATTCAAGGGCTTTAGAAGCTTCTTCGTACAATACCTCTGTTTGTTCAGGATTTAGTTGTAAGAATGAACGGGCTGAGAGTTTAAAATCAAGTCCCATCAAGCTTTCCAGAATTGAATCTTTTCCAGCGAGATGGATCATTTTATCACCCCAAACTAAGGGTGTATCACCTGGGTTAACGTTTTGCATAACTGAAACAACTGCCGGTAGTTCTTTTTCGATGCGTTCAAGCAGTTCGCGTTTGTGAGGAAGTTTAGCAGAATTAGTAATGAAGGTTAATTGGACTTCCCCGGTTGACCATGATTCCCGAACTGCTAAGGTCTTAATGATGCCGCTATTGTGCTTTTCGTCATAAACTGGAATCTGCAAGTCTTCGATCATCTTCGTAACGGCTCGGACCGTCTCCATTATCCGGGGCATTTGAACAGCACAAGTCTCCATATCAACAAGGGTATGACTGTTTGGTTGGTAAAGACCGGCCGCTACTTTGCCATTAACCATCCGAACCTGGAATTGGGCCTTGTTACGGTAACCGTATTCTTCAGGGGCTGCAATAGTTGGGCGAACATCGTAATTACGGTAGCCGTATGGTTGAAATTTTTCGAGACTATCGATGATTACTTGCCGTTTAAACTTTAATTGTTGTTGGTAAGCGAGGTTTTCAAGTTCGAAACCACCAGCGATATCAGCATACTCATCCCGTGGCGTTACCCGATCCCGACTCTTTTTCCGGATCCGGTGAATTTTCGCTTCAAGATAGCGTGGGAGAACGCGTGTAACTTCAGCGACTACGACTTCATTTGGCAGAGCACCAGGGACAAAACATACCTTGTGCTTATAGTAGCCGATCCCGTGTCCGTTAACGCCTAGGCGACGAATTGTGAGGGGGAAGCGTTTCCCAACCCATACATCAACATCTTGTTCATGTTGTTTAGTTTGTGTCATATTATTTCTCCGTTCTATTAATTCAATGTGTTTAATATTTTAGCACATCTCCAAATACTACTGGATAAATATGTCGGGGGTGAAGAATCGCATAATTAATTCTCGGAATGATAACTTAGCCCAACTTATAATCAATTGTTATGGGAATAGTCAATTAAGTGTGCATATTACTAATAATATGTTTTTTGAACGAGTAAAATATAGTAGAATAACAATGTGAAATGTTGCATAAATAACTTAAAGGAAGTGACACGTTTGAAAATTGCTGCAATTGCCGGGTCAAATGCTAATCATTCATACAATCGGATGTTATTAGAATTTATTGCCCGTCATTTTAGTGATGATGATATTGATGTGATTGATATTCGTCAAGTGCCAATGTTTAATGAAAATTATAAGGGAAAGATTCCTGAGGTTGTTGCTGATATTGATCGTCGTGTTTCAAGCGCCGACGCTGTTATTATTGCCAGCCCAGAATACAACCACTCTGTTACCTCTGCTTTAAAGAGTGTAATCGAATGGCTTTCCTATGAAGTTCACCCATTAGAAAATAAGCCTGTCATGATCATCGGGGCTTCTACCCATGACCAAGGCTCATCCCGCTCCCAAGTTCAATTACGAGATATTTTGATCTCACCAGGTGTTAATGCTTATATTTTCCAAAACGAAGAGTTCTTTATGAGTGATGCTGCTCATATCATTGATAAAGATGGTGACATCACGAACGAAACGACTATTCATTTCTTAGAAAAATGTATGCGTGAATTCAAACGCTACGCTAAGGCAATCAATCGCATGGTTGCTGAAAAGAAGGAGGCGAACAAGTAATGAAAATCCTTGCTTTAGTTGGAACTAATGCCAATTTCTCATATAACCGGATCTTGCTTAAATACATGAAAAAGCACTTCCGTCAAATGGCTGATATTGAGATCGCTGAAATTAGCCAATTGCCCGCATTTAGCGTTGATACCCCTCTTTCTGAACAAACAGAGGTATGGAAGTTAAAGCAAAGGGTTAAAGCTGCTGATGGGATTATCTTCTCTACTCCTGAATATGACCATGGTATTCCGGCAGCCTTGAAGAGTACGGTTGAATGGCTTTCCTACAAGACCGATGTGTTAAAGCACAAGCCCGTTATGGTTGTCGGTGTATCTTATGGACGTCAAGCTTCTGCAAGATCCCAAGTTCAAATGCGTCAGATTTTGGTTTCTCCTGATTGTGATGCTAACTTGTTGCCAGGAAATGAAGTTTTGATTGGTAATGCTAGCCATTCCTTCTCAAAGGATGGCCGGTTAATTAATGCGGAAGCCCGTGATAACCTTGAAAACTGCTTTACCCATTTTGTGGAATACATTCAAATTTTTGAAAGTGTAAATAAGGAGGGACTGGATATGTCCATTAAACAACCAACGATCAGTGAAGCCTACATTAACTTCCCTACTGGTCGGTTGACATTAAAAGAAGTTCAACAAATCTTCAGTACAATCCCATTTGAAATTGACTTAATTGACAGTACCGACCATTTCGCATGGTTCTCTGACAAGCCAAATCGGGAACACGTTCGGAATGTAGCTTCTCTCGGGGAAACTGTTCAAGAATGTCATCCACCGTTGGCTGTTCCGGCTGTTATGAAGATTATTAACAGTTTCCGAAATGGTGAAAAAGACGTTGTTACCCGTCCATTATGGATGAATGGTCACCGTTCATTGATTCAATACTACGCTTTACGTGATGTTAATGGTCATTACCTTGGCACCATCGAATTTACTGGTAGTGTGGAATACATTCTTAACCTCTTCGAAAATGGTGCATGGAGTACTGATGGTAACACTGGTGCTTCTAAGCATGAAGATGCTAGCGACAACAGTGAAGAAGCTGACAGCGTAGACGCATCAACTGGTGCTTCAGAATCAAGTGATGATGATAACACTGACAATACTAGTGAAGTGGTTGCGACCCCAGCACCAGCAGCAAATGACGATACTGATGCGGACGCTACAACAGGCGCATCCGATGCGGGCAGCGTAGACGCAAATGATGACGAGGCAGATGCGACAACAGGTGCATCCGAAAACTAATTATGAATAATGAATTGATGGCGCAACGGCATGTGATGACTCATCATGCTCTCGGAACTTGCATAAATTTAACGATTTTTGGTAACGAATATTTTTCGTTGCTAAAGAAGTCGATGGACCTAATTGATCATTATGAGGATCAACTAACAGTTAACCGTAATGAATCAGAAGTAATGTCGGTGAACCATGGTGCAGGTAAAACCCCGAAAATGGTATCGTCAACGACTTTTGATCTAATTGAACTGGCAGTGAAATATAGTCGCGAAAATTTCGGCTTTAATGCGTTGATTGGTCCGTTAGTAAAACTATGGAAAATCGGCTTTGTGGGAGCACACGTGCCAAGTGATGCCGAGATCAAGGAGCGGTTAAAGTTGATCGATCCTTATAAAGTATTGCTAAACCGAGATGCGCGGACGGTATATTTAGAAGAGCCGGGGATGGAATTAGACCTTGGCGGGATTGCAAAGGGCTATATTGCGGACCGTATTCGTGATCTTTGGATTGAAGCCGGAGTTCCCGCGGGAATTATCGACTTAGGGGGTAACCTCCTATTTGTTGGTAAGTCACCACGGCGGGATGATGGGCAGTGGATCATCGGTGTGCAGGATCCGCAACTGCATCGTGGTGAAAATTTGGCAACTGTCCGCGAGCCGGCTTGTTCGGCAGTTACATCTGGGATTTATGAACGATTTTTGATCAAAAATGGTCGTCGTTATCACCATTTACTAGATCCGCGAACAGGCTATCCGTTAGAGACTGATTTGAGCAGCGTGACTGTTTTTACTGATCAATCGGTAATGGGTGAAATTGAGGCTAAGCGACTCTTCTTCAATGGTGAACCAATCACAGGCTGGGAAGCACGTCCTGGTAACCGTGGCGCTATCTTTATTCATAATGATGAATCAATGGTAAATGTTGGTTTTGAATAAAATTTAATTTCATTTAAGCGTAGGTAAACGAAATGTTTACCTACGCTTTTTTGCTTATTACATGATTAGTTTTTCATGTAATAAAATATTTTTAAAAATTTCTCCTCCTTACTCTCGCAATAGTTCTATAAATATCTGCGAGGCTTGCCGAAAAAAAAAAAAAAAAAAAAACGCATATAATTCAGGGCGTAAACTAATAAATTAAGTTATAGTTTATTATTAGGAGGGATAATTGTATGTTATCGAAGAATAATCGAAAGGAACAATTCCGGAAACAAGAGCCGAAAAAGCAACGTTTTGCAATTAAAAAGCTCACTGTCGGAGTTGCTTCAGTCCTTATTGGTTTTACATTCATGGGGATGGATGCTTCTGCTAGTACAACTGCAGGAGCAAATAGTGAAGCTGGGAGTCAACCAGTAGCAGATGCGCAGAGTAGTGCTTCTAATCAAACTAGCAGTCAAGCATTATTGACTACCCCTACTCAATCAAGCGATAAGCAAGCTGCTTCTTCTACACCTGCTTCAGAAACAGCGGCACAAAAGTATGAAAATGCTGTTTCTAATGCAATTGATCAAGCTACTAAGGCTGCCGCAAAGAGTGGTGGCGCTTCAGTAACAACGCCAACTTCATCTTCTGCTTCTCCAGCAAGTTCGGCAAGTGATCAGCGGATGACTAGTTTTAATGTTAAAGCTAATGCGGACAATGTTAACGAACAAAACCAAGCTTCATTATTAAATGCTTCTTTTTTTGTTCAAACGACACCTGTAGCTGCTACGCAAGAAACTCAAAAGACTTTGCGGGGTACACAAACCCAAGATGTATCAGATTGGCAAGGCTTTGTTAACGCTATGAACGATTCTAGCGTTGGTACCATTAAGTTAACTAGCGATATTACCGTTGCTAACAAGGGTACTAACATTAATGGTATTAGGCGCCCTAATCCAGTTGTAAACAGCGGAAAGATGAATTTAACTGGCTCTAACATTTCTGGGGGATTAGATATTGATGGTCAAAATCATACCATTAATTTTGGCGCTAATTATCTGAGCTTTGATACTAATAATCAAAAGAATAGTAATCCTTGGGACATTGCTTTCAAGAATTTAACTATTAATGCTGATGGCTATGATAATTCATGGTCTAATTATGGTGGTGCGTTTAGTCCAATTTATATGGGCGGAGATGATATTGACACTAGTCTTTTAGCTCAAAACAAAGTTACATTTGAAAATGTAACTGCTGATGTTAAGAACGGTGCTTTCTATAACACCACTATGGCTCAACAAGTTACTGATAATCCATACACTACAGTAACTTTCAAGGGCAATAATAACATTACTGTTGAAGCTGTAAATGTTGCTGGAAATCAATTGGATAACTATTCCAGTGCAGTTTCGGCTTCACACATTATTTTTGCAAAGGGTACTAATACTGTCTTTAATGTAAGCAGTGCGAAAACCAACAATGACCAAAATGCTGGTGGTAACATCTTACGTGCTAAGATTGAAGACGACACAGACACCGATCCAGCAATTGATGTACAACAAGGTGCAACTGTTACCTTAAATGGTAAGTCCACTGATGTTAAGGGAATGCTCGTAAATAATGCTATTACGGGTACCGTACAAGTTGATGGTAACTTAAATGCTAACATGGCTGATGGTCACTCAATGGCTATTTGGGCTGGTAACTTAAACATTGGTAAGGCTGGTGTTGTTAACATTAACACTAAGCAGAGCAATGATGGTAATGGTGCAAACGGTGTAACTAATTATAATGGTTACCACTTTGCACCAATTTCGCTGGGTGTTGGTTTTGCAGCTAACCTTCAAAACGCTGATGCAAATACTTTAGATAACCAAGGTAAACTAACGATTGTACGTAGTGGAGACAATACTTCAACTTCACCATTAATTTCTTTTGGTAGTGGAGCTGCTGCCGTTGTAAAAGGTACATTTACTTTAAACGTTACCCATGGTGCAACTTTGGACCTTCAGGATTCAGCTCAATCTTCAATGGCAGGTGCCACTACTAATACTCCTAAATATGGTTTAATTACTATGTGGGGTTCAGGTAGTTCATCGACTGCAAATAACATTAATATTACTAATCCGGCTTATGTCAATTTACAACGGACTGGTAAGCAAACAGGTACTTTAATACGTCTTGAAAACTTGACTAACCATGTTACTGTTCAAAGTAATGGTGGTGATAATCCGTTACCACTGGCACAATGGGACGAAGGTAACTACAACAATCCATCATACTACTGGTACATTAATAACCTTACATCGCATAACAACTGGGGGAACAATTCAATCAGTGGTTTTGCTGGACAAGGTCAAACTGCTGGTGCAAATAAGACCGGGGAAGCTAAGTTCCTTCACTCCAACGGTACTGTTACCATGGGTGGTAGCCAAGCAGGTTTAAACCAATATCAATACACTGACGGTACAATTACTAAAGCCCAACCAAATCCTGGTGTACATTATGAAACGCCATACTTAAATAAATTCTTGAATAACTTTAATTGGTGGACACCACAACAAATTTCTATGGGGACTAACCTAGAAACTAAAGTAACACCAACTGATTCAGAAAAGTATCAACCAGTAGTTCAAACTATTGATGGTAATACTAACCAAACTTTAAAGGATTTAACTGCTAAAGCTGGTATTAAGGGCTTGCTTTCTAGCAATGGTACTGTAACAACTGATCTTTCTTCTGTTAAGAGCGTAGGTTGGTATGATGCAGCTACTGATGCCAATGAGTGGAAGAGCGTAATGGGCGACGAAAAAGAACCAACTAACCCAACCGGCAATCTTAAGACTACTGATACTTCAGCTTGGGCAAAAGTAACCTATACTGATGGTTCTGTTGACTTTGCAAATATTCCATTGAAGATTACTGAACCAATGGCAAAGCTTTACACTCCATCATATAAACCAGTAACTGTTGAACAAGGTCAAACTGCTACTGATGATCCAGCATTTACTGATCAAGCTGGTAAGGATACTACTGCTCCAACTGGAACTACATTTACTACGGGTACTGATACACCTGATTGGGCAACTATTGATCCATCAAATGGTGCTGTAACTGTTAAACCAAATACCGATGTAACTCCTGGTGCTTACAATATTCCAGTAACGGTAACTTACCCAGACAAGAGTACTGATGAAACTACTGTACCAGTAATTGTCACTAAAGCTGGCCAAACAGTAACTTGGGGCGATAATGGTGCAGTTGTAACTAGCGTTGATACTTCTAAACTTAACGCTCACGAAACTACTGAAAATTCACAAGTACTTTCTCCAGCAACTGTTGTAACTGCAGAAGGTTACGAATTAACAGATGGTAAGATTTCAACTACTGCTACGCCAATTACGATTGATCCATCAACTGTTAGCTGGACTACAACTCCAAATACTAATGTTGAGACTGCAACTGCAGCTGGTAAGGAAATCACTGCCAGTGTTACTGTTGACTTCACTAATAACGATGCAGCAAAGAACATCTTAGGTTCAAAGAATGGTGTTGTAACTACTAATCCATTTACTATTGATGCTAAAGGTGCAGGTGCTAAAAATGTCGCTACTCCAGTTAATGTGGCACTTGGCTCAGCCTTAACTAATGAACAATTTAATCAATTAGTGGAAAACAAGATCCCAACTGACGAAATTGCAAGTACTACTTGGGCAACTAAACCTGATGAACAAGGTCAAGGCGGCGTAATCAAGATTACTTTTAATGATAAGGATGCTAATGGTAATCCAACTTACTTGAACGTTAACATTCCAGCAAGTTCAATCAAGGTAACTACTGATGCAGAAACCAATACCCCACAAGGGCAAGATGTTTCAACTAAGGTTGGAGAAGTTCCTAATGCTAAAAAGGGCATTAAGAATCCAGATACTTTACCAAATGGTACAACTTATACTTGGCAAAATACTCCAAACACTACTACTCCAGGTAAGAAACCAGCAGTTATTGTAGTAACTTACCCAGATGGTTCTAAGGACGAAGTTCCAACTAATGTAGTTGTTAATGCTAAGCCAGAAATTAAGACGATTACTACTACTGTTGGTGGGGATCCAGCTGCCACTGAAGGAATTGCCAACTTGAATAATGGTGGTACTACTCCAGTTGATGGCTATCCAACAAGCGCAACTTGGACTACTAAACCAGATACTTCAAAACTGGGTGCAACTACTGGCACGGCAACTGTAACTTATCCAGATGGTACTACTGAAACAGTAACAATTCCGGTTGCTGTAAATGGTCAAGGAGATGTTACTGTTATCGATAATGGCCATGTCTTCAGCCTTCATGCCAATAATGTTGTAACTCACAAGACTTCTGACAAGAACATCATTGGTGAGCCCGTAATTGAAAACTTCAAGTTAAGTTATTACCAAGGTGGTCAAAACTACAGTAAGCCATACATTTACACTTTGAATGCCGACAAGACTGCATATGTTCTTACCCAAACTGGTGATAATCCGGCTGGTGTAACTGTTAATGCTCCACAAACTATTAATGCTAGTGACATTAAGATTAGTTGGACTGAAGCAGGCAAGGTTCTATTCAATAATGCATTAGGTGCAATCAAAGGTAATGGTCAACCATCAAGCTTAGTATCAGACAACAATGGTGGAACCAAGACGATTACTTATACTAACTGGGTCAATAATCAATTTGGTTATCCTAAGTATTCAGCTGTTGTTAACAGCTCGAGTGTAAACTGGCCAATTTATGGTAAAGGTCCAGTATCAACTTATCCATTCCCATCAGTTTATATTTATGGTGCAGAAGCTAATGGTACTATTCCAAGTGTTAACTCCGACGTTACTGATTTGAAGGCTGCTTTAGGGGATGCTTCAAAGCTTGTAAACACTAATGATTTAACTGCTGATCATAATTCTGAAATTAGTTCAGTTAACTGGCAAACTTTACCAAGTCTTGCTGAAGCTAATGCTAAGGCTCCTGCAACAGTCCGAATTAACTTCACTGATGGTAGTTATCTTGATGTTCCAGTAGCTGTAAATGTAATCAAGGTTGATCAAGGTGTTGATGATAAGACTAACCACGACATTTATCGTGATATTACTCGTACGATTAATGTTGAAGGCGAAAGTACTCCAGTTGTTCAACACGTAATTTACAGTCGTGCTAAGATAACTGATCTTTCTAAGCCAGCAGGTCAACAAATCAGTTACACTGATTGGGCAGCTGCTAAGAATAGTGAAGGTCAAGCAGTAACGAACTTCCCACAATATGAAGTAACTAAACCTGGCTACACTGCTACTGCAACTGGTGCAACTATTGAAACTGTTGATGGTAAGCAATATGTTCCAGCTTCAGCACCAATTACTCCAGATTCATCAAATGAAACTGTTAATGTAACTTACACTGCTAACGAACATACTTTAGTAATTAATTATGTTGACGGTAATGGCACTGTGGTAGGTACTTACAATGTTCCTGGTAAGACTAATGAAACTGTTAATGTTGATGTACTTGGACATGTTCCAACTAACTGGAAACTAGTTCCAAAGCAACAAGTTATCGGATCTTACAAGTTCGGATCAAATGATCCACAACCTGTAGACTACAAAGTTGAACACGGAACTGAAGTTGTTCCAGTTGACAAGAATAACAAAGATACTTACCGGAAGATTACCCAAACCATTCAAGAAGTACCAGCTGGTAAGACTAATGCCGATATGCATGTTGTAAGAACTGATTCAGTTGAATTTGAACGTACTGGTGTGAAGGACTTAGTAACTGGGAAGATTACTTGGAACGCATGGAACTCAAACAGCGAAACTTTCCCAGTTTACAACATTAAAGAACAAAAGGGCTATGACAGCTATGTAAATGGTGTTAAGGCAACCGAAGTAGCAGCAGTAACAGTAAATCCGGATTCAAGCAATATTACTGATAGCATTACTTATGTAAAACAAGCTGCAACTCCAGTGCCGTATGATCCTTCAAACAAGGATATGAACATGTCAGTAACTCGTACCATTAACTACGAAGTACCAGCAGGGCATGAAGCAATTGCCCCAGTAACGCAAACTGTAGAATACACTCGTGATGTTAACGGTGTCGCAGGTTACCAAGATCCAGTAACTGGCGAGATTACTTGGAACGCATGGCACGTTAAGAGTGGTAAAGCAGAATTTACTTCAGCTAGTGTAGAACAAATTAAGGGTTACGATTCATACGTAGATGGTACAAAGGCAACTGAAGTTTCAGCAGCTGCAGTAACAGAAAAAGATGGAGTACCACAAAATGGTGCAAACGTCACAGTAAGTTACCAAAAGCAAGCTGATACGGTAGTACCATATGATCCTTCAAACAAGGATATGAACATGTCAGTAACTCGTACCATTAACTACGAAGTACCAGCAGGACATGAAGCAATTGCCCCAGTAACGCAAACCGTAGACTACACTCGTGATGTTAATGGCGTCGCAGGTTACCAGGATCCAGTGACTGGCGAGATTACTTGGAACGCATGGCACGTTAAGAGTGGTAAAGCAGAATTTGCTTCAGCTAGTGTAGAACAAATTAAAGGTTATGATTCATACGTAGATGGTACAAAGTCAACCGAAGTACCAGCAGCTGCAGTAACAGAAAAAGATGGCGAACCACAAAATGGTGCAAATGTCACCGTAAGTTACCAAAAGCAAGCTGATACTCCAGTACCATACAAGCCAGGTCAAGAAGGCGTAAACGATGACATGAACCAGTACGTAACTCGTACGATTGTGGTTCATGAACCGGATCAAGATCCAGTAAGTCATGATCAAACCGTTCACTTTACTCGTGAAGATGCTCAAGGTAATGCCGGTTACACTGATCCAGTGACTGGCAAGATTACTTGGAACGCATGGCATGTGGCAGGTGACCTTAACCAAGCAAATGGTACGTGGGCAGAATTTAATGCACCAACAGTTAAAGGATATACTCCAAGTCAAGCTAAAGTAGCTGCTGAAGAAGTTACTGCTGAAACTAAGAATGTCACTGTTGACATTAACTATGCTCCAGTAGCCCCAACTGGTCAAAATGTAACTACTAAGGTTGGCGAAGTACCAGATGCAGGACAAGGAATTGCCAATAAGGGTGATTTACCAGATGGCACTAAGTACACCTGGAAAGACACTCCAGATGTAACTACTGAAGGTAATAAACCAGCTGTAGTTGTAGTAACTTACCCAGGTGGCTCAACTGTTGAAGTTCCGGTTACCGTAACTGTAACTAAGAACCCAACTGATGCGGACAAGTACACACCAGAAGGCCAAGACGTAAACACTAAGACTGGCGTTGTACCAAATCCAGCAGAAGGTATCAAGAACAAGAGTGACTTACCAGATGGCACTAAGTACACATGGAAGGACACTCCAGATGTAACTACTGCAGGAGACAAGCCAGCAACTGTTGTTGTAAGCTACCCAGATGGCTCAAAGGACGAAGTACCAGTAACCATCCACGTAACCAACCCAGCAACTGATGCGGACAAGTACACACCAGAAGGTCAAGATGTAAATACCAAGACTGGCGTTGTACCAAATCCAGCAGAAGGCATCAAGAACAAGAGTGACTTACCAGATGGCACTAAGTACACATGGAAGGACACTCCAGATGTAACTACTGCAGGAGACAAGCCAGCAACTGTTGTTGTAAGCTACCCAGATGGCTCAAAGGACGAAGTACCAGTAACCATCCACGTAACCAACCCAGCAACTGATGCGGACAAGTACACACCAGAAGGTCAAGATGTAAATACCAAGACTGGCGTTGTACCAAATCCAGCAGAAGGCATCAAGAACAAGAGTGACTTACCAGATGGCACTAAGTACACTTGGAAGGACACTCCAGATGTAACTACTGCAGGAGACAAGCCAGCAACTGTTGTTGTAAGCTACCCAGATGGCTCAAAGGACGAAGTACCAGTAACCATCCACGTAACCAACCCAGCAACTGATGCGGACAAGTACACTCCAGAAGGCCAAGACGTAAATACCAAGACTGGCGTTGTACCAAATCCAGCAGAAGGTATCAAGAACAAGAGTGACTTACCAGATGGCACTAAGTACACATGGAAAGACACGCCGGATGTAACTACTGCAGGAGACAAGCCAGCAACTGTTGTTGTAAGCTACCCAGATGGTTCAAAGGACGAAGTACCAGTAACCATCCACGTTACGAATCCAGCAACTGATGCAGACAAGTACACACCAGAAGGTCAAGATGTAAATACCAAGACCGGCGTTGTACCAAATCCAGCAGAAGGTATCAAGAACAAGAGTGACTTACCAGATGGCACTAAGTACACATGGAAGGACACCCCAGATGTAACGACAGCCGGAGACAAGCCAGCAACTGTTGTTGTAAGCTACCCAGATGGCTCAAAGGACGAAGTACCAGTAACCATCCACGTAACCAACCCAACAACCGATGCAGACAAGTACACACCAGAAACGCAACCAATTACTACTCCGGAAGGTAAGGTTCCAGATCCAGCCGACGGTATTAAGAACAAGGCTGATCTCCCCGATGGCACCAAGTACACTTGGACAAACCCAGACCAAGTAGCACAAGATGTCAAGAAGCCTGGTTCACATACTGAAACAATTACTGTTCGTTATCCAGACGGTTCAGAAGATACGGTTACAGTAACTGTTAATGTTCCCGCACCTGAGGGACAAAATATTACAACTGATCAAGGTAAACTCCCTAACCCTGCAGATGCAATTAAGAACAAAGATCAGATGCCAGATGGAACAACTTACACTTGGAAGCAAGAGTCTGATGTTTCTACTCCTGGTGATCACACTGGTGTAGTTGAAGTTCACTTCCCAGACGGAACTACCTATGAAGTAACTGTTAATGTTCATGTAGATGCTATAAACCCCGATAATGGCGGAAACACGAACTCCGGTAATGGTTCAATTGATCATCAAAACGGTACTGAAATTAATAACGGTTCAGTAATCGAAAACGTAACTGGTCAAACACAAAATAGTGCAACTAACAGTACTAGCCAGCAACCAGCGAAGACATTGCCACAAACTGGTAATGATTCTTCTAAGTTCAGTGCATTAGCTGGCTTGAGTCTTGCTGCTTTCGCAAGTCTCTTTGGCTTCGCGGGTCACGATAAGAAACGCAAAGCTGATAAACAATTAAGATAACATCATTTCTCCCCCTGAAAGACATAACTTAATTAAAAGCGCTGAACTAAAGAAGTGCGAACGCTCATCAAAATGGTGAGTGTCCGCACTTCTTTTGTTATTTATATAACGATAAAATAATTAGTGAGAGATAGGGGGATAAGGGCTAAGCTGAAAGAGAAAAGGGACTAAATTTCTAAAAATAGTTCTTAGCGTGCTTGATATGATGGACTCGACGTGATTAATATAATTTTTATTAGCGATAAATAAAAAACGAACAATTCACCTTTGTGATCGAATGAAATTTTCTTCATATCTTCTTAAAATGTTTAACAAAAAGTCTGATTTTTTTCAAAAAGATAAACGTTGATATATCAAGGATTTATCGATAAATAAGCAGAATTAACAAAAGCGCGTTTTTTAAATTCTTAATAAATAGGTTGCCTTTTTTCTTAGAAACTATATATTAGTAAATGTAAACAAGTTATGTGGGTATTGTACGGTGCACTGTTAATTTGTATTATTTATTCGTCAATTACCTAACAAGAGGGGACGTGAATTTATGTTATCGCATAATAACTGGGAAGAACAAATAAAGAAATATGAACGGCAGATTGTAAAATTTAAGTTGAACATTTAAGTGGACAGAAAAACCCATCAAGGTCTTTAATGGTGTTACCACAACATTCCATTAGAAAGAAGAACCTTAATGGGCACCACTATTTTATCATTCC